>NZ_QHCP01000026.1:1989-5370 GCF_003182415.1 Actinokineospora spheciospongiae | reverse complement strand
TAGTCCGGCGGCGTCCTACTCTCCCACACCCTCACGAGTGCAGTACCATCGGCGCTGGCAGGCTTAGCTTCCGGGTTCGGGATGGGACCGGGCGTTTCCCTGCCGCTATGACCGCCGTAACACTATGAAACTCTCAACCTCAACCCCATGTTCCACAGCCTGGTGCCCGTGGGTGGGGGTGGTTGGTGTCTCAGACACCGCACAGTGGATGCGTAGCATTTTTGTAACAAGCCCTCGGCCTATTAGTACCAGTCAACTCCACCCGTTACCGGGCTTCCATCTCTGGCCTATCAACCCAGTGGTCTAGCTGGGGGCCTTAACCACTCAAAGGTGGTGGGAGACCTCATCTTGGAACAGGCTTCCCGCTTAGATGCCTTCAGCGGTTATCCCTTCCGAACGTAGCCAACCAGCCATGCCCCTGGCGGGACAACTGGCACACCAGAGGTTCGTCCGTCCCGGTCCTCTCGTACTAGGGACAGCCTTCCTCAAGTCTCCAACGCGCGCGGCGGATAGGGACCGAACTGTCTCACGACGTTCTAAACCCAGCTCGCGTACCGCTTTAATGGGCGAACAGCCCAACCCTTGGGACCTACTCCAGCCCCAGGATGCGACGAGCCGACATCGAGGTGCCAAACCATGCCGTCGATATGGACTCTTGGGCAAGATCAGCCTGTTATCCCCGGGGTACCTTTTATCCGTTGAGCGACGCCGCTTCCACCAGCCAGCGCCGGATCACTAGTCCCGACTTTCGTCCCTGCTCGACATGTCTGTCTCACAGTCAAGCTCCCTTGTGCACTTGCACTCGACACCTGATTGCCAACCAGGCTGAGGGAACCTTTGGGCGCCTCCGTTACCCTTTGGGAGGCAACCGCCCCAGTTAAACTACCCACCAGGCACTGTCCCTGAACCGGATCACGGTCCGAAGTTAGACACTCGGTACGATCAGAGTGGTATTTCAACAATGACTCCACCCACACTGGCGTGTGAACTTCACAGTCTCCCACCTATCCTACACAAACCGAACCAAGCACCAATACCAAGCTATAGTAAAGGTCCCGGGGTCTTTCCGTCCTGCCGCGCGTAACGAGCATCTTTACTCGTAGTGCAATTTCACCGGGCCTATGGTTGAGACAGTCGAGAAGTCGTTACGCCATTCGTGCAGGTCGGAACTTACCCGACAAGGAATTTCGCTACCTTAGGATGGTTATAGTTACCACCGCCGTTTACTGGCGCTTAAATTCTCAGCTTCGCCCTTGCGGGCTAACCGGTCCTCTTAACGTTCCAGCACCGGGCAGGCGTCAGTCCGTATACATCGTCTTGCGACTTCGCACGGACCTGTGTTTTTAGTAAACAGTCGCTTCTCGCTGGTCTCTGCGGCCGCCTGACCCTAGCCCGCGAAGGGCTTCAAATCCTGCGGCCCCCCTTCTCCCGAAGTTACGGGGGCATTTTGCCGAGTTCCTTAACCATAGTTCACCCGAGCGCCTCGGTATTCTCTACCTGACCACCTGTGTCGGTTTGGGGTACGGGCCGCGTGGAAACTCACTAGAGGCTTTTCTCGGCAGCATGGGATCACTCTACTTCGCCTCATTCGGCTATGCATCACGTCTCAGAATACGTGTGACACGGATTTGCCTATGTCACTTCCTACACGCTTACACCAGTCACCAACTGCTGGCGGAGCTACCCTCCTGCGTCACCCCATCGTTTGGCTACTACCGGTTCAGGTCCCGCGCTCCACCCTCGTCCCCGAAGGACGGGGCTTTGGGCGGTTAGTGTCACCGGGCTCACCAGGGACGCGTCCACACGGGTACGGGAATATCAACCCGTTGTCCATCGACTACGCCTGTCGGCCTCGCCTTAGGTCCCGACTTACCCTGGGCGGATTAGCCTGGCCCAGGAACCCTTGGTCATCCGGCGGACGAGTTTCTCACTCGTCTTTCGCTACTCATGCCTGCATTCTCACTCGCGCACCCTCCACGACTGGATCACTCCGCCGCTTCGATGGATGCACGACGCTCCCCTACCCACCCACACCACTGCCCAACCCCCCGAAGGGAGAAGGGGATGTTTTGTGTGAGTGACACAGCTTCGGCGGTGCGCTTGAGCCCCGCTACATTGTCGGCGCAGGACCACTTGACCAGTGAGCTATTACGCACTCTTTCAAGGGTGGCTGCTTCTAAGCCAACCTCCTGGTTGTCTGGGCGACCCCACATCCTTTCCCACTTAGCGCACACTTGGGGGCCTTAGCTGGTGTTCTGGGCTGTTTCCCTCTCGACTACGAACCTTATCGCCCGCAGTCTCACTGCCGCACTCTCACACACCGGTATTCGGAGTTTGGTTGATTTCGGTAAGCTTGTGGGCCCCCTAGACCATCCAGTGCTCTACCCCCGGTGAGAAACATGCGACGCTGCACCTAAATGCATTTCGGGGAGAACCAGCTATCACGGAGTTTGATTGGCCTTTCACCCCTACCCACAGCTCATCCCCTCAGTTTTCAACCTAAGTGGGTTCGGGCCTCCACGACGTCTTACCGTCGCTTCACCCTGGCCATGGGTAGATCACTCCGCTTCGGGTCTAGACCACGCGACTATGGGCGCCCTATTCAGACTCGCTTTCGCTACGGCTACCCCACACGGGTTAACCTCGCCACGCAGCACTAACTCGCAGGCTCATTCTTCAAAAGGCACGCCATCACCCCGCAAGGCTCTGACGGCTTGTAGGCACACGGTTTCAGGTACTCTTTCACTCCCCTCCCGGGGTACTTTTCATCTTTCCCTCACGGTACTAGTCCGCTATCGGTCATCAGGAAGTATTTAGGCTTAGCGGGTGGTCCCGCCAGATTCACAGCGAATTTCACGAGTACGCTGCTACTTGGGAACACTCCCAGGAGACACCGGGTTTTCACGTACGGGACTCTCACCCTCTACGGTCACGCTTTCCAGACGTGTTCCACTAACCACAGTGTTTTCTCACTCCTTGCCAGTCCGGCAGAACCGGCCGAAAGGTCCCACGACCCCGAACACGCAACCCCTGCCGGGTATCACACGTATCCGGTTTAGCCTCATCCGCTTTCGCTCGCCACTACTCACGGAATCACGGTTGTTTTCTCTTCCTACGGGTACTGAGATGTTTCACTTCCCCGCGTTCCCTCCACACACCCTATATATTCAGGTGCAGGTGACACCACATGACTGATGCCGGGTTTCCCCATTCGGACATCCTCGGATCACAGCTCGGTTGACAGCTCCCCGAGGCTTATCGCAGCCTCCTACGTCCTTCATCGGCTCCTGATGCCTAGACATCCACCGTATGCCCTTAACAACTTGTTACAAAGATGCTCGCATCCACTGTGCAGTTCTCAAACACCAACCAGAAAACCCG
>NZ_QHCP01000025.1:0-6425 GCF_003182415.1 Actinokineospora spheciospongiae | reverse complement strand
CGTCGTCGAACGCTGTTTCAACCGGCTCAAGCAGTTCCGCGGCCTGGCCACCAGGTTCGCCAAACGAGCCGCCTACCACCGAGCCGAGATCATCCTCGCCTGCATCGTCCTCCATCTCAAGTGAAGATCCGCAGGACAGGCCCTAGTCGAAGTCGCCCACGAACACCTCGTAGGTCGCCGTGGTGGAGGTGGCGAACACGACCGGCGGTCCGCCGCCGCCGCGGTACAGCTCGGCGGCGCGGCCGACGCCCAGACCGCAACGGCGGTACAGCAGCATGTCCTGGCCGCCGTCGCCGTCGAAGTCGGCGAAGGCGTGCTGGGGCAGCGAGGCGTCGCTGCACACCTCGAACGGGCCGGGCACCAGGGTGCCCGCCGCGGTGTTGGTGTAGGTGCGCAACCGACTGGACTGGTCGGTGGAGCTCCACAGGTCCTTGCGCCCGTCGCCGTCGAAGTCGACCGCGCGCAGCGTGCTCGGCATGCTCAACCCGGAGAACGACGCCACCGGGGCGAAGTCCCGCAGCACCAGCAGCGCGTCGGTCGCCCCGTACCAGTAGAAGCCGGTGGTCACGATCTCCGGCGTGCCGTCCCCGCCGAGGTCCACCACCTCGCCCATGTCCGGGCAGTACGGCAGCGGCCCGGAGGTGCGCGGCGACACGTAGCTGTGCTGGACCGCCGCGGCGAAACCACCGCCCACCAGGCCGTCCTGCACGCTCACCGTGCAGGTCGAGGTCAGCCCGACCGCGCCGAGCGTGACCCGGTCCGCCCGGCCGTCCCCGTTGAGGTCCCCCAGGAACGGCGTGTTCGGCCCGGCCGCTGCCGCGGGCCACACCGACACCGCCAGCAACCCGGCCACCACTGATCCCACGAACACCGAACGCAGCACAGCGCCTCCCCCTCGTCGGCAACACCCGGTGCATCGCCAACCACCGCCCGGTTGTGAGCGCTGTCGGCGATCAACCACCCGCAGCGGGGATTTCCGGTGGAAAAACGCAAAGAAAGGGGCGCACACCCAGCGGATGTGCGCCCCTTCCCCCCTGCGGGACCTCAGTGCATGATCACCGGCTTCGGCGCCTCGGCGCCCTCCGGGGTCTCGACCTTCCTGCGGGGCAGCAGGAAGGCCGGGACCAGGGTCAGCAGCAGCAGCACGAACGCGACGGTGAACGCGATCGCGAAGCCCGAGGCGGTGTCGGCCTGGGCCTGCGCGGCCAGGGCCGGTGCCTCCTGCGGCTCGAAGGACTTGGTGGCCAGCCTGCCGATGGCCTCCGAACCGTTGATCTGGTTCGTCAGCACCACCGACATCACCGCCGTGCCGACCGACGCCGCCACCTGCTGCACGATGTTCATCAGCGTGGAGCCGCGGGCGATGGTGTGGTCGTTGAGGGTCTGCAGCGCGGCGGTCATCAGCGGCATCATCGCCGCGCCCATGCCGATGCCCATCAGGGCGAGGACACCGAGCAGGACCACGTAGGAGGTGTTCGCGTCGATCTGGGTGAGCACGCCCATGCCCACGGCGATCACCCCCATGCCGAACAGCACGATCTTGCCGACGCCGGTCTTGTCGGCGAGCTTGCCCGCGATCGGCATGCTCAGCATCGCGCCGAGGCCCTGCGGGGCCAGCAGCAGGCCCGCGCTGAGCGTGGTCTCCTGCCGGACCTGCAGGAAGTAGCTGGGCACCAGCAGCATCGCGCCGAAGAACGCCACCGCGAACAGGAACAGCGTGATCGTGGCGACGGTCAACTGCTTGTTCTTGAACAGCCGCAGGTCGATCAGCGGGTGCCGCGGCCGCAGCGCGTGGAAGACGAACCCGACGACCAGCGCGACGCCGATCAGCGCCGGGACGAGCACCCGGGAGCTGGCCACGGTGCCCTTCTCCGGGATGGACGACACGCCGAACAGCAGCAGCGCCAGCCCCGGCGACAGCAGCAGCATGCCGACGTAGTCGAAGGTCTCCGACGGCGACGGGTTGTCCTTGGGCAGCACCAGCACGGCCGCGACCAGCGCCACCGCGCCGATCGGGACGTTGATCAGGAAGATCCAGTGCCAGGACAGCGACTCCAGCATCCAGCCGCCGAGGATCGGGCCGCCGATCGGGCCCATCAGCATCGGGATGCCCAGCACGGCCATCACCCGGCCGATCCGGTCCGGTCCGGCCGCGCGGGTCATGATCGTCATGCCCAGCGGCATCAGCATGCCGCCGCCGAGGCCCTGCAGCACCCGGAAGGTGATCAGGCTGCCGATGTCCCAGGCCAGGCTGCACAGCACCGAGCCGAGCACGAACAGCACCAGCGCCAGGATGTAGAGGCGCTTGGTGCCGAACCGGTCGGCGGCCCACCCGGTGAGCGGGATCACCGTCGCCAGCGCCAGGGTGTAGCCGGTCATCGTCCAGGCGACGGTGGCGTAGCTGGCGCCGAACACCTCCTGGAAGGTGGGCAGCGCCACGCTGACCACGGTGACGTCGAGGATGGACATGATCACGCCCAGCACGACGACGCTGGCGATCTTCAGCACCGCCGCGTCGAGCTTGTCGCCGGCCGCGGGCGCGGCGGCAGGGGTCTGCATGGGTGGAACCTCCAGAACGGGTGCGCCGCGGGCGCACGGACGGACGACTCCCCAGTAGCGGTCGCCGTCGACTGCCGAAGAACCGGGAATCGGGGTGCGGCGCGGCCAGGATAGCCGGCGCCACCGACAGGTGAGCAGGTGTTTGCCGACACGACCGGCCCACGGCGTCACCCGATCGGATTAAGTATGCCGTACGCGGTGCGTCACGGGGTCCCTCGGTTGTCGAGAGGAGATGCTCCCAAAGGCGGATTGTCGGGTAGTCCCGTACACGGTGAGCTAGGGGAAAGCAGGCAACGAGGCCGGGGAGCGCGATGAGGCACGCACGCGTCGTACGGGCAGTGGTCGTCGGGGTGCTCGGGGCGGCGCTGCTGACCCCGGCCGCCGCCGCGACCGGGCGGCCGGTGGTCGGTCCGCCGCGGACCGACGGGCACGGCTGCGCCCGGGTCGAGGACCGGCTGCCGGTGCTCGCCGACTGGCCGAGGGTCGACAGCCGGGTGCCGACCAACCCGGTCGACGAGCACCGGGTCCGGCGGATGGTCGCGGGCATGACGCTGGCCGAGAAGGTCGGCCAGATGACCCAGCCGGAGATCACCGCCATCACCGCCGACGACGTCCGCACCTACGGCTTCGGCTCGGTCCTCAACGGCGGCGGCGCCTGGCCGGGCCAGGACAAGCACGCCGCCCCCGCCGCCTGGCTCGCCCAGGCCGACGCCTACTGGCAGGCCTCGAAGTCCACCCGCACCGGCATCCCCGTGCTCTGGGGCATCGACGCGGTGCACGGCAACAACAACGTCTTCGGGGCGACCCTCTTCCCGCACAACATCGGCCTCGGCGCCGCGCACGACCCCTGCCTGGTCCGCGACGTGGCCGAGGCCACCACCCGGCAGATCCGCGCCACCGGCCAGGACTGGGCGTTCGCGCCCACGCTGGCCGTGGTCCGCGACGACCGCTGGGGCCGCACCTACGAGGGCTACTCCGAGGACCCCCGGATCACCCGCGCCTACGGCTACGAGGCGGTCAAGGGCCTCCAGGGCGACCGCCGCCTGCGCCTCGACGGCGTCCTGGCCACCGCCAAGCACTTCATCGGCGACGGCGGCACCGAGGGCGGCGTGGACCAGGGCGTCAACCCGGCCTCCACCGCCGAGATGATCAACGTGCACGGCCAGGGCTACTACGGCGCCCTCGCCGCGGGCGCGCAGACCGTCATGGTGTCGTTCAACAGCTGGACCAACCCCGCACTGGGCATCGACGAGGGCAAGCTGCACGGCAGCGACCTGGCCCTCAACGGCATCCTCAAGGGCAAGCTGGGCTTCGACGGGCTCGTGGTGTCGGACTGGAACGGCATCGGCCAGGTCCCCGGCTGCACCAACGCCAGTTGCCCCCGGGCGATCAACGCGGGCATCGACGTGGTGATGGTCCCCCAGGACTGGAAGGCGTTCATCACCAACACCATCGCCCAGGTCCGCAGCGGCGAGATTCCGCTGGCCCGCATCGACGACGCCGTCACCCGCATCCTGCGCGTCAAGCTCCGCTCCGGCGTGTTCGACGCCCCCAAGCCCTCCGCCCGCCGCGACGCGGGCCGGGCGCTGGAAGCCAGGGCGCTGGCGCGCAAGGCGGTCCGCGAATCGCTGGTGCTGCTCAAGAACGACAACCGGGTGCTGCCGCTGCGGTCGCGGGCGAAGGTCCTGGTCGTCGGCAAGAGCGCCGACAGCATGCAGAACCAGACCGGCGGCTGGACGCTGACCTGGCAGGGCACCGGCAACACCAACGCCGACTTCCCCAACGGCACCACCGTCCTCGGCGGCCTGCGCGAGAAGCTCGGCGCGGCCAACGTGACCTTCAGCGAAACCGGCGACGTCGACCCCACCGGCTACGACGCGGTGGTGGCCGTCCTCGGCGAGACCCCGTACGCGGAGGGCAACGGCGACCTGGGCAAGCGCGGCCTGGACGCGTCCCGGCTGCACCCGGAGGACCTGCGGGTGCTGGACCGGGTCGCGGGCAAGGGCGTGCCGGTGGTCAGCGTCTACCTGTCGGGCAGGCCCCTGTACACCAACAGGGAGCTGAACCGCTCGGACGCGTTCGTGGCGGCCTGGCTGCCCGGCACCGAGGGCGGGGGAGTCGCCGACCGCCTGGTCGACGGCGGGTTCGACGGCAAGCTCTCGTTCTCCTGGCCGCGCACCCCCTGCCAGACCCCGCTCAACGTCGGTTCGCCGGACTACGACCCGCTGTTCCCGTACGGCTACGGCCTCACCGACCGCGGGCGCACACCCGTCGGCCAACTCCCCGAAACCGCCCCGGAGTGCGGCGACGGCGGTGGCGGCGGCCCCGCCACCGAGGACCTGGAGATCTTCAACCGGCAGGACATCGCCCCGTACAAGGCCTTCATCGGCTCCCCGGAGAACTGGGGCGGCACGGAGGTCGGGGCGGACGGCACCGCCGCGCACGCGACGATCGGCGTGGTGCCCGCGGACGTGAACGTGCAGCAGGACGCGCTGCGCACCACGTGGTCGGGCACCGGCCAGCTCTACCTGCAGGACCCGGCCGGGACCTCCGACCTGCGGCCGTACCTCAGCGCCGACAGCGCACTGGAGTTCGACGTGGTCGTGCACCAGCCGCCCGCCGGTCGGGTCGTGGTCAGCGCGCACTGCGTGTACCCGTGCTTCGCCGAGGTCGACGCCACGCGGCTGCTGCAGGCGCCGGTGGGGGAGAAGAAGACGGTCAAGATCCCGATCTCCTGCTTCGACGCGGGCGGGCTGGACCTGGGCAACGTGAACACACCGTTCCTGGTCTACACCGAGGCCGCGTTCGACGCCTCGTTCGCGAACGTGCGCTGGGCTCCGGGCGGCGCCCGCGACCCCGACGCGGCACCCTGCGGCTGACCGACGCCGGTTCAGAGAAGCCCCCGAATCAATCCAACCAGGGGGGACCGACAGGAATCGGGGGCGCGGCGGGGTTGTCCACAGGGGCTTCCGACCGGCGGGGGTGCGGGGTGCACTGGTATACCCATCGGTAGGTATGTCGTCGGTGGAGAGGACGGTCGGGATGGCGCCGCGCATCGCCCAGGGCTCGTTCAAGGACAACCGGGTCCTCGGGTGGGTCTTCCCCCGACTCGCGGGGGTGGTGGAGGGCACGGGCCCGATGGCGGTGTTCGGGATCATCGGACGGCACCGCAAGCTCTTCCGGGCCTGGCTGCACTTCTCCGGCCGCCTTCTCGCGGGCGGGCGCCTGCGCCGACGGGACACCGAACTCGTCATCCTGCGCGTCGCCCACCTCCGGGGGTGCGAGTACGAGTGGCAGCACCACGTGCGCATGGGCGCCCGGGTCGGCTTCGACGCCGAGCGCATCGAGGCCGTGCGCCAAGGCCCGGGAGCCGAGGGCTGGGACGACCGCCAACGAACCCTCCTGACCGCCGTCGACCACCTCCACCACGACCAAGACCTCGACGACTCGACCTGGGCCGCCCTGCGGGAGCACCTGGACGAGGAGACGGCACTGGAATTCCTCTTCCTGGTCGGCCACTACGAAATGCTCGCCACCGTCCTGACCACCCTCCGCGTCGAACCCGACCCACCCGCCACCGGCAAGGCGAAGCGGGTGCACGACCGGATCGCCGGGTTGGCCGAACAGCGGGCAAAGCGGGTGTAGACCCGGACCACCGGGTCGGCCGGACAGGTCGCCGGGGCGCCCGGGCAGCGGCCGGCGAAACGGCTGCGGGTCCGGGTCCGGTCATGCCGGACGGCCACCCAGGGCCCGTCCGCAAAGCCGATCCACCACCCTGAAAACCGCTGGCCCGGCGAGCGATTGCCCGGGTGGGTGGAGGTCCTGAACGCAGGCCGGTCACCCTGAAAACCGCTGGCCCGGCGAGC
>NZ_QHCP01000024.1:0-13103 GCF_003182415.1 Actinokineospora spheciospongiae | reverse complement strand
CTCGTCGTCATGGTCAGCCCACCTCGACCCAGCAGGGGTCGAAGTCGATCAAACGGTTCGATCGGACCAGGTCGCCCAAGCTGCCGCCCACGCTGGCGTTCAGCTTGAGCGGGGTGTGGCCGCGCACGCACGGCTCGTCGTCCCAACCGTTCTCGGGGGTGGTCGATGGCCAGTCGTAGGCCTCGACGGTCCCGGTCGTGCGGACGCGGCGGGACCCCGCGCGCGTCGGACCTACCTGCTGCGGCGACGCGTGGTGTGCGACTGCGGGCGCCGTCCGCAAACAGGACAACCTGCTGCGCCAAACGGAGAACGCCGACCCCGATGACCCCTTCACCCAGGGGCTGCGGCAGCGCTACAACGACCTGAAGAACGAACGCCGCGCGGTGAACACCACTCTGGAACAACTGGAGAGAGGCGCCCGCACGCGATCACCCGACAATGGAGCAAGCCAACCTGCTCGACGCCCTGCCCCACCTGGCGACCGACCTGCGACACGCGCCCCCGGAACTGCTCCAGCGACTGCTGGACCTGACTCAATTCACCATCCAGGTGCACTACCGGGACAACCAGGCCACCATCACAGCAGTCCCGCCCAGCGACGTCGCCCCGATCGCCACCACAGGCCACCATATCGCCGAACAGACGATTGACCACGACCCGGATTGTCAGGTATCCGCAGTTCAGGAACTGTGTGCATCCTGCGAGTGCCCCCGGTGCGACTCGAACGCACACTGGACGGATTTTGAGTCCGCTGCCTCTGCCGATTGGGCTACGGGGGCGTCGGACGAGCACTGTACGCGATCACCTGGTGGGTCGGTGCGGGAGGGGCGGGGTGTCAGCGCGATCACGTCTCGTGGACGACGGGTTGGGGGTGGGCGGCGGTAAGCTTCGGGCTCCGATTCACCGCCACTAGCCCACAGGAGGACCCCGGTGACCGACCTGGCTGCCGAGGCCCAACCGGCCCCGACCCCCCGCCGTGTGCTCGTCGCCGAGGATGAGGCGTTGATCCGCCTCGACCTGGTCGAGATGTTGCGGGAAGAGGGGTACGAGGTGGCCGGGGAGGCCGGGGACGGGGAAGAGGCTGTTCGGTTGGCCGGGGAGTTGCGGCCTGACCTGGTGATCCTTGATGTGAAGATGCCGAAGATGGATGGCATTGACGCGGCGACGTCCATTGCTCGGGAGCGGATTGCGCCGGTGGTGATGTTGACCGCCTTCAGTCAGCGGGAGTTGGTGGAGCGGGCTCGGGACGCGGGGGCGATGGCGTACCTGGTCAAGCCCTTCGCCAAGCACGACCTGGTGCCCGCGATCGAGTTGGCGATGAGTCGGTTCTCCGAGTTGCAGGCCCTCGAGCACGAGGTGGCGGGGCTGACCGAGCGGTTGGAGACGCGGAAGGTGATCGAGCGGGCCAAGGGGCTGCTGATGACCAAGCAGGGGCTTTCCGAGCCGGAGGCCTTCCGGTGGATTCAGCGCACCGCCATGGATCGGCGGACGACCATGAAGGCCGTGGCCGAGGCCGTGGTGGAGAACATCACCTGATCGGGTGACACGCAGCGGGCCGCTCCGGTACTGGGGCGGCCCGCGGCTCGTTCCGGGGTCAGGGGAGCAGGTCGAAGTGGCGGAGGGTGGACGTGGTCGATCCGTCCACACCTGACAGTCTCAGTTCGACGGAGTGCCTGCCGGGGGTGAGGGCAGTCAGGGCTATCGGGATGGCGTAGGTGCCGCCGGTGCCGGGGCCGTCCGCCGTGGTCGGGATCGCCGCTGTCAGCCTGCCGTCGAGGAACAGTTCCACGCCCGCCGTGGCGCCGGTGTCCCATTGGGTGGGGGACGCGTCGACGTGGGCGGTGGAGAGTCTGCCTCGGGGGACTTGGGGGTCGCGCCTGGCAGGTCCCGGTCTGCCGCGTTGCCCAGGGTCAGGGTGGTGCGGGGGCGGGCGGGGGTGGTGGGGCGTCGGGTGTTGGTCCGCGGGGGTGCGGCCCAGCCGGGTGGGGCCTGGTCCAGTTCCAGGTACATCTCCTGGACCAGGGTTTGCCCGGTGGCGCCGGGGGCGCGGACGACCAGGGGGACAGGGTCGGGGCGCCGTTGTCGCCCAGGATGGTGGTGGGGAGGTCGGCGGTGACCGTGATCGAGGAGCCGGGGGTGAACGGGCCGGGGATCGCGGGTGTCGCGGGCAGGACCGCTTGCCCGAGTTGGATGGTGATCGCGCCCGGGTCGAGCCCGGTGTCGGCGGTGAGGGTCGCGACGACGCGGGCCGTGGTGGCCCGGGTCAGCGGGGTGCGGGAGATGCCGCTGCCCGGTGCCTGCTCCGCCGGGCCCAGGACCCGCCGGGTGGCGGGGACGACCTGGACCTCGTCCGCGGTGGGGATCGGGGCCGGTGTGGCCGATGGCGGTGACGTGGACCCGGCTGCGCCTGCCGTCCGGTCCGCGCACCCCCACCAGCGGGTACGCCCGCGTCCACGGGACCGGGGTCGGTGACGTGGCGACCGTGAGGCCGTCCTGCGCGACCTCCACCCCCTGTGGGGACAGCCGGACCTCGAACTGGTGGGCGACCCCCGCCCCCCGGCGCGGTGCGCGCCGGGCCGGGGGGTGCCGTGCCGATGCGGACACCCGCGTCGTCGGCAACCACCCGCAGGACCGGCGGGGGGACTGATGCGGGGTCGCGGGTGCCGATGCGGTCCGCGCGGCCGGGGGCCAGGTCGATGGTCAGGGTGCCGCCGGGGCCCGCGGCGTCGGTCAGCACCGTGAAGCGGCCGGTGCCGCCGTTGAGGGTCATCGGCGCCCGGGTGCTGAACACGGCCTCGTCTGCGCCGCAGCCCAGGTCGACCGGCAGGCCGCGCTCCCCGGGCGCCCGGGTGCCGACGTCCACGCAGCCGGGGTGGCCCGACAGGTGCCAGTCGGCCCGGGTGCCGTCGGGGAACTCCTCCAGGGCGCCTGTCAGGCCGTCCCGCCAGGACTCGTGCACCACGCCGGGCAGGCCGATCGGGTCCGACCGCCTGCCGAAGGCGTCGACGCTGCGGACCGAGGCTGGTATCGCCACCCCGTCGGGCAGGCCGTCGAACTCGGTGACCGGGGCCGCGGTGAGCCGGGTCCGCTCACCCAGGCGCACCTCGTAGCCCACGGCCCCGCGCGGCACGGGGCCACCGGGGAGGCCGTCGGCCCAGGCCAGGCGCAGGCGGCCCGCGGCGGGGGTGGCGGTCAGGTCGCGCGGCGGGTCGGGGCGGGCACCGGGTTCCGGCAATACCACGAAATCGGTGTGATAACCGCTGAACCCGGTGGCGTTCTGCCCGATCGGGTGGAATGCGCTGCCCGCTTTCCCCGTCGACGCGCAGCACCAGAACAGCCCCGGCGAGCAGGCCCGCGCCCACCACCGCGGTGAGCACCCGGTTGCGCCTGCGCCCGGTTCCCACGCTGGAGCCCAGGTCACGCCGTGTGAAGGCGCTGCTGCGCGCAGGTACCCCAACCCGGTGTGAATTCGAAGTTTCGTCCGTCAGGCGAACAACTGCCCCCGCTTTTCGTTGCAGTCTGATCACGAGGTCGTGGGGTGCGTGACTACCCCCGCCCGGGGTCATTACCTTCCGGCGCAGCCCTCCAACAGGTATGGGCCGCGCCCGGCGGCGGTTCGCGTGTACTCGCCGGGCGATTTCGGAGAAGGGACGTCACGTGCGTAACCAGACGGTGAAGGCCACGGTGCTGGTCGCGGGCGCGCTGCTGCTCGCGGCCTGTGGCACGAACAAGACCGAGTCCGGCGGTGGCACCTCGGGTGCGGGCTGCGACACGAGCAAGGGCACGCTGGTCGTCGGCGTCATCGCACCGCTGAGCGGTGAGCTCTCCGCACTGGGCCTCGGCATCCAGAACTCCGCCGACCTCGCGGTCAAGGAGGCGAACGAGAAGTGCACCGTCAAGGGGTACAAGCTCGCCCTCGACCCGCAGGACGACCAGAAGAACCCGCAGCAGGGCGCGCAGGCGGCCACCAAGCTGTCGCAGGACCCCAACCTGGTCGGCGTCGTCGGCACGCTGAACTCGTCGGTGGCCCAGTCGGTGCAGCCGATCCTGGCGCAGAAGAACATCGTGCAGGTCTCGCCCGCGAACACCAGCGACGCGCTGTCCAAGGGTGAGAACGCGGCCGCTCCCACGCGCCAGTTCCCGACCTACTTCCGCACCTGCACCGTCGACTCGCTGCAGGGCCCGTTCGCGGCCAAGTTCCTGGTCGAGAAGCAGGGCAAGAAGAAGATCGCCATCGTCACCGACGGCCTGACCTACGGCGAGGGCCTCGCGGCCGCGTTCGCCACCAAGGCCGAGTCCCTCGGCGCGCAGGTCGTGACCCGGCAGAAGATCGGCGAGAAGGACACCGACTTCTCCGGCGTCATCGCCGCGATCAAGCCGAGCGCCCCGGACGCGCTGTACTTCGGCGGCCAGTACCCGCAGGCCGGTCCGCTGTCCAAGCAGCTCAAGGACGCCGGGCTGAACATCCCGGTCATGGGTGGCGACGGCATCTACGACGACAAGTTCATCAGCCTCGGCGGCAAGGACGGCGACTACGCCACCTCCGTCGGCGCGCCGACCGAGTCGCTCGACAGCGCCAAGGCGTTCGTCGACGCCTACAACAAGGCGGGCTACCAGGACAAGTTCGCCGCCTACGGCGCGTTCTCCTACGACGCGGCCAACGCCATCATCAACTCCCTGGCCACCACCCTCAACGGCGGTGACTGGTCCGAGGCCAAGCGTGCCGACCTGCTCGCCTCGGTGGGCAAGTACAGCGGCCAGGGCGCGACCGGCACCATCTCGTTCGACGAGTTCGGCGACAGCAACAACAAGGTCCTGACCGTCTACAGCGTCAACGGTGGCAAGTGGTCCCCCGCGGAGACCGGCACCTACAGCGGCTGACCTGACAGCACAGCCGGTTCCCCGGGACCGGACGAAACACGGTGGGGGTGGGCGCGCAGCCCACCCCCACCGCGTACGGAGGTAGATGTGACGACGCTGTTGCAACAACTCGCAAACGGCATCGCTTTGGGAGCCACGATCGGGCTGATCGCCCTGGGCTACACGATGGTGTACGGCATCATCCAACTCATCAACTTCGCCCACGGCGAGGTCTTCATGGTCGGCGCCTTCGG
Source organism: Actinokineospora spheciospongiae (assembly GCF_003182415.1). NCBI lineage: Bacteria > Bacillati > Actinomycetota > Actinomycetes > Pseudonocardiales > Pseudonocardiaceae > Actinokineospora > Actinokineospora spheciospongiae. Next base: position 7,989 of record NZ_QHCP01000024.1, on the reverse strand, counting down.
CGGTCTGGCCGTCCACCGCTGGGTGCTCCCGGAGAGCTTCCGCGAGAACTGGTACGTGTCCCTGCCGCTCATGCTGCTCGGCGGCATGGCCGTGGCGGTGGCGATCGCGCTGATCATGGAGCGCTTCGCCTACCGGCCGCTGCGCAACGCGCCCCGGCTGGCCCCGCTGATCACGGCGCTGGGCGTGTCCATCGTGCTGCAGGAGGCCATCCGGATCTGGTTCCCCAACGCCGACTCGGCGCAGCCTTTCCCGAAGGCGTTCGTGGACAGCCAGATCACGATCATCGGTCTCGGCCCCGACGGGCCCGAGGGCGACGTGAGCATCCGCGCTTCGCAGCTGCTGCTCGTCGTCGTGTCGATCATCCTGTCCGTGCTGCTGCAGAGCTACATCAACCGGTCGAAGATGGGCCGGGCGATGCGGGCGACCGCGCAGGACCCGGACACCGCCCGGCTGATGGGTGTCAACCCCGACCGGGTGATCGTCTTGACGTTCGTCCTCGGTGCGGCGCTCGCGGGTGTGGCGGGCGTGCTCTACGGCGTCGACATCACCAACGTCGACAACGCGATCGGCTTCCAGAACGGCATCTTCGCGTTCACCGCGGCCGTCCTCGGCGGCATCGGCAGCCTGCGCGGTGCGGTCATCGGCGCGTTCATCATCGGTTTGATCAAGACATTGGGTGGCCAGTACATGTGGGGCGGCACCCAATACGACTACGTGTGGATCTTCGTTGTGCTGATCCTGGTCCTGGTGTTCCGACCGCAGGGCCTGTTCGGCGAGGCCGAAAGGGTGCGAGCATGACGATCCTCATCCGGCTCTTCCGGTTCATCCGGTCGGGCGCGCTGGACAGGTACCTCAAGCCCGCCCACGCCAAGCCGCTGACCGCGGCGGGCGGTGTGCTGGCCGTGGTCGCGGCGCTGCTGCCCTGGGTGACGTTCCTCCTCGGGGACGGCGCCTACCCCGCCAAGGCCACGCTCCAGTTCTTCGACGCGCCGTTCGCCGTCGAGGGCTACCGGCTGCACGTGCTGCTGCTGGGCCTGGCCGCCCTGGTCGTCACCTTCGTGGCCAAGACCCCGGGCCGCGGGCGGGTGCTGCGCGCCCTGGGCTGGGGCGTCTTCGCCATCTCGCTGATCAGCGCCGTGTTCATCACCGGTCGAGGCGGTGGCCTCGGGGCCATCACCGCCGCCGACGGCGTCACCGCGTTCGGCTCCATCGTCGGCGTCGTCGCCGGTCTGCTGATCGTGCTCGGCGCCAAGGCGGGCCACCTCGAGGACATCCCCGAGTGGTCGACCGACCTGCCCAGGTGGGCGGCGTACCTGGCGCTGGTCGTCGCGTTCGTCGGCGTGCTGTACCTGGTGGCCTCGATGCTCACCGCGGGCGGCACCGGCGGCGCGTCCAACCCCTACGCCGGTCCGATCTTCCTGGCCTTCCTCGGCATGGCGGGCGGCCTGCTCGGCGCGCTCAACGGCCTGGGCGTGGTCCGCTGGATCTCGGCGCTGTCGGAGAAGCACCGCGCGTTCTCCATCGCCGTCCTGCTGGTCTGCGCGCTGGCGCTGCCGCTGACCAGCGCGGGCAACGAGTACTGGATGACGGTGGCGACCACCATCGGCGTCTACGCGGCCACCGCGATCGGCCTCAACATCGTCGTCGGCCTGGCCGGGCTGCTCGACCTCGGCTACGTCGCGTTCATGGGCATCGGCGCGTTCGTCGCGGCGAACCTGTCCGGCGCCGCCGCGGCCAAGGTGGGCATCGACCTGCCGTTCCCGCTGGCGGCGCTGCTCGCGGCGGCCATCGCGGGCGTCATCGGCGCCATCGTCGGCTCACCGACGCTGCGGGTGCGCGGGGACTACCTGGCGATCGTGACGCTGGCCTTCGGCGAGATCTTCACCAAGTCCGCGCAGAACAACATCGGCGGCCTGACCGGCGGCTCGAACGCCATCCCGGGCATCCCGAACGTGGAGGTCGCGGGCACCGCGTTCAACGAGCCGATCACCGTGCTCGGCGCCGACCTGCCCGGCGGCGTGCTGTACTACTTCATGATCGTGCTGGTCGTCGGCGCCATCATGGCCGTGTTCGCCAACCTGAAGAACAGCCGCATCGGCCGGGCCTGGATCGCCATCCGCGAGGACGAGGACGCCGCGCGGGCCATGGGCATCAAGACCGGCAAGGCCAAGATCCTCGCCTTCCTCGCGGGCGCCACCCTGGCCGGTCTGGCGGGCGCGATCTTCGCCCACAAGCTGAGCACCTCCTCCTACGAGAGCTTCAAGTTCCTGGAGTCGGTGACCCTGCTCGCGGCGGTCATCCTCGGTGGCATGGGCACGATCCCCGGCGCGGTGCTCGGCGCCTCGCTGCTGTTCGTGCTGCCGGAGAAGCTGCGCGAGTTCGACGAGTACCGGCTGCTGGTCTTCGGCCTCGCGCTCATCCTGATCATGCGGTTCCGACCGCAGGGGTTGATGCCCGACCGGGTGCGCAGAGCCGAGCTCGCGGGTGAGACAGCGGGCGGAAAATCGATCGAGGAAGAGGAAGAACTCGTGGTCGAGCACGAACACGAGGCGCCGGGACCGAAGGGGGGCAAGGCGTGAGCATCACCGACAACATGGCCGCCGCCCCCGCCCCGCCGGTCTTGCAGGCCCAGGGCGTCACCATGGTCTTCGGCGGCCTGACCGCGCTCAACAACGTCTCGCTGTCGCTGGGCAAGGGCGAGATCGTCGGCCTGATCGGGCCCAACGGCGCGGGCAAGACGACCTTCTTCAACTGCCTCACCGGGCTCTACCTGCCCAGCCGGGGCCGGGTGCTGCTCGACGGCAGCCAGCTCGCGGCCGACCCGTCGAAGGTGACGATCGCCGGGGTGGCCCGCACGTTCCAGAACATCCGCCTGTTCCCGAACATGACGGTGCTGGAGAACGTCATGGTCGGGCGGCACAGCCGGATGCGGCAGGACCCGATCTCCACCCTGCTGCGGCTGCCCGCGTTCCACCGCGGCGAGCGGGCGGCGCGGGAGCGCTCGCGCGAACTGCTGGAGTTCGTCGGGCTCACCCGCGCCGAGCACGAGGTCGCCCGCAACCTGCCCTACGGCGACCAGCGCAGGCTCGAGATCGCCCGCGCGCTGGCCACCGACCCGAAGGTGCTGCTGCTCGACGAGCCGACCGCGGGCATGAACCCGCAGGAGACCGAGGCCACCCGGCAGTTGATCTTCGCCATCCGGGACACCGGCGTCTCGGTGGTGGTGATCGAGCACGACATCAAGTTCATCTTCGGCCTGTGCGACAAGGTGTCGGTGCTGGTCCAGGGCGAACTGCTGGTCGAGGGCACGCCGGAGGTCGTCCGGGCCGACCCGAGGGTGGTGGAGGCCTACCTGGGCAAGCCGCCGGAGGAGGTCGAGGCCGACGTCCGCGCCGCCTCGACCGAGCACGACACGAGGGGTGAGGCATGAGTCCGCTGTTGGAGGTCACCGACCTCAGCGTCGCCTACGGCGCCATCGAGGCCGTCCGGGACGTGTCGTTCGTCGTCGAGGCGGGCCAGATCGTCAGCCTCATCGGCGCGAACGGGGCGGGCAAGACCACCACCCTGCGCACCATCTCGGGGCTGCTGCGCCCGCGGGTCGGGTCCATCCGGTTCGACGGCGTCGAGATCGGCGCGCTGGCCGCCCACAACATCCTCAACCTGGGCATCGCGCACTCCCCGGAGGGTCGGCGCACGTTCGGCCGCATGACGGTCGAGGAGAACCTGCTCCTCGGCGCGTACACGCGCGACGACAAGGCCGCGGTCGACAAGGACATGCGCAACGTCTACGAGCTGTTCCCGGTGCTCGGGGAGCGGCGCAACCAGAAGGCCGGGTTGTTCTCCGGCGGTGAGCAGCAGATGCTCGCCATCGGCCGGGCGATGATGTCGCGACCGCGGCTGCTCATGCTCGACGAGCCCTCCATGGGCCTGTCGCCGATCATGACCCAGCGCATCTTCGACACCATCCGCGAGTTGCAGTCGCAGGGCACCACGATCCTGCTGGTGGAGCAGAACGCGCTGGCCGCGCTGGCGCTGTCGGACCGGGGGTACGTGATCGACCTCGGGACGACGACGCTGGAGGGGCCGGGCAAGGTACTGCTGTCGGACCCGCAGGTCCGGGCGGCCTACCTCGGCGAAGACTGACCGGTCACGGCTTGGGGGAGGGGGCTGCGCCTGCGGGCGTGGCCCCCTCTTCCGCTCGGGTGGGCCGGGACCGTTGGTGAGCGTCGTCGAGACCTCGCGGCTGAGGGGCGGCTGAGAGATCGGGCGGGATGACACTTTTCGGGCACCGGGGGCGTTGAGCTGGGTGGACGTTTCCCCCGGGAGGAGTGGTCATGGGCGCGATCGGTGTGGTGGTCGGGTACGTGCTGAGCGCGTTCATCCTGGTGCTCGTGGCTCGGATGGTCCTCGATTGGGCGGGAGTGGTGGGCCGGGGGCCGCACTGGGTCGGGCGGGTGCGGCGGACCGCGCACGCGGTGACCGAGCCGGTGATCGCCCCGGTGCGGCGGGTGCTCCCGCCGGTGCGGGCGGGGAGCATCGGGATCGACCTCGCCTTCACCGTCGTCTTCGTGCTCGCCCTGGTCCTGCGGTCCGTGGCCTTCTCCCTCTGACACCAGCGGCGAACCCCGCCCGCGTGACCGCGGTGCCGCCGAAAGCTACTTGGCGCCGGGGGCGCGGTCGACGGCCACGCAGGTGAGGCGGGCGGTGCAGGTGCGCTTCCCGGACTCCTCGGTGATCACGATCTCGAACGTCGAGGTGCTGCGGCCCAGGTGCAGCGGGGTGCACACCGCCGTCACCACGCCCGCGCGGGCCGCGCGGTGGTGGGTGCAGGACAGCTCCAGGCCGACCACCACCTTGCCCTCGGGGGCGTTGAGCGCCGCGGCGATGGAGCCCACCGTCTCGGCCAGCACCGCGTTCGCCCCGCCGTGCAGCAGGCCGTAGGGCTGCAGGTTGCCCTTGACCGGCATGGTCGCGACCAGGCGGTCGGGGGTCCAGTCGGTGATGTCGATGCCGAGCTTGTCGGCGAGGAGCTGGTCGGCGACCTCGGGGAGGACGCCGGGGAGCTTCGTGGGGTCGGCGCTGCCGCTCACGGTGCCCTCCTGTCGGGTGACGCGAGCCCGGCACTCGCCGGGCTGTCGGTGCTCCACCCTAGACTCGCCGCGTGCCCGCCAAGACTCAGACCCGCGCTCCCGCCACCGCCTCGACCGCCACCCGGCGCCTGCTGCTCATCGATGGGCACTCGATGGCCTACCGGGCCTTCTTCGCCCTGCCCAAGGACAACTTCCAGACCGGCACCGGGCAGCACACGAACGCCGTCTACGGCTTCACCTCGATGCTGATCAACCTGCTGCGCGACGAGGCGCCCACCCACCTGGCGGTGTGCTTCGACGTCTCGCGCAAGACCTTCCGCACCGAGCAGTTCGCCGAGTACAAGGCGAACCGGTCCGCCAGCCCGGACGAGTTCAAGGGCCAGGTCAGCCTGATCGAGGAGGTCCTCGGCGCGCTGAACATCCCCACCCTGGCCAAGGACAACTTCGAGGCCGACGACCTGATCGCCACGCTGACCACCTCGGCCACCGCCGAGGGCATGGACGTCTACATCTGCACCGGCGACCGCGATGCCCTGCAACTGGTCAACGACCACGTGACCGTGCTGTACCCGGTCAAGGGCGTCTCCGAGCTGGCCCGGTACACCCCGGCCGCGGTGCTGGAGAAGTACGGCGTCAGCGCCGCGCAGTACCCCGACTTCGCCGCCCTGCGCGGCGACCCCAGCGACAACCTGCCCAAGATCCCCGGGGTCGGCGAGAAGACGATCACCAAGTGGATGCAGCAGTTCGGCTCCCTCGGCGAGCTGATCGACCGGGTGGACGAGGTCAAGGGCAAGGTCGGCGACGCGCTGCGGGCCAACCTGGCCAACGTGCAGCTCAACCGGCAGCTCACCGAGCTGGTCCGCGACGTCCCGCTGGAGCTGGGCCCGGACGACCTGGCGGTGCGCGACTGGGACCGCGACGCGGTGCACCGGCTCTTCGACGAGCTGGAGTTCCGCGTCCTGCGCGACCGGCTGTTCGCCACCCTGTCCACCGCCGCCCCGGAGGCCGAGGAGGGTTTCGAGGTCACCGGCGGGGCGCTGGAGCCCGGCGCGCTGCCCGGCTGGCTGGCCGAGCACGCCCCGGCGGGCACCCGGATCGGCCTGGCGTTCCGCGAGACCCCCACCGGGCCGTCCGGGCAGGCCGTCGAGCTGCGCTCGGTGGCGCTGGCCACCGCGGCCGGGCAGGGCGTGTACGTCGACGTCAGCACGCTCACCGAGGAGGACGAGACCGCGTTCCGCACCTGGCTCGCCGACCCGGAGACGGTCAAGCTCGGCCACGACGTCAAGCGCTCGCTGCACGCGGTGCGCCACCGCGGCTGGGAGCTGCACGGCCTGGCCACCGACACCGCCCTGGCCGCCTACCTGGCCCGCCCCGGCCAGCGCACCTTCACCCTCGACGACCTGGTGCTGCGCTACCTGCAGCGTGAGCTGCGGGTCGAGGACACCGGCGGCGAGCAGCAGCTCTCCCTGCTCGACGAGGAGGGCGACGACGAGCGCAAGCTGGCCGCGGGGGAGATCCTGCGCGCCCGCGCCATCGCCGAACTCGCCGACGCCCTCGACGTGGCGCTGCGCGACACCGGCCAGGAGGCGCTGCTCACCGACATGGAGCTGCCGCTGCTGCGGGTGCTCGCCGAGCTGGAGGAGGTCGGCATCGCCGTCGACGCCGAGCGGCTCTCGGAGCTGGAGTCGGAGTTCGCCGCGCGCGTCCGCGACGCCGAGCGCGCCGCGTTCGACGTGATCGGCAAGGAGATCAACCTCGGTTCGCCGAAGCAGTTGCAGGTCGTGCTGTTCGACGAGCTGCAGATGCCCAAGACCAAGCGCACCAAGACCGGCTACACCACCGACGCCGAGGCGCTGACGACGCTGCACGAGCAGACCCAGCACCCGTTCCTGGCGCACATGCTCGAACACCGCGACGCCACCCGCCTGCGGGTCACGGTGGAGGGCCTGATCAAGTCCATCTCGGACGACGGCCGCATCCACACCACGTTCAACCAGACCATCGCCGCCACCGGTCGCCTGTCCTCGACCGAGCCGAACCTGCAGAACATCCCCATCCGCACCGAGGCGGGCCGCACCATCCGCGACGCGTTCGTCGTCGGCCCCGGCTTCGACACGCTGCTCACCGCCGACTACAGCCAGATCGAGATGCGGATCATGGCGCACCTGTCGGAGGACGCGGCCCTGATCGAGGCCTTCAACTCCGGTTTCGACTTCCACGCCGCCACCGCCGCCCGCGTGTTCCAGGTGGACCCGAAGGCGGTGACCGGCGAGCAGCGCGCCAAGATCAAGGCGATGAACTACGGCCTGGCCTACGGCCTGTCCGCCTACGGCCTGTCCCAGCAACTGCGCATCTCCACCGAGGAGGCGCGCGGCCTGATGGAGGACTACTTCCAGGGCTTCGGCGGCGTCCGCGACTACCTGAACCAGGTCGTCGAGCGCGCCCGCAAGGAGGGCTACACCGCCACCCTGTTCGGCCGCCGCCGCCTGCTGCCCGACCTCACCAGCGACAACCGCCAGCGCCGCGAGATGGCCGAGCGGATGGCCCTCAACGCCCCCATCCAGGGCAGCGCGGCCGACATCATCAAGGTCGCCATGCTCAACGTGCAGCGCCGGTTGAAGGAGGACGGGCTGACGAGCAAGGTCCTGCTCCAGGTCCACGACGAACTGGTCCTCGACGTCGCCGGGGGCGAGCGGGACGCGGTGGAGGCCCTGGTGCGCGAGCAGATGGCGGGCGCCTTCGCCCTGCGCGTGCCGCTGGACGTGTCGGTGGGCTTCGGCCGCACCTGGAACCAGGCGGCCCACTAGGGCCTGTCCTCAAAGCCAGAGTGTGAGGGTGGCCAGGTCGATCATGGCCTGGTAGGACAGGGCGGTCTTGTCGTAGCGGGTGGCGATGCCC
>NZ_QHCP01000023.1:0-30996 GCF_003182415.1 Actinokineospora spheciospongiae | reverse complement strand
TGCAGTACGTGTGGAACTCGCCAAGCTTCTAGCAACCGAAATAGCTTGGGGCACTTGATAAGCACGTCCAATAACAGTGTTTCAAGCTGAGTGTGCGTGGGACGGATATGGGACGGAGTGCTGCTACCCGTCCCATGCGGGAATATCTCGGGTGGCCATGGGAGCGTGAGGGAGGGGTAGCCTTCCGAATGACCACCTTCACCGAGGTGCTCACGCCCCCGGCCGACGGGCCGGGGGCGCCACGGTGAAGACCCCTCGGTGAAGGGCGGACCCTGTGGATGACCGCGACGACGACCTCGGAACGCGCATCAAGCGACTGCGCGGACGCCTGATCTCCCAACGGACCCTGTCGGAGCGCTCCGGGGTGAGCATCGACGTGATCCGGAAACTTGAGCAGGGCAGAAGGCATACCGCGTCGGTCGCCACGCTGCAACGCCTTGCGCGCGTCCTCGACGTCGGTGTCGGCGACCTTCTCGGCAAGCGCGCCACCATGCCGTCAGCGGTCCCCAACGCGGGCGTCGTCGCCATGCGGGAGGCACTGACCCCGACCTCGGACGTGCTCAACGGTGGCGGCGACCACGGCGACCCGCTCACCGCGCAGGAGGCCGAACGCACCGTCACCAGCCTGTGGGGTGCCTACTGGAGCGGCCGGTATGCCGTGCTCGCCGAACTACTGCCGGGCGCCCTTGCCCAACTGCGGACCACCCTCGGGGCGGTCGACGCGAGCGACCATGCACGGGCAGCCCGCGCGCTGGCGATGGGCTACCAGCTCGCCGGGGACACCCTCGCCCACCTCGGGCACCCGGACGCCGCTTGGATCGGCGTCCGGTCCGGGCTGGCCGCCGCGGAGCAGGCCGGGGACGACCTGCTCGCCGCCGCAATCCGGATTTCGGGATCGTGGCAACTGCTCAAGGTCGGGCGCTACGAGGACTCCGAGCACGTCGCGGTGACCACGGCGCAGGACATCGTCCTCGACGGTGCGGCGTCGGACTCGGCGCTCGCCGCCTACGGCACGCTCACGCTCACCGCGGCCACGGCCGCCGCCCGGTCCGGCCGCGGGGACACCGCACGGACGATGCTCGAGGAGGCGTCGGCGACCGCCCGGCGTCTCGGCTACGACAGGTCGGACCACCAGACCACGTTCGGCCCAACCAAGGTCGCCATGATGACCACGGACATCGCGGTGGTGCAGGAGGACTACGCGGGCGCCCTGGCCGCCGCACGCACCCTCGACCCGGCCGCGCCCCTGCCACCGGTGAACAGAGCGAGACACCTCGCCGACGTCGCGATGTCCCACCTCCGGCTGGGACGCGGAGACCGGGCGCTACAGGCCCTCCTCGCCGCCGAACGGCTAGGTCCGGAGTGGATTCGGTTCCAGCGGTTCCCGAGGCAAATCGCCGCGGAGCTGGTAGCCACGGAGCGGCGCCTAACCGGTCCACTTCGTGCGTTCGGCGACCGCATCGGGGTGCACGCGGGGTAGGGCACCCTGCCCTACCGCCGATCGTGTAGTGGGGCGGTGCGCCCTACCTCGATTAGTCGTCGAGTTCCTAGCGTCACTTCCCGAACAAGGAGGTGACCAGGATGTTCGTACTGATCATGCTCGGTATCGCCGCGGTGCTGGCCATCGCTAACGTCTTCGTGGGACCGGTGATGGACCGGTGAGCGGCTCCCGCACGCTGCTGCGACTGTGGGACACCATGCCCGCACCGCGTGTGCCAGACCCGCCGCTGTACCGGGTCCGGTGCCCGCAGGCACGGTGCGAGTCGATGTGCTTCGGCCCCACCCCGCAAGCCGCGGGCGACTCGATGGCGAACCACCTCGCCCAAGTGCACGAGCTGTCCAGGGTTCGGGGGGTGCTCACATGAGCGTGCTGCTCGCGGACCCGCACGTGGTCCGGCTTGCCGCCCCTCGACCGGGCACCCCGAAATGGACGTGGGTACCACGGGTCGATGACCACGGCGTGGACCAGCTCGACGGGGTGCGGATCTGGTCGGACTACGTTGCCGACGCCGTGCGCATCCGCAGCGAAACGGACTGCTTCGGCACGCGTACCGACCCGGACGGCGGCGTGCTCTGGCACCGGGCGGGCACCCTCGCCGAACTCGTCGACGGCCTGCTTGAGCTACCCGCCCCGGGCACGCACGGGGCGCCCGCGCTGGTGATCGGGCGGGCGCCGACGCTGTGGACTCCCGGGCAGGGGGCGGGCCGGTGAGCCACACCGAGGAGGACGCCCGCGCGTCGACCGCGCTGCGGGTGGTCGCCACCCGGGCGACGTTCGTCGGCGACGCGATCGACGCCGGGGCGCCGGTGACCGCGAGCCAGCTCAACCACCTGGTCGAGGCGCTCGCGCAGGCGACGGACCTTGCCCGCGCGCTGAGCATCCGACGCTTCCCACCGGTTAGCGGTTGACCAGTCGCCACCAATGTCCGAAACTCGCGTGTGCCTCGGCCGTCCACCCGGCACACTCCAAGATCCCCGCATCCACGAGGGGAACCGCGGCCCGGCTCGCCCAGACCCTGCGAGCCGGGCCGCTGGCCGTGCACGGTCAGGTGATGCGCGCGGCGCTGGCGAGGACCATGTGCCCGCGGATGAGCGGGTGCAGGCCGTCGACGGAGAGCAGGTCGGCCTGCATCACGGCGACGTTCGCGGGGTCGCGGACTGCGGCGTCGAGGTCGATCACGCCGTCGAGCGCGAACAGGGTGCCCGAGCCCAACACCCCGTTGAACTCGCGCCGCACGTCCTCTTCGGAGCCCGCGAGCGCGGCCGGGGGGATGGTGCACCCGACGACCCGGGGGATGCCCATCCCGCGCAGGACGTCGACCACCGCGGCGTAGTCGTCGAGGATGTCGCCAACGTCGCGCCCGATCTGGCAGTCGTTGGCGACCATCGTGCCGATGATCGCTAGGTCGGGCACGGTGGTCGTCAAGTCCACGCGGGTGTAGATCCGGCCGTCCGGGTTGGTCCAGTCGGTCAGGCTTGAGCCGTTCGCCGCGAGGTTGATCACCTGACGACCCGCTCGCCGCGTCGCCGCGGACAGCCAGGCGTCGGGCGGGTCGGCGAGCGCGCGGATGCCCGCGGCCGGGTTGCCCGCGGTGTACCCGGAGTCTCCGGATGCGCCGACCCCCACCACGATGAGGTCGGCGCCCGGGTCCGCCGGGCCCTCCATCTGCACGCGCAAGTCACCGAGCCCACCGGCGAAGGCGTACCCGTCCGCAGGCGCCACCACCCCGGCCTGGTTAGCGGCCGTGGGCGTGGCCACGACCGCGCCGAAGCAGTCGGACACGACTACCCCCGCCCCGCCCGAACCGGGGATGAGCCCGAGGCTCACCACGAACGGCTTGCCCGCGGTGATCTCGCCCGCGTTGGTGATCCACGGGGTGACGAGGTCGGCTGTCGGCCCGGCGGTCGGCACCGCACCGCCACCGGCGTACACCTGTACCGGCGGTGCCGCGAAGTTGCCCAACCACTTCCCGCGGTAGTTGGGGTCATCGAACGCAGGGGTGCCGACGTACGCCGTGGCCAGGGTGAGCGGGGTGCCCGCGTAGACGCCGGACTGGCTGTCGACGTTGGCGTAGAGCAGGCGGTACCGAGTCGGCGTGATCGCGCTGTCCTGCATCATGCGGGCGGTGACCTGGTAGGCGCCGCTGGCCAAAGCGGCGAGCGGCGGTCTGTTGGGGCTGCCGAACGTGAGCGTCGACCGCCGGATCACCTGGACCAGCGCGGTGTCGACCTCGACGTTGCCGTTGATGTCCGGCCGCACACCGTTGACCGAACCGACTACCCTGGACCAGTCGGGGGTGACCTGGACCGGGGCCACAGTGGACAGGTTCACGGTGGCCCCGGTGGGGACCTCGATGTGGTACGGGTCGGCGTAGGTCCCGTTGAGCGACTCGTGAACCTCGTACACCCACGGCGGGCCCATCGCCGGGTCGTCGGTGGCGGCGACGAGCTGCGGGGGGATCACCCCGGCGACCACGGTCAGGGTGACCGGAGACGCCGGGATGATCGCGCCGTGCCCGGTGACCTTGCGCACCGGGATGAGGGTCACGGTTCCGGTGCCCATCCGCCCGGCGGCGTTGGCCACGGGACCGGAGTAGACGGTTCCGCTCGGAACGCCGTCGGGCAGGGGCATCGGCTCTTCCTCTCTACTTGCGGGTCGGGGTCACGGCGCCGGTGAGCGACGCCGTGCCGGTCGGCACGACGGCCTCACCGGCGATGGACAGCAGCACCGACAGCAGCCCGGCCATGCCCGCCACCGACAGGCCCGCGGCCCAATCGGTGTCGAGCACGCCCGTGCTGTCGGCGACGAGCGCCGCGGCCCACGCCTGCGCCACGGTGCGCACGGCCCGCTCGGCGGCGTCCTTCCAGAACGTCTTGGTCCACATCGGTCGGTCACTTCTCCATTCGGTTGTGGTTCTCGTCGGCCACGGCCCGCGCGATGGCGGCCGTGTCGACGACGGCCTTGACCTGCATCCCGGCGGCGACCAGCTCGGCGGCGAGCTTGGCGTAGTCGATGCCCACGGCCGACTTGACCGCGGCCTCGACGGCGGCCAGGCGCTCGACGAGGTACTGCCCGTCCGCGCTGTCGAGCAGGGGGACCGGCATCCACCAGCCCGCGCCGGACGGGTCGCGGGTGCCGATGCCCTTGTCGGTCTCGCTGGTGGCGATCAGCTTGCCGCCGCGGTTCGGGGACTCCCACAGGCCCCACCGCTGCCGGGTGATGCCCATGACCCGGTTGCGGGTCTCGCGGAGCGCCGCGTCCTGCGCCTTGTCCATGTCCTCTGCTCCGTCCTGCTCGTCGGCGACCGCTCGTCGGAAGCCGTTCATGTCGATGCCGTCGGGGTCGGGCTTGCGGCCCGGGGCGTACTCCTTGTGCCCGCACACCGCGACGGCCGGGTTCCAGCCGTAGTGCTTGCACAGGGCGGCCGTCCCGCGCACGAGCGCGTCGAGCTGCGCCGCGGGCCAGGGCTCGCCGATGGTGTGGTCGGTCTCGACCCCGGCCGTGTCCTCGTTCCCGCGGTCGGCGCGGGCCACGCCCCACCCGGTGCCGAGTCCGGCGTGCGGCATCCGCCCGGCCGCGATCAGGTGCCACGTCCCCGCGGTGTCTACCCAGAGCTGCGCGCCGTTGTTGGCGGGGTTGGCCATGAACGCGGGCACGCCCGGCGAAGGGCCGACGGTGGACGCATCGTGGTGGATCATCAGGCCCCGCGGGGCGAAGCTGCCGGACCGGGCGCGGGTCGCCCATCCCGGGTACTCGACGACGGCCAGGCCCGCCGCGCGCAGCACGTCGGCGGCATCTGCCAAGGGGAGCGCCATCGTGGTCACCTCCTGCTGTTGAGGGTGGGGAGCGGCAGAGGTTCGCCGCTCGCGGGTGGGGTGGGCGTCGAGGCGGTGGCCACGCAGGCGACGCCCGGTTGCGTGGTGCCGTCCGGGTTGGTGACCACGGCCGGGCGCTGCTCGTAGCCGTCCGGGCAGGCGGGCCCCGGCGCCCCGTCGGTGCCGCGGCACTGCGCGGGCTCGGCCAGGCAGGGCGGGGACTGCCCGGGTTCGCCCGCGGCGCCGGGCGGACCCGGCTCACCTGGGCTACCCGGCTCACCCTGCTGGCCCCGCTCGCCCTGGGGGCCGGGGTCGCCCGGCTCGCCGGGGTCGCCCTTGGCGCCGGGCCCGCCCTGCGGACCAGCGGGCCCGGCGGGCCCGGCCGGGCCGGGGTTGCCCTGCTGTCCCTGGGGACCGGGGTCGCCGGGGTTGCCGGGCTGGACCACCGGCACCCCGCCGAGTTCGCGCACCTGCTCGGCGAGCCGCCGCGCGTCGGTGGTGGCGCCGTCGGCGCGCTCGACCAGCTCGGTGATGGTGCGGTCCTGGTCGCCGTCGCGCGCCCTGGTGCTCGACGACAGGTCGAGCACCGCCCACCCCGCCACGGCCAGGCCCACGACGAGGGCGGCGAGCGCGATCCACACGAGCCGGTGGCCGCGCCCGTAGCGCAGCTTCCCGGGGGTCTCGGCGTGCAGCCGGTCGGCGGTCTCGTCAGCGGTCACGGCGGCGGCCCCCCTTGCTGATCGCGCAGCTTGCGCGCGATGGCTTCCAGCTCCTCCGGATCGAGCTGCCCGTCTGCGGCAGCGTCGACCAAATCCCGGACCACGGTCGGAGCGGCCTGCTCGCGCTCGCGGCGGGACGTGCGGACCGTGGTCCACACCAGCACGAACGCGGACGCGCCAGCGGTGAGCAGTCCCCCGATGGCGACGAGCAGCGCGGCGATGTCATCCACCCGGCCCCCTGTCGGCCCGGTCCTGGTGCCCGTCCATCACGCCTCACCTTCCACATTGGACTTGACGGGTTGGTCTTTTCAGCTCGCAAGGGTGCCCACCTTGCCCGCGGCGCCGACGTCGTAGACCTCGACCCCGACCGGGTTCGCCAGCCCGGTGCCGCCGCCCTGGATCTGCACGGTGCCGCCGGTGGTGAACACGGACACCACCCACAGCGCCGACTCTGCACCGGCGGTCTCATAGGTCGCGGAGAACTCCAGGGTGTAGCCGGTGCCGACGTTGCAGGTGTGCACGTACTCCCGCCGCTGCTCACCCGCGAGGTTGGTTTTCCGGATGCGGAAGATGGCGGTAGTCGTCGTGCTGGCGACGAGCTTCACCCGTGCCCGGATCTCGTAGCGCCGGTTCGCGGCCATGGCCACCGCGGCCCCGGTGGTGAGGTTGGTGATCAGCGTTTCCGAGGTGCCGATCGCGGCGCCCAGGTTGTTCGAGCCCGTGATGGCGCGGCCACCCTGGATGCCCCGGGCGTACCCGGCCTCGACCGTGTCGAGCCGGGAGTCCGCCCCCGCCTCCACGGTGTGGAGCATGGTGTCCACGGCGACCGCCAGCGCACCCACCTGGTTGGGGCCGTGCGGCGGGTCCTCGGTACCGGGGTAGGGGAACCCGTAGTTCGCGGTGGTCAGCATGGGAAGCCTCCTCTCTAGAACGGTTGGACGACGAGTTCGCGCTCGACATACTCGGCACTTCCGGACACACCAAGGGATGTCTTGTAGCGCAGGCTGAACCGGTTGTATCCCTCGTTCAGCCCGTCAGCGGCGGTGAGGGTCACGACCCGGGTGGCGCCGACGTGGACCGTGCCCGCGTCGGCCGCGCCCCACCCGGCGGCGAGTGAACGTCCTTCGGTCGGGCCGATGGATGATGCGCCGGACACCTCGACCCCGACGAACCCGATGCAGTCGAACGCGGAGATGAGCGCGGTGATGTCGACCTTGCACCGCCGCGAAGATCCAATGTAGACGTCGACCCACGGGCCCCCGAGATCCTCGTAGGTGTCCGACGTGCTGTAGACCCCGGCGGGGTCGCGCGCCGACACGATCCCGAGGGCGCGCTGCTCGACACCGGGCACGTCGATCCGGCCCCACACGGCATACGTGGTCTGGTACCGGGTGAGGGCCACCACGTCACCCTGCCGAATCAGACCGCCCTCACTGCCCAGCAGCGACAGCAGGTTGACGAAGTCGGCGCCGTGGATGCGGATGGTGTTCGTTCCGGCGATCGCGTCCCAGGCAACCACCACGCCCTGGTGGAATCCGATCGGCTCGGTACGCGGCGCCCCACTCTCGCCGGGTGCGCCCCAGGAGGGCGGCAGGTACACCTCGTCAGCCATCAGCTTGACCTCGTCTGCACTCGGGTGGTGGCGGGCATCGGCGCGTTCGCCGACAGCGGGATGCGGAACTTGTCGAGCACGTGCACCTCGGGCTGTTCCCGGTCGGAGTAGGACACGGCCACGGCGTCGAGCGGCTCCAGCGCCGGGTTCGGTATGGCCGTGAACGACACGGCGTAGGGGGCGCCGCGACCGCGGTCGAGCATGGCCTGAGCCGCGGCCACGCATTGCGCGTCGGTGGTGAGGAACGAGCTGCTGTAGAACTCGGGCTCCTGCCCGAAGGGGCCGAACCAGTAGGTGGGCGAGGTGGGGTCGAGGTCGTAGGCCGAACCGATCGAGGGAACCGCGTCCCCGGCCTGCTCGCCGACGGCCACGACCGCGTTGCGCACGCCCATGCGGGTCAGGGATCGCGACATCCGCACGAGCACACCGCCGCGCCCGTGCTTGACCGTCCACACCGGCACCGTTGGATCGGGGGCGCTCTCCATCCGGAACACGCCGTCGTAGTCGAAGAACATCACCTTGCCCCGTGACTGCGCGAGGTCGAGGAGGAAGGCGTACCGCTCGCGCTCGATGATGTGGGAGCTGCCGAACGACGAGCTGCCCGCGGCGAAGTCGAAGTTCACGGGCACGGTGGGGTAGACCTCACCGACGAGCGTGGTCACCGCGGCGGCGACCGTGGTCGAGGCCGCGAACTGGCGCGGGCCCAGCACCCGCGACTCGATGATCCCGGCCATGCGGTCCCGGCCGCTGATCCGGATGAGCCCGT
The DNA here is from genome assembly GCF_003182415.1 of Actinokineospora spheciospongiae. NCBI lineage: Bacteria > Bacillati > Actinomycetota > Actinomycetes > Pseudonocardiales > Pseudonocardiaceae > Actinokineospora > Actinokineospora spheciospongiae. Next base: position 22,583 of record NZ_QHCP01000023.1, on the reverse strand, counting down.
TCGGCGCCTCGTCTTGGTCGACGGTCTCAATGCGGAAGTACCCGAGGCTGACCCACTCGCGGACGCGGTCGCCGTAGATGAGGCCGCGCTCGACGAACAGTTCATGCGCGCCGTACGGGGTCAGCAGGTCGGTGCTCGTCGAGGGCCAGGGCGCCGACGTGATCAGCTCCAGCGACGCGCGCACCTCGGCGGTCGCGTCGTACTCGACGTCCCCGTCGACGACCGGGATTTCGACCCCGGTCGGGTTGGTGCCGGTCTGGCCCTTGGCGACCAGGCGGGCGCGGGCGACCATCGTGTGTGACCCGGTGAGGGTGTCGAGGAACCGGGCGCTGACCGGGCGCATCAGGGCACCACCACGTCGGCCGGGGTGCCGATGCGGTCGGCGACATCGCCCCACGTCGGCTCGGCGGCGATGAGGTCGGCCCAGGTGGCGAAGGTGTTGATGATCCCCTGCCACGTCACGGTGGTGGGAACCATCGTGCTCGCGGGCGGGGCGACCTCGGTCAGCGGCAGGTCGAGGTAGCGGCGCACCGATCGGCGGGCCGGGGGACGGCCCATCTTGGTGTCGCCGACGACCGCGTACATCCCGGGGAACCGACAGCCCGCGGGGACGTGCAAGAGGATCGGCTCGCCCGCGGCGAGGCACCCGTCGAGGTCGGCGGCCTGCCCGAGATCCGGCACGGTCACGGTCAGGGTGTAGCGGCGCGAGCCGCGCAGGTCGGTGACGGCGACCGGGGTCGGGGAGCCGATGATGTCGAACACCCCACTGCGGGCCGGGCGCTCGACATCCGACCAGTCGATCACGGTCAGCGGCCGGTTCAGGTAGGGGCGCAACGGGTTCTTCAACCACGGCCGGTCCATCGCGGGCACCACCGTGGCGGTCTCCTGCGTCACGTAGGGCGCGACCGCGAACCGGATGGTCACCGACTTGCTCACCGCCGCGGCACCACCGGTCACGGTGATGGTCTGCGCGGGGATGGTGCCGCCACCGAAGTACGTTTGCCGCCACATCGTGAGGGTCTGTGGGCTCGTCCCGGTGGTGGAACTGTGCGCCACCACGGTGAAGTCCGGCAGGTTCGAACTGGTCGACGCTGCCGCCTTCCACCCGATCCGCAGGACCATCGCCGCACGGGGGAGGAAGTGCGCGTTCACCGGGATGTCCTGCGCCGACGGGTTGACCTGGTAGGACCACGAGTCGTCCACCGCGTTGCGCAACGCCACGATGCGGGCCATGGTGTCCTCGCCCGCCGCACCGCCGGTGAAGGCGACCGTCGGCGCGGCGAGCCCGGTGGTGTAGCGGCGGGTGAAGATCCGGAAGTTCCCGCCGTCGGTCCGCAGAGTCCACCCGGTCGGCGTGCTCACCGAGGCCGACGTGTTGCGGTGCGCGGCGACGAGCACCAGGTGGTCACCCGCCAGCGCGCCGGACGGGATGCCCGGTGTCACCGTCGCGTTGTTGCCTGTCTCCACGGCACCGATGGCCGACAGCGACGACATCGCGCTGTCGACGTAGGAGGCCCGGTAAATGTTGGTGACTCCCGGGTCGAACTCGTAGTCGTCGATGACGCACGTCCCGCCGGGCCCCAGGGCGACCGCGTCCCCGCCGCGCACGGTGGCCCAGGTGATGCCGTCGGCCGACCGCTCGATCTTGGCGAAGTCCGCCGCGGCCGGGGCGCCAGCGCAGGAGACACGCACTCGGGACAGGTCGTCGATGTAGGTAGCGGTGACGCTCACCATGCACCCCCCGGGGCCATCGCGGCACGGCGGGAACCGGACCGCCGCGCCCTCTCGATCCGTGCGTCGACCAGCTCGACGAACTGCCCGAGTCCGAGGTAGACGTGCGTCTCGCCGCCACCCCCGCCTAGTAGCGCCTCGGTGTCGCGGTGCGGGGTCACCTGCGCGCCCGCGGGCAGGGACACCAGTTCGCGTCCGCGCTCGCCGACCGTGACCAGACCCCCGGCCGTCACCGTGCCACCACGGGCAAGCCCCGGGATGTACGGGATGTACGGGATGCTCACGCCCGGCATCACGTTGAGGCCGCTGATTCCCTTGTTGGCTAACCAAATGAGCTTGTTGAGCATGTCGACGCAGAAGTTCACCGCGGTGCGGAACCCGCTCTTGATGCCCTCGCCGATGTTGCGGCCGATCTCGGCCACGCGCGACACCGCCCCGGACAGCGTGGAGATGAGCCCGTTCCACTTGTCCCGCACGCTGTCGACCACCTCGCCGACGACGAGCTTGATGCCCATCCACAGGAACCGGAAGAAATCGCGGAAGCCCTCGCTCTTGGCCCACAGGGACGCGAACGCCAGCACGAGCAGGCCGATCGCGGCGACGACCAGCCCGATGGGGTTCGCGGCGAGTGCGACGTTCAGCAGCCACACGGCGCCGGTCACGATGCCCAGCACGACCGCCAGGGGTGCGAGCCAGTCGGTGTTCCGCTCCACCCATCCGGCGATCTTCTCCAGCCCGGGTGCGAGGAACTCGATCAAGGGCACGAGCAGTTCGGACACGGACGTGGTGACCTTGGCAAAGAGTGTCGCAAGTGGACCGATCAGGGGGCTCACGGCGTTCAGGGCGGGCCCGAGCACGTCGGACACGGCCGCGCCGATCTCGCCCATCGCCCGGCCGATGTCGCCGAGCATCTGCTGACCCTGCGCGCTGTTGATGAAGGCGTTGAGCTGGTCGAGCACGGGGCCGAGGACACCGCCGACGCTCGCGCCACCGGAGGTCAACCCACGGAACACCCCGGTCGCAATGCCCGCGACGTCGGCCAGCATGTCACCGATTCCGGCCAGCGCATCCTTACCGGCCTGGAACCGGGCGGCCAGCTCGCCGCTGTCCTTCATCGCCCTGATCCAGTCGGCGAAGCGCTGCGCCGCGGCGCCCGCCCCGGTGCCGATACCGGAGATGCCCGGCGCGGCCACCGACACGAGGTCGAAGAACGCCTGAGTCAGCGGGGCGACCGCGGCGCGGAGGTTGCCCAGCATCCGGCCCGTGCCGCTGGTGACGGTGTTCAGGACCGACATGTTGCGCGGGAGAGCAGCGGTCTTCGCCGCGTCGGTGGCCATGCCGCCGATCTGCGTCACGATGCCCTGCATCGGGCCCTTGAGCTTGGTCAAGATGAACGATGCCTTGTCGACCGCCGGGTTCAGCGCCTTCTCGAACGAGGCGGATACGGCGTCCTTGACCGGGGCGATGGACGCGGTGAACCGCTCACCGGCGCGCGCCGCGCCCTCGGCCCCGAGCTTGACCGCCCCGAGGATCGTGGCGTAACCGGCGAGCGCGGCCGGGGCGGCGAGCAGCGCGCCGGACGCCGCGGCCAGCCCGGACCCGGCACCGGCGAGCCCGCTGACCGCCGACCCCACCGCGGACACCTTGGCCGCCAGCGCCGCGGAGCCCTTGAGCGCGCGGCCGAACCCGGCCTGGATGCGGTCCTGCATCCGCTCGACCGCGTTGCCCGCTTCCCGCGTGGTGACGACGAGCCCGCGGGCCTCGCCGGTGAAGCGGATGCGGACCATCCGCTGACCGTCCGCCATGTCGTCAGCCCCTCCCGAACGCGGCGAGGACGCGGTCAGCGGCGGCGGTCCACTCGCGGCCGATCATCGCGGACTCGCTCTCGACGAGCGGGAAGAACCAGTAGCCGACGGTGCCGTTGTGCGGCCGGTGTTGCTGGCTCGTCGAGCGCGCGTACCGGGCGCCCGCGTACCAGCCCGATCGGGCGTTCGCGCCGAACTCGGAGATGAACAGCAATTGCCAGGCGGGCGCCTTGTTCCGGCCGACCCTGCGGGCCCCGCCGACCTGCACCGCGGGCACCCGGTCGCGCACCGGCTTGACCGTCGGCGCCAACAGGGCGGCCTGCGGGGAGTCGCTCGTCGCGGCAAGGCGGGCCTTCGCCGCGACGAGGTCGGCGAGCTTGAGCGACGCGGCGCGCAGCTCGTTCGCGGCGTCCTTGGGCAAGCCGCGGAACCGGGCGAGGGTCTCGCGCAAGCCCTCGATCTCGACCTTGAGCGTGAGGGTGGTCTTCCCCATCGCCTGACACCTCCCCTGCACAGTGGGCTATCCGCTGTACTGCGGGCCTCCCGGCCCCGGGGTGGTGCTGTGCTTGCTACCGCGCTTGGCGGCTTCCTCCGTCTCGCGGAGCAGTTCCCACGCGGTCGCCCGCGTCCGGTCGTCCCACTCCAGCACCTCCGCCAGCGGCTGCTGTGCGGACAGGGCCAGGGCGATCGCGTCCCGGGTCAGGCTCCCGCGTGGGTAGGGTCCGCCGAGTCGGACTCCTCGTCGTCCTCCTCCATGATGTCCAGGTCGGCCGAAGCCTCGAACTCGTCTCGGGTGCCGCTGAACTTCCCGCTGCGCGAGGCCGCCCGGTGCGCGAGGTTGTAGAGGTGCGTGAAGCTCATGTTCTCCTGCAACTTGGCGAACGTCATGCCCTTGGTCACCCGCTCCCAGGCCATGATGTCGCGCGAGGTGATGTGCAGGTTGTAGGGCTCGCCCTCGTCGGGCACCACGTGCAGGTCGATCACAGGGAGATCACTCCTCGGGTGATGTTGGTGACTGCGGAGTAGTCCACATAGGCCCGACCGGCGTCGGGGCTGCCGACGGGCTGCCGGTAGGCGGACATGGTCAGGGGGATCATCCGGAACCCGGACGCGGGCACGGACACCGCGCGCTCGGCGAGGGCCAGGTCCTCGACACCGCCGGGGGTCTGCACGGTGACCGTGATCGGGGAACCGCTCCCGTTGGCCACGTAGAGGAAGCAACGGCCGACGTCGACCACGTCCCCGTCGACCCCGGGCGCGGTGAGCGTGGGCCCGAACCCGGTCAGCGGCATGGGTTGGGTGACCTGCGACGTGCGCGCCATCAGCCGATCCTCTCCATCTCGTTGAGGGTGACGATCTGCATCGTCACCTCGGTGGTCTCGGTGGCGCGTGCCTCGCCCCCGGCCGGGCCGGGCTTGACGATGAGCGTGCCGCTCCAGCGGACGTGCTCGCCGGTGATCTCCGGGTGGTGGTCGAGCTGGAAATCCACGACGCGCCCGCGGTTGGCCCAGAGGTAGGAGTCGATGCCCGCCGACCGGAAGTCCGAGAAGAACTTGAGCTCAAGGCTCGGGTCGTCGTCGGTCTCCTCGATGAACGTCCCGTCCGGGCACTGGGTGTACTGGCGCTCGCCGTCCTCGATGCCGGGGTCGAGCTTCCAGCTCTGCACCTGGCACTCGTAGGCGACGCTCTCCAGGGTGAACTGGATCATCTTGATGCGGCGCTGGTGCACGGTCATAGCCCAACCTCCACGGTCAGCAGGTACGCGGGGAGGTCCCCGTGGTACACGTCCGGTGTCGCCTCGACGACGGTCGCCGCGGCGTGCTCGTCGAGGGCCAGGGCGACCGCGGGCACGAGGTCCCACAGCCGGTACAGCGCGCGGTCGTCGAGGGTCACGACGAGCCACACCGGGAACGTCGCCGACGTCGGCGCGAGGTCGGGCGCCTGCGTTTCCCACCGCAGGCGCGGCGGGCCGATCAGCACCGCGGGCGGGTCGGGCACCGCGCCCGCCTCGGTGTAGACCCGGACGCCGGGCACCTGGCGCAGCGCGGCGGCCAGCTCCTCCGCGGCCTTCTGGATGGAGCCCATCAGCCCACCACCGGCCGCGCGTGCCGCCCGAGCCTGAGCAGCCGGTCGATGTCCGGATCGAACGATGCAACCCGGGCGCTGCCCAGCTCACCCATCGACACGAGCCCGTCCGGGCTGTTGCGCCGGTGATTCAACCGGCGGGCGAGCATCATCGTGCCGAGCTTGATGTCCGCGGTCGGCGCGGGCAGCAGCGACACCTCGACGTCGGCGAAGTTGTACCGGCCGCGGTGGATGCGCTCCACGAAGGTGCGCGCCGCGGCCAGAGCGCGAGTCAGCCGCTCATCATCGCCCGGCCGCTCGCCCGCGTCCGCGCCGTCGAGCTTCAGCTCGTTCTTCAGCTCGGCCAGCGTGACCCATTCCGCCACCGGTGCTCACCTCCCCCGGGTGTGCTCGGGCTCGGGCACCGGACCGTCCACGGTCGGCACCATCCACACGGGCCGCCTGCGCCGCGGGGTGGCCGCCAGCACGGCGGGCGCGGGAAGCTCGTCGGCGAGCAGCTCCTCGACGGGCAGCTCCTCGGCGAGCTGCCCGGCCGTCTCGGCCAAGGCGTCCGGCGACTCGACGCCCTCGGACTCCAGGCGCGCGATGATGTCCTCGCGCGACATGGCGTCCCACGACTCGACCGGGGAACCGGTGACCGCTGTGGCGTAGCTGCGCCACGCGGTGACGCTCGACCCCGGGCCGCTCGTCGGCGGCCTGTTCGGCAGGCTGTCCATGATCAGGCCGCCTCGTCGTAGATGAACTTGCGCACGCCGTCGGTCCGGGTGCAGGCGAACGCCTTGTAGCCCCAGATGCCGATGTCGACGAACGCGAGCCGGTACTCGAAGTCGAGCCGCTGCGGCATCGACGCCCAGCCGTGGACGTCCTCGCGGTTGAACAGGTAGCTGTCGTTCGGCGCGGCCGGGGTGTAGGGCAGTGCCCACGCGGGATGACCGGCGAGCCCGGCGATGTTCAGCGACCCGAACAGCGCGCCCATCGAGCCGTCCGCGTTCTGCGGGCCGACGACCGGGAACATCGAGCGGCCGGTCTCGTCGGTCGCCTCGGCGAGCGCGGTGTAGAGCCCGGCCTCCAGCACGAAGTCCCTGAACCTGAACCCGCCGCGCACGAAGTGCAGACCGGCCATGGCCGCCTTGACCTCGCGGGCAAGCGCGGCATCGACGACACCCGCGGTCAGGGTGAACGCCGTGACGGTCAGCGCCTCCAGCAGCGCCGCGGCGCCCTGTTCGAGCGCCTCGTCGTAGGCGCGGACCATCTGCCGCCACAAGATCGTGGAGAGCTGCGGGTTGCCGCCCTGGTCCCACGCCTCGCGGGTCACCTCCACCTTCCCGGACACCGCCGACGGGGTGATGGTCTGCGACGTGGTGGTCAGCGCACCCGGCGTCGGCTCGACCCCCTCCGTGTGGTTGCCGACCAGCCCGGAGGCCGCGTTGAACTTGGGCAACACGAACGGAGTGTTGTCCTCGATCACACCCTTGCGCATCGCGTCCCAGATGGGCGTGGGGTACTGGAGCTGATCCACGTACAGGTCGGGGCGCTGGCGGGTCGGGTTCAGCGTCGCGACGTTGGCCGTGGTCACCGCGAAGTTGTTGCGCGCCGCACCGAAGTTGTTGCGCACCCACTCTTCGGCGCGCTGCTTGGCCTCGTAGTCGTTGTTCTTGTGCGCGGCGATGAGGTCGGAGGAGAAGTCGTGCTTGCCGCGGGTGCCGTCGAACCGGTACAGCGGCTCCTCGGTCACCTGGAACGCGGCCGTGCGGCGGGTCGGGTCGACCGCGGCCGGGCCCTCGCCGCTCTGCTGCACCTCGACCAGGCGGCCGATGGCGTCGGCGAACGCGCCGGTCTGGTTGGTGAACGCCTCGACCGCCGCGGTGAACGCCGCGGTCGTCGTCTCGCCGCCCGGCGCGGCGGCCGGGCTCTCCTGCGGGGTGGCCTTCTGCGCCTGGGTCACGGGCTTTTCCTTCCTGGTACGGGATGCTGCGACGCCGGTCACCCGGGCGTCGTCGAAAGCGGGGGCGGCCGTGATGGCACAGCCGACCAGGCGCGCGCTCGAGACGAGCCGCACCATGTCGTCGTCCGGGTCGCGGGCCCAGCTCGACCCGTCCTCCTCGAACTCGACCTCCACGGAGAACCCGTCGAGGACCTTGTCCTCGGCGAGCGAGAGCACCTCGTCACCGGCCGGGCCGCGCGCCACCTTGAACGAGCCGGTGAGCCCCTGTTCCGTCGAGGACAACTCGGCGGCGTAGGCGACCGCGGTGTGTCGGTCGTGCTCGCGGTTGAGCTTGACCCTCGACGTCTCCGACCACGTCAACGAGTTCGGCGAGAACCGCCACTTCGCGAAACCGCTCCTGGCGACCTTGTTCCACGGGAGCATCAGGCCGGACACGGTCCGGGTCGCCCGGTCCACTCGGAACTGTGCGGACTCGGTGGAGAGCGCGAACGTGATGCGGGTCGTCGTGTCGTCCTCGTCGCTGAACTGCGCGCCGGGTCGGGACATGGCAGCCTCCTTCGGCTGTGGGGTCGGCTGTGGCCGCGGCCGGGGCGCCGGGCGCCCCTCAACGGGGATCGCGGGAAGGCGCTCCTCCTGCCGCACCTCGGGCACGGAGATGGCCTGATTCCGCAGGCCGATTTCGTAGGTCTGCCACCGAGTCAACGGGTCCGCGCGCAGGTAGTCGTCAAGGTCCCACTCGACGAGCTGCCCGCGGCGGGAGACGTCGTTCATGCTGAGCCGGTCGGTGATCGCGCGCATATACATCGACAGCACGTCGTTGATGCGGTCCCTGCGCCGGTCGACCGCGTTGGTGTAGGTCCGCGAGGTGGTCGACACCTGGAGGTCTTCGGCGTCGAGCCCGAGTGTGTTGGCCAGGTCGATCGTGGTTTGCTTCTGGAGTTCGGCGAGTTGCAGGTCCGCGGGGGACGGCGTGCTCACGGTGTGGTACTGCAACGCGGCCGGGACGTAGCCGGTGGTGCGCGCCCGCCGGGCCTCCTGCCACCCGTCGAGGATCTCCCGTATCTCGTCGTCGTTGGCGGGATCGGCGCCCTCCACCGGCGCGAAATAATCGGTGGGCCGCGGGTCCTGCGCGTACATGATCGCGGCCTGCTCCAGCAGCAGCGCGCGCCGGATCGTACGCGCCGCAGTCACCCTGAGCGGCGGGTTTGGAGAGTCGAACCGGATCATGTCCCGGGCGGGGACCTCTTCGCCGCTGACCCACACCACGCCGTCGGACTGCGTGCCGGACGGCAGGGTGTTCTGCCGACGCCACGAGTCCGCGGGCGGGTTCAACGACACCGTGTCGACGTCGAGGTGCTGCGCGTAGCGCGGCCAACCGTTCGCGTCCCGCTCGGTCACACGCCACCACGACACGGAGTCGAACAGGAGGTCCTCGACGGTCTGCGCGAGCGTGACCACGTTGGGCACGTTCCGGTCGATCTGCCCCAGCAGCGCCGACGCCACCACGACCTGGTCGCGGCTACGGGTCACCAGGGGGAGCGTGGCGATCGCGCAGAAGAGGTTCCGACCCCGCAACACCGCGGGCACGCTCAGGGCGAGATCCCGCCGCACCGGCGCAGACGACAGGGTGGCGCTCGCCGCCTGAATGAGGCTGTCGACCGGCGTCGTCAAGTCCGAGGAGAAGGTGACGACCGGTTCCGCGGCGCGCGCCATCACCGCATCAGACGGCAGCCCTAGCAGCCTTCGGAACCAACCCACACCGCAGAGAGTATCAGGAGATATTCCTGTCTCCATGCGGCAGCGCAGGAAGGTTTCCCGTGCAATCCGTTCACGGCTCCCGCGAAGCGGAAGATTTTCCAGACACGATGAGCCGCGGGCGCCCAACGGGCTTCTCCGGAGGTGGCAGGGTCCGGGCCAGATGAACCACACCGGCGACGCCGTAAGTGCCGTTCACGTGTCCGACACCACGGCGGGTGAACCTCCACTTGTCGCCCTGGTGCAGCTTCTCCGCGCCCTCGACCTGGACGTTCAGCAGCGGGTCATCGGAGTGGAGAAGCTGCCCCGAGTCGACGACGTCGGCTAGGCCCATGCACACCGCGGCGACGTCCTTGCGGATCTCGTCGACCTCGACGCCCTTGGGTGGCCACGCCGGGCCGCGGTCGCGCTGGCGCTGCGAGAGCGCGGCCAGCATGACCGCGGCCGGGCCGTCGGGGAACCAGCCGAACACGGCCGGGCGCACCCGGGCCACCAGACCGGGCAGCGCCTTCCGTGCGGCGAGCAGGCAGCCGCGCCCGGACCACTGCTCGACGACCTCCACGCGCACCCGGTCCGGCTCCTCGCCCTCCTCGTCGGGGACCATCGCACCGGCCACCAACACGGCGTGCTGCGAGTCGATCGAGACATCGAACACCAGCGCGACCCGGGCACCGGGGGGCATCGGACCCGGGCGGCTCGACGCGCGCCACGCGACGGTGTCGATGGCGGGGTCGAGGTTCGGGACCTTCCTGCACATGGACTCGGTGAGGAACCCGGCCAGCTCCTCACCGCCCTTCGCCTTCACCCGCCGCGCGTCGGACAGCATCGGTCCCTCGCGGAAGCGGCGGTTCAGGTTCGGGTTGGCCATGGCCAACGCCACCACATCGGTCGGGTCGGACCCTTCCGGTGACGACCACTCGAACAGCCCTAGGTCTTCGTCGCCCTCGCCGGTCTCGATGAACGTCAGCGCGGAGCCACGCAGCGAGTCGAGGACCACGGCAGAGTCGTCGCCCTGGTTGGTGATGGCCCACGCCTGGGCATCCTCGACCGCCGTCATGGCGTTGTAGGCCGCGTTCCATGCCGACCAGCTCGCGTGCTCGCGCAGCTCGTCGAGGATGAGCCGGTGGACCGTCAGCGACCGCCCGCCCCTGCGGTTGCTCGCGGCGATCTTGTAGCGCACCGATTCGCGCGGTCGCGGTCGGATAGTGAGGGTCTGCTCGCCGTTGGTCTCGCGCTTGTACTTGCGCGGGTCGCACTTCTCCCACAGGTCGGGCGTCAGCTCGACGAGGTCCACGGCCTTCTGCCATGACTCCTTGGCGTAGTCGAGGTTCGTCGAGGTCCCGAGGATGAGGGGGCGCCGCTCGACGAACATCCAGAACAGCGACAGCACGACCAGTACGTGGGTCTTGCCGTTCTGCCGGGCAACGAGTACCAGGATTTTGCGGAATCGGGGGCGGCCGTCCGGAAGCAGCTCGCCGCCGTGGATCACCAACCAGCGCTGCCAGGGGTCCAGCGGGACGCCCAGCACCTGGACTGCGAACCGCACGGCAGCGAACCCGTAGCTCGTCGCCCGGGTCAGTGCACACCCACACCCGCACGGCCCCGGCGGGCCGGTCACCAGCGGGCGAGTCCAGAGCCTAGGGAGCGTCCGCCCCAGAACGAGCGTCGTGCTCGTCTTGGAGGTCGTCGAGGGCTGACCGCTTCCGGGCACCGTTGTCCCCCTTCCCCTTGACCACGGCTGCGCGCGCCCGCGGCGTCATCCCCAGCTCGACGAGCGCGGCCAGCAGCAGCGGCCCCAACTTGGCCAGAGCGGCGGCGTTCCCCTCGTCGATCTCCGCGGCGTACTTACGGGCAAGCGCGACCGCGCTGCCGTCCTCCGGTTCGACCTTGACGTGCTCCAGCGCGGCAGTCAGCGCGCGACCAAGCCCCGGGGCTGGATCATCCGACACACCCACCACCTCCTGCTCAAACCTGTCCAGGTGGCCAGTATCCCACGAACCTCTACCTAGGTGGAGGTCACTAGAGCTGGACTTAGGTAGAGGTCTGCGTGCATGTGTTTGCGCAGGTCAAGCCGCATCGGCCAGCGCGACCGCCGTGCGATCGGCGACGGACCCGGGGAGAGAGAGGACATAAGGGCGTGGGTGTCCGCCCAGGGGTGGCCACCGGGAAAACCGGAATGCATTCGGGACCCCGGAATGCACTCGGGCCCCGGCGTGAACCGGGGCCCGAGTGGGTGGGGTGGGGTCTACTGCTGGTCGGCGGAGTGCACGCGCTCGAAGATCTCGAACCGCTCGGTGGTCTTGACCGGCCGGTAGCGGTAGGCGCCCGCGGTGTCGAGCGTGATCTCGCCGTGCTCACCTCGTTCGAGGTTGGCGAGCAGCTCGTGAGTCACGGCAATGCGGTCGTCGGCCTGCTCGACGGTGGTCTCACCGGTGTCGTAGTTGTGCTTGAGCGAGGCGGTCCCGTAGTCCTGCGGGTGCTTACTCACGGTCGGTTGCTCCAATCCGTCATAGGCCGGTGCGGAGTGCTGCCCTTGTTCGGGTCGCCGACGGCGAGGTTGCACGCGGTGCACGCGGCCACCATGTGCGCCGGGTCGTCGCCGGTCACCGCCCGCCCCTGGGTGTGGTGCACACAGTCGGCCAGGCCGGTGCAGACCCCGGGTAGGGCGAGCCTGCACCGGCCGCCGTTCTCGACGACGTTCGCGGCGAGCACCGCGGCGCGCAGCTTGCGCCACCGGCGCGTGCTGCCACCCCGCCACGCCGTGCTCACCTCGACCACCTGCCGCGGTCGGCGCCGGGGCTAGTACTGCGGGCAGATGTTGCGGTGCGCGGCGCGGACGCCCTGCACAGCCGTGCGGTAGCCCTCGCTCCAGTCCGGCAGGTTGAACGGGTACATGGTCCGGGCCGCCTGGTGCTCGTCGAGGCCGCGGGCGAGCAGCTCGCACGCGGTGTAGCCGAAGCTGAGGATCGACCGGTCGTCGATGTTGCGGTCGCTGCCCCAGTAGCCGGACCTCTGCACCCACCGCTGTGCGGCGAGGTACCCGGCCTCACCGGTCGGCGCGGCGGCCGTGGCGGTCGAGGCAGCGGGGACGGCAGCGACGAGCAGGGCGGCCAGGGCGACGGCGACACGGCGGATGTGCACGAGGTGGTCCTCTCGGGGCGGGTGATTAGTAAGACGCTCGCGGGGCCGTAGTCGTTACGGTCGCACGGGTGGATTCGCTCGAATGGCCGCATCGGTTACCGGCCGGACGCCGGGCGGGCGATCTGGTAGCCCGCGGCCTCCAGCGCGGTGAGCGCGCGGGCGGCGTCGGCGAGTACCTCGGCCTGGTCGTCCTCGGTCAGCTCGTCGAGCGGGCCCAGGACGCGCGTGAGGGCCCCGGCGTCGAGTTCCCACCGGACGGCGAGGCTGTCGGCGATGATGCGCACTCGGGCGTCGGTGATGTCCCTCATCCCGTCACCGGCCCTTCCGGCGCGGCGTGCGGTCGGCGGCGGGCGGCGGGGCGGTCTGCGCGGGTCGCACCTCGGCGTAGACGCGCACGTCGCTGGCGAAGCCCCCACGGGCGGGGTACTCGCGTTCGCTCTTGGCGACCTCCATCGCGGTCGACAGGAGCGAGAGCACCTTGTCCACCTCGGCGCGGTCGCCGACGAGTCGCAGCTTGACGGTCATGGTCGTTCCCTTCGGGTTGTCCACTTCTTGGCAGGTCTGGTCACATGCTGTCCCAGCAGGTGGGGCATGGTCTGTCGCCGTCCGGGTCGTCGGTCGGGTTGCCGCAGTCGAGCGGGCACGGGTGGGAGGCTGGTTGGTCGGGTGGGGGGCTGTCGTCGCCGTCTGTCCTGTGTGGAGTGTGCGAGTACCCGTCCCGACCTGGACCCTTCCCTGCGCTGTCGCGCGGGTGGTCGGGGGTGCCGGTGGCGTGCTTGGGGCGCGGTTCGGGGTCACCGGCGGGCACTGGTGGCGGCGTGGGCTTGTCGTGGTGGCGGTCCGGTGGTCGCTCGTCGTCACCGACGGTCCGATCACCGTCGATCCGGTGATCGGTTGGTGGTTTGTCGGTGATCGTGTCGGTGATCGCGGGTGCGGATCGGTCGATCAGGTGGAGGTCGCGCAGCACCATGCCGTCCGTGCGCCACCGGGCGATCTCGGCGGGGGTCGGCACCGGCAGCAGCCGCATGTCCGCCTCGTCGGGGGTGCGGTGTCCCTTGAACTCGTTGCACCGGGCACAGGCGACGGCGAGGTTCTCGCCGTGCTCGCCCGCGGGCTGAGTGGGGTCGACGTGGTCGTAGGTGAGGATGCGGCGGCGGTCGCGCGCCCGCACGGCCTTGGCGGACAGCGGCCCCGACCGGCAGTAGCGGCACGTCCACCCGTCCCGTTCGGCAACGGCGTGCTTGAGCGTCGGGTTACGCAAGTCGGCCGCTTGGGCGCGGTCGAGGGTCACTCGGGCCCGCGATCGGTTGCGCTTGAGGAACTTGTGTACCCGGTAGGCGTGGTGCTGCTTCCACTCGCCGTCCCCGAGGCACTTGCACTCGTCGCCGGGGCGGTGCAGCCGCGGCGGGCGGCCCAATACGGACTTGGTGAGCGCGTCGATGATCCACGCGCGGTCACGGGCGCACTTGAGCGCTTGGCCCTCGGTGAGGTAGCCGTCCACGTTGAACCGGCCCGCCTCGGTGTTCATCCGCGCCCACGTGGCCTCGATCGCGTCGAGCGCGGCCAGGCGCTGCGCGGGCGTGCGGGCGCTGCTGTGGTGCTCGACGAGCGTCGGCCACATCGGGTCATCGGCGTGCCGGTCGTCCATCAGCGCGAAGACCACACCGGGTCCTTTCCGTGATGCGCCGAAGCGCCGCGGGCAGTGCCCGCGGCGCGTTCGGGGTGTGGCTGGCCAGTCACCGTCATCCGGTCCTGCCCGGGATGTCGGCGACGCGCCCGCGGGCACGGCGTCGGCGCTTGCTCTCGCGGGCGGTCTGGTTCTCGCAGGGGCGGCAGACCCACCCGGAGCCGCCCGCGCGGGGGCGGCTGGTGGCCTCGGTGCGGGGGTGGCCGCGCAGGCAGAGTTCGGCGATTCGGCCGGAGGCGATGTCGTCGACCAGGGTGGCGCGGGGGCGGGCGACGCGGACGCGCCCGGGGTGGCGGGGCTGGCGGGTGGCGCGGCGGTCGTCCTCGGTGAGGCCGCCCCACACCCCGTAGGGCTCGAACGTTTCGTCCGCGATGGCGTGCGCGGTGCAGGCGAAGATGATGGGGCAGCGGTGGCAGGTGGCGCGAGCGGCTGCGGTGTCCGCTTCGCTGAGGCCGTACCAGAGTTCGGGGGTTTCACTGCTGGCGCAGGCGCCGGTGGTGAGGTCGATCATGCTGTGTCCCGGGTGGTGTCGAGGTGGGTGGTCCAGGCGAGGAGGTGTGCCGCGGGCTGGTCGACGTCCACCATGGCGGCGAGGGCGACGGTGGCGGCGAAGAGCCGGGCGGGGTCCTCTGTGGCCCAGATGGTGAGGCGTCCCCAGAGCTGTCGGGGGTCCAGCTCGCGGACGTCCGCGGCGAGATCCATGGCGTCCGTGTGGGCGCGGTCGGCGAGTTCGACGGGGTCGCCGGGGATGTACGGACAGGCCGCGTACTCAGCGGCGATCTCCCCTGCGGTGGGCCGGTCGGACATGGTGGTGTCCTCTCGGAATGGCGCGGGCCGGGCAGCTCCGTGCTGGGCACTGCCCGGCCCGCTGCTGAGTGGATTGCGTCGTGCCGGTCAAGTGGTGATCAGTTGTCGCGTTCTTGGGCGGCCCACCACAGCCGCCAAGCGGTGCGCAGGCTGATGCCGACGCGGTGTGCGATGAGCCAGAACGGGTAACCGAAGCCGCGCAGCTCGACCACTGCCGCCTCCCGTTCGGCAACGGTGAGCCGGGCCGGGGGCGATCCTGCAACAGCGCGCTCAACGGCGATCTCGTCGATGTAGTCGTCACCGCGGCGGCAGGTGCGGCAGTAGTTGCGGCCGTCGCGGGTGCGGTCGGTGTCGTGTCCGGCGTGCTCGGCGGCGAATGCCGCCCGCGCGTCCGCTGTGCGCCGGGCCTGGTGAACGGCGGCGTGCTCTCGCTGGCAGTCCGGGCAGACCGCGCCAGGGGCGAGGCAACTGCGGTCGTGGCCGCGAACACAGGTGGCGGTCCGCTTCGTGCCCTTGAGCGAAGACGGCTTCCGGGCGCTGGCGCCCGGGGCTGGTGGTCCGGTTTCCGGGCGACCGTGGGCGATCCATCGGCTGTAGCAGGCAGTGATGTAGCCGTGCCCGCGGTGCGGTCCTGTGCGCCCGCAACCACAGGCGCACAGGATGGCGCGCCTGCGGGCGGTGTCGATCCCGGTCATGCCGTTCCCCGATTAGCTTTGGCGGTGGCCTTGGCGAGCGCCTCGGGGATGGCGGCGCCCTCTGCGAGTGCCTCAGCCGCCCACTCGTCGGACGCGCCAAGCAATCCGGCCTTGGCGGCGGCGGCGTGTGCGGCCCGGTCGACGGGCAGGCGCGACCAGTCGAGCCCGGCCGCCGCGATCAGTTCCGCCATGCGGCGGGCGTGGCGAGCGGGCAGGTCCGCGCACGGCAGGCACATGCCGGATGGCTGATGCACCAGCACCCACAGGCCCGTGTACCCACCGTGCCGGTCGCTCACCGCGGGCACGAGCAGCAAGTGCCGTTCGGCGGTGCGCTCGCCCACGAGGTCGAGCGGGCCGTGCGTGGTGCCCACCCGAACGACGGCGAATTCCGGCCCGCCCGGCTCGCCCGCGGCGATGAACCCGCCGCTGTCGTCGAGGATGACCCGGCCGTGGTGCAGCACCACCGGGGCGGTGCGCCAGTCGGCTTCGCCGCGCACCAGCCATCCGCGGTCGTAGTACTCGGTGCGGGTGTCGGACACCATGCCGTGGCAACCGACCGTGCCATCCCCGCACAGGTGCAGGATGTTCGACGGGGTCCACGGCCCGCCCCTCGACCGCTTTCGGCGGTGGTGCATGGTGTTCGCGCGGGACTGTCCGCACAGCTCGCACAGGTCGCCTGAGCGGTGGCGGACGATACTGCGGCACGCAGTCTCGTTCACGATGCACCACCGATGATCCGGGCTACCACGTCGTCGACCTGGTCCGGGCGCACCAGCACCGTGCGGGCGGTGGCGCCGTCCGACGGGCCCACCACACCCAGCAGCTCCAGGCGGTCGAGCAGCACACCGACCATGGCCTTGCCGACGCGCAGCCTGCGCTGCAACGCTGAGCGCGATCCACCCTGCGTGGTGATGACCACCGCGGCGGCTTCGGCGAGCAGCTCGGGCGTGATCCGCGCATCGTCGGCAACGGCGTCCCCCGCCGCGACGGGGGCCGAGGTCAGCTCGGCGTCGGTGAACATCGACTCGGTGGGCGGACCGTCGGGCGCGTCGTCGTCGGCGGCGGTCCACTCGGGCGGGTCGAGGTCGATCGGCGGGGCTGCGGCCTTGGCGCGGCCGGTGGGCACCCGCGGCGGCAGGGTCGGCCGGTAGATCGGCGCGTCCGGGGCGTCGACCGCCGCCGCGGTGGACATGTCCGAGTAGGACGAGGGGATGATGACGCCGCGGTAGCTCAGCCCGATCTGCACACCGACCGGACGGCGCTGGTGAGTGCGATAGGTCTCCACAGAATCCTTGCGGCGCTTGGCGATCGCGC
This sequence comes from Actinokineospora spheciospongiae, assembly GCF_003182415.1. Taxonomy (NCBI): domain Bacteria; kingdom Bacillati; phylum Actinomycetota; class Actinomycetes; order Pseudonocardiales; family Pseudonocardiaceae; genus Actinokineospora; species Actinokineospora spheciospongiae. The sequence goes on along the minus strand of NZ_QHCP01000023.1, from coordinate 5,618 downwards.
AGAACGCCGCGAGGTCCTGCGGGGCGAAGTCCGTGCGCAACCGGGCGGGCACGTCTTTGCCAAGGAAGCTGTCGTGCACGGTGGCCCAGGTCTCGACGTCGGCGAGCACGGCCCACGGGGTGCGCGGGAAGTCGTTGAGCGGGCCCGCCTTGAAGCTCGTGCGCCACGCGTCGGCGCACTCGAACAGCCTCGTCTGCGGCAGGTCCTCGACAACCTCGACGACGTCCCCGGACAGCCTGACCGCCACGTGGTGCTTGGGGTCGTTGTCCTTCTCTCCCTTGCACTTTTTGCGCAGCACGGCGATCAACCCCTGCACGTCGTCGAGGCGCAGCAGCGTCGGCCGCAGGTCACCGTCGGCCACCTCGGCGGTGTGCCCGATGGTGGTGTTCGACATCGACAGTCCGGCCAACACCGTGGTGGTGCCGGGGCTGTCGGTGAGCACGCCGCGGTCGGAGTAGATGAGCACCCCGGCGATGGACTTGCCCACCTCGGGGTCCTGATGCGCGGTCAGCGCGAGGTCGGAGAGCATCCCCACCAGGCGCGAGGTCTGAATGCGGATCATCGGTCCTCACCGAGCAGCCCGGCGGCGTGCAGGTCGTAGGCGCACATGAGCGCCTGCGCGCGGCTGGCGGTCGAGGTCGCCAGCGCACCGGCGGCGCGGGCGACGACCTCGGGGTGCGAACTGGCCAGCCGGGTTGCCCACGGGTCGGCGACGTCCGGAACGGCGTCGAGCCCGGCGACCTCCGCGGCGGATGAGGTCGGCGCCATGGTGCGCAGCGCGGCGAGCACCGCGCGGGCGATCATGTCCGGCACGTGCGTGGGCTTGTCCGGCAGCACCCCGTACGCCTCGCGCCCGGCCGCCAGGGCGACGGCGAGCACGTGCGCGGCGCGCGGCGCGGCCTCGGCGAGCGCGGGCGGCAGGCCGGTGCGGTCGGTGCCGACGAGCGCGGCCAACACCCCGACGAACGGCTGCTGCGGCCACGCCTCGATCTGCCGGTGCGAGAGCCGGTGCAGCCCGCCGAACGCCCTACCCGTGAGCGGGGCCCACGGCAGGTTTGGGCTGTCGGTGAGGACGTAGCGCAGCGCGAACCGGTCGGCGGTGTCGTGGGCGGGGTGGATGCGGATGGTCAGGACCTCGTCGTCGCCGGGCCAGACCGGCGGCGGGGTGGCGGGGGTGGTGCTCATGGCGTGTCCGATCGGGTCGCGGGCTGGTGACCGGGGTCGCCAGCGCTGGCGGTGGTGGTGGGGGTGGTGGCGTCGAGCCGCACGAGCGTCGCCAGCCCGGTCGCCAGGCCGAGGGCGATCACGGGGACGCACGCGACCGCGACGGTGACCCCGTCCGGGGCGACGGTGATCCCGGCGGCGCGCAGTAGGTGGCTGGCGACCTGGGCGGCGGCGCCGATCACCAGCCCGGCGACCGCCGACCACCGGGCCATGCGGTGGGCGCGGCTGGTGGCGGCCGACGTGAGCCAGACGTGCAGGGCGTACCCCGCGTACGCCTCGACCGACAGCGGCAAGGAGATGGCGGTGTTGATTTCCAGCCGGTCCCAGATCCCCGGCAACGGGCGTACCAGCCCGAACCCCGTCATTCCGCCCAGGTCAACCCACCCGCCCCACAGGGCGACACCAGCGGCGAACGCGATCACCACCAGCGGCCACGGGTGCCCACCAGGGGCCCGCCACCACCGGCGCGGAGTCGGGGCCGCGGGCACCGGCGCGGGGTCCGGCGGGGCGGGCCGCTCGACCGGGGTGGCGGGCTCGACCGGGCGAGCAACCGGGGTTGCTGGCGGGCTGGCGGGCGGGGTGTCGCCAGGGTCACCAGCCACCACCAGCGCGCCACCCACCAGCGCCAGCGCGCCGCCACCATTGGTGGTCTCGGCCTCGATCGTCGCCAGCGCCTGGCGCACCTGGTGGTCCGTGCCCCCGGTCAACTTCATCAGCGTGGGGCGGCCGGGGCGCTGGCGGCCGAAGCCGTCAGCCTCAGCCAGCGCGGCGCGGACCATGTCGAGCACGGTCGGCTCGTCGGCGGTCACGGTGTCCTCGGCGTTCACCCGGTCACCGCCGCCCGCTCGGCGCGCAGACTGGCCTGCGCCGCCTCGAAGGCGGCCCAGTCCACCATCGCGACCCGGAACGCCAACAGGTCGGCGTCGCGCATGGCGTCACGGGTCACCGACGACACGGGGTAGCACGCCGCGGCGTCGGAGTACGCGGCGGACAGCAGGATGTACGCACGGGCCACGGCCTCCTGCGCCGCCGCCAGGTCGCCACCGTCGACACCCGGCAGCACCGCCTCGTACGCCTTCGCCGCGGTCACCGCCTCGCGCGCCGCCGCGAGCCGGGCCAGCGCGTGCCGCCGCCGGGTCGCGGCCGTCAGCGCTGAGGGCGTCACCGCGCACGCACCGGGAAGTCAACGAGGACGTCGGCGAGCATCTTCCGCCCGGCCTGGAGCGCGTTCAGCAGGCCATCAACGGCGGCCAGGCCGACGAGGTCGACGTTGCCATTGATGGTCAGGGACGGCGCGCTGGTGAGCACCTTGCCGTCTCGCCGGGTCTCCATGACGCTGAGCGTCACGGCGACCGGCGAGCCGTCCGGGCAGAAGTCGCGGACGTGGAACCGGTGCGGCCAGTCCCCGGCGTCCGGGGTGTCGAACGCGTGCCCGTCGTCCTCGGTGCACCAGTCCGGGCAGGGGCCGACGGCCAACTTGGCGGCGGCGGCGGACGACGCGCGGATGGTGTCGAGGATCTCGGCGGCCATCTGCTCTGCGCGCGGGGCTTGCACCAGCTCGACGAGGCCGCGCAAGTGGTGGATGAACCGGAGGGTGCCGTCGATGGTGAACTCCCCACCGGTCACCTCAATGGTCGGGGCGGACCGGGTGACGCGGGTCTGGCCGTCGCGGTCGACGTCGAGCGAGTCGTCCACCGCGAGCGTGGCGAGCACCGGCTCGTTCTTGCACCCGGTGGTGATCGCGAGGTGGTGCTCGTGGCGGACGGTGGCGAACAGCTCGCGTTCGAGCTTGGACTCGGTGGCCCACGCGGGCCTGGGGATCGAGGTCGTAGACTTGTCGGTGGACACGCGGTTCTCCTCGTGGATGTTGATGATCGTGTGGCCAAGTCGACCCGGCGTTCGCGCGCCGGGTCGACGCCTGGGGTTCTGGTCGGCGCGGTCGCGCCCGCTCACCTACGCCGCCCCGCACGCGCCGCGCGCGTCGGCTTCTCGCCGCGAATCCAGCGGTCCAGGTCGTCCTGGAAGATGCTCCAAGTCCCGCCCGACACCCGCTGGTGGCCCACCAGTTCACCGGCGCGGAGCGCGCCCAGGATGGTCTTCTCGTGCCGTCGGGCCCGGGTGGCGGCGTCCCGGACGTTCAGGACCGGGTTGTGGTCAAGCATCACGGTGCCCCGTGTGAGTGAAGTCTCAGACACTCTCTGTTCCCTTTCGTGACATTCCGTGCGCCCTGAGTGGGTAACTAGTGGGTAATTTCTGTAACCCTCCGTTCCGCTCCCGGACGCTACCCGCCGACTTCTGCGCACGCAACCACAGGTCCTGAGCTGCCCTGACTCATAGCGCTGACATGTTTCTGTCTAACAAATCTCGGACGTACCGGGAGATGCACAAACATGCCCACTCGATCCAGTCCGTACACGCTGCGCTCCCATACGTGCCCGATCGGTGACTAGACATGCCCGTCTCCTTCCCTGAAACTTGCTCGCATGACCACACCACCGGCTGGCACCTCCCGGAGCGCTGGCGCCTCTTCCAGCCCTGACGAGGACCAGCGCAGCGCCTTCGGGCAGGAACTGGAACAGGCCCGCAAAGAGCGCGGGTGGTCGGTCGATGACGCCGCCACCCGGGCCGGGATCGCGCGCAAGACATGGGCGCGTCTGGAGGACGGATTCCCCGTCAGGGTGTCGACGCTGCGCGATCTCGAAACCGCTTTCCACGCACCGGAAGGCAGCATTGCGCGGGCTTACTACGGCACCTCGACCCTTCGCGACGCCCTCTCGCAACCGCTTCCACCGACCACCGGTGGTGGCCGCCCGGCAAGTCCCACCACCGTGGAGGACGTATTCGAGTCGGCCCAGCAGCTCGACCTTCCGGACCTACTCAGGCTCCGAGAACGGATCGACGCCGTTGTCACCTACTTGAGCGCGCGGCGCAGTCGGTCGCTAGAGGACCTTCTCAAGCAGTTCGAGGAACTCACGCGGGAATGGTCGCATGAGGACAGGGAAAGCCTGCAACGTCGATTCCGGGAAAGTAAAAATGGCCTCATATGAGAAGCTGCCATCAGGTCGATACCGCGGCGTTTATCGGGATAGCGCGGGAAAGAAGCGTTATACCCCGGCAACGGACAGAGCCAAGGACGCCAAGGACGACGCGGTGGCCGCGCAGGCGAAAGCGCAACGGACCGCCCAACGCGAGCAGGGGAACACCCGGGCCCGCATCACCTGGGGCGACTGGTGGGACCTGATCATGGACGGGTACGTCGAGGAGTCGGATTACCTCGCCGTCACGCAGGACCTTGTCCGGGCTTACCTCATGCCACGTTGGGGTGAGGTGCCGCTCAACCAGATCCGGCAGGGCGATGTCAAGAAGTGGATTGAAGCCCTGAGTAAGGGCCGGGCGCCGGTGGATATGCGGAACCCGCGGTGGAAGCCCCGGCCGCTGTCGGCCTCCTACGTCCAGCGGATCGCATCGCCCTTGTGGATCTCGATTGCGCAGGCGATGGAGGAGGGCGTCCTCGACGCGAGTCCGGTCGCCGGGGTTCAGTTGCCGCGACGTGTGCGTAAGCCGCGCGCCTACATGACCACCGAGGAAATCCCGGAGCTGACCGGCGAGATGGGTTCGGCCTACGCCGATGCGGTCGAGTTCTTACTCGAAACCGGCCTTCGCCCGAGCGAGTTGACTGGCCTGCATCACCACCGGATCAACCGCCGCGGGAAGGTCGCCGTCCTCACCGTCGCCGAAACCTATGTCCATGGGCTCAAGAAGATCCGGCCATGGCCCAAGGACCGCGACGCGCGGGAGATCCCCCTCACCGACCGCGCGCTGTCGATCCACGACCGGCGCACGGCCGGGCGGGACATGACCAAGCCGTGCGGCCTTGAGCACCTGCGCGGCCAGTCGTGCCGTAGCGCGCTCGTGTTCCTCACCTCGACAGGCAAGCCCCTCACCCGGCAGATGCTTCACCGGGCGCTGGTCGCCGCGGCCCGAGCCGTTGGTGCCGACCCGAAGTCGGGTTACGCCCTGCGACACGGGTTTGCGACCCGGCTTGCGGAGGCTGGCCTCGACCCGTTCGCCATCGCTGAAGTGATGGGGCACGAGGACATCAATCTGTCCCGGCAGTACGTCGAGGTGACCACCAAGCACCGCGGCCGGGTGCTCGCCGCCCTCGGGCAGGAACCGCGCAAGCTGACCGTCGTCGAGGACGACGAGCGTGGGACACGTGGGACAGAGCGTGGGACGGACTCCTCTTCCGACACATCCGCAGAAGCTCCCAAACGGCGCGGGCGCCGGGCCCTCTGAGCTGCGCCAACCGTCCGATTCACTCCCCCTGGTGGCGCTGCCCCTCCCATTCGAGTTTCCCCACGTCGCGGCTGTTGTCGCACGTGCAGTACGTGTGG
>NZ_QHCP01000022.1:0-37006 GCF_003182415.1 Actinokineospora spheciospongiae | reverse complement strand
GGTGGCCCCGCCGATGAGCAGGGATGCCGCCACGCCGACCATTGCCGCCATCGATGCCAGCTTGTTGCGCACGAGAACCTCGTATTCTTGGGTTTTGGGGAGTTTTTCCGCCACCTACTCGGGGGTGGCTCGACATATGTAAGCCGATCCCTTTTCCATTGGCAAGGCACCGGTTCGAGGCCACGAGCCCAAGACATCCCATGATCACGCCGGGTGGATCACCGATGTCGTTTCCGGGAGGCACAAACATGGCATTCGGGTGATCCCGCAACGGGCCACGCGTTCACGTCGCATTCGGACGGAGACGGCCGAACGCCACAGCTCGTACACCCTACGCCGGAAACGTTACACGGTGAACGCCTGTTACTGTTACCAGTTTTGAAATGAGTCGACCTTCTTGACGACCACTCTGGGTCACCGCCCGCAACGAGCCTCGGGCGATGACCGACAAACGGGTGGTTCACCCACGAACAAGGCCCGCGGTTGGAAACCCCGCCCTCCGTACACCTGAACGGAGCAGGAGGGAGCCCGGGGACGGGCGCGGTGGGACCGACGCGCTCGCGGCCCCGCTGACACCGGCCTCGAGTTTGTCCGGGGCCGCCGCCGGGTAGGTCGGTCGCATGAGTACCGATGGTGAACGCCCCGAATCCCTCAGCCAGCAGGAGAGCCTCGACGAGGACAACCTGCGGCTCGACCCGCTGGAGGAGGGCATCGAGCCGCCCGAGCGCTGGGCGGAGGCCAACCGGTTCGGCACCACGGCGCGCGAGCAGCGCGAGGGCGAGGACCTCGACCACCGGCTCGCCGCCGAGGAGCCGGACGTGTCCGCCTCCGCCACCCGCCCCGGCGCGGACACCCCGCTGTCGCGGCTGGACGACCGCATCGACGAGCGCGCCTACGACGGCGAGGGCCTGGAGGGCGTCGACCGCATCATCGGCGACGACGAGCTGCCCCCGCCCGAGGTCGCCGACCCGGTGCTGGCCAGGGCGTCGAGCCGAGGCCAGCTCGACGACGAGGCGGGCGGCTCGGTCGCGGCGTCGCTGCGCGAGGAGTCCGACGTCCCCTACGACGACGGCGACCGCAGCCCGGACGCGGCAGTGCGCGGGGAACTGCGGTGACCCGCTTCGGCTACACCCTGATGACCGAGCAGGCCGGACCGCGCGACCTGGTCCGGCACGCGGCGGCGGCGGAGGCCGCCGGGTTCGACTTCGAGGTCTCCAGCGACCACTTCTCCCCGTGGCTGACCGCCCAGGGGCACGCCCCGAACGCGTGGGTGACGCTGGGGGCGGTCAGCCAGGTCACCGAGGCGGTCGAGCTGATGACCTACGTGACCTGCCCGACGATGCGCTACCACCCGACCGTGGTGGCGCAGCAGGCGGCGACGCTGGGCCTGTTGTCCGACAACAGGTTCACCCTCGGCCTGGGGGCGGGTGAGAACCTCAACGAGCACGTCGTGGGCCGGGGCTGGCCGCCCGCCAACGAGCGGCACGAGATGCTCACCGAGGCGGTCGACATCATCTCGGCGCTGTTCTCCGGCGACTACGTCAACACCGTCGGCAGGCACTTCCGGGTCGACTCGGCGAAGCTGTGGGACCTGCCCGAGCACCGGGTGCCGCTGGCGGTCGCGGTGTCGGGGGCGCAGTCGGTGTCGCGGTTCGCCCCGATGGCCGACCACCTGATCGCCGTCGAGCCGGACGCCGAGCTGTGCTCCATGTGGGACGCCGCCTCCGGGCGGCCCGCGGCCGAGGTGCGCAAGATCGGGCAGATCCCGATCTGCTGGGACCCCGACCGCGACGCCGCCGTGACCCGCGCGCACGAGCAGTTCCGCTGGTTCGCGGGCGGGTGGAAGGTCAACGCCGAGTTGCCCGGCCCGGCCGGGTTCGCCGGGGCGACGCAGTTCGTCCGCGAGTCCGACGTCGCCGAGAGCATCCCGTGCGGCCCGGATGTCGAGCCGATCGTCAAGGCGGTCTCGGCGTTCTGGGAGGCCGGTTTCACCGATGTGGCGCTCGTGCAGATCGGCGGGGAGCACCAGGACGGCTTCTTCCCGTTCGCGGAGGCCGAACTGCTGCCCGCCCTGCGCGAAGCGTCCGCCTGAATCAAGGGGTTCCCGTGTCCGACAAGGATTCCGACCAGAAGAACGCAGAGCCGGGGAAGGACGAGGAGCCGGACCTGCTCGACCGCAGCACGGCCGAGTTGGACGAGTACGCCGAGTCCTCCACCCGGGAGCCCACCCCCGTGGTGGGCCGGACGGCCCGCGCCGAGGACACCGACGAGGAAGCCTCGCAGCGCGACGGGACCGAGCCACCGGACTGATCCCCGCGGTTGCAATGCCGGAAGCGGCCCCTCCTGCGGGAGGGGCCGCTTCCGGCATTGCGGGGAGGATCAGTTGTCGAGGTTCTTGCCGGTCATCCTGCGGAAGCTCTTGGCACCGGCGCGGTCGACCGCCGCCTTGACCACCCCGAAGATGGCGCCGTGCAGCAGCGCGGCGACCAGCACCTCCTTGGTGGAGTGGTCCGGCGAGGTGGCCTCGGGGGCCTCGTCGTCACCGGTCGCGCCGCGCCAGAGGCGCTTGAACAGCGCACCGGCCAGGACACCGCCGAGCACGCTGATGAGCATGCTGAGCGGGCGGAAGAGCAGCTTCACCCGGTCACCTCCCCCGGTTGCGCAGGATCAGCGCGATCACCGCGGCCAGCGCGGCGGCGAGGACCGCGAACGGCACCGGGTTGCGCTTGGCGGTGACGACGACCTGGTCGGCCTTGGCCTTGGCGGTCAGCGCCTGCCCGGCCAGCAGGTCCTTGGTCTGCGCGGTGAGGTCCTGGCCCTTGTCGGCGAGCGTGCCCGCCGTGGCCCCGGTGCCCGTGCCGCGGACCTTCGCGGCGGCGGCCTCCTTGACCTCCACCGCCGCGTCCTTGGCGTCGACGGCCTTCTCCGCGACCTTCTCCTTGGCCTCGGCGGCCTTGGCGACCACGGTGTCCTTGGCGTGGCCGACCTTCTCCTTGGCCTCCTGCGCCTTGGCCGCGACGGTCGCCTTGACCTCCGCCTTGACCTCCTCGGCCTTCTCACCCACCCGGCGCTTCACGTCCGTCTTGGCGACCAGGGCGTCCACCGTCTCGGCGAGTTCCTCCCTGGCCTGCTCGATGTCGGCGGCGAGGGCCTTCTTGTCGTCGGGGTCCACGCTCATCGGTGGGCACTCTCCTTCACGGCTTCGACGTCGCGGCGGGTGCTGTCGATGGCCTGCTCCGGGATCGGCGGCGTGGCGTGCTTGACCTTCTTCACCGCGACCATCCCGAGCACGGCGGCGACCGCGAACAGCACGCCCGCCACGATGAGCGCGGCGGCCCAGGTGGGCAGGACCAGTGCGAGCGCGGCGATGGCCGTGATCATCAGGGCGGCCACCCCGAACCAGGCGAGCACCCCGGCGGAGCCGCCGAGCGCGGCGCCGACCCCGGCCTGCTTGCCCTTGTCCTTGAGTTCGACCTTGGCCAGTGACAGTTCATCGCGCACGAGCCGGGACACCTGTTCGCTGAGTCTGCTGACCAGCTCCCCGGTGGACAGCTCGCGCGCGTCCAATGTGCGGTTCGGCTCGTTCATGCCCCTGGCGTACCCCGGATCGGCGTTTTCATACCACCGGGCGGGTTCGGTGTGAACCCCGGTGCGCGGGGTAGTCCGGTCGCATGACCGCCACTCCTCCCGACCCCGACCCCGACCGCACCCCCGGCGTCTCCGCGGACCTGCAGCCCGGCGAGACCCCGCCCGATTCGGGCAGCACCACCGAGGGCCTGTCCGAGCCGCAGCGCTACCCCAGCCGGACCGTCCCGATCGTGACCCTGGTGTTCGTGGCGGTGGCGGTGCTGTGCGTCATCGGCTTCACCATCGTGTCACTGCTGGGCATCGTCAAGATCTTCTGAGTTCCGCGGGGGTTCACCCGTCGGTCGCACTGCGCCATCCGGGCCCGCACTCACCCACCACGGGGACACCGGTCCGGGAAACTCACTTTCCGTGAACAGCGGAGCGCCGCCGACCGGACCCGGGGTGGGGGTCGGTCCGGTCGGCGGCTCAGGTCGCCCCACCGACCGGAGGGGACGCGCTTCCCCTGGAGTTGGGGGGAACTCCGTACGGGGTGGGTCCGCGCTGCCCGGTCGGGGGGCGACATCCATCTCAACGCTCGACCCCCCTCCCGCGTTCCCGATCGGCCGTGGTCCTGCTCACTCTCCGCGACAACGGACAAAGGCCGCTCTGCCCGCCTCCCCGGCAGGCGGTACCGTCGCCCCCATGATCGGACTGCCCGACGGGGTCACCGCCTGCCTCTTCGACCTCGACGGGGTGCTGACCAGCACCGCCGCCCTGCACCAGGAGGCGTGGCGCACGACGTTCGACGCGTTCCTGGCCACCCGCGCCGACGGCGACCGCTCGCCGTTCACCCCCCGGGACTACGCCGCGTACGTCGACGGCAGGCCCCGCGCCGACGGGGTGCGCACCTTCCTGGAGTCGCGCGGCATTCACCTGGACGAGGGAACCCCGGACGACCCGCCGGACGCCGACACCGTCAACGGCGTCGGCAACCGCAAGAACGCCGACCTGATGCGGATCATCGACGAGCGCGGCGTGCAGCCCTACCCCGCGTCCGTGCGCTACCTGCAGGCCGCGCGCGACGCCGGGCTCAAGATCGCCGTGGTGACCTCCTCGGCGAACGGCGAGCACGTGCTCGACGTGGCGGGCCTGACCCCGTTCGTGCTGGCCCGGGTGGACGGGATCACCATCGCCGAGGAGAACCTGCGCGGCAAGCCCGCCCCGGACTCCTTCCTGGAGGGCGCCAAGCGGCTTGGGGTCACCCCCGCGCAGGCGGCGGTGTTCGAGGACGCCCTCTCCGGCGTGCGGGCGGGCCGGGCCGGGGAGTTCGCCTACGTGGTCGGGGTCAACCGCGCCGACCAGGCCGACGAGCTGCGCGCCGAGGGCGCCGACGTCGTCGTCGACGAGCTCGACGAGCTGCTGGAGGGCAAGTGAGCGGCTTCGTCGTCGAGCCGTGGCGGCTGCGCTGGGAGACCATCGACGTCGACCAGCTGCACCGCACCGAGTCGGCCTTCGCGCTGGCCAACGGCCACCTGGGGATGCGCGGCTCGCTGGACGAGGGCGAACCGGTCGGGCTGCCGGGCACCTACCTCAACGGGTTCTACGAGGAGCACTCGCTGCCCTACGCCGAGGCGGGCTACGGCTACCCCGAGGCCGGGCAGACGGTCGTGAACGTGACCGACGGCAAGATCATGCGGCTGCTGGTCGAGGACGAGCCGCTGGACATGCGCTACGGCAAGGCGCACACCCACCACCGCACCCTGGACTTCCGCACCGGCGTGCTCACCAGGGAGACCGAGTGGGAGTCGCCGACCGGGCGGCGGGTGCTGGTGAAGACCCGGCGGCTGGTGTCGTTCACCCAGCGGGCGGTGGCGGCGATCCGCTACGAGGTGACCCCGCTGGAGGACACCACGCAGTTGGTGGTCCAGTCGGACCTGCTGGCCAACGAGCCGATCGTGTCCGAGTCGCGCGACCCCCGGGTGGCGCTGGCGCTGAAGTCGCCGCTGGCCGGGGAGTTCCACTGGTCGGAGGGGTACCGCGCGGTGCTGGTGCACCGCACCAAGGAGTCCGGGCTGCGGATGGCCGCGGCGATGGACCACGAGATCGACGCCAACGACGGCCTGCGCACCGAGATCACCTGCGAGGACGACCTGGCCCGGCTGACCATCGCCGCCGACATCGCGGCCGGTGAGACGCTGTCGGTGACGAAGTACCTGGCCTACGGCTGGTCCGCGCAGCGCTCGGCTCCCGCGCTGCGCGCGCAGGCGGAGGCGGCGCTCGCGGGCGCGCGGCAGACCGGCTGGGAGGGGCTGCTGGCCGAGCAGGAGGCGTTCCTCGACGACTTCTGGGAGGCCGCCGACGTCGAGATCGACGGCGACCCGGCGCTGCAACAAGCCCTGCGGCTGGCGCTGTTCCACATCGCGCAGGCGGGGGCGCGCGGGGAGAGCCGGGCCATCCCGGGCAAGGGCCTCACCGGCCCCGGCTACGACGGGCACGCGTTCTGGGACACCGAGACCTTCGTCCTCCCGGTCCTGACCTACACCATGCCCGACGCCGCCCGCGACGCGCTGCGCTGGCGGCACAGCACCCTCGAGGCCGCCAGGGACCGCGCCGAGGTGCTGGGCAAGGGCGGCGCGGCGTTCCCGTGGCGGTCGATCAACGGCGCGGAGTGCTCGGCGTACTGGCCCGCCGGGACCGCCGCCTTCCACGTCTCCGCCGACATCGCCGACGCCACCGCCCGCTACCTGGCCGCCACCGGCGACGAGGACTTCGACCGGGAGTACGCCACGGAGCTGCTGGTGGAGACGGCCCGCCTGTGGGCGTCGCTGGGCCACCACGACCCGCACGACGGCTTCCGCATCGACGGGGTCACCGGCCCGGACGAGTACACCGCGGTGGTGGACAACAACGTCTACACCAACCTGATGGCGCAGAAGAACCTGCGCGAGGCACTGGCCGCGTGCGAGCGCAACCCCGGGGTGGCCGAGGCCCTGGGGGTCACCGACGCGGAGAAGTCGGTCTGGGCCGACGCCGCGGACCGGATGCACGTGCCCTACGACGAACTGCTGGGCGTGCACCCGCAGGCGGAGGCGTTCACCCAGCACGAGGAGTGGGACTTCGAGAACACCCCGGAGGACGGCTACCCGCTGCTGCTGAACTACCCGTACTTCGAGCTGTACCGCAAGCAGGTCGTCAAGCAGGCCGACCTGGTCCTGGCCCTGCACCTGCGCGGCGACGCCTTCACCCCCGAGGAGAAGGCCCGCGACTTCGCCTACTACGAGGCCCGCACCGTCCGCGACTCGTCGCTCTCGGCGGGCACCCAGGCGGTCATGGCCGCCGAGTGCGGGCACCTGGACCTCGCCTACGACTACCTCGCCGAAGCCGCCCTGACCGACCTCGACGACCTGCACGGCAACGTCAAGAACGGCCTGCACATGGCCTCCCTGGCGGGGGCCTGGCAGGCGGTCGTCGCGGGCCTGGGCGGCATGCGCGACCACGGCGGCGAACTGACCTTCGCCCCCCGCCTCCCGCGCGGCCTGTCCCGGGTGTCCTTCCGCATGTCCTTCCGGGGCACCCGCCTGCGCGTTGAGGTCACCCACGACAACGCCACCTACCACCTGGTCTCCGGCGATCCGATCACCACCACCCACCACGGCGAACCGGTCGAGATCGGTTCCTCCCCCGTCACCCTGGGCATCCCACCCGCCCCGGACAACCCCACCCCGCAACAGCCCCACGGCCGCGAGCCCCGCCGAGGTGCCCGCCGCGCAGGAGAATCCTCGTAGCGTTCCCCGTACCGGGGCGGATCAGGGCAGCCGGTCAGGAGGACTTGAGCAGGCGGATGACGGCCCGCTCAAGCGGTTCGCGGATCTCCTCCTCCGGCTTGCCCCGGATGCGGCGCAGCGCGGCCTCGATCGACCGGCCGGAGTGGAACGCCTCGACCACCCTCGGGTCCACGTAGGACTGCCGGGCCACGGTCGGGGTGTTGCCCAACTGCTCGGCCACCGCCCGCATCACCTCCGCGTCCAACCGCCGAGCCGCCGTCTTCGACGGAGGCTGCTCCCGCGCGGCGTACTCCGCCGCCGCCAGGACCGTGGCCGTCCACGTGCGCATGTCCTTCACCGTGAACCGCTCCCCCGCGAACTGCTTGAACCGCTCGTTCACCTCCTCGGCCCGGATCACGTGCCCGTCGTGGGCGAAGAGCCGGTCCCCGTCGGCCTTGCCCCGGCGCAGGGCCCGCACGAGATCGGCCAGTTCGGCGTCGCGGATCACCGCCTCCCGGTCGATCCCGCCCTTGGCCGGGAAGTGGAAGGCCAGTTCGTCGCGGCGCACCCGCACGTGCGAGCGCAGCAGGGTCGCCACCCCGCGCGAGTCCTCGGCGTACTCCTCCCCGCCCACCCGGAACACCCCGCGGTCGAGGATGCGCAGGGCGCCCGCGATCACCCGTTCGCGGCTCAGGCCGGGCCGGACCAGGTCGTCGTGGATGCGGGTGCGGATCTTCGGCAGCCTGCGGGCCAGGGCCAGGACGCGCTCGTGCTTCTGCTCGTCGCGCTGCGAGCGCCACCGCTCGTGGTAGAGGTACTGGCGCCTGCCCGCGTCGTCGGTGCCCACGGCCTGGATGTGGCCGTTGGGGTGCGGGCAGATCCACACGTCCTGCCAGGCGGGCGGGATGACGAGTTCGCGGACGCGGTCGAGGACGGCGGGGTCGTCCACCCGGTCGCCGGACTCGTCGACGTAGGCGAAGCCCCGGCCGCGGCGGACCCGCCGCACGCCGGGACCGTCGCACTTGCTGCGGCGCAGACGCACGCGCACCTCCCCGTGTCCGGGTGGGACATTCCCGGGGAGGGCGCGGGCAAACAACTCAGCCGAGGACCGCCAGGCCGTCCTTGATCACGACCGTGTCGCCGACGGTGGTCTCGAAGGCGTGGCCGGTGCCGGTGGCGTGGAAGGCCGTGCTGATGTCCTGGCCGGGCAGGACCGGCTTGGCGAAGCGGACGGCGAGGCGCCGCAGGCGCGCGGTGTCGCCGTCGGCGAAGGCGGTGAGCGCGGCCCACGAGGTCATGGCCATGGTGCACATGCCGTGGACGATGATGCCGGGCAGGCCGACGCTCCTGGCCATCTCCGGATCGAGGTGGATGGGCATGGGGTCGCCCGCGGCGGGGCTGTAGCGGTGGGTCTGGTCGTCGTCGAGGTGGGCGGCGACGGTGGCGGTGGGCTCCGCGGCGCGCAGCGACTCGTCAAAGGCGTGGCCGGGGGCGCGCTCCCCCTCGGTGACCCCGCCGTCGACGCCGCGGAAGTAGGACGTCATCCACTGCTCGTTGACCGGTTCCCCGTCGGCCGCGCGGGTCTCGGTGTGGACCACGACCGCGGTGCCGCGCTCCCTGGACACCACCCCGATCGGGCGGGCGCGGCTGGTGAGCACGTCACCGGGGCGGATGGGGCGGTGGAAGGTGAAGTCGTGCTCGCCGTGCACCAGGAACGGCACCAGCTCCAGCGGCGCCACGGCGAACGCGGCGGGCCCGAGGGCCCGGAACACGGGCACGATCCCGAACACCGGGGGCGCCACCTCCCCGGCCCGGTGCGCGGGGATCGGGTCGTTGGTGGCCTCGGCGTAGGCGGCGATCCGCTCGGCGGTGACCTCGAAGGTCTCCGGCTCGGTCCACTCCCCGAGGGCGGCGGTGGTGAAGTCGGGCATCGTGCTCCCTTTCCCGGCCGGTCGGCGCTGACCGCGCCACCGTGGCACAGGCCCCGAGGGCGCGTCACGCCCCGGGCGGGAACTTGTCGCCGGGTGCCAGGGGAGACGGTGCCCGGTGAACATCACCGCGACGGGCGCAGCCACCCCGGGTCGAGGTCCTGGGGTTCCGGGGCGCCGAGGTCGCCGGGCTCGTAGCCCTCCGGGTAGCCGGGGTAGGTGCGGTTCTTCGCGTCGTTGGCCAGGCGCGACACCCGGCGCGGGGGCAGCAGCCGGACCGCCGCCGAGCGGGCGCGCAGGGCGCCGTGCTCCAGCCTGGTCAGCCACGCCGGGGCGGCGGGGAAGCCGAACGCGGCGCGCATCTGCGGGGTGATCAGGCCGTGGACGGCCAGGCGCACCAGGGGTGCGAACGGGCGCGGGTACCACGAGCACAGCAGTTCCCTGGTGTGCACGCCCACGCGGTGGTTGGTGTCGCTGTAGACGAAGTGCGTGCGCTCGTAGTCCGCCTTGAAGGCGCGGAACTCGTCGTAGTCCTCGGGGATGTCGGTGATGCCCATGCGGGTGCCGACGGCGCGGTAGAAGTGGAAGGCCGCCAGCCGCTCGTGGTCCGACAGCGGGCGCCAGCCGTACGCGGTGATCCAGTCGATCGGGTCGTAGATGAAGGTGGTCAGCACGTAGAGCATGTCCGCGTTGTCGATGCGGTAGCGCGCGTGCATCCGGTTGACCACCCGCAGCGACGCCCGCCCGCGCGGGGAGTCGTAGCCGTGCTCGGCCAGCTCGGCCATCAGCAGGGCGGTGTCGTCGTAGCGGCGCTGGGGGCGGCGGGCGAACTCGCCGGTGGCGTCGAGCAGCGCCGAGATGCTGGGCACGCAGTAGGTGCGGAACAGGGCGAACTCCAGCGACCGCTGGTAGTCCCAGGGGAATTCCAGCCCCGAGGAGATGCGGTAGATCTCGTGGTGGTCGACGACCGGGTCCAACGACTCGATCCGCCGCAGGTTCGCATACCGACCACGCATCCGGCGCCTCCTCTACCCGCGGGCGTCCTCGCCCGTACCGTGAGTATGCCCCATACCGCCAGTACGCACCATCCCCAGGGCGAGCACCGCCAACCCGGCGACGGCGGCGAAGGCGACCATGCGCTCCACCAGCCCCAGCGGCACGAACCGCCACCACGGCGGCCCGCCGAGGGCCATGTTCACCGCCCCGACGACGATGGTGCCGAACCACAGCAGCGACACGACCGCGCAGCCGCGCGCCGCCCACCGCCAGCCGGGCCGGTCCGGGAAGACCCGCCGCACCGCGACCAGGACGGCGACCGGCAGCGACACGAACGCGGCGACGCTGGCGTAGCGGTGGATGGTGCCGCCGATGCTCGGCCCCACCGCCCAATTCGTCTTGGTGAACGCCACGATCACCAGCAGGCTCACCGTCCACACCGCACCAAACAGCAGCGCCACCGTGGGCGCCCGGCGCCGCGCGGCCGAGGCGAACACCAGCGCGGAGCCAACGGCGATGAGCACCAGCGAGCCGTCGAAGGCCCACTTGGCCTCGCCGAGGGCGTACTCGCTCAGCGTGCGGCGCACCGGGTCGAGCGCGTTCGTCGGCGGCACGACGTGCAGCACCAGCAGCGTCACGACCCCGGCGACGACGGCCAGCAGCCCGGCCAGGGGCGCCAGGGCCGCGACCCGCTCCCTCGTCGTCCCGGTGGCCACCTCGGCCGGGTCGTGGTCGACCACCGTCATGGGCGCTCTCCTCTGCGGGTCCGCTTTGTCCGGGTGCGAGGTTAGGCGCGGGACATGATGAAAAGCTGAGAAGCTGACAGCGACGGGCGTCGCTGTCAGCTTCTCGGGTGCTTCCTTTGGCGGGGCCGCGGGTCAGGCGGTGTCGGTCTCGTCGTCGAACTCGCCCAGGATCTCCTCCAGCAGGTCCTCCAGGGCGGCCAGGCCGACGACCTCGCCCCCCGGGCCGGAGACCAGGGCCAACTGCGAGCGCTCGGCCCGCATCCGGGTGACCGCCTCGGCGGCGGGCAGGTCCCTCGGCAGCACCAGCGGGTCGGTCATCAGCTCCGCCACCGTGGTGTCCAGGCCCGCCATGGTGGCGCGGACGGCCTCGCGGACGTGCACGATGCCGACCGGGTCCCCGCCCGGGGACACGACCACCAGCCGGGAGCGCCCGGTCTCGCGGCTGCGCTCCTCGACCTCGGCGGCCGTCGAGGTGGGGGTGGTGGTGACCATCTCGTCCCGAGCGGCCATCACCTGCGCGACGGTGGAGGTCTGCACCGACAGGACCCCGGTGAGCAGCCGGTGCTGCGACTCGGGCAGCAGACCGTGCTCGCGGGACTCGCGCAGCAGCAGCCGCAGGTCGTCGGGCCCGTGCGCGGAGGCGACGGTGTCCTGCGGGTCGACGCGGACCAGGCGCAGGGTCGCGTTGGCCACGCCGTTGAGCGCGCGCAGCACCGCGCGGGTGGCGCGGGTGAACGCGCGGAACGGCAGCGCCAGCAGCAGCGCGGAGCGCTCCGGGTGCGAGATCGCCCAGGACTTCGGCATCATCTCCCCGACGACCATGTGCAGGAACACCACCAGCACCACGGCCAGCACGAAGGCGATCGGGTACGCCCACGCCCGCGACAGCCCGAGGAACGTGAACACCGGCGACAGCAGCTCCGCCACGGCGGGCTTGGCCAGCGCGCCGAGCCCCAGCGTGCACAGGGTGATGCCGAGCTGGGCGCCCGCGAGCATCATCGACAGCTCCTTGGAGCCCTCGATCGCCGCCCGCGCCGCGCGGCCGCCGTGCGCGGCGGCCTCCTCCAGCCGGTGCCGCTTGGAGGCCACCAGCGCGAACTCGGCGGCCACGAAGAACGCGTTGAGCACCAGCAGGACCAGCGAGATCCCCAGGGCGGGTCCGACGCTCACGCCGTCACCTCCGCGTCGGCCGGGCGGACGGTGACGGTGCTCGGGACGTGCCGGGTGATCTCGGCGACCTCCACGACCACCGCCCCGCCCCCGTCGACCTCGACGGTGACCCGGTCCCCCGGGCGCGGCACGCGGCCGAGCCGCTGCAGGACCAGCCCGCTGACCGTGTCGTACTCGGCGCCCGCGGGCAGCTCGATCCCGGTCACCTCGGCGACCTCGTCGACCCGCCAGCGCGCGGGCACCGACCAGGACCCGTCGCCGTTGGCCACGGCGCGCTCCTCCACGTGGTCGTCCTCGTCCAGGATCTCCCCGACGACCTCCTCGGCGACGTCCTCGAAGGACACCACCCCGGCGAAGCCGCCGAACTCGTCGACCACGCAGGCGAGCTGCCGGTGCTCCAGTCGCAGCCGCTCCAGCACCTCCGGCAGCGCCAGGCTCTCCGGGAGGAACAGCGGGACGGTGGCGACCTCGGCGATCGGCGTGGTGGCCCGCTCGGCGGCGGGCACGGTCAGCAGCTCGGCGATGCCCACCACGCCGACGACGTCGTCCACGTCGGACCCGATGACCGGGAAGCGGGAGCGGCCGGTGTCGAGCAGTTCGACCAGGCGGGAGGCGGGGTCCTCGGCGCGCAGGGTGTGCACGTCCACCCTCGGGGTCATGACCTGGCCCGCGGTGAGGGTGCGGAAGTCGAGCCCGCCCTCGAGCAGCCGGGAGGTGCCCGCGTCGAGCTGCCCCTCCTCGCGCGACTCGTCGATGATGCCGCGCAGGTCCTCCGCGGTGGCGCCCTGCGGCAGCTCCTCGATGGGTTCGATGCCCAGGGCTCGCAGCAACCGGTTGGAGGCGTTGTCGAACAACCGGATCAGCGGCCCGCCGACGGTCAGGTAGATCAAAGTGGACCGGCTCAGCGCCTTGGCGAGCGCCTCCGGCTTGGCGATGGCCAGATTCTTCGGCGCGAGTTCGCCGAAAACCATCTGCACCGCGGTGGAGAACAGCAGCGCGAAGACGACCGAGATCGCCGTCGTGGCGCCCGCGGGCAGGCCGGTCAGGCCGAGCAGTTCGGCGATGCCGCCGCCGAGGTAGGGCTCGGAGACGTAGCCGACGAGCAGCGCGGTGACGGTGATGCCGAACTGCGCGCCGGACAGCATGAACGACAGCTTCTGGGTGACGGCGAAGGCGCGTTCCGCGGCCTTGTCGCCCTCTTCGGCGAGCTGGCGCAGGCGGTTGCGGTCGACCGCGACGTAAGCGAACTCCTGCGCGACGAAGTAGCCGGTGGCGGCGGTGAGGAGCAGGACGGAAGCGAGTCCGAGCAGCATCAGCACGGGGTGATCACCTGGGACTCACGGAGCGGCCGGGCCGGGCCCGGCCGCGTACTGCAGCCATCTGGCGAAGTCATGCCACTCACGCTAACACGGGCAAACCGGGCTGGTCGGACGGCGTGCGGGTACCTGACCGTCCATCGAGGACGGTTTGTTACCCACCGGTACAGACCAAATCGTGACCATCGGGGACGCGCCGGGTTGAACCCGTTCGGCCCACCTCGCGGGAGGAGTGACGAAGATCGCGCCGAGCCGCACCCCGGCTACCGGGAGTGACATCAGCCGATCTGCACGTGCAGACGCCGGAGCGGATTGGACCGACGCCGCGCGGTGGCGGAGTTCGGACATCCGAGCTGATCACCCGGGTTGTCAAGGCGTGTCACCCATCCGAGTGAAAGCATTACAGTGAATTTGTTCACACCTTTTATTTGCCGGTGGTATGACACCCTCCGTGGTCGAATTGACGTCCTTAGCACGAAGCCCCGGTGTGATCAACCACGACTTTTCGGCAATACCTTCATTTACGCTCGGTGAGGCCACGACGGATGTGGATCACCAGCTTGGCGGTACGAACTGGTTCCACAGGACCCGTACGTTGCTCGGACATCGATATCACCGGTGAAGAATCTCGGAGTCGTGATGCGGGCTGTGTCGGTCAATGAATACACGGGCGCCCAATTGCGGCGGTTGTGCTTGGCCATCGGATTGGAGCACCGCGCCGACGAGGTGGTCGAGGTGGTGGCGGACCTGCTGGGCCCGGCGGGCACCCGGGGTCTGGCCGAGCCGCCGCTGTGGCGCTCCGACGTCGCCGACGACCACTCCCCCGTGGAGTACTCGGTGGCCTTCGAGGAGGACGGCTCGCACACGCTGCGGATGCTCATCGAGTGCGTGGCGGCCGCGCCGGGGCCGCGGCAGAACATGGCCGCCGCACTGGCCGCGCTGGACCGGCTGGCCGAGCGCTACCCGCTGGCCACGGACAAGTTCGACGAGGTGCGCGACCTGTTCCTGCCCGAGGACCCGCAGGGCGTGTTCACCCTGTGGTTCTCCTTCGTGGTCCGGTCCGAGGGCCCGCCCATGGTCAAGGTCTACCTCAACCCGGAGGTGCGCGGCCAGGCGAAGGCCGACAGCCTGGTCCGCACCGCGCTGAGCAGGCTGGGCTTCACCGGCAGCTTCGACTGGGTTCTCGCCCACCAGCCCCGGCCGGGGTCCACCCTGGACCGGTTCTCGTTCTTCGCCCTCGACCTGGAGGACACCGCCTCGGCCAGGGTGAAGCTCTACCAGTCGCACTTCGCCGCGACCGCCGCCGAGGCGCAGTCGGCCGCGGGCGCCGCCGACGCCGCCGACACCGCGCGGGTCGCCGAGTTCACCGCGCTGGTCGGCGGGCCGGGCCCGTTCCTCCGCAGGCCGCTGGTGTCCAGCCACACCTTCCTGGCCAGCGACTCCGCCCGACCGAAGGGGTATTCGCTCTACGTGCCGGTGCGCGACTACGTGCGCGACGACGCGGTGGCGCTGGACCGGACGCGGCGGGCGCTGCGCAGCTTCGGGGTGGACACCGCGGCGCTGGAGCGGGCGGTGCGCGCGGTCACCGACCGACCGCTGGCCGAGGGCGTCGGGCTGCTGGCGCACGTGTCGCTGCGGATGGGCCCGCCGCGGCCGGGCGTCACGGTGTACCTGTCGGCCGAGGCCTACGAGGTGAACCGCCCGTCCCGGGCCAGGGTGGGTGCGGCATAACTCCGGTGTGGTTGCGTACACCGCACCGAAATGGGTCACGAACCCACGCGACAAACGAAAAGGAAGTAACCGCCGATGCCGCTGATGGAGCCGTACCGCATCAAGGTCGTCGAGCCCATCCCCATTCTCACCCGGGCCGAGCGCGAGGCGGCAATGGCCCGGGCGGGCTACAACCCGTTCAATCTGCGGGCCGACGAAATCACCATCGACCTGCTCAGCGACTCGGGTACCAACGCCCTTTCCTCGGCGCAGCAGGCAGCCGGGATGCTCGGCGACGAGACCTACGCCGGGGCGCGGTCGTTCTTCCGCTTCCGCAAGGTGGTGGAGGACCTGACCGGCTACCCGCACATCATGCCGGTGCACCAGGGCCGGGCCGCGGAGCGCATCCTCTTCGGCGCCGTCCTCAAGCCGGGTGACCTGTCGATCAGCAACACCCACTTCGACACCACCCGGGCCAACGTCCAGCTCTCCGGCGGCACCGCCGTCGACCTGCCGTGCGCGGAGGCCGGGAACCTCGACAGCCGCGACCCGTTCAAGGGCAACATCGACCTCGCCGCCCTCGAAGCCGCCCTCGCTGGCCCCGACCCGGTCGGCCAGGTCATCATGACGATCACCAACAACGGCGGCGGCGGCCAACCGGTCTCCATGGCCAACCTCGCCGCCGCCACCGAACTCTGCCGCGCCCACGGCGTCCCCTGCTTCCTCGACGCCGCCCGCTTCGCCGAGAACGCCTGGCTGGTCATCCAGCGCGAGGAAGGCTGGTCCGACAAGACCCCGCACGAGGTCGCCCGAGCCGCGTTCGACCTGGCCGACGGCGCGGTCGCCAGCCTCAAGAAGGACGCCATCGCCCACATGGGCGCCTTCCTCGCCGTCCGCGACGAGGCCCTCGCCAAGCAGTGCGAACTGGTCCTCACCGCCACCGAGGGCTTCCGCACCTACGGCGGCTTGGCGGGCCGGGACCTGGAAATGCTGGCCACGGGAATGGAGGAGGTAGTCGACCCCGACTACCTCCGCTCCCGCGAAGACGCCACCCGCTACCTCGGCGAACTCATCAACACGGTCGGCGTCTCCATCGTCGAACCCGCGGGCATCCACGCCCTATACCTCAACGCCGGACGGCTCCTGCCCCACCTCCCCCCGCACCGCTTCCCCGGCCACGCCCTGGCCACCGAGCTCTACCTCGCGGGCGGCATCCGCTGCGCCGAACTGGGCTCCCTCTACCTCGGCGAGGAAGACGCCGAAGGCAACCTGGTCAAGGCGGCCCCGTACGAACTCGTCCGCCTGGCCATCCCCCGCCGGGTCTACACCCAGAGCCACCTCGAGTACGTGGCGGAGATCCTGGGCGAGATCGCCAAGGACCCGACCTCGGTGCCGGGCTACCGGGTGGTGGAGTCCCCGCCGCTGCTGCGGCACTTCAACTGCCGGGTCGAGCCGGTACGGGACTGATCCCGTAGGGCTGACCCCCGAGGGATTGGCCCCGCACGGCTGACCCCAGGGGCGGGTTCCGCGCGGCTGGCCCCAACGGCTTGAGTCCCGTGCGGCTGACCTCCGAGGGGCGGGCGAGAGCCCGCCCCTCCAGGCTGAGAGCACCTGCCAGCGCCCCCGGCCGGTGGTGCCCTGAGGCCGCGCTGCAACCGCCCGGCTTCCACACCGCAGCGCATCGCCGCAGCGCCCACGCCAGGCACGACTCCGGACATGGCCGCAGCGGGACCGCACGGCGCTCACCGCTGGCCGTCGACCTCCAGGTGCGATCGCAGCGCTCCCGGCCGGACGTGGCGGCACTGCGGGAACACGGCGCTCAATGCCAGGCGTGCCCTCCGGGTGTGGCCCGCAGCGCGGGACAGCAGCGTTCACCGCCGGGCACGGCAACGCGGGTGCGCCCGCAACGCGGGACCGCAGCTTTCGCCGCCAGGCGCGGCCGCGCGGGTGCGCCCGCAACGCGGGACCGCAGCTTTCGCCGCCAGGCGCGGCCGCGCGGGTGCGCCCGCAACGCGGGACCGCAGCTTTCGCCGCCAGGCGCGGCCGCGCGGGTGCACCCGCAACACGGGACCGCAGCTTTCGCCGCCAGGCGCGGCCGCGCGGGTGCACCCGCAACACGGGACCGCAGCTTTCGCCGCCAGGCGCGGCCGCGCGGGTGCACCCGCAACACGGGACCGCAGCTTTCGCCGCCAGGCGCGGCCGCGCGGGTGCACCCGCAACACGGGACCGCAGCGTTCACCGCCGGGCGCAGCAGTGAGGCCCGGCGGGGGTCAGCGGTGGGCGGCTCGCCTGCGGTGGTGTGGCCGTGACTGGGTAGGGCGGCCTGGGCGTGGTGCACAGCAACGTCTGCGAGCCGCCATCACCACCACCACCCCCGTGACCGTCCTCGCCCCCGCGCGCCATTCCGACTCAAGCTTACCCGCGACCACCGACAATCCACGCCCTCCGACCGAGTGCCTGTGGACAACTCAGGTCGGACCGGCGAGCGCCTGCCACCATCCCGCCTGCCACCATCCCGGGCGCCTGGGTCAGAAACCCCTCCGCGACCCCAGGATACCGAGGACCCCCGACCGGGTCAGGCCGACGCGCGTGCGAGCTGGTCCATCGTGTACTGCACGAGCCGCACCAGGACCTCCTTGCTCGACTCGCGTTCGCGGGCGTCGCAGCGGACGACCGGGACCGAGGGGTCGATGTCGAGGGCCTGGCGGACCTCTTCGACCGTGTGGTCCCAGGAGCCCTCGAAGCCGTTGACGGCGACGATGAAGGGGATGTGCCTGCGTTCGAAGAAGTCGATCGAGGGGAAGCTCGAGTCGAGCCTGCGGGTGTCGACCAGGACGATGGCGCCGAGGGCGCCGTGGGCGAGTTCGTCCCACATGAACCAGAAGCGGTTCTGCCCGGGGGTGCCGAAGAGGTACAGGACCACCTGCGGGTTGATGGTGATGCGGCCGAAGTCGAGGGCGACCGTGGTGGTCTCCTTGCCCTCGATGAGGCGCATGTCGTCGACGCCGACACTGGCCTCGGTCAGGACCTCCTCGGTCCGCAGGGGCGGGATCTCGCTCACCGAGTTCACCATCGTGGTCTTGCCGACGCCGAAGCCGCCCGCCACCACGATCTTGACCGAGGTGGGGATCACCAGCGTGTCGCTCACCTGTCAGATCCTCCGAATGCCATCGAGTACCGCCTGCAGGAGCTTCGTGTCGGTGATCTCCGTGGTCTGGAACATCGCCCCCGCGAGGACGTCACCGCGTTCGATCAGGTCGCTGATGAGGACCTTCACCACCACCAGCGGCACGTTGAGGTAGGCGGCGACCTCGGCCACCGACAGCGGCACCGTGCAGACCTCGATGATCTGCAGGTGTTCCGGGCTCAGCGCGGAGGTGTCCGACGGGGAGCGGGAGGCCCTGATCTGGGTCACCAGGTTGAGGTTCGGGGCGTTGGGGCGGGTGCGGCCCCTGGTCATCGCGTACGGGCGCACCAGTGGGCCCGCCGCCTCGTCGAACCACCAGTCCTGGTCCCCGGTCACCACGGCGCCACCGCCGGGGCGGCCGCCGTCATGACGGGCGCCTGCCGGGGACCGCGACCGGGGCGGCGGCCCCGCCGCGCGGTGCCGAGGCCAGGTGGGCGCCGACCCGCTTGACCAGCATGTTCATCTCGTAGGCGATCATGCCGACGTCGGCGTCCTCCTCGCCGAGGACGGCGAGGCAGGCGCCGCGGCCCGCGGCGGTGACGAACAGGAACGCGTGGTCCATCTCGACGATGGTCTGGCGCACCTGGCCGCCGTTGAACTGCCTGCCGGTGCCCCTGGCCAGGCTCTGGAAGGCCGAGGCCATGGCCGAGAGGTGCTCCGAGTCGTCCTTGGACAGCTCTGCGGAGCGCCCGAGCAGCAGTCCGTCCGCGGAGAGCACGACCGAGTGGCGGATGCCCACCACCCTGCGGACGAGGTCGTCCAAAAGCCAGTTCAGCTGCTGGTCCTGGCCGATCTTGTCGTTCACCGTGTGCTGTCCTTCCCCGTTGTCACACAACACTTCGACATGATCATCACTATCCCGTGGTCACCCACGGCACCGGTGCGTCACTGCCCGGTCCGGTCCTCGTCGGTGTCCTCGGCGCGCCGGGCGTCCCGGGTTCCGCGCTGGAAGGCCGACATCGTGTTGCGCACCCGTTCGGCGGTGTGCTCCCCGGCCTGCGGCAGCGGGTCGGCCTCCCAGTCCGGGACCAGCGGTTCGTCGCGGAGCTGGGGGGCGAGGTTCTGCTGTCGTTTGCGCCGCGGCAGCAGGGGGCGTTCGCCCTCCGACCGCGAGTGCCCGTTCTGCGTGTGCGACTGCCCAACTCCGTTCTCGACCGGGAGCGCGTCCGCGTGCGGGGTTTCCGGCGCTTCCTCGTCGGTGAGGGGCCACTGGGCGGCGTCGGGGTCCGCGGTGGTGATCGATCCCCCGTCCTCGCCCAGGGCGTCGGACCAGAACTTGTCGATCCCGCCCCGGTAGGGCGAGTCCACGGTCTCCACGGCGGTGTCCAGCGCGACGGCGGTGCCGCCGCCCTCCTCCGGCGCGCGGTCGAGCTGCTTGCGCGGCCGGGGGCTGGGGGTGTCGGATTCGGGCACGAAGTCGACGTTCTCGGCGACGATCTCCGACGGGATGAACACCAGTGCGACGGTGCCGCCGTAGGGCGACTCGCGCAACTCGACGCGGATGGCCCGGCGCGCGGCCAGCCGGGCGACGACGAACAGGCCCAGGCGGGATTCCCCGCGCAGCGCCATGGCGTCGAACTCGGGCGGGTGGGCGAGCATCTGGTTGGCCTGCTCGCGGTCCTCGGCGGTCATGCCGAGGCCGTGGTCCTCGATCTCGACGACGACGCCGCCGGAGACCTGGGAGGTGTAGACCTCGACCTGCGAGCGGGGCGGGGAGAACGACGCGGCGTTGTCGACCAGCTCGGCGACCAGGTGGATGGTGTCGGCGACGGCGACGCCCTGCAGGGCGACGTCGGGCACCTGGCGGACGCGGACGCGGACGTACTGCTCGGTCTCGGCGACGGCGGCGCGCAGGATGTCGAGCAGGCGCACCGGCTTGCGCCACTGGCGGCCGGGCTGCTCGCCGGCGAGGATGATCAGGTTCTCGGCGTTGCGGCGGGCGCGGGTGGCGAGGTGGTCGAGCTGGAACAGCGCGTCGAGGTGCTCGGGGTTCTCCTCCTCGCGCTCCATCTTGTCGAGGATCTTGAGCTGGCGGTGGACCAGGCCCTGGTGGCGGTGGGCGATGCCGAGGAAAACGCGGTTGACGCCCTCGCGGGCCTGGCTCTCCTTCACCGCGGCGGCGATGGCGGTGTACTGCGCGGCGTTGAACGCGTCGGCCACCTGCCCGATCTCGTCGGTGCCGTAGTCGAGCGGGGGGACCTCGGCGCCGACGTCGACCCGCTCGCCCTGTCGCAGCCGGTCGACGATCCCGGGCAGCCGCTCGTGGGCCAGCTTCAGGGAGTCGTTCTTGAGTTCGTCGAGCCGGGTGACCAGGGCCTTGTTGACCAGTCGGCGGGAGATGCGGACGGCGAGCACGATGCCGGTGACCACCGCGAGCAGGGCGATCAGCGAGCCGACGATGACCTCGAAGAACTTGTCGTCGGCGCGTTGCAGGCCCAGGTCGACGCCGCCGGTGGCCTGCTGCCTGGCCAGGTTGAGGATCTGCTCGGAGGTGTCGTTGCTCAGCGCCTCCCAGTCCCCGGCGGAGATCGGCGGCACCGCCTCGTCGGCGTCGCGGCCGGAGACCCGGTCGGTGGGGACCAGGCCGATCATGGCGTCTTCGGCCGCGGTCAGCCGGGTCCAGGCGTCGGAGCCGGTGAGCTTGCGGTAGGCGTCCCGGACGCTGTCGGTCCCGTTGGTCGCCGCGGTTGCCATGGTGGCCCGGTAGGAGCCGACCAGGGTGGCGAAGTCGACGTGCCGGTCGGCGGTGAAGCCGCGGGCGGCGATGGCGGCGGAGGCCAGCGAGGAGGCCCGGGACATGCGGTCCGCGGAGCGGAAGAAGTCGGTCGCGGTCAGACCGGCCTGCACGACGACGGCGTCGGGGACGATGCGCGCCTGGGTGTCGAACAGGTCGGCGCCCGCGTCGAGGACGCTGTTGTAGTAGTCGTAGATCTCCACCTGGGTGGCCCGGCCCGTCTCGACCTGCGCGCGGCGCTGCTGCAGCGGGTCGAGTGCCTGGTTGAGGGCGGTGACCTTCTCGTTGACCTCGGCGGGGGCGCTGGTGGCGAGGGCGGTGAGGGCGGTGTCCAGGTCCTGGATCGCCTTGTCGGTGGTCTGCTGCTGCGCGGCGAGGGGGCCGTCGTTGGTGCCGGGGGCGCTCAGCGCGGTCATGGTCAACTGCCGCTCGCGCTGCAGCGCGGCGAAGGTGTTGATCGCCGGGATCGAGGCGTCCTTGACGCCGCTGGTCACGGCCTTGAGGTAGATGCCGTCGAAGACGGTGTAGGACGAGAAGACCGCCCACATCACCAGCAGGATGACGCTGGGCACGACGACGACACCGGTCAGCCGGGACCGGATCGTCGTCGGCGACTTGGCGGGCGCACCGTTCTTCAGCTTCACGGCTCTCCACGGTTCCTGGCCGCGGCACGCGGCTGCGCGCGTGTCCGCGCCCCGATCAGGGGTTCGTGCGGGGACGGGTGGGGGTGGTCCACGGGGGTGGGCCGGACCGCGGTGTGCCTTGTGGGCCCGGGTCCGCCCGGTGGCGGGGTGAGCCGCGGTGGCGCCGAGGGCGCGCGCCCGCAGGCGGCACGCTGGTCAGCGGCACGCGTCGCACGGACAACACCTCGCATCGGCACATCTGGTGTGCGTCTCGACTCTCACCTGTATTCGTACGCGCGCCCCCCAATGAGGTAATCGCCCTCACGAGTGAAACGCTGGACTGAACCATGATCCATCTTACTCAGAGCCAGTGTTCACCTGCGGTGCGCGAGGACAAAGCCTACCGGTTCACTCTTCCGTGAAAGCACCCGGTCCGACCCCTGAGACACCCGGGTGGCCGCTCACCCGCCTGGCGGAAACGCGGCACACCCTGGGCGACGAGCGCCGCGCACCCGGGCGTGTCGGGTACCCAGGGAATCTATTCAGGACATTTCTGGAACCACTCCGGAAACCCCGTGGGCCCGCACCCGGCCCGGGGCGGCCCGGTAGCGGTACCCGACGCCGCGCACGGCGAGGATGGGCGAGTCCCGCCCGCCCCACCCGAGCTTGCGGCGCAGCCGCAGCACCGCGAACTTCACCCGGTCCGGCCCGACCCCCGCCGGGTCGTCCCAGACCGCCGCGAGGAGCTGGCCGAGCGACAGGACCGCCCCCGCGTGCCGCACCAGGGTGGTGAGCAGCCGGAACTCGATGGCGGTCAGCTCCACCTCCCGCCCGGCGGCGGTCACCACCCGGGTCCGGTGGTCGACGCGCACCAGGCCGTCGTCGAAGACCCCGGCGGCCCCGCCCGCCCCGGCACCGCCGCAGCGGCGCAGCAGCGCCTCCACCCTGGCCAGCAGCTCCGAGCAGGAGAACGGCTTGGCCAGGTAGTCGTCGGCGCCCGCGCGCAGGCCGCGCACCTTGGCCGAGACGGTGTCGTGCGCGCCGAGCAGCAGCACCGGCAGGTCGGCGAGGTCGCGCACCCGCTCCAGCACCGACCAGCCGTCCACCCCGGGCAGCTCCACGCCCAGCAGGACCAGGTCGGGGCGCACCCGGTAGAGCAGCCGCAGCGCGGACCGCCCGTCCGAGGTGGACACGAACTCGTGCCCGCTGCCGCCGAACAACCCCCGCAGCACCCGCTCGACACCCGGCTCGCCGTCGACGGCCAGTATCCGGGCCACCCGGCCACCCCATTCCCTCGGCGGCCCGCGTCCGCCCGGCCCGTGCCGGACCAAAGTACGACCGCACCCGACCGTCCGCACGGGACACGTCACCCGACCGGGTGGCCACCCCGGCGGCGGGCGCAACCGACCCGCAACCGAGCGGGCAACCGTCGCGCACCCGAGCCCCGGCAGGGTCGTCGCAGGCGACCACGCCCCCGGGGAGGAACACCATGCGCAGCAGCAGCCACGGCGCCACCACCGCCGCCGCCCTCGTCCTCGCCGCGGCGGTGGCGGCCACGCTGGACACCCCGGGTGCGACCGTGGCCCCCGGGGCCCCGGCGCGGGGCGCGGTCACCGCCGATGGCACCCGCGTCATCGCGAGCGCCATCCGGGCGGGCGGACCGGCAGCCGCGCCGCGCCCGACCACCGACACCGCGTGCACCGACCACTCCTACGCCCTCAACAGGTGGCGGATCAGCGGAACCCTGACCTGGTACTACAACGGCACGGCCGCCGCCCCCGCCGTCGCCGACACCGCGCTGCCCGCCCTCACCAGCGCCTCCGACACCGTCGCCACGGGCATCAACCGCTGCGGCGAACCCGCCACCTTCACCACGGTCCACGCCTACGGCGGCGAAGTCGGCGCCACCGCGCAGATCAGCGCGAACGGCCGCTGCACCGGCAACGACGGCAAGTCGGTCACCAGTTGGGGCGCACTGCCCCCGGGGGTGCTCGCCTACACCTGCACCTACGCCACCCAACAGGGCATCGTGCTCACCTCCGACACCCTGCTCGACAACCGCGCCCACACCTGGTTCACCACCCGCCCCCAGAACTGCGCGAACGCCTACGACCTGGAAACCACGCTGACCCACGAACGCCTGCACACGGCGGGACTGGCCCACGTGGACCAGACGGCGAACCCCGACCAGGTCATGACCCCCGCCTCACCCCCGTGCGAAACCAGCCGCCGCACCCTGGGCGCGGGCGACTACGCGGGCCTGGCCGCACTGGCGGCCCGGGGCTGAGTGGACCCCGGACCCACAAGCGCAGCCAGTCGACCGTCCACCACACCGGCGACCCAGCCACGGAGAAGCCCGGGTGGGTGAATGTGTCGGGCAGCGGAGCAATACAGCGAAGTGCACACGTTGTGCAACTTGCGTCAGCGGGCGCCGCCGCGGTCTGTACGAGTGCGGCAACGGGGGCACCCCAGGCGTAGGACACCGGCATCAAAGTGGTCACTGAGAGCGATATTGAGCAACAATAAGTGATATGGAACGTCAACCTTCCTCGCCGAGGCACGGGATGGCCTGATGTCGGCGGGGGAGCCAGCCGTAGCGCTGCACGCGGTGCTGGCGAAGCTGACGGCGGTACGGGAGTGCCTCGTCGTCGCGGCGACCGTGATCGAGCAGGCCGTGAGCATCATCGGCTACATGCCGACCTCCTACGCGGCCGTGCTGGAGGAGCTGCGCGTGGTATGGCGGAGCGTCGCCGAGACCGAACAGCTCATCGAGGCCCACCTCGCCTCAGCGGAACACCCCGGGAACGGTACGCCGTCATCAGGTGCACCACAGGTTCCGTCGCAGGTGGGGCCGAATCCAACCCCGGCACGGCCACGACTGGCTCCATCTCCCGCCTCACCCGGGGTGGAGAACAAGCACGGCGACCGTTATCCGGTAGAAGCGGTGCCCTACTGCGATGATCTCCCGCCACGGGTGCGCCGGGGCATGGGCAACGTTGTCATCGTGGGGCACGCGCTGATCGACGGACGCGGCTTCGGCACACTCACCGCGCACCGGTCGGATGGGTGGACTCAGGAAGTGGGGCAACGCTTGCAGACCTTGGACATGAGACAGGCCGTCCGCGTTGCGAACCACGTCGAGATGAAAGTGGTCATGGTGATGGTGAACAACCACGCCCACCACGGAAAAGTGATAATAAATCATGCTCCGCGCGGATCGGGCGACCCTTCGCAAGGGTGTCACGACTATCTGGAAAGCTTCCTGCCGGAAGGTCGGACGTTGACCGTTCTGGGTTCCGACGCCCAAGGAAATCCATTCAAGCGAATCTACCGGAGGAAAGCGCCGCTGTGACGACACCACTGACCCACAACCCGTTCCTGTTCTTCGCCATGATCCCGCCAGGCGTCGACCTGGTCGCCCAAGTCCGGGAACTCAACGACGCCGGCGTGGAGATTCCGTGGGCCTGGTCGCTGTCGCGTGAGCGGATCGACCTCCGCAACAGGGAACAGGGGGTGTTGACGTTCGGTGTCAACAACACGGTCGGGGTATTGGAATGGGGACTGAGCGCCGCAGCTTACGTACCCACCATCGGCACCAATGACGAATGGTCGGGCTACTACCTCGCCGGAATGGATGAGACCAACATCCCGCCCTACGCCGAAGTCCCGGTCGACACCGTCTATGCCGCTGTGGCCGAGTTCCTGACGACCGGGGAACGCCCGACCTGCGTGCAGTGGAAAGAAGCGGCTTCGCTGCTGTCGCAGTTTGAATGAGCAGCGCTGTGCTGGCGCACCAACGGACCCCCGTCGAACATGACGCGAGATTCAGCATCCTCGGCGCGATTGGCGACCCACTTGGTAGCGGCCCACCTGGGCGGTGGGGCATCTTTCAGCCCACCTGACACTCTGGATCGCATGATCGCCGTAGGGGTCGCCCCGGTGGTCAAGCAGATTCCCCCAGACGGGCAACACCGATAAATCCCGAGCCCTGGTCGCGCGGTCACGACGAAGCGCACTCGCCCCCTCAAAGCCCGGCGCCCGACAGTGCGTGCTCTAGCGCAAGGTCCCCAGGAACCGGGTCACCTGGATCTCGATGACCACGCGCTCGGGATTCGGCCGCGGTTCGCGGTAGCGCAGCGCGTACCGCCGCTCCGCGTCGGCCACCGCGGTCGCGTCCCCCCGGACCGCCGCCACTCCCTCCAAAGTGGACCAGCGGGCACCGTCCACCTGGCACACCACCGCCACCCCGCCGTCGCGGAGGTTGCGGGCCTTGCGGGAGGCGCCGTGGGTGATGACGCGGGCGGTGGCCGTCTCCGGGTCGTAGGTGACGCCGACCGGGACGACGTGCGGGGTGCCGTCGGGGCGGAGGGTGGTGAGCGTGCACAGGTGCCGCTCACCCCAGAAGGCGAGGAATTCGTCGCTGTGGGCCACCGGCCCAACCTACTCCGCGCCCGGTGGGGTGTGACGGGCGACAAGGTGGGGATGGTTGGCATGGGCAACGAAATCCGTTAGCGTAGCTAACCTAAAGTCTTCCTCAGGCTGGAGGTACAGGGGTGCCCAAGGGACGCACGCGGACACTCGCCGAGCTGGGGCCTCGGTACAAGTGGGTCGCGCTGTCGAACACGACGCTCGGGCTGCTCATCGCCACGATCAACTCCTCGATCGTGCTGATCGCGCTGCCCGACATCTTCAAGGGGATCGGCATCAACCCGCTGGACCCGAGCAACACCGGGTACCTGCTGTGGCTGATGATGGGGTTCCTGGTGGTCACCGCCGTGCTGGTGGTGAGCTTCGGCAGGCTGGGCGACATGTACGGCCGGGCGCGGATGTACAACACCGGCTTCGCCATCTTCACCCTGTCGTCGATCCTGCTGGCCGTGACCTGGATGCACGGCGACGCCGCCGCCTGGTGGCTGATCTCGTGGCGGATCGTGCAGGGCGTCGGCGGGGCCTTCCTGATGGCCAACTCCAGCGCCATCCTCACCGACGCCTTCCCCGCCCACCAGCGCGGCATGGCGCTGGGCATCAACGGGGTCGCGGCGATCACCGGGTCGTTCCTGGGCCTGGTCATCGGCGGCGTGCTGGCGCCGGTCAACTGGCACTGGGTGTTCCTGGTGTCGGTGCCGTTCGGGGTCCTGGGCACGATCTGGGCGTACCTGAAGCTGCACGACACCGGCGAACCGAAGCACGCGCGGATGGACTGGTGGGGCAACACCACCTTCGCCGTCGGGCTGATCGCGGTGCTGGTGGCCATCACCTACGGCATCCAGCCCTACGGCGACAGCGCCATGGGCTGGGGCAACCCGTGGGTGCTGGCGGGCCTGATCGGCGGGGCGCTGGTGCTGGTGGCGTTCGCGGTGATCGAGACGCGGATCGACAACCCGCTGTTCGACCTGTCGCTGTTCAAGCTCCGCGCGTTCTCCTTCGGCAACCTGGCCAACCTGATGGCCTCGCTCGGCCGCGGCGGGCTCCAGTTCATCCTGATCATCTGGTTGCAGGGGATCTGGTTGCCGCAGCACGGGTACAGCTTCGAGTCGACGCCGCTGTGGGCGGGCATCTACATGCTGCCGATGACCGTCGGCTTCCTGGTCTCGGCGCCGATCTCCGGGGTGCTGTCGGACAGGTACGGCGCCCGGGTGTTCGCCACGGTCGGCCTGGTGGTCACCGCGGGCACGTTCCTGGCGCTGACGATGCTGCCGGTCGACTTCTCCTACCCGGTGTTCGCCACCCTGCTGCTGGTGAACGGCCTGGGCATGGGCCTGTTCTCCTCGCCGAACCGGGCCGCGGTGATGAACAGCCTGCCCGGGGACGCGCGCGGGGTGGGCGCCGGGATGACGGCCACGTTCCAGAACTCGGCGATGGTCCTGTCGATCGGGGTGTTCTTCGGGCTGATCATCGCCGGGCTGTCGACGAACCTGCCCTCGGCCATGGCCACCGGGCTCACCGCGCACGGCGTCCCGGCCGAGCAGGCCGCCCAGGTCGCGGCCCTGCCCGCGGTGGCGGTGCTGTTCGCGGCCTTCCTGGGCTACAACCCGATCGAGCAACTCCTCGGGCCGACGCTGTCGACGCTGCCCGCGGACCAGAGCGCGTTCCTCACCGGCCGCAGCTTCTTCCCGAACCTGATCAGCGGCCCGTTCTCCGACGGCCTGACCGTGGCGTTCGTGTTCGCCATCGTCGCGTGCCTGATCGGCGCGGTGGCCTCGTGGTTCGCCGTGGAGAAGCGGCGGGCCGAGCCCGCTGGGCACCACGAGACCGTGGGCGAGGAGCTGGCCGGGATCGCCGGTGAGCTGACCGCCAGCACCCCGGCCCGCGGATCGGACTGACCCGCCGGACCCCGACCGAGGCGGCCGTCCCCACCGGGGGCGGTCGCCTCGGTCGTCCGTGAGCGCGGGCAGCGGGGGCGTGGTAGTTCTCATGCGCACCCCCACCAGACCCGGGAGGCCCGGATGCGCACGGCTGTGATCGGCACGATCGACGGCGACGGCCTGGTCGTGGCCGACGTCCTGGACGACGGCGCGCTCGCCGTCACCCGCGCGCTGCCCGAGGTCCGGGAGCCGTCCTTCCTGCACCTGGCGGGCGGCACCCTGTACGCGGTGAACGAGCTGCCCGAGGGCACCGTGACCGCCCTCGACCCGACCGACCTCACCGTCCGCCGGACCCGCCCCACCCTCGGTGCCCAGCCCACCCACCTCACCACCCACGCCGGGCACCTGGTCGTCGCCCACTACCTCGACGGCACGGTCGGCGCGCACCCGCTGGCCGCCGACGGCACCCCCGGCGAGAGCAGCACCCGGTTGCGCCACGATGGCGCCGAGCCGCACGCCCACCAGGTCCTGCCCGACCCGTCGGGCCGGTGGCTGATCTCCGTCGACCTCGGTTCGGACGCGGTGCACACCCACCGGATCGTCGACGGCGCCCTCACCGCGCACGCCCGCTTGGACCTGCCGCCCGGCCTCGGCCCCCGCCACCTGGCCTTCCACGGCGACCGCGCCCACATCCTCGGCGAGCTGCGCCCCGAGCTGGTCGCCGCCGACTGGGACGCGGCCACCGGCACCTTCACCCCCGCCTGGGCGCTGCCGCTGCCCGCGGGCAACCAGCCCGCCGAGATCGTCCTGTCCCCCGACGGCCGCTTCGCCTACGCCACGCTGCGCGGGGACAACACCGTCGCGGTCGTCGACCTGGAGCACCGGGAGGTCGTGCAGGCCGTCCCCGTGGGCGGCGACTGGCCCCGCCACTGCGCCCTGGACGGAACGCACCTGTACGTCGCCAACCAGCGGTCGCACTCGGTCACCCGGCTGCCGTGGGACCCGGCGACCGGGCTGCTGTCGGAGCCGGTGGGCGAGACGCGCGTGCGCGGTGCGTCGGTGGTCGCCTTCCTGGGCTGACCGTCAATCCTTGCCGGGCAAGGGCGCCGGACCGTGAATCGCGGCCTTAACTGGGAAGGCGCCGCCCGGAACGCGAACCGGGGGCCCAAGGGCATCACGTTTCCGGAAGTGTCTTGACAATCCCGAGAACCACCCACCACTCTGGGGCGCAATGGTCTAAACCACTCGGTGGTTGTTCGGGAAGGGTGCCGCTCGTGAGGGTTCGGTCGAGATCTGCGGTGGGTGGGGTCGCCTTGGCGGCGACGGTGGCGCTGGCGCTGGCGGGCTGCGCCGGTTCCTCCGGCGGGAGCGGGGAGGCCGCGCAGTCCGGGCCCCGGACGGTGACGGTGTGGCTGATGAACGGCTCGGCGCCGACCACGCTGACCGACGCGCTGCACAAGGAGTTCGAGGCGGCGCACCCCGAGGTGACCGTCAAGTACGAGATCCAGCAGTGGAACGGCATCCAGGACAAGCTGACCACCGCCCTGTCGGGCAACGACGCGCCGGACGTGATCGAGATCGGCAACACCCAGGCGCCGAAGTTCGCCGCCGCGGAGGTGCTGACCGACCTGACCGCCGACGCGGGCGCGCTCAGCGGTGACCAGTGGCTGGCCAGCCTCAAGGCCTCCGGCTCCTGGGACGGCAAGCAGTACGCGATCCCGTTCTACGCGGCCAACCGCGAGGTGCTCTACCGCAAGGACATGTTCGAGCAGGCGGGCATCACCGCTGCCCCGACCTCGCGGCAGGAGTGGCTCGACGCCATCGCCAAGCTGCGCGCCACGTTCGGCTCCGACCCCGACTTCCAGGCCCTCTACCTGCCCGGCCAGAACTGGTACAGCCTGCTGTCGTTCATCTACGACGAGGGCGGCGACATCGCGAAGCAGGACGGCACGAAGTTCACCGCCTCCCTGGACTCCCCGCAGGCCAAGGCGGGCCTGGAGTTCTACAAGCAGCTCACCGAGGCTTCGGGCACCAAGGCCCCGAAGGACGCCGACGAGCAGACCCCGGAGCAGGCGGGCATCTACGGCGGGGGCAAGGTCGCCATGTTCGTCGGCCTGCCGTGGGAGGTGGCCACCGCGGCCAAGTCCGACCCCACCCTGACCGCGAAGACCTCGGCGTTCCCCATCCCGTCGAAGGACGCGGGCAAGACCGCCCCGGTGTTCCAGGGCGGCTCCAACCTGGCGATCCCGGCCAAGAGCGCGAACCAGGACCTGGCCAAGGACTACCTCAAGCTCATGGCGAGCGCGAAGTACCAGGCCGACTTCGCCAAGGCGGGCATGATCCCCGGCACCTCCTCCGACACCTCCGCCCTCGACGCCGACCCGGTGAACGCGGCAATGGCCAAGGCGTCCAAGAACGGCCGGTCCGTCCCGGCCACCCCGGGCTGGGCGGCCATCGAGGCGGGCCAGAACCCGCTCAAGGACATGCTGACCGCCTACCTGACCGGCGCGAAGGACATCGACGCGGCGACCGCCGACGCGAACGCCGCCCTGAACAAGGCGTTCGCGGGCTGACATGGCCGCGCCGACGACCCCGGTCGACCGCGCCGTGCCGCCCCGGGTGGACCCCGGGGCGGCACGGCCGCGCCGCCCGCGCCGCCCGCTGTCGGACCTCGCGGTCCCGTACCTGATGCTCGCCCCGGCCGTGGTGCTCATGCTGGCGCTGCTGGCGTGGCCCGCCCTCCAAGTGCTCGGGATCAGCTTCCGCAAGCTCGACCTCGGCGAACTGGTGCGCGGCGAGGTCGAGTGGGTCGGGTTCGACAACTACGCCGAGGTCCTCTCCGACCCGGAGTTCTGGACCGTCACGGTGCGCACGGTGGTGTTCACCGCCGTCGTCGTCGCCGTCACCGTCGGCTTGGGCCTGGCCATCGGCGTCCTCATGCGACACCTGGGCCCCGGGGTGCGCGCGGTGCTCCAGATCAGCCTGGTGCTGGCCTGGGCGACACCGATCGTGGCCACCACGACGGTGTTCCAGTGGATGTTCGACCAGGAGTACGGCATCCTCAACAAGACCCTGGTCGCCCTGGGCGTGGACTCCTTCCGGGGCCACTCGTGGTTCTCCAGCGGCGCGAGCACGCTGACGGTCATCGGCCTGCTGGTGGTGTGGCAGGCGACGCCGTTCATCGGGTTCACCCTCTACGCCGGGCTGGTCAACACCCCCAGGGACCTCTACGAGGCCGCCGCCATCGACGGCGCGACGCCGTGGCAGGCGTTCCGGGCGGTGAGCTGGCCGTCGATCCGGCCGATGCTGACGCTGGTCACGTTCCTGTCGGTGCTGTGGGACTTCAAGGTCTTCACCCAGGTCTGGGCGATCCGCCAGGGCGGCCCGGACGGCGGCAGCACCACGCTGCCGGTGCTGCTCTACCTCAAGGGCATCTCGGCGAGCCACTTCGGCGTGGCCGCCGCGGTGGCCGTGCTGATGCTGGTCGTGCTGGTCGCGGTCACCTGGCGGTACATGCGCCTGCTGGTCCGCTCGCCGGAAACGGAGCTGTAGCCGATGACAACGCGTTCGCAGCGCAGGTGGCTGTCCGCGCTCGGGCTGGCCGTCGCGGCGGTCTTCGCCTTCCCGACGTACTGGATGCTGACCACCGCGCTCAAGACGCCCGCGCAGATCCTCTCCCCCGCCTACGACCTCATCCCGCTGGGCGTGACGCTGGCCAACTTCACCACCGCGCTGGGCAAGGCCGGGTTCACCACGTTCCTCGTCAACAGCCTCATCGTCACCCTGGGGTCGGTGGCGTGCGCGCTGGTCGCCGGGCTGCTGGCCGCGGTGCCGCTGGCCCGGATGCGCTTCACCGGCCGCAAGGGCTTCCTGCTGCTGGTGCTCATCGCGCAGCTCGCGCCGCTGGAGGCGCTGTTCGTGCCGATGTACCTGATCATGCGCGACGCCGACCTGCTCAACTCCCTGGCCGGGCTGCTGCTGGTGTACGTGGCGTTCACGCTGCCGTTCACCGTGTGGACGCTGCGCGGGTTCGTCAAGGGCATCCCGGTCGAGCTGGACGAGGCCGCCATGGTCGACGGCTGCGGCCGGTTCGGGGTGTTCCGCCGGATCACGCTGCCGCTGCTGGGCCCCGGCCTGGTCTCCACGTCGGTGTTCAGCTTCGTGACCGCGTGGAACGAGTTCCTCTACGCGCTGGTGTTCCTGCGCGACCAGCCCAAGCAGACGCTGCCGGTGTGGCTGTCGTCGTTCAAGACCGCGTTCGGCACCGACTGGGGCGGCATCATGGCCGCCTCGGTGGTGTACGCGATCCCGGCGCTGGTGTTCTTCCTGCTGGTGCGGCGCAGGCTCGTGACCGGTGGCGTGAGCGGGGCGGTGAAGGGGTGAGCGAGATCCACGAGCTGGCCGAAGCGGTGCTGCTGCCCGGTTTCGCGGGCACCACGGCACCGGACTGGGTGCGCGACCGACTCTCCGCCGGTCTGGGCGGGGTGGTGCTGTTCGGCCGCAACGTCGTCGACGACGAGCAGGTCGCCGCGCTGACCGCGCGGCTGCGGGCCGACCGCGGCGACGTCGTGATCGGCATCGACGAGGAGGGCGGCGACGTCACCCGCCTCGACGCGGTGGCCGGTGCCCGGCTGCCCGGCCCGCTGGCCCTGGGCGCGGCCGAGGACCTGCGGCTGACCCGGGCGGCCGGGACCGCGCTCGGCGCCCGGCTGGCCGCCTGCGGCATCACCCTCGACCTCGCCCCGTGCGCCGACCTGACGCTGACCCCGGACGACCCGATCATCGGCGTGCGCGCCTTCGGCACCGAGCCCTACGCCGCCGCCGCGCACGTCGCCGAGTACGTGCGCGGGTTGCAGGAGCACGGGGTGGCCGCCTGCGCCAAGCACTTCCCCGGCCACGGCGCGTCCACATCGGACTCCCACCACGAGCTGCCGGTACTCCCCCGCACGGTGGAGCAGCTTCGCGCGGTGGAGTTCCTGCCGTTCCGCGCGGCCATCGCCGCGGGGGTGCGGTCGGTGATGACCGGGCACCTGGTCGTGCCGGAGTGGGGTTCCGAGGCCGCGACGGTCAACCCGGTGGCGATCGGGACCGCGCTGCGCGGCGAACTCGGCTTCACCGGGACCGTGGTGACCGACGCGCTGGAGATGGGCGCGCTGGCCGGTCACCTGGGCAACGCCGACGGGCTCGCCGACGCCGCCGTCCGCTCGCTGCGGGCGGGCGCGGACGCGCTGTGCGTGGGTGGGCAGATCGCCGACGCCGAAGCGGTCGTCGCCATCGTCGACGCCATCGTGGCCCGGGTCCGCACCGGCGACCTCACCGAGGAACGCCTGGCCGAGGCCGCCGAGCGGACCCGCGCCCTCGGCGCCCCGCCCCGGCGGGCCACCCGCCCCGACGACGGTGAACTCGGCCAGGTCATCGCCCGCCGCGCCCTGCGCTCGCGCGGGTCCGCCCGGCTCCCGGCCGACCCGCTCGTGCTCGACGTCGAGGTGGCGCCGACCATCGCCGCGGGCCCCGGCCCGTGGGGCCTGGCCCCGCACCTGGCCGACCTGCTCCCGGACGCCACCGCCGTGCGCGTCGACCCGGCCGAACCCGGCGACGCGGTGGCGCGGGCGCGGGCGCGCGGGGAGGTCGTCGTGGTCACCCGCGACGCGCACCGGCACCCCGACGTGGTGGCGCTGCTCGACGCCCTGGTCGCCGCGGTGCCGGTGGTGGTGCACGTGGAGACCGGTGTCCCCGGACCGGACCGGGGCACCGCCGCGCGCATCGACACCTCCGGCGCCTCCTGGTCCGGTCTGCGCGCGGCGGCCGAGGCCGTGGCGGCGCTGACCCCCGGGGCGAGACCCGCCCCCTGACAAGCTCGGTGGTGGCCGGAAGTCCCACCGGCCACCACCGCGGCGTGCTCGCGCACGCCTCCACCCGGAATCCGACTGCTCCTCCCGAGTGGACTTGGCGGTCCGGACCTTGTTTCAGAAATTGGTCTGGACCACAGTTGACATGGTATCCCTGCTCCCTGCCGAGGTGACCAAATGTCCAGGATCAAGTGGCACCTGACCGCGGCGGCCGCCGCCGCGGCCGCCCTGACACTCGGGATCGTCGCCGCCCCCGCGGGCGCCGCCGCCACCCCCACCGCCGAGTTCGCCAAGACCCAAGACTGGGGAACCGGCTGGGAAGGCAAGTACACCGTCCGCAACGGCGGGACCACCGCGCTCACCGGATGGAAGGTCGAGTTCGACCTGCCGTCGGGTTCCGCGGTCACGTCCGCCTGGGACTCGACCATGAGCAAGTCCGGCAACCACTACACGTTCACGAACCTGGGGTGGAACGGCACGATCGCCGCGGGCGCGACCGCGTCGTTCGGCTTCAACGGCTCCGGTGGCGGCGCCCCCACGGGCTGCAAGCTCAACGGCGCGCCCTGCACCGGCGGCACCACCCCGCCGACGACAACCACTCCCCCGACCACCACGACTCCCCCGACCACCACCACCCCGCCGACCACCACGCCGCCGCCCGCAGGCGGTCAGAAGGTCGTCGGGTACTTCGCCGAGTGGGGCGTCTACGGGCGCGGCTACCACGTG
Organism: Actinokineospora spheciospongiae; assembly: GCF_003182415.1. Taxonomy (NCBI): domain Bacteria; kingdom Bacillati; phylum Actinomycetota; class Actinomycetes; order Pseudonocardiales; family Pseudonocardiaceae; genus Actinokineospora; species Actinokineospora spheciospongiae. Next base: position 2,385 of record NZ_QHCP01000022.1, on the reverse strand, counting down.
AAGAACATCGAGACCTCGGGCTCGGCGGCGAAGCTCACCCACATCAACTACGCCTTCGGCAACGTCACCAACGGCCGGTGCGCCATAGGCGACAGTTATGCCGACTACGAGAAGGCCTACACCGCCGCCGACAGCGTCGACGGCGTGGCCGACACCTGGGACCAGCCCCTGCGCGGCAGCTTCAACCAGCTGCGCAAGCTCAAGGCCAAGCACCCCGGACTCAAGGTCATCTGGTCCTTCGGCGGCTGGACCTGGTCCGGCGGCTTCACCCAGGCCGCGCAGAACCCGGCCGCGTTCGCCGACTCGTGCTACAGCCTGGTCGAAGACCCCCGATGGGCCGACGTGTTCGACGGCATCGACGTCGACTGGGAGTACCCGAACGCGTGCGGGCTCACCTGCGACAGCAGCGGCCCACAGGCGTTCAAGAACGTGGTGAGCGCGCTGCGGGCGAGGTTCGGCACCGGGAACCTGGTCACCGCGGCCACCACCGCCGACGGCTCCGCGGGCGGCAAGATCGACGCGACGGACTACGCCGCCGCCGCGCCGTACCTGGACTGGATCATGCCGATGACCTACGACTTCTTCGGCGCGTTCAACCCCCAGGGCCCCACCGCCCCGCACTCGCCGCTGACGTCCTACAACGGCATCCCGCAGCAGGGCTTCTCCACCGCGGACGCGATCGCGAAGTTCAAGTCCAAGGGCGTCCCGGCGGCGAAGCTGCTGCTGGGCGTCGGCTTCTACGGGCGCGGCTGGACCGGCGTCACGCAGAGCGCCCCGGGCGGGTCGGCGACCGGCGCCGCGCCGGGCACCTACGAGCCGGGCATCGAGGACTACAAGGTCCTCAAGAACACCTGCCCGCCCACCGGCACCGTCGGTGGCACCTCGTACTCCTACTGCGGGAACAACTGGTGGAGCTACGACACCCCGGCCACCATCGCGGGCAAGCGCGCGTGGGCCAAGCAGCAGGGCCTCGGCGGTTCCTTCTTCTGGGAGCTGTCCGGCGACACCGGCAACGGTGAGCTGATCACCGCGCTGGCCCGGTGACCTGCTGAGGAGTCGCGTGAGCGGCCGCCCGGTTCACCAGGGCGGCCGCTCACCGGCGCCGGATCAGGTCGGTACTGAACCAGGTCAGCACTGGGTCACGTCAACACTCCCAGGAGCTGGCCGATGACCTGCCCGGTGGTGATCGGGGTGGCGCCGTGGTCGGCCGCCGCCCGCACGGAATGGCGGTGCTCGTCGAGGGAGCGGTCCACGATCGCGTCGGCGACGCAGAACACCTGGACCCCGGCCAGCGCCGGACCCGCGGCGGACATCAGGCACGCCGCGTGCGCCCGGACACCGGTGAGCAGGAGCTGGTCGCGGCCGAAGCTGTCCAGCAGCGCCCGCAGGCCGCCGAAGTGGTCGGCGGACAGGTTCGCCAGCCAGTGCTCGCCGGGGCCGGGTCCACCCTCGAAGCGGACCGAGGACCGGGCCACGGGCACCCCCAGCTCGTGGCAGGTCTCCCGAAGCTGGTCGAGGTTGAAGGCCAGGTCCCGCAGCGGGGCGCACTCGGTGTCGATCTCCGCGGGGAGGTCGTGCACCAGGAGCAGCGCCCGGTCCGACCGGCAGCTCCAGGAGGAGGCGCGCTCCGGCAGCACGGCCGCGGCGGACATGTCGTAGGGGTCGGCGACCGGCTGGGTCATGGCACACCCTCTCTTCTCTCGACTTAGGCAAGCCTAACTTAAGACACGGGGATGTCGACCGTGTCCACGCTCACGAGGAGTCTTCCGTTGGACCACACGGCCCCCGTCGCGACCCTGCTGCGCCGCATCGCCGCCCACCTCGACCTGCGGGCCGCCGAGTTCGCCGCCGCCGAGGGCCTGCACCCGACCGACCTGCGCGCCCTGGTGCTGCTGCTCGACGCCCGCCGCGACGGCCACCGGGCCACCCCCGGCTGGCTGAGCACCCGGCTCGCGCTGAACTCCGCGTCGGTCACCGCGCTGGTGGACCGACTGGCCAAGGCCGGGTACGTGGACCGGACACCGGACCGGCGGGACCGGCGGCGGGTGCTGCTCGCGTTGCGCGATCGCGGCCTGGCGGTGGGCACGCGGTACCTCGGGTGGACAGCGGGGTCGATGACCTCGGCGCTGGCGGAGTTCGACGGCGAGGAGCTGCGCACGGCGATCCGCGTGCTGGACCGGCTGGAGCAGGCGTTCACGTCCTCGCCGAGCGTCCGGGCGTGAGACGTTCTTGAACGCAAAAATGCCCTGGGGCTTGAGAATGGTTGTTCTCAAGCCCCAGGGCGTAATTTTAGTCCGGCGGCGTCCTACTCTCCCACACCCTCACGAGTGCAGTACCATCGGCGCTGGCAGGCTTAGCTTCCGGGTTCGGGATGGGACCGGGCGT
>NZ_QHCP01000021.1:0-60028 GCF_003182415.1 Actinokineospora spheciospongiae | reverse complement strand
GGGCATCGCCACCCGCTACGACAAGACCGCCCTGTCCTACCAGGCCATGATCGACCTGGCCACCCTCACACTCTGGCTTTGAGGACAGGCCCTAGCCACTGGTCCGAACGGGTTTCCCGGGTGAGGATGTCCGGGTGCCCGAACCAGCCGAACCACCCGAGCCCCGCCTGGCGGCGTGGGAGGCGCGCACCGACGTCGCCTTGACGGTGCTGGCGGTCGCGTTCCTGGTCGCCTACGCGTGGCAGGTGCTCGGCACCGGCGCCTCCCCCGGCCTGCGCACCGCCCTGGAGGTGGTGCTGTGGGTCGTGTGGGCGGTGTTCGCCGCCGAGTACCTGACGCGGCTGTGGTTGGCGGAGCACAAGCTACGGTTCGTCGGGCGGCACCTGTTCGACCTGCTCGCGGTCGCGCTGCCGATGGTCCGCCAACTCCGCGCGCTGCGGCTCATCACCGTGTTCAAGGTGCTCAACCGCCGCCTCGGGGTGAACTTCCGCGGCCGGATCGGCGTCTACGTGGCGGGCACCACCGCCCTGGTCGTGCTGTGCGCGGCGCTGGCGGTGCTCGACGCGGAGCGGTCCAGCCCGGAGGCCTCCATCACCAGCTTCGGCGAAGCCCTGTGGTGGACGATGACCACCATCTCCACCGTCGGCTACGGCGACCTCTACCCGGTGACCACCGAGGGCAGGCTGGTGGCGGTCAGCCTGATGGTCGGCGGCATCGCCCTGCTCGGCGTGGTCACCGGGGTCATCGCGTCCTGGTTCGTGGAGAAGATCGCGGGCGCCGAGCAGTCCATCGAGGACACCACCCGCACCGAGGTGGACTCGCTGCGCGCGGAGATCCGGGAGCTGCGCGAGCTGCTCACACGCGAACGGGGCGCTCCGCGCTGATCCGGCGCAGCGCCTCGCCGATGTCCGCCGTCGGCACGTCCCGGTGGGTGACGAACCGCACGCCGCCCGGCACGGCCACCGCCCGCACGCCCACCCCGGCCAGCATCGCCAGCGTCACCTGCGCGTCCGGGACCGGGGCGAGGACGATGTTGGTCTCCGGCCGCCGCACCTCCCAGCCCAGTTCGGTCAGCCCGTCGGCCAGCGACTTCGCGTTGGCGTGGTCCACGGCCAGGTCGTCCACCCGCTCCAGGGCCAGAATCCCGGCCGCGGCCAGCACGCCGCCCTGCCGCACCCCGCCGCCGAGCATCTTGCGCACCCGCCGACCCTCCGCCACCAGCGTCGACGGCCCCGCCAGCACCGACCCGACCGGCGCGCCCAGCCCCTTGCTCAGGCACACCTGCACGGTGTCGACGCCGACCGCGAGCGCCGCGGGCGGCACCCCGAGCGCCACCGAGGCGTTCCACAGCCGCGCCCCGTCCAGGTGCACCCGCAGCCCCGCCTCGCGCGCCGCGGCGACCAGCCGGGCGTGCTCGTCGGGCTGGGTGACCGTGCCGCCCGCGAAGTTGTGCGTGTTCTCCAGGCACAGCAGCCGCGTGCGCAGCGCGTAGTAGGGGCCGCTGGAGGACGCCATCGAGCGCACGTCCTCCACCGAGATCCGGCCCGGCCCGCCCGACCACTCCAGCGGGTGCGGCATCCCACCGGCCAGCCACGCCGCACTGCCCAGTTCGGACTCCAGCACGTGCGACCCGCGGGCGGCCAGGAACCGGTCGCCACGCCGCAGGTGCAGCACCAACGCGATCAGGTTCCCCATGGTCCCGCTGGGCACCCACAGCGCCGCCTCCATGCCCACCAGGCCCGCCACCTGCTCTTCCAGGCGGCGCATGGTGGGGTCGTGGTCCAGCACGTCGTCGCCCACCTCGGCCGCCGACATGGCGATCCGCATGGTCTCGTCGGGCTGGGTCACGGTGTCGGACCGGAGGTCGATCGTGCGCGGCGTGGTCACGATCCGATCACACCACACCGGGGGTGGTCCCACTCGACACCGGGAAAACCGGGGGTGGCGCACGTCTCACCCGGTGGGCGTGCAACCGTTGTGCGGGGAACGTCCGTCCCCCCATCGGAAACGACACGAGCGGGAGAGCGTCCGCGTGGAACAAGGCGAGGAGCAGGCGTTCGCGGAGTACTTCGCCGCCCGGCGCGACGCCGTGCGGCGCACCGCGTACATGCTCTGCGGCGACTGGCACCGGGCGGACGACCTCGCCCAGACCGCGTTCGTCGCGCTGCACCGCCGGTGGCGCAAGATCCGGGACCGCGGGGCCCTGGACGCCTACGTCCGGCGCAGCGTGGTCAGCGCGCTGATCGACGAGACCCGCCGCCCCTGGCGGCGGGAGCGCGGCGTCGACGAGGTGCCCGAGACGCCCGCCTCCGACCACGAGGTCGGCGAGTCGGTGGCGACGCGGTCGGCGCTGCTCGACGGACTGGCCAAGGTGCCGCCCCGGCAGCGGGCGGTGCTGGTGCTGCGGTTCCTGGAGGGGCTCGACGTCGCGGGCACGGCCGTGGCGATGAAGTGCTCCGAGGGAACGGTGAAGAGCCAGACCGCGCGCGGGCTCACCGCCCTGCGCGACGTCCTCGGCGACGCCCTGGACGACCTGAGGACCCCGTGACCGACCTGAGGACCCCGATGACGAGGAGGTGGAGCTGAGCATGGACGAGCGGAAGATCGCCGAGTTGTTCGACGACGCGGTCCCGGACGCGCCCCCGCCGTCGTTCGGCGCGGACGAGGTGCTGGCCGAGTCGGCCCGGCTCACCCGCAGGCGCAACGGCGCCCTGGCGGGCACCGCGCTGGGCGTGGTGCTGCTCGCCGGGGTCGCCGTCGCGGGGTTCGCCGTGTCGAGCGAGGACAGCGGGGCTGGCGGCAGCCCGGTGGCGGCTGTGGCGCCCGGGAACGCGGAGGGCACCGCAGGCACGACCCCGAACGGGGTGCAGGACAGCAACAGCCCCCGCGTCCTGACCGCCCCCTCGGAGGCCGGTCCCACGAACGCTCCGTCGGCTCCGCCCAAGCAGGGGGGCGGACCGACCGGAGGCACCGGCGGCTCCGGAGGAGAAGCCGGTGGCACCCCTGGTGGGTGCGCTGAGGTGGACCGGGAGCTCGCCGCTGCCCTCGCGGGCGGGCTCCCGGCCCCCTCTGCCACCTCGGGGGACTACGTCCGGTCCCCGCTGGCCTGCCCGCCCGGTGCCCGGTCGGCGGCGTTCAACGCGCGCAACGGACCCACCCGCGGCCTGGTGTCGATCATGCTGGTGCCCGCGAGCGCTCGGCAGCTCCAGCAGCCCCCGTGGGACAGCCGCCCGGACGGCACCCTCGGCGTGGTCGTGCAGACCCGGTCCGGCGCCCAGTTGGTGATCGCCGAGGAACCGGTCGCGGGCACCACCGACCTGCCCCTCGACGACGCGGCGCTGCGCGGCATCGGCGACAAGCTCGCCCCCACCCTCTGACCGGTCTGGCACGATCCACCAGACCATGACGACCGACAGCATGACGACCGACAGCACGAGGACCGACAGCACCGCGGCCGACCGCCGGGTGGGCGGCGCATGACCACCGCGAGCACCCCCAAGGGGGAACGCCGCCGCCAGGCCCTGATCGAAGCCGCCGCCGCCCTGCTGGTCGACGGCGGCTTCGACGCGGTCCGGCACCGGGCCGTCGCCGAGCGCGCGGGCCTGCCGCTGGCCTCCACCACGTACTACTTCGACTCGCTCGACGAGCTGGTCGCCGCCGCCGTGGAGCACCACAGCCGCGCCGAACTGGCCTGGGGCCGGGCCGCCCTCGACGAGCCCACCGACCCCGGCCGCCTGGTGGACCTCGTCCTCGACCTGCTGCTGGGCCCGCAGGCCACCGACCGCGACGCCGAGGCGGTCCTGCTCCGCTACGAGCGCCTGGTCGCCACCGGGCGGCGCCCGTACCTGCGGCCGCTGATGCTCGAACTCGGCGCCGAACTCCGCGACCTGCTCGCCGAGGCCGTCACCCGCGCGGGCGGGCACCTCCCGCCGGGGCGGCTCGAACAGCTCATCGCCCTGGTCGACGGCGCGGTGGTCAACGCCCTCATCGAGGTCAACCCCGACCCCCGGGCCGCCGCCCGCCGGATGCTGCGCGACTTCCTGGCCTGACCCGGGCGCCGGGAACCCGCCCGCCACCGCCTAGGCTGGTCAGACGTGACCGCCGCGCAGAAGCCCCGCATCCCCAACGTCCTCGCCGGACGCTACGCCTCGGCCGAGTTGGCCCAGCTCTGGTCCCCCGAGGAGAAGGTGCGGCTGGAGCGCGAACTCTGGCTCGCCGTCCTCTCCGCCCAGGCCACCCTCGGTGTGGACGTCCCCACGGGCGCCGTCGACGACTACCGCCGCGTGCTCGACACCGTCGACCTGGCGGGCATCGCCGAGCGGGAGCGGGTCACCCGGCACGACGTGAAGGCGCGGATCGAGGAGTTCAACGCCCTCGCCGGGCACGAGCACGTGCACAAGGGCATGACCTCGCGCGACCTCACCGAGAACGTCGAGCAGCTCCAGGTGCGCCGCTCCCTGGAGCTGGTGCGCGCCCGCACCGCCACCGTCCTCGCCCGCCTCGCCCGCCTCGCCACCGAGCACGCCGACCTGGTCATGGCGGGCCGATCGCACAACGTCGCCGCCCAGGCGACCACCCTGGGCAAGCGCTTCGCCACCGCCGCCGACGAGCTGCTGGTGGCCTTCGCCCGCCTCGACGAGCTGATCGACCGCTACCCGCTGCGCGGCGTCAAGGGCCCGGTGGGCACCGCCCAGGACATGCTCGACCTCCTCGGCGGCGACGCCGACAAGCTGGCCGAGCTGGAGCGGGTCGTCGCCGAACACCTCGGCTTCGCGCACCGGTTCACCAGCGTCGGCCAGGTCTACCCGCGGTCGCTGGACTACGAGGTGGTCACCGCGCTGGTGCAGCTCGCCGCGGCCCCGTCGAGCCTGGCCAAGACGATCCGGCTGATGGCCGGGCACGAACTGGTCACCGAGGGCTTCAAGCCCGGTCAGGTCGGCTCGTCGGCCATGCCGCACAAGATGAACACCCGCTCCTGCGAGCGGGTCAACGGCCTCGCGGTGATCCTGCGCGGGCACGCCTCCATGGTCGGCGAACTCGCGGGCGACCAGTGGAACGAGGGGGACGTGTCCTGCTCGGTGGTGCGCCGGGTCGCGCTGCCGGACGCGTTCTTCGCCCTCGACGGCCTGCTGGAGACGTTCCTGACCGTCCTCGACGAGTTCGGCGCCTACCCGGCGGTCGTCGCCCGCGAACTGGACCGGTACCTGCCGTTCCTGGCCACCACGAAGGTGCTGATGGCCTCGGTGCAGGCGGGGGTGGGGCGGGAGACGGCGCACGAGGCGATCAAGGAGCACGCGGTCGCCGTGGCCCTGGCCATGCGGGAGCGCGGGGCTGAGCGGAACGATCTCCTGGACCGGCTGGCAGCGGATGAGCGGATTCCGTTGGACCGGGGGCGGTTGGACGCGCTTTTGGCGGATCGGTTGCCGTTCACGGGGGTTGCGGGGGCGCAGGTTGTGGAGGTGGTTCGGCGGGTTGAGGAGGTGCTGAACCGGTTCCCCGATGCCGCTGGGTACGTGCCTGCGGCGATTCTGTAGCCGTTTCAAGAACGTCGGGATCGCTCCGGGCTCACAAGCCCGGGGTTGTGATGGGGGTGCCCGGCTGGGTGGATGTGTTTGGCCGGGGCCCCTATGGCGATCATGTGCTCCAGTGCGTCAGGTGGGGCTGAAAAGATGCCCCACCGCCCAGGCAGGCTGTCACATGATCGCCACCCCCGGCCAAACACATCCACCCACCCGGGCAGTTGCGTAGCCGGGCCGGCGGTTTTCGGGGTGGTCGGTTGGCCAGGCACATCCGCCCACCCGGGCAGTTGGCTCGCCGGGCCGGCGTTTGTTGGGTGATCGGCTGGCCGAGCACATCCGCTCACCCGGGCATGTGGCTCGCCGGGCCGGCGGTTTGCTGGGTGACCGGTTGTTGCTGCGCCGGGCTGGGTTTGGCAGGCCGCCAGGCCGATGGTTCGGGGTGGTCGGCGGCTGTGCCGACGGGGTTGGTGGGCCTGCTTTGCCTGTGGGGCTCAGAAGCCCCAGGACCAGCCGCCGTTGCCTTCCAGGGTGCCGGGGCGGAAGACGATGGTGCCGGTGGTGAAGCGGGTGTCGAGCACGATGCGGCCCCGGTAGGTCTTGCCCGCTTTGCTGAGCACCGGCAGGCGGTCGGTGGTGGGGTAGCACTTGTCGGCGGCCGGGGTGCGGACGTCGGTGTCCTGGGTGTTGTCGGGGCCGAGGACCTTGAAGTCGGCGGTGTTGAGGTCGGTGAGGGTGGTGCCGTCGTAGTTGGGGCCGGTTTCGGCGGTGATGGTGATCGCGACGAAGTGGCCGTTGGTGGCCTTGGTGCGGGACTTGGCGGTGCACCTCGGGTCGACCTGGATCTTGTCGAACTGGAAGGAGACCATCAGGCCCAGGGCGTCGTCGCGGATGCCCGCCGGTTCGCCGAGGCGCTTGGGGAGGAGGGTGACGACCTTGGCCGTGGGGGTGGGGGCGGCCGAGGTGGGTGTGATGCCCGACATGGTGGGGTCGCCCTCGACCGTGGTGGTGCAGGCCGCCGTCAGCGCGGCGGCCGCCGCCGCAAGCAGGACCGGCCTGGCGCGCACGGGTGCCTCCCCTCGCGTTCGCGGTACCCATTCTCCCACGTCGCGGTAGTTTGGCGAGGTGGCAACGGTTTCCGCACTGGTGTACTACCCGGTCAAGGGCTTCGCCGGGATCGCGCTCGACGAGGCCGAGGTGACCGGGACCGGTCTGCTCGACGACCGGTTGCTCATGGTGGTATCGGCTGATGACGGTGTTTTCTTGAGCCAGCGGACCCACCCGGCGATGGCCGCGGTGCGCCCCGCCCCGGTGCCCGGTGGCCTGCGGCTGGCCGCGGGCGGCACCGACGTGGAGATCGAGATCACCCCCGACGGGCCGCGCCGGGCGGTCAGCCTCTTCGGGCACTGGTTCGGTGAGGGCGTCGACCAGGGTGAGCGGGCGGCCGAGTGGTGCTCGGAGGTGCTCGGTGCCGCGGTGCGGCTGGTCCGGGTCACCCCGGAGCACGACCGCGACGGCTGGGGGCTGCACCCGGGCAAGGTCGGCTTCGGCGACGCGCACGCCCTGCTGCTCACCTCGGAGTCCTCTTTGGACTCGCTGAACGGGCGGATCGCGGCCACCGGCGCCGCCCCGGTGCCGATGGACCGCTTCCGCCCCAACGTCGTCGTCACCGGCTGGGCCGAACCGCACACCGAGGACCGGGTGCGCCGCCTGCGCGTGGGCAGCGCCACCCTGGGCTACTCGACCAGGGCGATCCGCTGCGCGGTGCCCACCGTCGACCAGCGCACCGGGGTCCGGTCCGGGCCGGAACCCGTGCGCACCCTGGCCGCCTACCGCCGCGAACCGGAGTTCGGCAACCGGGTCAGCTTCGGCGCCAAGCTCGCCGTGCTGGCGCCAGGCGCGGTGGCGGTCGGCGACCCGGTCACCGTCGACGAGTGGGGCGCGGCGGTCAGGACCGGATCAGGTCGGCCGCCTTCTCCGCCAGCATGATCGTCGGGGCGTTGGTGTTGCCGCGCGGAATGAGCGGGAAGACTGAGGCGTCGACCACGCGCAGGCCCTCGACGCCGTTGACCCGCAGGGCCGGGTCGACGACCGCGGCCTCGCCGGTGCCCATCGAGCAGGTGCCAACCGGGTGGTACAGGGTCTGCGTCCAGGTGCGGATGTGGTCGGCCAGCTCCGAGTCGGACAGGTCGTCCGCCCGGTCGGGCAGGAACGGGGAGACCAGGTAGCGGCCGATGCTCGGCTGCCGGGCGATGTCCCGCAGCATGCGGGTGGCGGCGATGGTCGCCTCCAGGTCCGCCGGGTCGGCGTAGTAGGCCGGGTCGATCAGCGGGCGCCAGCGCGGGTCGGCCGACCGCAGCCGCAGGGTGCCCCGGCTCTTCGGGGCGACCAGGGTGGTGGCGGAGGTGAAGCCCTTGGCCGTGGGCTCGCGCATGCCGTTGTCGTAGAACATGGTCGGCGCCACGTGGAACTGCATGTCCGGGGCGTCGAGGCCGTCGCGGGTGCGCACGAAGCCGCCGCCCTCGCCGATGTTGGACGACAGCGGGCCGCGGCCGAGGGCCTGCCACTGCAGGAGCCTGCCGGGGGTGACGAAGTCGGTCATGTCGCTGGTGCCCCTGGTGGTCCAGATGACCGGGGACGCCGGGTGGTCGTGCAGGTTCTCCCCGACGCCCGGCAGCGACACCGCCACGTCGATGCCCAGTTCGCGCAGGTGCTCGGCGGGCCCGATGCCGGAGAGCATGAGCAACTGCGGGGAGTTGACCGCCCCGCCGGAGAGCAGCACCTCCCGCTCGGCGCGCACCACCGACGTCTGCCCACCGCTGAGGTATTCGACGCCGACCGCGCGGCCGCCGTCGAGGACCACGCGGGTGCTCAGCGCGCCGGTGCGCACGGTCAGGTTCTTGCGCCCCAGCGCGGGCCGCAGGTACGCGTCGGCGGTCGACCAGCGGCGGCCCCGGTGGCAGGTGACCTGGTAGAGGCCCACGCCCTCCTGCTCGGCGCCGTTGAAGTCGTCGTTGCGCTTGAGCCCGGAGGCGACCGCGGCCTCCACCCAGGCGGTGGTCAGCTCGTGGGTGTAGCGGCGGTCCTCCACGTGCAGCGGGCCGTCGGTGCCGTGCAGCGGGCCGCCGAGCCGGGTGTTGCGCTCGGCCCTGGTGAAGTACGGCAGCACGTCGTCGTGGCCCCAGCCGGTGGCGCCGTGCGCGTCGCGCCAGGTGTCGTAGTCGGCCCGGTTGCCCCGGATGTAGATCATCGCGTTCATCGACGAGCAGCCGCCGAGGGTCTTGCCGCGCGGCCAGTACGCCGAGCGCCCGCCCATGTGCTTCTGCTCGACGGTCTCGTAGTTCCAGTCCCACCTGGTCTTGAACAGCGACGAGAACGCGGCCGGGATGTGCAGCTCGTCGGCGTCGTCCGGCCCGCCCGCCTCCAGCAGCAGCACCGAGGTGCCGGGGTCCTCGCTCAGCCGGGCCGCGAGCACGCAGCCCGCGCTCCCCGCCCCCACGACGACGTAGTCGAACGATTCCCGAACCGCCACGTCGGCCTCCTCGCCACCGGGGACATCACCCCTGATCCTGCCCCTTCCCGGCGCCGGGGGACAGCCTCACTCCCCCGCGGACCCGCCCAGCGCGGCCAGGACCTCCTCCTCTTCCGCCCGGGACAGCCCGGCCTTGCGCTCCCGGTCGAGGCCCAGTTCCCGCTCCCGGTCCAGGGCGCCCGCCACCGCGTCCACCAGCGCCCGCGGCGTCAGCCCGGCGGCCAGCGCCGGTCCGGCGTCGCGGGCGGTCATGTACCGGTGCGTGGCGGGCAGCCACAGCGGCAGCGAGCGCGGCCCGCCCCACGGCGCGACCCGCAGCTCGGCCAGCCGCCCCTCGGGCACCCGGACGAACTCCACGTCGCCGCCCACCGCCTCGGCGACGTCGGCCAGCAGGTCGAGCAGCCCACCGGCGGGTCCGATGCCGTCGTACACCCCGGTGGTGCCCTTCTCCCCGGCGTCGACGATCCAGGCCGCGAGGTCGCGCACGTCCACGTACTGGGTCCGCAGGTCGGTGTCGGGCACCACCACCCGGCCGCCGCGGGCCAGCCGCGCGGGCCAGTGGCCGAACCGGTCGGACTCGTCGCCCGGCCCGGTGATCAACCCGGCGCGCACCACGAACGACCGGTCCGCCCCGGCCGCCCGCAGCACCGCGTTCTCGCTGGCCACCTTGATCGAGCCGTATCGGTCCGGGTCGTCGCCGAGGGTGTCGCGGCTGCCGTGCTCGGCGCGCGGGGGCAGCAGCGGGTCGCCCACCCCGGTCGGCGGGACGCCGAAGTCCGCGTACGCGCTGACCGAGGACACGAACGACCAGTGCCCGACCCGGTCGGCCAGCGCCTCCAGCGCCCGGCTCACCCAGTCGTAGGAGATCGGCGCGACGTCGACGACGGCGTCGAACCGCTCGCCCGCCAGCGGGGCCAGCCCGTCCGGGGCGTCCCGGTCCACCTTCACCAGCCGGGCCCCGGGGGGCACGTTCCCGGCCAGCCCGCGGGCGGCGCACACGACCTCGTGCCCGCGCGTCACCGCCTCGGCCGCCACCGCGCGGCCGAGGAACCGCGTTCCACCCAGAACAAGGAGTCGCATGCCCTCACCCTGTCCCGGGCACCGGCGGGCACGCCAGTCTTCTCGCCGGCAGCGAACATCGAACGCACGTTCGAGTGATGTCGGGCGCGGGAGGTGGCGCCCGGGTGCTGAGCGGGCGTTCACTGGTGTGGTCCCAGCAGGGTGTCGGTGGTGCGCGTCACCGTCGGGCGGCCGGGTCGGAAGAGTGAACCCCCAGGTCAGGTACGCTTCTGCGGTACCGGCCCCGCGAAATTCAGGAGCAGCCAGCCGTGCCCCGAGTCGTCGTCGACGTCATGCCCAAGCCGGAGATCCTCGACCCCCAGGGACAAGCCGTCGCGCGCGCGCTGCCCCGCCTGGGGTTCGACGGCGTGTCCGATGTCCGTCAGGGGAAGCACTTCGAGCTGGAGGTCGACGACTCGGTCGACGACGCCACGCTGGCGAAGATCGCCGAGGGCTTCCTGTCCAACCCCGTCGTGGAGGACTTCGTGGTCCGGCGGGTGCAGTCGTGAGGGTCGGGGCGGTCACCTTCCCCGGCACCCTCGACGACACCGACACGCTGCGCGCGATCGCCGCGAGCGGCGCCGAGGCGGTGCCGCTGTGGCACGGCGACGCCGACCTGCGCGGTGTCGACGCGGTGGTGCTGCCCGGCGGCTTCTCCTACGGCGACTACCTGCGCGCCGGTGCCATCGCCCGGTTCGCCCCCGTCATGGGTGAGGTGGTCGACGCCGCCCGCAAGGGGATGCCGGTGCTCGGTATCTGCAACGGCTTCCAGGTGCTGTGCGAGGCGGGCCTGCTGCCGGGCGCGCTGCTGCGCAACGCCGGGCTGCACTTCGTCTGCAAGGACCAGTGGCTCAAGGTGGAGAACAACACCACCGCCTGGACCTCGCGGTACGAGCCGGGCGCGGAGATCATCATCCCGTTGAAGAACCAGGACGGCCGGTTCGCCGCCCCCCGGTCCACTGTGGACGAGCTGGAGGGCGAGGGCCGGGTGGTGTTCCGCTACCTCGGCGACGACCCCAACGGCTCGCTCGGCGCGATCGCCGGGATCAGCGACAAGACCGGCCGGATCGTCGGCCTGATGCCGCACCCCGAGCACGCCATCGACGCGCTGACCGGTCCGTCCGACGACGGCCTCGGCATGTTCCTGTCCGCCCTCGACAGTGTGGTGGCCTCATGATCGACACGGTCGACAACGCCAAGAACACCCCCGACCAGGAGCAGCCCTACCGCGAGCTGGGCCTCAAGGACGACGAGTACGCCCGCGTCCGCGAGATCCTGGGCCGCCGCCCCACCGACGCCGAGCTGGCCATGTACTCGGTGATGTGGAGCGAGCACTGCTCCTACAAGTCCTCCAAGGTGCACTGGCGGCACTGGTCGGCGAACACCACGCCGGAGATGCAGGCCAAGATGCTCGCGGGCATCGGCGAGAACGCCGGGGTGGTCGACATCGGCGACGGCTGGGCGGTCACCTTCAAGCTCGAGTCGCACAACCACCCGTCCTACGTCGAGCCCTACCAGGGCGCGGCGACCGGCGTCGGCGGCATCGTGCGCGACATCATGGCCATGGGCGCCCGCCCGCTGGCCGTGATGGACCCGCTGCGCTTCGGCGCCCCGGACCACCCCGACACCCGGCGCGTGCTGCCCGGGATCGTCGCGGGCGTCGGCGGCTACGGCAACTCCCTCGGCCTGCCCAACATCGGCGGCGAGGTCGTGTTCGACAGCTCCTACCAGGGCAACCCGCTGGTCAACGCGCTGTGCGTCGGCGCGATGCGTGCCGAGGACCTGCACCTGGCGCACGCCACCGGCACCGGCAACAAGGTCATCCTGTTCGGCGCCCGCACCGGCCTCGACGGCATCGGCGGCGTGTCCGTGCTGGCGTCGGAGACCTTCTCCGGCGACGAGGGTGGTACCGGTCGCAAGAAGCTGCCCGCCGTGCAGGTCGGCGACCCGTTCACCGAGAAGGTCCTCATCGAGTGCTGCCTGGAGCTGTTCCGCGAGGGCATCGTGGTCGGCATCCAGGACCTCGGCGGCGCCGGGCTGTCCTGCGCGACCAGCGAGCTGGCCAGCGCGGGTGACGGCGGAATGGTGGTGCGGTTGGAGAAGGTGCCGCTGCGCGCCACCGGCATGACCCCGGCCGAGGTCCTCTCCAGCGAGTCGCAGGAGCGGATGTGCGCGGTGGTCAAACCGTCCGATGTGGACGCGTTCATGCGGGTGTGCGCCAAGTGGGACGTGATCGCCACCGAGATCGGTGAGGTCACCGACGGCGACAACCTGGTCATCACCTGGCACGGGGAGACCGTCGTCGACGTGCCGCCGCGCACCGTGGCGCACGAGGGCCCGATGTACTCCCGGCCCATCGCCCGCCCCGCCGACCAGGACGCGCTGGTCGCCGACGGCCCGGAGAAGCTACCCCGACCGTCCACACCGGACGAGCTGCGCGCGCTGGTGCTGCGGATGGCCGCCTCGCCGAACCTGGCCTCGCGGCGCTGGGTCACCGAGCAGTACGACCGCTACGTGCGCGGCGGCACCGTGCTCGCCCAGCCGTCGGACTCCGGGATGATCCGGGTCGACGAGGAGACCGGGCGCGGCGTCGCCCTGGCCACCGACTGCAACGGCCGGTTCGTCAAGCTCGACCCGTACACCGGCACCCAGCTCGCGCTGGCCGAGGCGTACCGCAACGTCGCCGTCTCCGGCGCCACCCCGCTCGCGGTCACCAACTGCCTCAACTTCGGCTCGCCGGAGGACCCGGCGGTCATGTGGCAGTTCGAGCAGGCGGTGCGCGGGCTGGCCGAGGGCTGCAAGGAACTGGGCATCCCGGTCACCGGCGGCAACGTCAGCTTCTACAACCAGACCGGCACCACGGCGATCCTGCCCACCCCGGTGGTCGGCGTCCTCGGCGTCATCGACGACGTCCGCCGCCGCATCCCCACCGGGATCGGCGCCGAGGCGGGCGAGACGCTGCTGCTGCTCGGCGACACCCGCGACGAGTTCGGCGGCTCCGAATGGGCGCACGAGGTGCACGGCCACCTCGGCGGCACCCCGCCGAAGGTCGACCTGGCCCGGGAGAAGGTGCTGGCCGACGTGCTGCTCGCGGGTTCCCGCGACGGCATGGTCTCCGCCGCGCACGACCTGTCCGACGGCGGACTGGCGCAGACCCTGGTCGAGGCGTGCCTGATCGGCGAGGTCGGCGCCCGCGTCTTCCTCGACCCGGACCAGGACCCGTTCGTGCAGCTTTTCAGCGAGTCCGCGGGCCGCGTCCTGGTGGCGGTGCCGCGCTCGGAGGAGCTGCGGTTCACCGAGATGTGCGTCGCCAGGGGCCTGCCGGTCCGCCGCACCGGGGTGGTCGACCCCGAGTCGGACGCGCTGGAGTTGCAGGACATCGCCACCATCCCGCTGCCCGAGCTCCGCGAGGCCTGGGAGGGCACCCTGCCCGCCCTGTTCGGCTGATCAGCCAAGCGGAAGGCCCCCGACCTGGACCAGGTCGGGGGCCTTCCGCTTGTTCCCGCCGGAACAAGCCGACGCGTGGTGTTCCCGTCGGAAACGGCCGTCAGCGGTGCTTGTTCCCCTCGGGAACGGTGGTCAGCGGCGCCTGCCGTGCAGGAGCGTGATCAGCTTGGCCACCTGGGCGTCGACCTTGGCGCCCCGGGCGAACGAGGTCAGCGTCAGCGGGGCGGTGAACCGCTGCCGGGTGATGGCCTTGGCCCGGCCGAACTCGCGCAGCCCCTCCGGGCCGTGGATGCGGCCGAAGCCGGAGTCGCCGCTGCCGCCGAACGGCAGCGACGGCACCCCGGCGAAGCTGATCACCGAGTTGACCGAGGTCATCCCGCTGCGCAGCTTCCTGGCCAGCTCCATGCCCCGCGCCTTGGCGAACACCGATCCGCCCAGGCCGTACTTGGAGTCGTTGGCCTTGGCCACCGCCTCGTCCATGTCCCGGACCTTGGCGATGGTCAGCGTCGGCCCGAAGGTCTCCTCGCGGACCGCCGACGCGTCCTCCGGCACGTCCACCAGCACCGTGGGCTGCACGTACTTGTCGCCCACCGAGTCGGCGCCGCCGACCACGGCCCGCCCACCGGCCGCCAGCGCCTCGGTGATGTGGCGGCGGATGATCGCGAGCTGCGCGGGCATGGTGATCGGGCCGATGGCGGCCGAGTCGTCGTAGCCGGGGCGGACCGCGCCCGCCTTCTCGGTGACCGCGGCGACGAACCGGTCGTAGACCTTCTCGTGCACGTAGACACGCTCGATGCCGGTGCAGGTCTGGCCCGCGTTGGACATCCCGCCCCAGACCGCGCCGTCGGCGGCGGCGTCGACGTCGGCGTCCGCGTCGACCAGCATGGCGTCCTTGCCGCCCGCCTCGATCAGCACCGGGGTCAGCGTCTCCGCGCAGGCGGCCATGATCTTGCGGCCGGTGGCGGGCGAGCCGGTGAAGGCGATCTTCGCGACCCCCGCCCGGCACAGCGCCGCGCCGGTCTCGCCGTAGCCGGTGACCAGTTGCAGCACCGGCTGCTCCGGCACCGCCTCGGCGAACGTGCGCACCAGCCACTCACCCACGCCGGGGGTGTACTCGCTGGGCTTGAACACCACGGCGTTCCCGGCGGCCAGCGCGTACGCGATCGATCCCATCGGCGTGAACACCGGGTAGTTCCACGGCCCGATCACCCCCACGACGCCCAGCGGGTGGTACTCCACCGACGCCGCCTGGTTCGACATGAGCAGGCCGGGCGAGCGGCGGTGCGGGCCGAGCACCTTCTTGGCGTTCTTCGCCGCCCACGCCGTGTGGTCGATGGCGAGGATGATCTCCAGCATCGCGTCCGCGTGCGGCTTGCCGGTCTCGGCGTGCACCACGTCCGCGAGCTGCGCCGCGCGCCGGGTCATGGTGCCCTTCCAGCGCTGCAACCGTTCGGCCCGGCCCGCGAAGCCCAGCGAGTCCCACCACGCGGCGGCGGCCTCGGCCCGGCGCACGGCGGCCTGCACCTCCTCGGCCGTGTGGACCGGGTGGGTGCCCACCACCTCGTCCGTGGCCGGGTTGAGCGACTCGAAAGTGGTCTGCTTCGACTGCACGCTGGTCATGCCTCCAAGCTACCCAGCGGTAATCCGGGTGGCGATACCATGACGGGTATGAAGGTGACGCACTTCGGGCATTCCTGTGTGCTGCTGGAGACCGGCTCGGCGGCACTGCTGATCGACCCCGGGGCGTTCTCCTCCGGTTTCGAGGACCTGCGCGACCTCGACGCCGTGCTGGTCACGCACATGCACGCCGACCACCTCGACGGCCCCCGGCTGGCCGAGCTGATGGCGGCCAACCCGCACGCGGAGCTGGTCCTCGACGCCGCCTCCGCCGCCGAGGCCGCCAAGTCCGGGCTGACCGGGCGCACCGTGCGCCCCGGTGACGGGCTGGAGCTGGGCGGGGCGCGGGTCGACGTCGTCGGCGGTGCGCACGCCGAGATCCACCCGGAGATCGAGGTCCCGCCGAACCTGGGCTACCTGGTCGACGGCGGCGCGTTCTACCACCCGGGCGACTCGTTCTTCGTGCCCGACCGGCCGGTCGACGTCCTCGGCCTGCCCACCGGCGCCCCCTGGCTCAAGCTCGGCGACGCGGTCGAGTTCTTCCGCGCCGTCGCGCCCCGGGTCGCGGTGCCCATCCACGAGCAGACCCTCAGCCGGGCCGGGATCGACATGTCGCACCACCGGTTCGCGGGCCTGGCCCCCGAGGGCGCCGAGGTGAAGGTGCTGGCGCTGCGGGAGACCACGGCGGTCTGATCCACCGGGTGGGGTGAATCCGGGGGTTTTTCCGATCCCGGGCGTCCCGCGCGGCCCGTGCCGCCGTCTGCTGGTGTGACGGGGCGCCCTGCCCCGGGCTGCCCGGCCCGGGAACGCCCCCAGAGTCGTCCGGAGGACATCGTGTTCCTGCGTTCCCACTCCCGGCTCCGCCGCGCGGCCACCGCCGTCGCGCTCGGGGTCGGACTGATCGCCGTGCCCGCGACACCCGCGGTCGCCGCCCCGACGAGCCCCGCCACGGCCGACGCCGCCGCAGCGGGCCTGCGCTCCTACCTGGTGATCACCGCCCCGAACGGCACCGGCGGCGCCAAGACCGCCGTGGGCGCCAACGGCGGCACGGTCTACGCCTCCTACGACGCGATCGGCGTCGTCGTGGCGCACTCGGCCGCCGCCGACTTCGCTCCCAGGATGCGCGCGGTGACCGGGGTCCAGCAGGTCGGCGCCACCCGGACGACCGACGTGCCCGCCGCCGCGGCCAACCCGGCCATCCCCGCCGCGCCCGCCCAGAGCACCCCCACGGCCGCCGAGACCGCCCGCGCCGACATGACCCAGATCGGCGCCGACCAGGCCTGGGCGGTCAACCCCGGTTCCCCGTCGGTGACCGTCGGCATCCTCGACACCGGGGTCGACGACCAGCACTACGACCTCAAGGCCAACTTCGTCGCCGCCAAGTCCGCCTCCTGCGCCTACGGCAGGCTCGACACCCGGGCGGGGGCCTGGCGCCCGGTCGGCGACCACGGCACGCACGTCGCGGGCACCGTCGCCGCCGCCCGCAACGGCAAGGGGATGGTCGGCGTCGCCCCGGCCACCACCATCGCCGCCGTCCGCGTCGCCGAGCCGACGACGCAGATGTTCTACGCGGAGAACACCATCTGCGCCTTCGTCTTCTCCGGCGACATGGGCTTCAAGGTGACCAACAGCAGCTACTACGTCGACCCGTGGCTGTTCAACTGCCCTGGCGACCTCGACCAGGCCGCGATCCTGGAGGGCGTCCGGCGGTCCGTCGCCTACGCCGAGGGCAAGGGTGTGCTGAACGTGGCCGCCGCGGGCAACCAGAACTACAACCTGGCCGCCAAGAGCACCGACACCAGCAGCCCGGACGACTCCACCCCGGTCAGCCGCCCGGTCACCACCCCGTGCCTGAGCCTGCCCGCCGAGCTGCCCTCGGTGGTGGCCGTCTCCTCGATCACCTCGTCGAACACCAAGTCCTCGTTCTCCAACTACGGCACGGACAAGGTCTTCACGGCCGCCCCGGGCGACAACGTGTACTCCACCATCCCGGGCGGCGGGTACGGCGCCATGTCGGGCACCTCGATGGCCTCCCCGCACGTCGCGGGCGTGGCCGCCCTGCTGGCCGCCGCCGACCGCACCGCCACCCCGGCCGCGCTCCGGGCGAAGCTGGCCGCCCAGGCCGACGACCTCGCCTGCACCGACTCCCGCTGCGCCGGGACCACCGCGAAGAACAACTTCTTCGGCGAGGGCCGGGTGGACGCCAAGGAGGCCGTGGGCGCCCCGACCGGCACCGGCCCGTCGTTCGAGAACACCACCGACGTCCCGATCCCGGACGCGGGCGCGGCCGTGACCAGCCCGATCACCGCCACGGGCGTCGCAGGCACCGCCCCGGCCACCCTCAAGGCCGACGTCAACATCACCCACACCTACCGCGGCGACCTGGTCATCGACCTCATCGCCCCGGACGGCACCGCCTACCGGTTGAAGAACTCCTCCAGCAGCGACTCGGCGGACAACGTGATCGCCTCGTACACGGTCGCCGCCGCCGCGGGCGAAACCGCCAACGGCACCTGGAAGTTGCAGGTCCGCGACATCTACAGCAGCGACACCGGCTTCATCAACTCCTGGAAGCTCACCTTCTGACCCGACCCCGGAGCCCCGGTCCCGTGCTTCGGGGACCGGGGCTCCGTCGTGCGCCGGGAGGTGATCAGCGCCTGATCGGCTGGGGTGCGACCAGCGCCGCGTAGGTGGCGGGGGTGGCGTTGTTGCCGAGGGCGACGTCCACCGCGTCGAGGACGGCCTGGCGGGGGCCGGGGCGGGTGAGGTCGGTGGCGGCCACGGCCAGGCGGAGGGTGGCCTGGCGGCGGGTGGTGCGGGCGGCGGCGAGGACCAGGGCGAAGCAGCGGAGGGTTTCCGTGCTCTCCCGGCGGCCCGGGGTGTCCCGGTGGCCCAGCGACTGGACCTTCGCGCGGTGGGCCTCACCGGTGCGCAGGTCGTGGACGGCCAAGGCGTCCGCGCACAGGCGGAAGCCCCGGGCGCGCAGCGCGGTCCTGGTGCCGGGGGACGCCAGCCAGCGGGGGCCCGCGAAGCCGTCGGCGGTGAGACCGGCGCGTTCCATCGCGGCCATGGCCGCGGTCAGTCGCAGGCCCGCCTCGTGGGCGGGCAGGGCGGCGAACTCCGGCCTGCGGCCCCGGCGCACCACGCCGGGGTTGGTGGCGTGGTCGGAGCCGTGCATCAGGACCGCGTCGGAGGTGCGGGTGCGAATCCAGGCGAGGGTGTCGGGGGTGGTCAGCCGGGGGGCGACGAGCAGGGTCAGCGGAACGCCGCGGGTGTCGAGGGCTTTGGCGAGGTCGGCGCAGGAGGACAGGGTCCGGGGGTCGACACCGGACAGGGAGACCAGCAGTCGGGCCGTCACGACACCCAGGACACCGCACCGGGGTGTACCCGAGGTGTCGCGGACGGTGACCTAGGCGATCCAGTCCGCGAAATCGCGTCCGGTGACCTGCTCGTAGGCCTGGACGTAGCGCGACCGGGTGGCCGCGACGACCTCGGCGGGCAGGGCGGGCGGCGGGGTGTCGGAGGCGCGGTCCCAGCCGGACTCGGGGGAGGTCAGCCAGTCGCGGACGTACTGCTTGTCGAACGAGGGCTGGGCCGCGCCGGGCACCCAGGTGTCGACCGGCCAGTAGCGCGAGGAGTCCGGCGTCAGCACCTCGTCGCCCAGGACGACCTGACCGTCGCGGAGGCCGAACTCGAACTTGGTGTCGGCCAGGATCACCCCGTGGGTCTCGGCGTGCGCGGCGGCGCGGCCGTAGACCGCGAGGGTCAGCGCGCGGACCTCCGCGGCCAGCTCGGGGCCGATCTCGGCGACCACGGCGGCGTAGTCGACGTTCTCGTCGTGCTCGCCGACCGGGGCCTTCGTCGCGGGGGTGAAGATGGGTTCCGGGAGGCGGGAGCCCTCGACCAGGCCGGGGGGCAGGGCGATGCCGCAGACCGACCCGGTGCGGTTGTAGTCCAGGGTGCCCGAGCCCGCCAGGAAGCCGCGGGCGACGGCCTCGACCTGGAGCATCTCCAGCCGCCGCACCACCAGGGCCCGGCCGCGGACCTCGGCCGGGATGCGCTCGTCGTCCCAGGCCACCAGGTGGTTGGGGACGAGGTCGGCGAGCAGTTCGAACCAGAAGACGCTCATCGCGGTCAGGACGCGACCCTTGTCCGGGATCTCCGACTCCAGCACGAAGTCGTAGGCGGAGATGCGGTCCGAGGCGACCAGCAGCAGGTGGTCGTCGTCGATCGCGTGCAGTTCGCGGACCTTGCCTGCGGCGATCTGGGGATAATCAGCGAGCGTGGGCACGTTTGCGCAGCCTACGGCCGTGATCGGCCGCACGCTCAGCCGGGCGGGACGCAGCCCGCCACGTCCACCCGCACGTCGAACTGCACGGTGGTCTGCCCGGAGGTCGACGTCCGCTTGTCCAGGAACGACGACACGGTCACCGGGTGGCCCGCGATGACCTGCTCCGCGTCGACCCAGGAGCGCTGCCCCGCCAGCTTGGGCTTGACCGACCAGCCCTCCCGGACCCCGGCGACCAGTCGCTCGTGCGCCGGTGGGACATCGGTCGACTCGGGCAGGGTCGTGCTGGTGTCGGCGGCCAGGCGCAGGCCGAACCGGTCGCCATCCTGGCAGGTGGTCAGCCAGGCGGGCGGCGGCTCGTCCGTATCGACCGGGAACAGCGCCGCGTCCAGGTCCACCCCAGCGGCCGCGGCGAACCGCAGGGCCAGGTCCCGGGCGGGCGGGAACACCGCGGTCAGCGCCGCCCGCTGCGCGTCGGTCGGCTCCGGGCGGGAGAACGCGTCGTCGGGCAGGGCCTCGGTGGGTTGGGTGCTGCACCGGTTCGACTCGGCGCGGACCGTGGCCCGGTCGCCGTCCAGGGTGACCGCAAGCCTGCGGTTGTCCCGGCCGGTGAGGGCGAGGGCGTAGCGGTCGGTCCGCTGCGGCTGCCAGCCCGCCGCGACCGCCGCCGCCCGCAACCGGTCGACCCTGGTGGCGGGCAGCGCGGCGTCCGCCCAGGCGAAGACCTTGCTGCCCGGGTCGGCGTCCAGCGCGGCACCGCAGGTGCGGGCGCCGAAGGTGGCGTCGGCGAGCAGGGCGCGCACGGCGCCCTCGAAGTCGGCCGGGACCTCGGCGGGCTGGGATTCGGTGCAGCCCGCCGCCAGCAGCAGACCCGCCAGGACCGACGCCGCGCGCTTCTTCACTGCTTGCGTTCCACCTTGTACTGGTGCGTGTCCACCGAGGTTCCCCCGGTGAAGTTCCCCAGGCCGTCGCGGAAGCGGACGACCGACGGGTCGGTGCTGCCGTCGAGTTGGCGGGCCGCCGCCTCGTAGTTGGCGTCCTGCCCGCCGGGGCCGCTGATGGCGTGGTTGCCGCCCGCGGTGCCGGTCTGGTTGTCGAAGGTGACCGTGGTGCGGTTGTCCGTGGCCGGGTTGTCGCGGGCGTCGAGGTGCGGGACGACGTCGCCGTTGTTCTCCAGCGACAGCACCTGCACGCTGTCGGGGACCGGGATGTTGCCGACCGGTGAGCCCGCGGTGATCACGTGCGTGACGTTGTACTGGCCATTGGTCACGAAGTCGTTGGCGGCGCGGGCGGCGATGATTCCGCCCTGGCTGTGCCCGACCAGCATGACCGGCGCGTCGGCCGGGACGCCCGCGCGTTGCAGGGCCTGGTCGATGCCCTTTTGCAGCACGGTTTCGTTGCCCGCCATGCCGTCGACGTTGACGCCGAAGTCGTTGGCGCTGCCCTTGTCGCCGCCGGGCAGGTTCCACACGTTGGTGCCGGGGACGTCGACGATGTAGCCGGTGATGTTGCCTCCTGCGTCCTTCACCGCCTTGACGTCGATGTTGGACCCCTCGCCGCGCACGTCGGAGTTCTCCGAGTTGCGGAAGTCCAGGCCGTCGATGAGGTCGCCGAGGCCGCCGGGCGGGGTGGTGGCGCGCGGGTCGGTGGCGGTGCCCTTGTCCAGCAGTTGCGCGTCGCCGTCGGGGTAGGCGTCGGCGATCAGGCCGGTGAGCGAGCCCAGGGTGCTCGGGAAGCCCATCGCGCTCAGCGCGCCCGGGGTCATCCCGAGCAGGGTGTCGACCATGCCGGGGTGCTCGACCAGCCAGCGCTGCCAGTCGCCGTCGTAGTTGAGGTGCACGTCGGCGGCGATCACCGCGGCGGTGCCCCCGGCCGCGGCGGCGGTGCCGAGCAGGCCGGTGGAGCCGATCGCCGCACCGGCCAGCCAGCGGCCCGCCGCCAGCGCCTGGGCGTTGAGGTCGTCGGTGAGCTGGTAGGCCTGGTTCGTCGCCTGCAGCGCCAGGCCGCGCAGGCCGATGGCGGCCGAGGTCGCGGTGAGCCCGCTGGGGCCGTCCAGCGCGCCGAGCAGCGCGCCCTCGAACCGGACCAGCCCGGCCGGGTTGAGGATGCCAGAGGCGACGACGTCGGCGTCGGCGAGGTAGCGGTGGCTGGTCATGGCGATCGTCAGCGTCTGGCCCGCGACGTCGTCGGTCAGCCCGCCCATGGCCGCCAGGTCCTCGTAGACCGCGTCGCTGCCGCCCGCGCCGCCCTCGACGTTCAGGTTGGTGACTCCGGGGCCGGTCATGTCAGTGCCTCCGCCACGTAGGGGGCCAGCCAGACCCCGATCTCGTCCCGCTCCACCGGCGCCAGCTCGACGAGCCGCCGGTCCGTGCCGACCGCGGCCGGGCGGATGCCCACCCAGCCGGTGTCGCTGTGCAGCCAGGTCAACTGGGCCGACCGCACCTGGGGCCGGTCGCTGCTCGCGTGGACCACCGCGGTCGCCAGGCAGCGCAGCACGCCGTCGGTGCGGCGCACGACCTCCTGGGCGAACGCCGCCTCCGCCTCCGGCAGCCTGAGCACGTCGAGGACGTGCGCGGCGGCGCCGGGGTCGGCCTCGCGCATCAGGTCGGCGATGCCGAGTTCGTGCAGCGCGTCCAGCGGCACGCTCCCGCGCAGCGGCGCCTCGGTCACGGGGTCGTCCAGCAGCGACCCGAACCCGCCCGCCTGCCACGCCGGGACCGCCCGCACCAGCTCGCGGCCCAGGTCGACCGCGGCGAACAGCGACAGCTCCACCGCCGCCTCCGGCAGCAGGAACAGCGACGCCCCGAGCGCGCCGTTGAACGCGTGCAGGCTGCGCGAGCCGCGGGCGCCGACGGTGGCGGTGGTGTCGATCATGATCCGCGGCGCGGCGAGCACCCGCAGGTTCGCCTCCACCGACGGGTGCACCGTGGTCAGGTCGCCAGAGCCGCGCAGCACGCCCCGGTCGAGCAGCGCCGCGGCCTCGGCCCCGGTGGTGATGTCCGGTGCGGGCGCCCACTCCGGCGGCAGGTCGAACCCCGACTCGGCGACCAGGAAGGCGTACTCCGCCGCGGTCAGCACCAACCGGTGCGGGGCGGTGACCGGCTGGTCGGTGGCGGCGGGCACTAGGACGCCACGCCCTGGGCCCGCATGTACTCGCCCACGTCGAGCCACTGCTTGTCGCCGAACGGCGGCAGGCTGTTCGGCTGGTACTTCCAGCCCTCCCACGGCGGCCGGGGCGGCTGCGGGGAGTCCCCGCCGAAGCCGAGCGCGTCGCCCACCCCGCGGGCCACGTCGGCCACGGCGTTCTTGAAGCTCTCCACGGCCTGGTTGAACCGGTCGATGGCCCCGTTGAACCAGTTCACGACCTGCTCGCCGATCCGCTTGATCGCGGCGATCAGCTCGCGCACCTGCTGCGCGTGCTGCCGCAGCGCCGCGGCGGCGGCGTCCAGCTTGTCCGCGGTGGCGTCGAGCTTCTTGCGGTCGGCGGCGATGGTCTCCCGGCAGCGGTCGGCGGCGATGGACTTCCACCGCATCCCCCGCGCCTGGGTGTCCATGTCCCGGCCGTGCTTGCGGACCTCCTCGGCCCGCTGCTCGATCTGCCCCGCCAACCGGTCCAGCTCGTCCGGGTCGCCGTAGAACGCCACCTGCCACCCCCAGGGGTCGGAACTCCTCGACAGTGGTGGACGGGACCCGGCGCGTTCCGGTTCCCCGTCAACCGGGGGAATCTTCGCCGATCCCGGGGGCTCCGGGGAAGCGCGCGCCGTCGAACTTCGTCGGGCCCAGATACCTGACCCGGGCCAACCGGACGCGCGAGTCGGCCGTGAAGCCGCTGAACCACGCCTTGCGCTCGAAGACCACGTCGTCGGCGTGCAGGATGCCGTGGCTGCGTGCGGCGGTGAACCAGGCGTCGCCGTGCACGTGGCAGCTCCACAGCGAGTTCGACTCGTGCAGGTTCGCGCGCCGCAGGGTCAGCTCGCCGACGACGCGCTCGGAGATGTCGAAGTACTGCAGGTCGGCGCCGGTCAGGTTGAGGTCGTAGTGCGGCGTCCCCGGCGTCTCGTCGGCGGTCCTGGGCAGCAGGTCGGCGATCACCCGCTGCGCGGTCAGCCGCACCTGCTGCTCGCCGAGGTCCACCGCGCCGGACCGGTCGAACGGCCAGCGCAGGTAGGCGCAGCACACGTCGAGCACGGTCTGGGTGTACTCGGGGCGGCTGCGCGCGACGCCCGCCAGCACGTGCAGCGCACCCACCCGCACCTGCCCGGCCGGGTTGCCCAGCAGCTCCACGGCCCTGGCGAAGCGCTCGTCGGCGACGCGCTCGCGGTCGTGCCGGGTGCGCTCGGACTCCAGGTCCTGGCGCAGGCGCTCGACGTCGTGGCGCTGCTCGTCGGTGCGCCGCTTGCGGTCGTTGAGCCACAGCGCGTACAGCGCGACCACGGCGCCCGCGGCGAGGCCGCCGGTCTTGAGCGCCTCGCCGCGGTTGGGGTTCGGTTCGCTCAGCAGCCAGCCCGACACCAGCCCGAGCAACCCCACCGACAACAGGATCGTCGCCGCCAGCCACAGCCGCTCGCCGCGCGAGCGGCGCAGGAGCCCGACGACCCCGGTGACCGCGCCTGCGAGCAGCGACACCGCGCCGGTGATCACGAAGGCCCACATCACGCGGCGGAAGCTACCGGACCCGGGAGCCGCGCCCGCGGCCCCCGGGTCGCGGATCAGCCGTTGGCCATCGCCTGGAGCCGGTCGATCGCCCCGTTGAAGTAGTTCGTGTCCAACGGCGACGAGGTGTACTGCCAGAACGTCCACACGCCCCAGTTGTAGGGCAGCGTGCCCACGCTGGAGCTGTAGCGGGCGACCCACAGCGGGTTGGTGCCCGCGAACGCCTGGGCGCTGCCGACGCACTGCGACCACCAACTGGTGCTGGTGTAGAACACCGCGTCGCGGCCGGTGCGCGCCCGGTAGGTGTTGGCGAAGTCGCGAATCCAGGCCGCCATCGACGCCTGTGACAGGCCGTAGCAGGTGGCGCCGTACGGGTTGTACTCCAGGTCCGCGACCCCCGGCAGGGTCTTGCCGTCGCGCGACCAGCCGCCGCCGCTGGAGGCGAAGTAGTTGGCCTGCTGCGCGCCGGAGGACACGTTGGGCAGGGCGAAGTGGTAGGCGCCCCGGATCATGCCGACGTTGTAGGAACCGGTGTACTGCTGGGAGAAGTACGGGTTCTTGTAGGTCAGGCCCTCGGTCGCCTTGACGTAGGCGAACCGCTTGCCCGCGTTCCAGTGCGCCTTCCAGTCCACATTGCCCTGGTAGCTGGCGACGTCGATCCCGGACAGGGTGGCCTGGACACCGGGGTCGGCGACATCGCCCGCCCGGGTGTCAACGCCCTCGTGCTCGCGGATCTGCGAGCCCATGGTGTGGTTCGTGGTCCGGTCGGCTTCGTCGCCGTCCTGGCCTGCGTTCGCCTGCGGGACGGCGACGAAGAGACCGATGGCGACGGCTGATGCGGCGAGCGCGGCGGCCAAGCCGCGTCTGGTGCCGCGAGCGGTGGACTTCATGGGGAGGTCCTTTCCGAATGCCCTCGAGACGAACAGCTGTACAGGGAGTGGCTGCCCGGATCTCGATTGTTATCGGTTCACCACCCACTTGTCACGCTTTTGTGTGAATTGATCACTGAATATGCAGGAAAGTAGGGGGAGCTGCATTGACGTGCGGTGTCGCACTGGAAAACTCCCCACAAGATCACCTACCCTCGACTCCGCCATGTGATCGGCTGAACGCGGTGGGTGAGCAGCGGCGAAACGACCTGCGAATCCCGCATCCGGGCTGGCCACCCGCCGTTGTACAGGCGAAACTCTTCGACGGACCGCGGAGGGAGTGGTGGTGGGCAGCACGGTGCCGGACGGGACGGAACGGGACGGGGTCTCGGCGTTCGCCGAGGTGTGGGCGGCCGCGCTCGCCGAGACCGGTTACGCGGGCATGGACCAGCGCACCCTGGTCGCCCGGGTGCGCGAGTACACCGAGGTGCTGGCCGAGGCCGTGCGCACCGAGCGGTTCGCGCCGGAACCGGTGGAACGGGTCGGGGTCGCGGTGGTCGAGCTGCGGTTCGCCGCCGCCCGCACGCTGGCCGCCTCCGTGCGGCTGATCGGCGAGGACCTGCTGCGCGCCGTCGGCGCCGAGGGCGACCCGACCGCCGCCCGCCGGGTGCCCGCGGTCCAGGGCGCCTTCGCCGCCGGGTTCACCACCGCCATGCAGGACCGCATCTTCCGCGACCAGGAGGCCATCCGCCGGGCCGCGCTGGACGCCCGCCGCGGCGCGGAGTCGGCGCTGCTGGCCAGCGAGGCCCGCTTCCGCGCCATGTTCACCCAGGCCGCGGTCGGCATCTGCATCAGCGACGCCGACGGCCACGTGATCGAGGCCAACGCCGCCCTGGCCGACATGCTCGGCTACCGGGTCTCCCAGCTTCGCCACATGCCGGTCACCGAGCTGCGCCACCCCGACGAGGACCCGGAGGCGGTCAACTCCCTGGACGCGCTGCGCAGCGGCGAGCGCGACCACTTCCGCGGCGAGCGGCTGCTGCGCCGCGCCGACGGCAGCCCGCTGCGCACCGACCTGTCGGTCAGCCTGGTGCGCGACGAGGTGGGTGTCCCGCAGTTCCTGGTCGCCATGGCCGAGGACGTCACCGAGCGCCACCAGCTCCAGCAGCGCCTGCGCCACCAGGCCGACCACGACCCGCTGACCGGCCTGGCCAACCGCGCCCTGTTCGCCGAGCGGCTCGCCACCGCCTTCGCCCGCGGCGACGACCACCGCGTCGGCCTGTGCTACCTCGACCTCGACGGCTTCAAGGTCATCAATGACAGCCTGGGCCACGACATCGGCGACGAGCTGCTGGTCGCCATCGCCGCCCGGCTCGACCACCTGGTCAGCGCCGAGGACCGCATGGTCGCCAGGATGGGCGGCGACGAGTTCGTGGTCCTGGTGGAGAACAGCACCCGCGCGAACCTGGAGGCCCTCGCGGGCCGCATCCTGCGCGCCCTGGCCGAACCGATCCCCATCGGCGGCCACCGGCTCGCCGTCTCCGCCTCCATCGGCCTGGTCGAGCGGGCCGTCGCCGACGCCACCCCCGCCGAGACCATGCGCGACGCCGACGTGACCCTGTACTGGGCGAAAGCGGATGGGAAGAACCGCTGGGTCGCCTACGACCCGGAGCGCAACGCCCGCGAGGTCGCCCGCTTCACCCTCTCCGCCCGCATGCCCGCCGCCGTGGAGAGCGAGGAGTTCTACGTCGACTACCAGCCGATCGTCCGGCTCAGCGACGGCGCCATGACCGGGGTGGAGGCCCTGGTCCGCTGGGCGCACCCGGAGTTCGGCAGGCTCGGCCCGGACCGCTTCATCGGCCTGGCCGAGGAAACCGGCCTGATCGTGGCCCTGGGCCGCTGGGTCCTGCGCGAGGCGGCGGGCCAGGCCCGCCGCTGGCGCGACCGCTACGGCGACCGCGCCCCGGTGGTCAGCGTCAACCTGGCTGCCCGCCAAACCCA
This sequence comes from Actinokineospora spheciospongiae, assembly GCF_003182415.1. Lineage (NCBI taxonomy): Bacteria > Bacillati > Actinomycetota > Actinomycetes > Pseudonocardiales > Pseudonocardiaceae > Actinokineospora > Actinokineospora spheciospongiae. The sequence continues at coordinate 33,046 of NZ_QHCP01000021.1, read as the reverse complement.
GGAACCCGACCTGGTCGCCGACGTCAGCACCATCATCGCCGCCGCGGGCCTGCCCCCGTCGAGCATCCAGCTCGAGCTGACCGAGAGCGCCATCATGGGCACCACCGGCGGCCCCCTGCGCACCCTCCGCGAACTGGCCGACCTGGGCATCCGCATCGCCATCGACGACTTCGGCACCGGCTACTCCAACCTCGCCTACCTCCGCCACCTGCCGGTGCACGCCATCAAGCTCGCGGGCTCGTTCATGGAGGGCGTCGGCAACCCGCACACCCTCGACCCCGGCGACGAAACCATCGTCACCACCCTGGTCTCGCTCTCCCACGCCCTGGGCCACCAGGTCATCGCCGAGGGCGTGGAGGACTCCGCCCAAGCCGACCGCCTCCGCGAAATCGGCTGCGACAGCGCCCAGGGCTGGCTGTTCGCCAAGGCGGGCCCACCGGGGGAGATCGAGCGCATGCTCGACCAGCAACTCCTCACCGCCCCAGCCCAACGCACCCGCTGACCCGCCCACCAACCCCGCCGAACCCCACCGGCGCAGCAACCGACCACCCCACCAACCGCCGGTCAAGCGGCCAGCCACCCGCAACCTCACCGGGCGCAGCCGGCGACCACCTCACCCACCGCCGGTCAAGCGGCCAGCCACCCCGAACCCCACCGGGCGCAGCCGCCGACCACCTCACCCACCGCCGGTCTGACGGCCCGTTACGCCGAACAACACCGGCGCAGCCGCCGACCACCCAACAAACCGCCGGCCCGGCTACGGAGATGCCCGGGTGGGTGGATGTGCTTGGGTGGGGGAAGCGATCATGTGCAAGCCTGCCTGGGCAGTGGGGCACTCTTTTCGCCCCACTCGGTCACACCGGGCACATGATCGCTGTAGGGGCCCCGCCCAAGCAGATCCACCCACCCGGGCACGCCCCGAAAACGACCGGGCTTTTAAAACCCAGCCACAGCAACCCAGCCACAGCAACCCAGCCAGACTCGCAAGCAGCGCCCCAAGCCCTCAGCGGACCGCAGCACCCTCCACAACACGCCGACCAGAAGCCCCACCGGAAACCCCGACCCCACCGGCACGGCACAGATCAGCCGCCGGGATGACCGCCGTCAGCGGCCCGAGCGGGTTGACCACCAGCGGGCACCCGCGAAGCTGCCCGGCCAGTTCCCGCCCGGAGACCTCCCGCCACCCCGGCCACGCCCCCGGCACGTGCGTCGCCGACGTGCACGCGGGCACCAGCACCCGCCCGTCGTGGTTGCGGAACCCGGTGATCGCCCGGTCGTCGCCGCGGCTGGCGTAGACCAGCAGCGTGGTGTCCAGCACCACCGGCAGCAGGTCGACCTGCTGCCGGTGGCGGGTGTGCACAAGCTGCAACAGCTTCTCCAGCGGGTTGGACGTCACCGGGAGGCGCAGTGCGGCCGGGGAGGGCCGGTACCCGGTGTTGTACCGGAAGCGCTCGACGACCTCGCCGCGGTCGTCCACGGGGTAGGCGCCGACCACGCCCCACGGGGGCACGTCCACGTCCGGGCTGAACGCCGGGTCGATGACGTACAACCAGCTATTGGGGTTCGACCGCGCGCTCACCCGCATGTCGAGGGTGATTTCGGGCTGCTGCACCCTCCCAGCTTCGGTTACCTCGGGTCACTTGCGAACACCCCCCGTGCTGTACCACCCGAACGAGTGAGGAGGCGGTCGCGGGGGTACTGCACATCTGGCGGTCGGTAGTCGGAAAAGTGGTCACCAGATCCCCCGAAGGTGCGGGAACCGTTCCACATCCGCCCGCATCGGAGTTACAGTCGTCGCGTTCGCACACAGGAGGGGGTACGGGGTGTACCTGGCCGATGGAGGCGGAGGGTCGATCGCGCCCTCGGCGCCCGATTTCAGCGGAACCCGGACCCTGCGGATCGAACCGTCCGCCATCCCGGGTGCGCTGGCCGCGTTCCGCGAGGCGTACGACCGGGTCGAGGCCAAGGTCACCGCGCTGGATGGGCTGGAGGTCCCGGAGTGGGCCAAGGACCCGGTGAGCGGCGAGGCGGCCACGGACTTCACCGCGCGCACCAACGGCGGCGGCGCGGACTCGGCCATCGCCTGCCTGCGCGGCTACCAGGAGCAGTTGCGCCGGGCGATCGAGTCGCTGGAGACCGCGCAGGAGGGGTACCTGCGCACGGAAGGCACCAACCACGCCATGTGGGGCAAGCGGGACCAGGGGTGAGCTGAGATGGCCATGCACCGGTGGGAGGGGTACGACCACCCCACGCTCTTCAAGATGATCAACAGCGGGCCGGGTCCGGCGGCGTCCACGGCGCAGACCGAGTACTGGTCCGCGCTGACCGCCGAGCTGGAGCAGATCGACGCCGACCTGGCGACCAAGCTGTCCACCATGCAGGCCACCTGGGAGGGCGGTGCCGCCGACCAGGCGCAGACCGGCCTGACCCCGTTGCAGGCCTGGGCCGCCGACGCGCAGTCCGGCGCCTCGCTGATGCGCGCCTCCACCGAGTACCAGGCCGACATCGTCGGCCGGGCCCGCGCCGAGATGCCGGAACCGGTGCAGGTCACCACCCCCGCCCCCTCGGGCTGGGACAAGCTGGCCGCGGGGGCCGCGCTGCTGACCGGCAACGCCGGTCCGGCGGCGGGCGTGCTGGCGCAGTCGCAGGACCACGAGGCCCAGGAGGCCGCGCAGGACGCCGCCTCGCAGAAGGCCGTCGACACCATGGACTCCTACCAGTCCAGCACCAACTTCAACACGTCCACGCTGGGCACCTTCGTGCCACCGCCGGACGTCGTCATCTCCACCCCGGCGCCCGACGGCGGCGTCGGCCACCAGGTCGGCTACGCCATCTCCCAGGCCACCGGGGGTACCGGCGGCTCGAACGGCGGCACGTCCGCCGCGTCGTACACCCCGGTGCAGCTCACCAGCGGCACCCCCGGCCAGTACCTGGCCCCGACCGGTGGCGCGAGCCCGGTGCACACGCCCCAGTTCGTCCCCGGTGGGAACCCCCCGGCCTTCACGCCGGTCAGCGCCTCCACCACGCCCGCGGGCTACGTCCCGCCGACCGGCGGTGGCACGCACACCCCGATCACCCCCAACGGCCTCACCGGTGTGCCCACCGGCGGCGGCGGTCTGCCCTCGGGCGATGCCACGCGCTTCCCCGGCGGCATCCGCCCCGGCCTCACCCCCACCGACGCGGGCCTGGCCCGCGGCGGCCCGGTGGCGGGCCAGGCCGCCGCCCAGGAGGCTGCCGCCCGGCGCGGTGCCCTCGCGGGCGGGCTCGGCGGGTCCGCTCCCGCCGAGGGCCCGGCGCGCGGCGGGGCCAACAGCGCCCTGGGCCGCGGCGGCGTCGCGGGCGCGGGTTCGTTCTCCGGTGACTCGCTGCTCGGCGGCCGCAACGGCACCGCCGGTGCCGCGGGCGGCAAGGCCGGGACGGGCGCTGGGGCGATGGGCGGCGGCCGCGGCGCGAACGCGGACGAGGAAGAGGACTTCGAGCACGCCAGCTACCTGGTGGAGACCGACGACATCTTCGGCGACGAGCGGCACGTGGCACCGGGCGTGCTCGGTTCCGACCGGTGACGGCGTTCGGGGTCCTCGACGTGGACGACCGCCCACCCATCGCGCTGTCCGCCCTGGAGTTCGACGTCCTCTGGGGCCACCTACGGCCCGGCACCATGCCGCTGGTCGTCAAGGTGCCCTCCCCGGGCAAGACCCATGAGGAGCGCGCGGCGATCGAGGAGCGCGTGTGGGGGGACCTCGACCGGCGCGGCCTCGGCCGCAAGGTCGACGTGCACCCGGAGGTCGAGCACCTGTTCGCCCTGCTGGCCCGCCCGGACCGCGAGGTCGACGCCCGCACCTGGGTGGGCCGCGGCCTGCGCCTGATCGCCTGCGCCGCGGGCGACGACGCGGCGCTGGCGGTCCTCAGCGAGGACTCGATCACCCTGAGCCGCACCTCGGCGGCCAACCTCGCCGCCGCCGCCGTCGGCGTCCTCCCGGCGCACCCGGCGGGCCCCGGCCAGTCGGTCACCCTCCGCACCGAGGACTTCGAGGCGGCGGCCCGCGCCACCGACGGCACCCGCAAGGGCTTCGAACTGGCCCTCTCCGCCCGGGGCCTGCGCCCCGACGACGTGACAGCCCTGGTCGAGATGATCGACGACGTCCGCGGCACCGGGAACTTCGGAGCCGCCGCCCGCGACCGCCTCGGCCGCCGACTCCGCGCGGACCGGGTCGTCTCCTTCTTCGACACCGACGCGGGCCGCTACGTCCAGATCCGCCGCTCCGCCCCGGACGGCACCTTCTGGACCACCATCTCCCCCGCCGACCAGCGCCGCATGGTGCACCAGGTGGACGAGGTGCTCACCGAGGTCCGCCGGACCGCCGAGGGCTGAGCACGTGTCCGCACACCGGCCCCGGGGCTGACCCGGTGCCCTCCCGCAAACCGGTCACCGCCACCGACCTGCGCACCGCCGTCGCCAAGGTCCTCCCCTGGCTGTACGACGGCGCCCCCCAACCCCCACGCCCCACCCTGGCGGCGGCGGTCCGCCTGAGCCTGCGCACCCTCGAACAGGACGCCCCCGGCCACACGGTCGAGGTCCGCGTCCCGCCCTTCGCGGCGGTCCAGTGCATCGAGGGCCCCCGCCACACCCGGGGCAACCCGCCCAACACCATCGAAACCGACCCCAAGACCTGGCTCGAACTCGCCACCGGCACCCTCGATTGGCACACGGCGGTCGCCGAGTCCCGGGTCTCCGCCTCCGGCTCCCGCGCCGACCTCTCCGAACACCTCCCCCTGCTGCGCTTCTAGCGCAGCCCCAGCCACCCCGAACCCCCTCGGGCGCAGCAACAACCAGCCCAAACACATCCACCCAGCCGGGCACCCACCAGCAAAGACCAGGCTCGAAAAGCAGCCACGCAGAAGCGCGCAGGTCAGGAACCAGAAACCGCGACCGGCTCCAGCACCTCGGGCCGAGCCCGCCGCAACGCCGCCCACATCAACACCGCCCCCACCATCGCCAACACCCCGTACACCGCCAGCAACTCCGGCGGCGTGGTCCCGGTCAGCGCGTCCCCCAGCAGCACCGCCGCCACCGTCCCCGGCACAGACCCCAGGAACGTCCCCGCCAGGTAGGGCTGCCACCGGATCTCCGACAGCCCGCAGCAGTAGTTCATCGCCGAGAACGGCACCATCGGGATCAGCCGCAGCCCCAGCACCCCGGCGAACCCGCTGCCGGTCAGCCGCGAGTTCACCGCCCGCAGCACGGCCCGCTCCAGGTGGGGTTCGACCCACCGCCGCCCGAGGCCGCGGCTGAGCCAGAAGGCGAGGGCGGCGGCGATGGTGGTGGCCGCCATGGCGATGGCGATGCCCCAGCCCTCGCCCAGGACCAGGCCGACCGACAGGTTGAACACCGTGCGCGGCACCGGCGGCACAGTCAGCAGCGAGTACGCCGCCAGGAACAGCACCGGGGTCGCCCAGCCGAACCCGGCGGCCCAGTCGCGGACCTCGACCGGGCTGGGGATGGGCACCAGTGAACCCGCCACGACCAGCGCGACCACGACGGCGAGCAGTGCGATCAACACGCGGCGTCCCGACACCCGCGCAACGGTATCCGGCGACCGGTTCGCGGACCGCACCGCCGACCCTCCCGGTGACGCGGCCCACCTCGCCGCGGTCGGTGCACCGCCGAACAGCACTTACACTTGGGGTGAGCCCAGTTCCGTCCTAGGGAGTGCTTGAGTGGTCACCGACCAGTCCGCAACTGGCCCGTCGTCCCAGCAAGATCCCGACCAGCCAGAGCCCGAGCCGCGCGAGGAGTGCGGTGTCTTCGGGGTCTGGGCCCGCGGCGAGGAAGTCGCCAAGCTCGCCTACTACGGCCTCTACGCCCTTCAGCACCGCGGTCAGGAGGCGGCGGGCATCTCCGTCTCCGACGGCAGGCAGATCGTGGTCTTCAAGGACCTCGGCCTGGTCAGCCAGGTGTTCGACGAGCAGGTGCTGTCCAGCCTGCGCGGGCACATCGCCGTCGGGCACTGCCGGTACTCCACCACCGGCTCCACCACCTGGGAGAACGCCCAGCCCACCTTCCGCACCACGGCCACCGGCAGCGGCCTGTCCCTGGGCCACAACGGCAACCTGGTCAACACCGCCGAGCTGCGCGACCGCGGCGCCGAGCTGGGTGTCGGCGCGATGCGCGGGGCCACCACCGACTCCGACCTGCTGACCGGCCTGCTCGCCGCCGGGGCCGCCGACAAGGGCATCGAGCAGGCGGCGATGGAGCTGCTGCCGACCGTGCGCGGCGCCTACTGCCTGGTCTTCGCCGACGAGTCCACCCTCTACGCCGCCCGCGACCCGCACGGGGTGCGGCCGCTGGTGCTGGGGCGGTTGGAGCGCGGCTGGGTCGTGGCCAGCGAGACCGCGGCCCTGGACATCGTGGGCGCCTCCTTCGTCCGCGAGGTCGAGCCCGGTGAGCTGATCGCCATCGACGCCGAGGGGCTGCGCTCGTCGCGCTTCGCCACCCCGGAGCCCAAGGGCTGCGTCTTCGAGTACGTCTACCTGGCCCGCCCGGACACCACGATCGCCGGTCGCGGGGTGCACGCCACCCGGGTGGAGATCGGTCGCAAGCTGGCCGTGGAGTACCCGGCCGAGGCCGACATGGTCATCCCGGTGCCGGAGTCCGGCACCCCGGCCGCCATCGGGTACGCCCAGGCCAGCGGCATCCCCTACGGCACCGCGCTGGTCAAGAACGCCTACGTCGGGCGCACCTTCATCCAGCCGTCGCAGACCATCCGCCAGCTCGGCATCCGGCTCAAGCTCAACCCGCTGCGCGACGTCATCCGCGGCAAGCGGCTGGTCGTGGTGGACGACTCGGTGGTCCGCGGCAACACCCAGCGGGCCCTGGTGCGGATGCTGCGCGAGGCCGGTGCGCTGGAGGTGCACGTGCGGATCGCCTCGCCGCCGGTGCGCTGGCCGTGCTTCTACGGCATCGACTTCGCCTCCCGCGCGGAGCTGATCGCCAACGGCCTCGACCTCGACGGCATCCGCCGCTCCATCGGCGCGGACACCCTGGGCTACGTGTCGCTGGAGTCGCTGATCGCGGCCAGCGAGCAGCCGCGCAGCAGGCTGTGCTCGGCCTGCTTCGACGGCGAGTACCCGATCCCGCTGCCCGACGACGCGCTCATCGGCAAGCACCTGCTGGAGGGGATCGAGAAGGGTGTGACCGGCTCCGCCGCACCCGTCCCGGCCGCCGGGTACGGTGCCGAGGACGCCCTGCGTCGTCCCTGATCGCCCGGCAGCCCCGCCGGTCCGCCCGCCTCCGACCTGATTCGAGCCATGACTGAGAACCTCGCGTCCGAGCCCGCCCTGTCCGCCACCTACGCGGCCGCGGGGGTGAGCATCGACGCCGGTGACGAGGCCGTGGAGAAGCTCAAGCCGTGGGCGGCGAAGGCCACCCGCCCGGAGGTCCTGGGCGGCATCGGTGGTTTCGCGGGCCTGTTCCGGCTCAAGCTCGACCGCTGGAAGGAGCCGGTGCTCGCCTCCTCCACCGACGGCGTGGGCACCAAGATCGCGGTCGCGCAGGCGCTCGACATCCACGACACCGTCGGCATCGACCTGGTCGCCATGGTCGTCGACGACCTGGTGGTCTGCGGTGCCGAGCCGCTGTTCCTGCAGGACTACATCGCCGTCGGCAAGGTCCTCCCGGACCGGGTCGCGCAGCTCGTGAAGGGCATCTCCGAGGGCTGCGTGCAGGCCGGGTGCGCGCTGCTGGGCGGGGAGACCGCCGAGCACCCGGGCCTGATGACCGACGGCGCCTACGACCTGTCGGCGACCGGCGTCGGCGTGGTCGAGGCCGACGCCGTGCTCGGCCCGGACCGGGTCCGCCCCGGCGACGTGCTGATCGGCATGGGTTCCTCCGGCCTGCACTCCAACGGCTACTCGCTGGCCAGGCACGTGCTGCTGCAGATCGGCCGCATCCCGCTGTCCGGGCACGTCGAGGAGTTCGGCCGCACCCTGGGCGAGGAGCTGCTGGAGCCGACCCGCATCTACGCCAAGGACTGCCTGGCGCTGGTCGCCGAGGCGGAGGTGCGCACCTTCGCCCACATCACCGGCGGCGGCCTCGCCGCGAACCTGGCCAGGGTGCTGCCGCCCGGCCTGCACGCCACCCTGGAGCGCGGCACCTGGACCCCGCAGCCGGTCTTCTCGATGATCGCCCAGCGCGGCCGGGTGGCCCGCGAGGAGATGGAGCGGACGTTCAACATGGGCGTCGGCATGGTCGCCGTGGTCGCGCCGGAGGAGGCCGACCGCGCGCTGGCCGTGCTCACCGCCCGGCACGTCCCGTGCTGGCTGCTCGGCGAGGTCCGCCCCGCCACCGACGCCGACGGCCCGCGCGCCGAACTCGTGGGCGAGCACCCGCGCTTCTGATCGCGGCCCCCGGGCACGGCCCCGGCCGCTGATCCGAGCCCCGGGGCAACCCGGCCCCGCCCCGCGCCGTTCTACCGTTCGGAGCGCGCGAGGGGAGGGGCCGCCGTGTCGGACCGCGACAGCGAGTTCGGTGAGTACCTGGACAGCCGCGCCGCCGTGATGCGCAGGACCGCGTACCTGCTCTGCGGCGGCGACTGGCACCGGGCCGAGGACCTCGTGCAGACGACCCTGGCCAAGATCTACGCGGCCTGGCCCCGGCTGGTCCGCGGCTCCGGCATCGACGGGTACGCGCGCAAGGTCATGGTCCGCGCGGCCATCGACGACTCCCGGCGGGCGTTCCGCAGGCGGGAGAACGCCGTCGAGCGGCTGCCCGAGGTCGGCGTGCCGCCCGCCGGGGTGGACGACGCGGTCGACGTGCGCCGGGCGCTGGCCCGGCTGCCCGCGGGCCAGCGGGCCGTCGTCGTGCTCCGCTACTGGGACGACCTGTCCGTCGCCGAGACCGCCAGGGCGCTGGGCAAGAGCGAGGGCACCATCAAGAGCCAGGCGTCGAAGGGCCTCGCCACCCTGCGCACCCTGCTGGCCGACGGGCGAGTGGCCGTGGAGGGGCTGCGATGAGCGAGTTCACCGAGTCCGACATCCGCGCCGCCCTCGACCGGGCGCTGGCGGGCGAGCCGCCGTTCACCCTGGACCGCGAGGCGGTCTTCGCCGAGGGCCGCCGCCGGGTGCGCCGCCGCCGCACCGCCGCCTACGGCCTGGCGGCGGTCACCGCCGTCGCCGTCATCGGCACCAGCACGCTGGCCGCGGGTGCGCTCAGCACCTCCCCGCAGCCCATGCCCCCGGCGGCCCCCGCGGCCCTGTCCACGACCGCGACCACCGTCCTGACCACCCCCCGGACAGCAATGCCCCCTCCGATCAGCACCACGACCACGACACGCTCCCCCGGCTCCTCGGTCCCTCCCCCGGGCCAAGCCTCCGCCGACCACAACTCCGCTGTCATGCACGGCGCGGCCATCTCCTGGCCCCCGGACGTCGTGAAGAAGGTGGGCGCGTACGGCGAGTGGTACCGGTTCGACACCGGGGGCACCCTGTCCGCCCGGCTCGTCACCCCGACCGGTGACCGCAGGCTCATCGTGCGGTTGCGGGGGCCCGATGGGGTCCCGCCGCAGACCGAGTGCCCGCCGGTGGCGCGGGCGGACACGGCGTGCTCCCGCGACGTGCGCCCGGACGGCACGGTGCTGCGGGTGTCCGAGGACCGCACCACCTCGTCGGTCACCGCCACCTCGCTGCGCCCCGACGGCACCTACGTCACCGTGCAGGAGACCGCCTCCGGCATCGCCCCGTCGCGGCTGGACCGGGTGCTGGACACCCCCACGGTCGTCGCCTTGGCCCTGGTGCCCGGGCTGAGCGCCATCAAGGGATAACCGCAGGGATAACCGCTACGCCGAACCCGGCCACCGCCGCCATACTGGGGGTGTGGCCGAGGACCTGGTGGTGACCCGCGCGCTGGTGATCCCGGCGGGCGAGCTGCGCGAGCGCTTCTCCCGCTCGTCGGGCCCCGGCGGCCAGGGTGTCAACACCGCCGACAGCCGCGTCGAGCTGTCCTTCGACGTGGCCGGTTCGCAGGCCGTCCCCGAGCACCTGCGCCCGCGGCTGCTGGCGAAGCTGTCGTCGCGCCTGGTCGACGGCGTCGTCACGATCGCCGCGAGCGAGTTCCGCGCCCAGTTGGCCAACCGCGCCGCCGCCCGCGACCGCCTCGCCGCCCTCCTGCGCGACGCCGCCGCCCCGCCGCCCGCGCCCCGCCGGGCCACCAAGCCCTCGCGCGGCTCCCGCGAGCGCAGGATCACCGACAAGAAGCGCCGGTCCCGCACCAAGCAGGGCCGCCGCGTCCGCCCGGACGACTGATAACCGGCTCACCACCGGGAACAACTCCCCGACCGCTCGGCGCTGGACCCTTCGAGAGCACGAACCACGTCGGAGGAGAACACCCGTGAGCCTGTTGTTCAGCCCGCTCGACCTGCGCTCGGTCACCCTGCCCAACCGGGTGGCGGTCAGCCCGATGTGCCAGTACTCGGCCACCGGCGGGCTGCCGGACCACTGGCACCTGGTGCACCTGGGGTCGCGGGCGGTCGGCGGCGCCGGGCTGGTCATCGCCGAGGCCAGCGCGGTCGAGCCGATCGGCCGGATCTCCCCGGAGGACACCGGCATCTGGTCGCCGGAGCACGTCGAGGCGTGGCGGCCGATCACGGCGTTCATCAAGGAGCGGGGGTCCGTGCCGGGCATCCAGCTCGCCCACGCGGGCCGCAAGGCCTCCACGTACAGCCCGTTCGCCGAGGGCCGCGGCGGGGTCGCCGACGCCGACGGCGGCTGGACCCCGGTCGGCCCGACCACCGAGCCGTTCGTCGACGCCTACCGCACCCCGGTGGCGCTGTCCGAGGCCGACATCGCCGAGGTCGTGCGGAAGTTCGCCGAGGCCGCCCGGTACGCGGTCGAGGCGGGCTTCGAGGTCCTGGAGGTGCACGCCGCCCACGGCTACCTGCTGCACGAGTTCCTGTCGCCGCTGTCGAACACCCGGACCGACGCCTACGGCGGCGACGCCGAGGGCAGGCTCCGGTTCCCGCTGGAGGTCGTCCGCGCGGTCCGCGCCGCCGTCGGCGAGGACGTGCCGGTCCTGGCCCGCCTGTCGGCCTCCGACTGGACCGAGGGCGGCCTGACCGCCGAGGACAGCGCCGACATCGCCCGCGCCCTGGTCGACGCGGGGGCGGACCTCATCGACGTCTCCAGCGGCGGCAACGTGCCGTCGGCGCCCATCGAGACCGGCCCCGGCTACCAGGTGCCCTTCGCCGCTGTCATCCGCGACAAGGCGGGCGTCCTGACCGGCGCGGTCGGCGAGATCACCGACGCGGAGCAGGCCGAGGCCATCCTGACCGACGGCTCCGCCGACCTGGTCCTGCTGGCCCGCGAACTGCTCCGCGACCCGTACTGGCCGCTGCGCGCCGCCGCCGCCCTCGGCGACGAGGTGGCCCCGCCCGCCCAGTACGGGCGGGCGTTCTGACCACACGCCGATGACCACCCCGACGGGTGACGCTGTCGGGGTGGTGCGGTGTGTGGTCGACGGCCCGGGGGCAGCGCGGAAGACCACGGGTGCCGTGGTGCGGCGGGGGTGAACGCGAAGGGGCTGCCGCGTGTTCCGGGGTGCCGGTCCACGCCGCAGCCGTCTCCGTGATGTCGACGGTGACCCCACCCGGCCAGGACGCGCTACCGTCCTGGACCCGCTGTGAAGGCCACCCCGGCGACCAGGGCCGTCGGGGTGGCCTTCACAGCGTTACGAGAGGGGATGCGGGGTCGGGTCCGGAGCCGGTGGGCGCCGGACCCTAGCTTCATCGCCGGTAGTCGTCGTACTCGTCCTCGGACGAGTCCTCCAACCGGTCACTGGTGTGACCGTCTTCGGGCCCTCCACTCGACAGCTCGCGCTGAAGCGCGTCGAAGTCGGTGTGGTGTGAGCTGTACTTGAGCTCCCGGGCCACCTTCGTCTGCTTGGCCTTAGCTCGGCCGCGCCCCATGGCTCGACCCCCTCGCACAGTGACGGGGCGGCCGGGGGAACGGCGGCCCCGTAGATGTCGACAGTTGATTCCTGCCAACTACCGTACCGTGCCGAAGGGGTTCCGTGCGACGCGGCACGGTGTGCAGAAACCGACATCCCGGGGAACTTCCCTCCCCGGCGCCGCGGTGGCGACCCCCCGTGAAACGATGACCGGGTGTCCCGTCCGTTCGTCGCCTACCTGAGGGTGTACGAGCCGTTGTCCGCGTTCGCGGAACCGCTGGCAGGGCGCCTGCGCGCCACGGTCGAGAGCACTCCCCTGGACCGTTCGGACGTCGCCCGCCGCGAGCGTGAGGTGTGGCTCAAGTCACAGCTCTACGCGCCTCCGGGCACCCTCCCCGGCGAACTCCCCGACGGCCGCCAGTCCACCAGCGCCGTCCGCGACCTCCTGGTGATCGACCCCGTCGAGGTCCCGGTCGAGGACGCCACCGTCGGCCCCGGCCCGCTGGTCTGCCCGCTGGACCTGCGCGCCCGCTCCGCTGCGGCGATGGTCGGCTTCATCACCACCGCCACCCCGGTCCTGCGCGCCGCCGCCCTGGCGGGCACCGCCGAGTCCGCCAAGACCAAGGCCGCCACGGTCCTGGGCGAACTCCCCAACGGCGCGGTGCACGTGGTCTCGACGACCTGGACCGTCCCCCTGCCCTGGTTCGCCCTGGTCGACCCGGCCCACCGGCACGTGGTCACCGCCGCCTCCCGCACCGACCCGCACCGGCAGGTCCACTGGCGGGTCGCCATGGCCGACGCCCGCCGCCGGGCCGAACGGGCCCGAGTCCTCGCCGCGCGCACCTTCGGCGAGGGCGGACCCGCCAAGGTCCTCGCCGACACGGCCAAGTGGCTGGAGAACTTCCACGAGCACTCGGCGGTCGAACTCGACTACGGCGGCCTGGTCCAGCTCCTCACCGACGAGGAACTGGAGGGGGACACCTCGGCCGAGGACGTCCACGCCATCCTCCGGGCCATCGAGGACTCCGACCCCACCACGGTGGGCACCCGCTTCGAACGCCTGCGGGACTTCTGGGGCGACCTCGCCGCCAGGGAACAGCTCAACTGACCCCGGGGACCGGCTACGCGTACTCGGACTCGTAGAGCGCGTTCAGCTCGGCGTGCAGCTCCGGGGACGCGGCCAGCTCCACCCCGTCCAGCACCCGTACCCGGGTGATCTTCCGGACGCTCGACGCCAGGAACACCGCGTCCGCCGCCCGCAGGTCGGCCACCGGGATCGGCTCGACCTTCGTCGTCCACCCAGCCCGCTCCGCGGCCCGGAACAACGCCCCCTGCGTGGTCCCCGCCAGCACCCCGCTCGACGGGGGCACCGTCCGCAGGGTCCGCCCCCGCACCAGCACGGCGGTGGAGGTCGGCCCCTCCAGGACGGTGTCGTCGGCGGCGGTGAAGATGACCTCCTCCGCCCCCTGGGCGGCGGCGTGGCGACCGGCGGCCATGTTCACCGCGTAGGACAGCGTCTTCGCCCCCAGCAGCAGCCACGGCGCCCCCGGCACGTCGGACGGGTCGAACCCGCGGGCCAGGGTCACCGCGGCGACCCCGGACACCCGGGCCCGCAACTGCGACGCCGCGATGGGCAGCCCCAGCGCGAACGAGGTGGTCGACCCGTCGCCGAACTCCGGTCCCCGGGTGTAGACGAGCTTCAGCGCCATCTCCCCGGCGGCGGGCCACTCGGAGATCACCACCGAGCACACCCGCTCCCATGCGGCCCGGTCCGGTTCCGGCAGGTCCAGCATCGCCGCCGACCGCGCCAACCGGTCCAGGTGCGGCCCCAGCTCCCGGGGCTTCCCGTCCACCACGAGCACGGTCTCGAAGACCCCGTCCCCGCGCAGCAGGCCGAGGTCGTCGACCCGGATGTGGGGGGCGTCGGGGTCGAGGACGGTCCCGTCCAGCATCGCCAGCACGCGCATGGGGGAACCCTACTGGCATAACATCGACGGGGTGGAAACCGCGCACCCGATAGCCCGGCGCCGTGCTGAACTGCGCGACACGCTGCACGGCCGCGGAATGCGGATGACCCCGCAGCGCCAGCTCGTGCTCGACGCGCTGCTGGAACTCGAGCACGCCACGCCCGAGCAGGTCTGCCAGCACGTGCAGCGCACCACCCCCACGGTCAACATCACCACCGTCTACCGCACCCTCGAGCTGCTGGAAAGCCTCGCGGTCGTCCGCCACACCCACCTCGGCCACGGGGCGCCGACCTACTCGGTGCACGAGCACGAGCACGTCCACCTGGTCTGCCACCGCTGCGGCCACGTCGACGAGGCCGAGCGCGCGGTCATGGACGAGCTGTGCGGAACACTGCGCGCCCGGCACGGGTTCCACCTCGATGCCAGCCACCTCGCGCTGTCCGGCACCTGCCGCGCCTGCTCCCAGGAGAACCCGTGACCCGCTCCCCCCTCCTCGACCTCCCCGGCGCCATCCCCGCCCCGGACGACTCCCCCGACGCGGCCGTCCCCTGGCACTTCGGCGACCCGTTCGCCGAGCAGCGCGCCGCCACCCGCGGGGTCGGCGTGGTCGACCGGTCGCACCGGCAGGTCATCGCCGTCCCCGGCGAGGAACGGCTGTCCTGGCTGCACCTGGTCATCTCCCAGCACGTCACCGGCCTCGCCGAGGGCGCGGGCACCGAGGCGCTGATCCTCGACAGCCAGGGCCGCGTCGAAGCCCACATGCTCCTCGCCCACGTCGACGGCACGGTCTGGCTCGACACCGAGGCGGGCGCGCAGACCTCCGGCGCCCGCCCCGGCCGGGTCCCCCTGCTGGCCTACCTGGAGCAGATGGTCTTCTGGTCCAAGGTCGAACCCCGCGACGCCACGGCGGAACGCGCGGTGCTGTCCCTGGTCGGCCCGCACACCCCGGACCTGCTGGCCGAGGCGGGCCTCCCGGTCCCCGACGGCCCCTACGCGGTCGCCGAGGGCGCGGGCGTCGTCGTCCGCCGGATGCCCTGGCCCGGCCCCGACGCGGCAGACCTGCTGGTCCCCCGCGCCGACCTGCTCACCTGGTGGCAGCGCCTCACCGCAGCGGGCGCCCGCCCCACGGGCAGCCTCGCCTTCGAAGCCCTCCGCGTCGAATCCGCCCACCCCCGCGCGGGCCTGGACACCGACGAGAAGACCATCCCGCACGAGGTCGGCTGGGTCCACGTCGCCGCCCACGTCGCCAAGGGCTGCTACCGGGGCCAGGAAACGGTGTCGAAGGTCCACAACATCGGCCGCCCCCCGCGCCGGATGCTGCTGCTGCACCTCGACGGCTCCGACACCGTCCCGGAACCGGGCGACCAGGTCCGCGCGGGCGAACGCGTGGTCGGCAAGGTCGGCTCGGTCGCCCAGCACCACGAACTGGGCCCCATCGCCCTCGCCCTGGTCAAGCGCTCCATCGAACCCGGCACCCCCCTCACCGTCGGCGAAACCGGCACCAGCGCCGCCATCGACCCCGACGCCATCCCCGCCGATTCCCCCGCCCTGGGCCGAGCCGCCGCCCAGGGCCTCCGAGGCTGACCCCGGCCCGGGGCGGCCCGCCCCGAACGTCCCGAGCCCGGTTGCCCGTGCCCGCCGTGTGCCAGGATTCGCGCCATGTCACCGTCGACTTCCCGCCCCGGCGCGCACGGCACGTTGATCACGGTCGCGCCGACCGGGGCCGAGCACAGCAAGGCGGACGTCCCCGCTCTCCCGGTCACCGTCGAAGACCTCGTGCGGACCGCAAGGGATTGCGAGCGGGTGGGTGCCGCGATGATCCACCTGCACGTCCGCGACCGCGACGCCAAGCCCACTTTGGACCCGGGGCTCCTCAGGGAAACCGTGGACGCGGTTCGGGAGAACTCCAACCTGATCGTGCAGTTGTCCACCGGTGGCGCGGTGACCGACTCCGAGGCCGACCGGCTGGCGGTGCTCGACGCGCTGCCGGATTCGGCTTCCTGCTCGATGGGCACCGTGAACTTCGGCGACGACGTCTTCCTCAACCGGTGGGAGTTCATCGTCGAGCTGCACAAGCGGATGCGGGAGCGGGACATCGTGCCGGAGTACGAGATCTTCGACCTGGGGCAGTTGACCACCCTGCGCCGCCTGCTCGACGAGCACGGCCTCCCCTCGGGTGGGCACGTGCACCTCGACCTGGTGCTGGGGGTGCCCGGTGGCATGGCGGGCGACCTGGAGACCGTGGCCGCCGCGCTGCGGCTCGTCCCCGAGGGCGCGACGTTCTCCGCGACCGGGGTGGGGCGCAGCACGCTGCCGGTGCTGCTGGCCAGCCTGTCCGCCGGTGGGCACCTGAGGGTGGGCATGGAGGACACCACCACCTACGCCAGGGGTGAGAAGGTGAAGGACAACGCCCAACTGGTGGCCCGCGCGTCGAGCCTCTCGCGGATCGCGCAGCGGCCGCCGATTGGTCCAGACGAGGCACGGGTACTCCTGGGGGTGGCGCGGTGAGCCACCGAGTCGCCAAGATGTGGCGGTCGGGGATCGAGTGTCGGAGGATGTGCCCGTGATCGAAGTCCGTCCCGGTGGACGCAGGCGCATCGACCGGGTCCTCGCGCCGGATTACGTCACCGGCCTCGACCGCCTCGACCTCGGTGAGGTCCGGGCCCGTCGCGACGACGCCGCCCAGGAGGAGACCGACCTCTCCTACCTGCGCAGGTTGTTGCACGGTCGGATCGACATCGTGCTGGCCGAGCAGCGCCGCCGCGCCGACGGCGGCAGCGCCTCGGTGGTGGAGCAGTTGGCCAGCATCCTCGCCGACAACGCGGTGGGGCCCGCCACGGGTTCCGGTCGCCACCAGGTGATGGAGCCCTCGCGGGCGGAGGCGCACCGCAGGCACGTCGAGGCCCTGGTGTCCGACGCCGACCTGTCCGACGTGGCCGCGCTGCCGGACGAGCGGCTCGACCTGGCGCTGCGCACCTACCGGTCGGAGGAGGCCTCGGTGTCGCAGCGGCGGCGCCAGGTGCAGCAGGTGATGGACCTGCTCAACGAGCAGATCGGCAACCGCTACCGCGCGGGCAGCGCCTCGGTGGACGACCTGCTCGCCGCCGAGCGCGAGAAGCCCGACCGCGAGAAGCCCGCCGAGCGCGGGAAGCCGGGCGAGGACCGCTGAACCCGGCCAACCCGGTGCTCGCCGAGGTGGTGCGCTCCGGGTTCACCGAGTCGGTGCACCGCGGCTCGCTGGTCGTGCTCACCGACGACCGGGTGCGCCTGGCGGTCGGTGACGTGGGCTCGCCGGTCTTCCCCCGGTCGAGCAACAAGCCGCTGCAGGCCCTGGGGATGCTGCGCGCGGGGCTCGACCTCGGCGACGACGCCGACCTGGCCATCGGGTGCGCCTCGCACAGCGGTGAGGCGGTGCACGTCGACCGGGTCCTGGCCCTGCTCGCCCGGCACGGCCTCGCCGAGGACGACCTGGGCTGCCCGGAGGACTGGCCGCTGCACGAGGACAGCCGCGGCGACCGGCGCCGCCGGGTCACCATGAACTGCTCCGGCAAGCACGCCGCCATGCTCGCCACCTGCGCCCAGCTCGGCTGGGACACCGCGTCCTACCTGGACCCGGCGCACCCGCTGCAAGCCGCCATCGCCGCCACCGTCACCGACCTGACCGGCACGCCGATCCCCGCCGTCGGCGTCGACGGCTGCGGTGCCCCGCTGTTCGCGCTGAGCCTCACCGACCTGGCCACCGCCTGCTCCCGGCTGGTCACCGCCCCGCCCGGCACCCGCAGGCGCCGCGTCGCCGACGCCATGCGCGCGCACCCGCACCTGGTCGGCGGCACCGACCGCATCGACACCGCCCTGATGGAGGCCGTCCCCGGGCTGCTGGTGAAGGGTGGCGCGGAGGGCGTGCACGTCCTGGCCCTGCCCGACGGCACGACCCTCGCCCTCAAGGTCGACGACGGCGCCGCGCGCGCCCGGACCCCGGTCCTGGGCGCCGTCCTGGAATTCCTGGGCCACCGGCCCCCGCCGCTGGACACGGTGGTGCTGGGCGGCGGCGAACCCGTCGGCGAGGTGCGCGTCCCGGCGGGCCTGTTCGGCTCAGGCCCGCGGGCGTAACCGGACCCTCGTGCCCGGCCGCGCCTGCGCCAAGGCGGCCAGGTGCTTGGTCGGCACCACCCCGATCACCGGGTAGCCGCCGGTGGTGGGGTGGTCGGCCAGGAAGATCACCGGGCGCCCGCTCGCGGGCACCTGCACGGCACCGGTCACCACCGCCTCGCTGGTCAGCTCGCGCTCGGCGCGGGCGTCCGCGCGGACCAGGGGGTGGCCCAGCAGGCGCAGCCCGACCCGGTTGCTCTCCGGGGACACCGACCAGGTCGCGGCGGCGAGCTGGGCGACCGGGTCGGCGAACCAGTCCTCGCGCGGACCCAGCAGCACCGGCACGGTCAACCGGTCCGGCGGGCTGGGCGGGGCGACGGCGTCCTCGCCGGTCGGCGGCCGGACCGGGGTGCCCAGCGGCAGCACGTCCCCGGCGCGCAGCGGGTCGGGGCCGATGCCGGAGAGGACGTCGGTGGACCGCGAACCCAGGTGCGGCGGGACGTCGAGGCCACCGGACACCGCCAGGTAGCTGCGCAGGCCCGCCCGCGGCGGGCCCAGCTCGACCACGTCGCCCGCGCGCAGGTGGACCGGGGCGTGCGAGCCGACGTCGCGGCCCGCGAGCAGGACCGGGGTGCTCGGGCCGGTCACCACGACCGTGCAGGACGCCTCGGCGCGCAGCACCAGGCCGCCGAGGACGACCTCGATGCCCGCCGCGCCCTCGGCGTTGCCCGCCAGCCGGTTCGCCAGCCGCAGCGACGGCACGTCCAGCGCCCCCGACGGCGGCACCCCCAGGTGCGCGTACCCGGGCCTGCCGAGGTCCTGGACCAGCGCGGACGGCCCCGGCGCCAGCACCGTCACCGCCCGCCTCACCCGGTCACCTCGAAGCGGACCGTGTCACCGGGGGCCAGCAGGGCGGCGGGGGTGCGGTGCGGGTCGAACAGCGGCTCGGCGCCCGCGGCGAGCCTGCCCAGCAGCCGCCAGCCGCCCGGGGAGGCGCGCGGGTAGACGCCGGTGAACTCGCCCGCCACCGCGACCGACCCGACCGGCACCCGGGTGCGCGGCGTCCCCAACCGGGGCTGGTGCAGCTCCGGCGGCAGGCCGGTCAGGTAGCCGAAGCCGGGGGCGAACCCGGTGAACGCCACGGTGTACTCCGCCCCCGAGTGCAGCGCCACCACCGCGTCGACGCCCACCCCGGCGGTCGCGGCCACCAGCTCCAGGTCCGGCCCGTCGTAGACCACCGGCAGCACCACCGGGCGCCCGGTGACGGCGGGGGCCACCGACAGGTCGGCGGAGGTGAGCAGCGGTCGCACCGCGGCGGCCGACGGCGAACCCGGCCGGAACGACACCAGCACGGTCCGCGCGGCGGGCACCAGGTCGACCACGTCCGGCAACCCGGCCAGCAGCGCGCGGGCGGCGGCGACCTCGGTCAGCGAGCCCAGCTCGACCAGCACGGCGTCGGCGCCGCAGCGCAGCAGGCGCACGCAGGCGGTCAGCCGACGACGCGGCGCAGGTAGGCCGAGGTGTGCGGCTGCATCTCCTGGCCCATCATCGCCCGCTCCTCGACGTAGGCCAGGTCGACGCCGTTGACCAGCCCGTAGAGCCGCTTCGCCGCGTTGACCTCCTTGGCCGAGGCGGTGCGGGTGACGATGTCGGTCTCGATCTCCCAGGAGGTCTGGGTGCGCGGGGCGCCGTAGTAGATCTCGGTGATGCCGGTGGCGTGCGCCAGCAGCACCTCCAGCGTGTCGTCCGGCCCCGGGCGCCACCAGCCGACCTCGCGGGCGGCCGGGCGGATCACGGCGCCCTCGTCGTCGAGCAGCCAGGCCCGCGACTCGTAGGACAGGAACGGCCGCCCGTCGTGGGCGAAGGTGATCTGCTGGCCGAACTTGAACGGCCCGTCGATCGTCGGGTAGACGACCTCGCCCTCACCGCGCCACACCCCGACCAGGGGCAGCAGGGCGAGCAGGTCGTCGTGCAGGTTCGGGCCCTCGCGCAGGTTCGCGGTGTCCGCCGGGATCGGCAGGTCGTCGAACTGCGGCAGGTTGCGGTGCCGGGTCCGCTCGGCCCGTTCCAGGGCGGCCTGGACCGCGGCGTCACCGCTGCCGGGGACGACCGGGGGCTGGTTCGCTGTCATCCGCTCAGCGCTGGTCGGCGTACAGGCGGTACACCACGTAGACCGCGAACCACGCGGTCACCAGGCCCACGATGACCAGCAGCGAGGTGAAGAAGATTTCCACGCCCCGCAGCTTAGCCGCTGCCGCCGGGAACAACCCGCCCACGCCCGGTGGCCGTGCTCTCACCCGCACCCGGGAACGGCGACGGCCCCGGAGCACGGGGTGCTCCGGGGCCGCTTGGTGCGCTGGGTCAGGCTGGTGCGCTGGGTCAGCCGACGCTGACCGCGACCTCGTGCAGGCCGGGGCCCGCCGCGTTGACCTTGGCCTCGCCGTTGCCGGAGCGGTGCAGCGCGCGCACCGTCCACTCACCCGGCGCGGCGAAGAACCGGAAGTCGCCGGACTCGGCGGAGACGACCTCGGCGGTGAACTCGCCGGTGCCGTCGAGCAGGCGCACGAACGCCCCGCCCACCGGCTGACCGCCGCTGGTCACCTTGCCGTTGAGGACGACCTCCTTGCCCGGGTCGACCCCGGCCGGGATGGCCGAGCCCTGCTCGGGGGCTCCGCAGCTACTGCTCATCGTTATCTCCTTGACGGGGTTGACCGGACCTTGTTCTTGGATCAGCCCTGCGCACCGATTTCGACGGGGACGCCGACCAGGGAGCCGTACTCGGTCCACGAGCCGTCGTAGTTCTTCACGTCGCTGTAGCCGAGCAGCTCGTGCAGGGCGAACCAGGTGTGCGAGGAGCGCTCGCCGATGCGGCAGTAGGCGATGGTCGCCTTGCCCTCGTCCAGGCCCGCGTCCTTGTACAGCTCGCGCAGCTCGTCGTTGGACTTGAAGGTGCCGTCCTCGTTCGCGGCCTTGCTCCACGGCACGTTGATCGCGGTCGGGATGTGGCCCTTGACCTGCGCCTGCTCCTGCGGCAGGTGCGCCGGGGCGGCCAGCTTGCCGGAGAACTCGTCGGGCGAGCGGACATCGACGAGGTTCTTGGTGTTGATCGCGTCCACGGCCTCCTGGCGGAAGGCGCGCAGCGAGAGGTCCTGCTCCTTGGCCGAGTAGGTGGTCTCGTCGCGCGTGACCGCCTCGGCGTCGAGCGGGCGGCCGTCGAGCTCCCACTTCTTGCGACCGCCGTCGAGCAGCTTCACCGCGTCGTGGCCGTAGAGCTTGAAGTACCAGTAGGCGTAGGCGGCGAACCAGTTGTTGTTGCCGCCGTAGAGGATCACGGTGTCGTCGTTGCCGATGCCGCGCGCCGACAGCAGCTTCTCGAAGCCCGCGCGGTCGACGAAGTCGCGGCGCACCGGGTCCTGGAGGTCCTGCCTCCAGTCGATCTTCACCGCACCGGGGATGTGCCCGGTGTCGTAGGCGCTGGCGTCCTCGTCGACCTCGACGAAGACCACTCCGGTGGTCTGGAGGTTCTCCTCGGCCCACGCGGCCGAAACCAGCACGTCTTCGCGGCTCATCGGGAAGTTCCCACTTTCTTTCTGGTTGACACGGCGTTGGTCGACACGGCTCAGTGGTCCGACACGGTCCTGGTGGAACCGGGCAGGCGGTGCAGCAGCAGGTAGGTCTCGCAGCCCAGGCAGAAGCCGAAGGCGGCGTTGAGGAACGCGGCGGCCAGCGCGAACGCGGTCGCCACCACGCCGAGCGCGGGAACGCCGAAGGCGTAGCCGAGGGTGCCCACCAGCGCGAACGCGAAGCCGACGCCCTGGGCGAAGCGCAGCGGCGCCACGTCCTCGCGCTCGTCGGTCGGCCCGAGCCGGGGCGCGACGAGGACGCGGTAGAGCACCGAGTACGGCGCGGCGGACAGGCCGGCGAAGGCGCCGACGGCGAACACCACCACCTGCGCGGCGAGCAGCGGCCACCAGCCGGTGAGCAGCACCGCCACGAGCACCGCCGAGGTCACCCAGGCGGCGAACCTGGGGCCGCGCGGGTCGACCTGCGGACGTGCGGACATGTGGTCTCCTGATCTGGGCGCGAGGGCTTCCCTGCGTACCGGCGGTTCGGTGCTGGGCACCGCGGCGGGCGTCGCACCCACCAGACCACCGCCGGTCAGATCACCGACACAGGCTGCTGTGCACGCGGCCGAAATCCACCGCGCGGCGCCTGGTCAGGTTGCTGGACACGGGGGCGAGCTTACGCGCAGGCCCCCGGTTGTGAGAGGACCCGTCCACGGATTGGGACAGGCCGAATGGGGCTTGTCAGCGGTGAACCCGCTGGTGGTGGACCCGGGCGGGCCTCAGCCGGGCAGGTGCGGGGCCAGCGCCGCGAGCAGGTTTTCGCGTTTCGGGACGCCACCGACCCGCAGCAGTTCCACTCCTCGGGAGTCGACGGCGAGGGTGGTGGGCGTGCGCAGCACCGACAGCGCCTTCGCCAGCTCCGGGCGGTCGGTGAGGTCGATGTCGGCGTGCGCGAGGCCGTCGGTGCGCGCGGCCAGGTCCGACAGCAGGACCCGGGTCTGCCCGCACGGGGCGCAGAAGGTGGTGGAGAGCTGCACCAGCGTCACCCGCGCGCCTGCGTCGAGCGCGGCGCGCACCTCGGCCGGGACCCGGGCCGCGGTGTCGTCCTCCCGCGCGCGGACCCGGCCGTCCCGGGCCCGCAGGGCGAACCCGACCACCGCGGCCACCAGCAGCGTCCCCAGGGCGACCAGCGCACCCGTCATGCCCGTTCACCTCCGCGGGCGGGTCAGCTCCCGCCCAGCACCACGTCCGTCGCCCTGCCCTTCACCGAGAGCAGGCCCGGTTCGACGGTAACCGCGGTCGGCGTGACCCCGAACGGCAGGCTGCCGGTCGGCAGGGGGCGGGAGAACACCCCGAGGATGGTGTCCTCGACCGCCGACGGCAGCCGGGTGGCGCCCGCCGCGTTGCGCAGCTCCAGCCGCTTGGCGCTGATGGCGATGCTGTCCTGCTCCAGCGAGATGATCGAAAAGACGCACAGCTCGGTGGACAGGCCCGCCACCTCGACCGTGCCGCACAGCCGCACCCCGGCGGTGCTGCCCTCGGTGTCGGCGGTCTCGACGCTGTCCAGGTCGGTCTCGCCGCCGTCGGCGGGGGCGGTGGCCACCAGCGCCTTGCTCGCCGGGTCGATGGTCAGGTTCTTGATCGAGGCGATGACGCTGTTGCCCTGGTTCTCCTGCAGCGCGTGGTTGACGTCGGCGGCCTTGATCCGCACCTGGCCGTCGACCTCGCGGACCGGGAGCTGCTTGAGCGAGCCGGACACCACGTCCGACAGCGGCGCCTTGATGCCGCGCAGGTCGGCGTGCACGTCGACGTCGCGCAGGGTGTCCTGGACCGGCACGCCCTTGGCGTCGACGGTCACCGTGTCGTACTCGCCCGCGATCACCTGGGCCAGGAAGGAGAAGCCGCCGACCTTCACCGACGGGTCGTCGCGGAGGCCGAACTGCGCCTTGGCCCGCTTGGACACCTCGTGCTCGAACACCGCCGCCGCGCCGAAGTCGGCCGCGACCAGCAGCGCCGCCAGCACCACGAGGGTGATGACGAGCCGCCGCACCGCCTTGGACCGGCCCCGCCTGGGAGCCGCCTGCGGCCTGCCGGAGTTCGTCATGGTCGTCATCCCCGCCACCTGTCGTGTCTGTCCGTCGTGTCTTGCCCGTCGTGCCCCTGGTCTGTCGCCTGTCCCCTTCAAGGACTCGTCAGCACCCGGTCGGGTTGCGGAGCCACCCCCAATGATCCCCGTCGACTCCCCGTCCCGAGCGCCGGGGCGGTCCTCCCGGGCGCCGGGGCGGCAGGCTGATCACCGCCCGTCCAGGTGGTCCGGGAGGCCCCGACCCGTTCGGGAGTACCGGATGGTGAGACCCGAAGCCGTGTTACGCATGATTCACAAAGCCAATTCCCGCGCGGTGAGGAAACGCTTCCGGCTTCGATAACAGCAGGTCAACAGCCGGATTAACGTGGCTGTAACATGACCCCCCTGACCTGCGAGGAGTCCGCCCGGAGCGCGTGCACCCGTGTGACGCAAGCTTCACGACCACGACATTCCCGCAGCTCGGCAGCTATTCTCCGCTGAGCCGAAATCCGAACTCCCGCTCCTCGACGTCGACGGCGCGGATTCACGCAAGAGAGAGGCGGACTCGCATGAGCCTCGACCTGCTGCTGCTGACCGCCGACCCGGAACCCGGTTCGGTCCTCCCGTCGCTGATGCTGCTGCCGCACACCGTGCGCACCCAGGCTCCCGAGGTCACCGCCCTGCTCGAGGCCGGTTCCCGCGACGCCGTCGTGGTGGACGCGCGCACCGACCTGGCCGCGGCCAAGAGCCTGTGCAGGCTGCTCACCAGCGGTGGCGACAGCTGCCCGGTGCTCGCCGTGGTCAACGAGGGTGGCCTGGTGGCCATCAACAGCGACTGGCGCATCGACGAGATCCTGCTGCCCACCGCGGGCCCGGCCGAGGTGGACGCCCGGCTGCGGCTGCTCACCTCGCGCGGCCCCGCCGGTGCCGCCGCCGACGGCGCGCTGCGCCTCGGCGAGCTGGTCATCGACGAGGCCACCTACATGGCGCGGCTGCGCGGGCGCCCGCTCGACCTCACCTACAAGGAGTTCGAGCTGCTCAAGTACCTCGCCCAGCACGCGGGCCGGGTGTTCACCCGGGCCCAGTTGCTGCAGGAGGTCTGGGGCTACGACTTCTTCGGCGGCACCCGCACCGTCGACGTGCACGTCCGGCGGCTGCGCGCCAAGCTCGGCCCCGAGCACGAGCAGATGATCGGCACCGTGCGCAACGTCGGCTACAAGTTCGTCCAGCCCCCCAAGGCGGGCGGCTCCCGCCGCGAGGTCGACCCCCTCGACACCGACCTGGCGAACTTCTCCCTCGACGCCCGCTAGGCCGCGACACCTCGCTCACGAGTCCCGGACACCCCCTCCCGGTGTCCGGGACTCGCCGTGCCCGGTGGGTAGGGTCGGACCCGTGACCGACCTGACCTGGGGCCCAGCCACCGACGAGATCCGCCCGCTGCTGCTCGCCGCCGCCGCGGCGGACGGGCGCCCCGAGGTCTCCCCGGACGGCCCGCTGCCGCGCGAGTTCCGCGGTGGCGAGCAGCTCGTCGCCGTCCGCGACCACACCGTGGTCGGCTACGCCCACCTCGACACCGACGGCGACGCGCACGGCAACCAGGTCGCCGAGGTGCTCGTGCACCCCGAGCACCGCCGCCGCGGCGTCGGCACCGAACTGGTCCGCGAGGTCCTGGCGCACGCCGCCGACGGCGTCCGGCTCTGGTCGCACGGCGACCACCCGGCCGCCGCCCGCATCGGCGCGCGCCTGGGACTGGAGAAGGTGCGCGAGCTGCTGGTCATGCGCCGCGGTCTCGACGAGGAGCTGCCCGAACCGGTCTGGCGCGACGGCGTCACCGTCCGCGCGTTCGTCCCCGGCCAGGACGAGGCAGCGGTGGTCGAGGTCAACCGGCGCGCCTTCGACTGGCACCCCGAGCAGGGCGCGCTGACCGTCGCCGACGTCGAGGCGACCGAGCGCGAGCCCTGGTTCGACCCGGCCGGGTTCTTCCTCGCCGTCGACCCCGCCGACCGGCTCCTGGGCTTCCACTGGACCAAGGTGCACCCGGACGGCACCGGCGAGGTCTACGTCGTCGGCGTCGACCCGGACGCCCAGGGCGGCGGGCTGGGGCGGGCGCTGACCCTGGTCGGCATCCGCCACCTCCGGGCCGCGGGCCGACCGGAGGTCATCCTGTACGTGGAGGCCGACAACGCCCCCGCCATCGCCGTCTACCGGCGCCTGGGCTTCACCCGTTCGGCCGCCGACGTCCAGTGGGCCGTAATGCGCACCGGTGGCGCCTGAACGGTTACCGGCTGCGCACACCCGGGTCACGGGACGGCGACAATGTTGTAGTCAGAGCCACATTCGGGGGCTTGTTCACCCGTCGTTCACCTCTTCAAGAGGGCGCGTCCACCACCGCTGCCTAGCGTCGCCGGCGACACGGCTGACAGAGAGTCACGCCGACCGTGAAGGCTCCTGTGCTGGAGGAAATGTGAAGACCAAGCGGACCGCGTCGGTGCTCGGCATCGTGGCCGCCGGTGCCCTCGTGCTCAGTGCGTGCGGCAGCGACAACAACACCCCGACCGGTTCCGGCAACAACTCCGGTGCGCCCGCCCCCACCGCGACCGCCCCGGTCGAGTGCGGCGGCAAGAAGGCCCTCCAGGCCGAGGGTTCCAGCGCGCAGAAGGGTGCGATGGAGGCTTTCAGCGCCGCTTACCGCGCGAAGTGCGCCGACCAGCAGCTCTCCTACACCCCGTCCGGCTCGGGCGCGGGCATCAAGCAGTTCAACGGCGGCATCGTCGACATCGGCGGCAGCGACTCCGCGCTGAGCAAGGACAAGGGCGAGGTCGACGCGGCCGCCCAGCGCTGCCAGGGCAACCCGGCGTGGAACCTGCCGCTGGTCTTCGGCCCGGTCGCCGTGCCCTACAAGCTCGACGGCGTCACCGACCTGACCCTGACCCCCGAGGTCGCCGCGAAGATCTTCAGCGGCGCGGTCACCAAGTGGAACGACCCGGCCATCGCGGGCATCAACTCCGGCGCCACCCTGCCGGACAAGCCCATCACCGTGATCTACCGCGGCGGCGAGTCGGGCACCACCGACAACTTCCAGAAGTACCTCAAGGCCGCTTCCAAGGGCGCGTGGACCAAGGACGCGGGCAAGGTCTTCAACGGCGGTGTCGGCCAGGGCGCCGAGGGTTCCGCGGGTGTCGCGGACGCCGTCGCCGCCGGTGACGGCGCCATCGGCTACGTCGAGTGGTCCTACGCCCAGGACAAGAACCTGACCTCCGCCAAGATCGACAGCGGCTCCGGCGCGGTCGAGCTGACCGCCGAGTCGGCCGCCAAGGCCATCGCCTCCGCCAAGATCAAGGGCGAGGGCAACGACCTGGTCGTCGACCTCGACGCGCTCTACGCCAGCAACACCGCGGGCGCCTACCCGCTGGTCCTCACCACCTACGAGATCGTCTGCTCCAAGGGCTACGACGCCGACACCGCCAAGGCCGTCAAGGCGTTCCTGACCGTCGCCGCCACCGACGGCCAGGCCACCCTCGCCGACGCGGGCTACGTTCCGCTGCCCAACGAGTTCCAGGCCAAGCTGCTGACCGCCGTCGGCGCGATCGCCTGAGTCCAGCGACCCAGGCAGACTGAGCAGAGACGCGATGAGCGACTTCGCCAAGGTCGGACGCCCCGCGACCCGGGAAACCGGGTCGCGGGGCTCGGCGCCGAACACCGCCCCGGAGGCCACGATTCCCCCCAACCCGCCGGACTCGGGCCCGCCCCCGGCCGCGCCCAAGGTCGTCACCCGCCCGGGTGACCGGATCTTCCGGACGCTGACGGTCGGCTCGGGTGTGCTGATCGTCGTGATGATCGTCCTGATCGGCGTCTTCCTGCTGATCCAGGCCATCCCCTCGCTGGCAGGCAACGAGGCGAACTTCCTGTTCAGCCGGGACTGGAACGCCGACCCGGCCGCCCTGGCCTTCGGCGTGCTGGACCTGCTGCTGGTCACCGTGTTCGCGTCCATCTTCGCCCTGCTCATCGCGATGCCGATCTCGCTGGGCATCGCGCTGTTCCTCACCCAGTACGCCCCCAAGCGGCTGGCCAGGCCGTTCGGCTACGTCGTCGACCTGCTGGCCGCCGTGCCGTCGATCATCTACGGCCTCTGGGGCCTCTACGAGCTGGCCCCGGCGCTCAAGCCGGTCAGCACCTGGCTCAACGACACCCTGGGCTTCATCCCGATCTTCGCCACCGGCAGCTCCAACCTGGCCATCGGCCAGACCATCTTCACCGCGGGCATCGTCCTCGCGGTCATGCTGCTGCCGATCATCACCGCGATCAGCCGCGAGGTCTTCGACCGCACCCCCTCGACGCAGATCGAGGGCGCGCTGGCGCTGGGCGCCACCAAGTGGGAGGTCGTGCGGACCACCGTGCTGCCCTTCGGCCGCGCGGGCTACATCAGCGCGTCCATGCTGGGCCTGGGCCGCGCGCTCGGCGAGACCATCGCCGTCATGATCATCCTCGCGTCGACCTCGCAGCACTTCGGCTTCAGCCTCTTCGACGGCGGCGACACCATCGCCTCCAAGATCGCCCGCGCGGCGGCGGAGTTCAACGACCCGCGCGGCGCGGGCGCCTACATCGCGGCGGGCCTGGTGCTGTTCGTGCTGACGTTCATCGTCAACGCCTTCGCCCGCTACATCATCTCCGGGCACAAGGAGTACGAATGAGCACCGCCACTGACCTCGACCGGCCCGCGGCGCCGCCCGCGTTCCAGGAGATCGGGGCGGGTCGCAAGCTGCGCAACCGGTTCGCCACCGGGCTGGTCTGGGGCGCTTTCCTCATCGCGCTGGCCCCGCTGGTCTGGCTGCTGATCACCGTCCTGGCCCGCGGCCTCGAGCACGTGCTCAACGCGGACTGGTGGAGCAGGTCCTTCGCGGGCCTGACCTCCCGCCAGTTCGGCGGCGGCGTCTACCACGCGATCATCGGCACCCTGTTCCAGGGCCTGATCTGCGCGGTCATCGCCGTGCCCATCGCCATCCTGGTCGCGGTGTACCTGGTCGAGTACGGCAAGGGCTCCCGGCTGGCCAACGCGGTCACCTTCACCGTGGACATCCTCTCCGGTGTCCCGTCGATCGTGGCGGCGCTGTTCATCTACGCCCTTTGGGTGACCACCCTCGGCTTCCCGCGCAGCGCGTTCGCGGTGTCGCTGGCCCTGGTGCTGCTGATGATCCCGGTGGTCGTCCGCACCACCGAGGAACTGCTCAAGATCGTCCCGGACGAGCTGCGCGAGGCCGCGTACGCGCTGGGCATCCCCAAGTGGAAGACGATCCTCAAGATCGTCATCCCGACGGCGCTGTCCGGCATCATCACCGGCATCTCGCTGGCCATCGCCCGCGTCATGGGCGAGACCGCGCCGGTGCTGGTCCTGGTCGGGTACACCAGCTACATCAACTTCGACCCGTTCAGCGGCAGCATGGCGTCGCTGCCGCTGCTGATGACCTCCGAGCGCCTCACCACCAACGCCATCGGCGAGGCCCGGGTGTGGGGCGCGGCGGTCACCCTGATCCTCATCATCACCCTGTTCAACCTGCTGGGATCGCTGATCTCGCGGCTGACCTCCCTGAAGACGAAGTAGGCGACCCATGGCCAAGCGCATCGACGTCAAGGACCTCAACCTCTACTACGGCAAGTTCCACGCCGTCGACCAGGTGTCCCTGGCGGTCCCGCCGCACAGCGTCACCGCCTTCATCGGCCCCTCCGGCTGCGGCAAGTCCACCGTGCTGCGCTCCCTCAACCGGATGCACGAGGTCATCCCCGGTGCCAGGGCCGAGGGCAAGGTGCTGCTCGACGGCGAGGACATCTACGCGAGCACGATCGACCCGGTGTCGGTCCGCCGCACCATCGGCATGGTCTTCCAGCGGCCCAACCCGTTCCCCACCATGTCCATCAGGGACAACGTGGTGGCCGGGCTCAAGCTGGCGGGCGAGCGCGACAAGCGCAAGCTCGACGAGGTCGCCGAGCGCGCCCTGCGCGGCGCCAACCTCTGGGCCGAGGTCAAGGACCGCCTCAACCGCCCCGGCGGCGGCCTCTCCGGTGGCCAGCAGCAGCGCCTCTGCATCGCCCGCGCCATCGCGGTCCGCCCCGACGTCCTGCTGATGGACGAGCCCTGCTCCGCCCTCGACCCGATCTCCACCCTGGCGATCGAGGACCTCATCGGGGAGCTGAAGAAGGACTACACGATCGTCATCGTCACCCACAACATGCAGCAGGCGGCCCGGGTCAGCGACCAGACCGCCTTCTTCAACCTCGCGGGCGTCGGCCAGCCCGGCCGCCTGGTCGAGATCGACGAGACCGAGCGCATCTTCTCCAACCCCGGTCAGAAGGCCACCGAGGACTACATCTCCGGCCGCTTCGGCTGACCGCCGCTCCACCCCGTCGCACCCGCGAGCCCCTCGGCCCCTCCGGCCGGGGGGCTCGCGGCATTCCGTCACCCGATCCGGTCATCTCCCCCCGGCGCCGGGAACCACCACCGATCCCGTCCCGTCAGAGCCGAGACGGGCAACACCCGCCATTGGTACCGTGACGCGGGAGGTTGTGGCCATGACTGGATCTGTGCAGACGGCTTACCACGCCCCGGGTGCCCCGCCACCGGGCGCGTCGGATCGGAACAGCCCCGACTACGACCCCACCTACGACCCGAAGAGCCCGTACTACATCGACCGGACCGGGACCTCGGACACCTCCCAGGAGGTGCAGGAGCAGGCCGAGCAGCAGGTCGACCAGGACATCGACCAGGCGAACTGGTGGGAGATCTGGAAGCAGTTCACCCGCAACAGCGAGATCAACGAGCAGTTCAACCAGGACATGTCCGCCCAGGCCAACCAGTTGGCCCAGGGGCTGCAGACCCGGCCGGGGCCCGCGCTGTCCTGCACGAACTACCTGAGCACCGAGCACCCCACGCTCCAGACGATGGTGACCGAGGGCGTCGACCCCGACCAGGTCGGTGAGATGGGCGAGATGTACGTCGAGGCCGGGAACCAGATGTCGGGGTTCCAGGGCGACGTGGCCTCGGCGATCAACAACAGCCAGACCGACTGGCAGGGGACCGCGGGCGACTCGGCCCGGCAGTTCATGGCCGACATCGGCAACTGGGTGGGCAAGGCCGGGCAGAGCGCGCAGTTGGCGGGCACGCAGACCGGCATCCAGGCGTCCGCGCTGGCCGAGGCGAAGAACTCCATGCCCGAGCCGGTGCCGTTCGACCTCAAGGCGGCCAACCAGGACCTGGCGACGACGACCGACCCGATCGAGCTGGCCACCAAGGCGACGCAGTACATGAACGACTACCGCGCCAGCCAGGCCGCGCACGAGGAGGCGGCCCGCGTCGTCGGCACCTACGACGGCGCCCTGGGCAGCTCGGCGACGATGCCCGCCTTCGCCACCCCGCCCACCATGTCCGGCGGCGGCACGGACGACCCGGGCAAGCCCGACGACGGCAAGAAGGTCCAGAACCCCGGCGACAGCGACGTGACCGTTTCCGGCGGCGACGACCGGGGGGCCTCGACCTTCAACCAGAACCCGGGCGGCGGCAACGGCAGCACCAACCCGCCCCAGCTCGGCGGCGGCAACCCGGGCACCACCGGCAACGGCGGCGGCAACGGCGGCGGAACCACCCCGGGCACCCCGCAGATCCCGATCCCCCCGGGCGGCGGCAACGGCACCACCAACCCCAGCCAGTACCCGCCCCCGTCCGGCCCCGGCCACCTCCCGGGCCTCAACGGCCCGAACGGCGGCGGCGGTGGTGGCGCCGGGAACGGCAGCACCAACGGCGGCCTCAACGGCATGACACCCCTCGGCGGCGGCCCCCTGAACGGCCTCGGCGAGGACAGCGTCCGCGGCGGTCGCGGCGGCACCGGCTTCGGCGGCGGTCGCGGTGGCTTCGGCGGCGGTGGTGGCGGTGGCTTCGGCGCAGGTGGTGCGGGCGGCGGGGCAGGCGCGGGCGGGGGCGGCGCAGCCGGTGCGGGCGGTCCCGGCGCAGGCGGCCTCGGCGCCAAGGGCGCGGGTGTCGGCGCGGGCGCGCTGGCGGCCGAGCACGCCATGGGCGCCCGCGGCGGTGCCGCGGGCGCGGCGGGCGCCGGCCGGGGCGGAGCCGCGGGTGGCCTGGGCGGCATGGGCGCGGGCGGCGCCCGGGGCCAGGGCGGCGAGGACGACGAGCACCAGCGCCCCTCCTACCTGGTCGAAGCCGACCCGGACGAGGTCTTCGGCACCGACGAGATCACCGCACCCCCGGTCATCGGCGGCTGAGCCCCGCCCGGTACGGGCCGACCACTGGTCCGGTGCCCGAGCCCCCGGCGGCCTGGGCGCCCTGCCAGAACCCCAGGCCGAACGCGGACACGGCGAAACCGCCCACCGCGAGACATGGCCGGTTCACCGGCGGTGACATGGCCGGTTCACCGGCGACGACCCGGCCGGGTCACCGGCGCCGGGGACAGCGCCGATACCGGGGCGGGGTGCGCCGGTGCGGGTTAGATTGTCCCCATGCCGCCCCGCTCGTTCTCGCTGTCGCTCGCCGCGGTGGACATGCTGTCGCAGGTGTTGCGGGTGAACTGTCGGCTCTACCCGTTCCAGATCCCCAGCTTCGGGGAGTTCGACGAGGACCGGCGGCGGATCGCGAAGCTGGTGTTCACCGACCTGACCAACCGCGGGCTGATCCGCCACAACAGCATCGACACCGACGTGGAGACCGCGCTCAAGGTGACCGGCGACCACGACGTGGCGGTGGCGATGTCCGGCAGCATCGATCCCAAGCGCGACATCCAGGCGCGGGCGGCCGCGGCGGGGACGGCGGGGGTGCTGGCCGTGCAGGAGGGGCAGAGCATCCGGTTCGAGGTGATCAGTCCGCTGGGGCTGGCCCGTTCGCTGGTGGCCCTGCTGCCGCCGCTGGGACCTGGGCCGGGGCAGTCGGTGCAGGTGGTGCAGGCCGCGCCGGAAGCCAGGGCGGAGGGGTTCACCGAGGCGGTGCGGGCGCCGCGGTCCAGTTCGGACGCCCAGTTGCGGATGGCGGCGGCGATGCTGGAGCGGCCGCGCAAGGGGTTCGGGTTCTTCATGGTCAGTGCGCGCGGCAGGCACGGCCGGGAGGTCGACACCGGGACCGTGGGGTGGATCGACACCGACGCGGGGCGGTACCTGATGGTGTCCAAGCCGGGTGCGGAGGGGGAGGTTCGGGCGACCTACTCGCCCGCCGACAGCACCCGGCTGGCCCAGCAGCTCACCGAGCTGATCGACGAGTCCCGGCGCCGGTAGGCCGTCGCCAGGTCGGGAGCAGGGACCGCCGCCGCGGGTCGTGACGACTCGCGGAACACGGCCTAGGGCCTGTCCTCAAAGCCGGTCGGGTTGATCTGCTTTGATCTTGTGCCGTGGTGCGCAGGCATGAGTTGACCGATGAGCAGTGGCAGGTGGT
>NZ_QHCP01000020.1:0-63734 GCF_003182415.1 Actinokineospora spheciospongiae | reverse complement strand
GATCGCAGCCCAGGCCTTGTCCGTCAGCTCACCACGTCCGACCACACCCCATCATCTGCACACGATCATGGGAAAGATCCGCAGGACACGCCCTAGGCCGACCCGGGGAACATTTCCTCCAGTCGGTCCAGCGTCGCCCGGATGCCCTTGAGGTTCTTGGCCGGGAACTTGGCCAGTTCGATGGCGAAGGTGGACTTGGCGGTCGACCAGTCGAAGGTCTCGGTGACCCTGGTGGTGCCGTCGCCGAGGTCTTCGAGCTGCCAGCGCCAGCGGTGGCCCATGAAGTGGCGCCAGGCGATGCGGCTGCCCTCCTCGTACTCCACCACCGTGTTCTGGATCTTGTACGGCAGGCCCATCTTCATGTCCATGCCGAACTTCGACCCCAGCGCCAGCCGCTGCGCCCCGGGGCGGGCGCCGGTGACCGTGCCGGAACCGTCGATCACCGGGTGCTGGGCGGGGTCGGCGAGGAGGGCGAAGATCACCTCGGGGGTTGTCGCGATGACCCGGGTGTCGGAGACCTGCTTGGCTGCCATGACCGGAGCCTAACCGCGATCCGGGTCCGGCCGGGATCGAGACCCGGTGGCTCGACGCGCACCGTCGACCGGGTGATCGCTCTTGCTGCTCGGGGCCGCCGGGCTGCCCGCACGTCGACTGCGGGGGGTTCTCGCAGTGCCTGTACCACCAGGGTCTCCCAGACGTCCACAACGCCCGTCAACCTGGTCGAGCCGGCTCCCAGCCGCACCGAGGAGGAAAAGAGACCGATGGCGGACAACCGATTCACCACCCACGCGGAACTCTTCGACCTGAGCGGGAAGCGCGCCCTTGTCACCGGCGGCACCCGGGGCATCGGGATGATGGTGGCGCGCGGCCTGCTCCAGGCGGGTGCCCGCGTCGTCGTCAGCTCACGCAAGGCGGACGCGTGCGCGCGGGCGCAGCGCCTGCTGTCCGAGTTCGGCGACGTCCGCGCGATCCCCGCCGACCTGTCCAGGCACGACGAGTGCCTGCGCCTCGCCGATCTGGTCGGGGCCGACTCGGAACGCCTGGACATCCTCGTCAACAACGCGGGAGCGATGTGGCGCGAGCCGCTGGCGACGTTCCCGGACGAGGCCTGGGACGCGGTGCTCGACCTCAACCTCAAGTCGCCGTTCTGGCTGGTGCGGGCGCTGCTCCCGGCACTGCGCAGGGCGGGCACCGCCGATGATCCCGCGCGGGTCGTCAACGTCGGCAGCATCGCCGCCATCCACGTCGCCGATTCGCCCAACTACTCCTACGCCAGCAGCAAAGCGGCACTGCACCAACTCAC
The DNA here is from genome assembly GCF_003182415.1 of Actinokineospora spheciospongiae. Lineage (NCBI taxonomy): Bacteria > Bacillati > Actinomycetota > Actinomycetes > Pseudonocardiales > Pseudonocardiaceae > Actinokineospora > Actinokineospora spheciospongiae. The sequence goes on along the minus strand of NZ_QHCP01000020.1, from coordinate 62,431 downwards.
CAGGGTGCTCGCCAGGGAGCTGGGCCCGCAGCACGTCACGGTGAACGCGGTGGCTCCAGGGGTGTTCCCCTCGCAGATGATGGCGGCCACGATCGATGCCGTCGGCGACACGATCGCGGCGAAGGCCCCGCTGCGCAGGCTCGGCCGCGACGACGACATGGCGGGTGTCGCCGTGTTCCTCGCCAGCCGGGCCGGGGCCTACCTCACGGGCAGCATCGTCCCGGTGGACGGCGGCATCGCCACGACCGCGTCGGGCACCTAGCGGGCGTCGGGGTACCCGCAGTGCCTCCCTCGGACCGCGGGGCGGGCTTACGGTGAGGGGGTGGCCACGACGGATCTGCGCATCGACATCCGGGAGTTCCTCAGCTCGCGTCGCGCCCGCATCGCACCCGAGCGGGCGGGCCTGCCCGCCTACGGCGGCAATCGCCGGGTCAAGGGTCTGCGCCGCGAGGAGGTGGCGCTGCTGGCGGGGGTGTCGGTCGACTACTACGTGCGCATGGAGCGCGGCAGCCTCGCCGGTGCCTCCGACGGCGTGCTCGACGCGCTGGCCTCCGCTTTGCAGCTCGACGAGGCCGAGCGCGACCACCTGTTCCACCTCGCGCGGCAGTCCAGGGCGCCCGGCGGTCCACGCCGACGGCGACCCGCCGTGACGGTGCGTCCGGCGCTCCGACGGGTGCTCGACGCCATCACCGATGCCCCGGCGTGGATCTGCAACGGCCGTTATGACGTCCTGGCCACGAACCACCTCGCCCGCGCGCTGTATTCACCCGTGCTGGCCGACACGCGACGGCCCGCGAACACCGCGCGGTTCGTGTACCTGGACCCGGGAGCGGCGAGGACGTTCTTCGTCGACTACGACCGGATCGCCTGCGATGTGGCCGCGAAGCTGCGCATGGAGGCCGGCCGCGACCCGCACGACGAGGAGCTGATCGCCCTGGTGGGTGAGTTGTCGACGCGCAGTGAGCTGTTCCGGCAGCGGTGGGCGTCCCAGGACGTTCGGCTCCACCGGTCCGGGCGCAAGCGCGTGCACCACCCGGTGGTGGGCAGGCTCGACCTGGACGTCGAGTCGATGGAGCTGTCCGCCGAACCCGGCCTGCTCCTGAACGTCTACACCGCACCCGTGGACACGCCGACCGCTGACAACCTGGCGCTCCTGGCGTCGTGGGCAGCCACCCGACAGGCACCGGCGACCGAGCTCGAAGCGCACGACGGGTAGTCCACCCCCGGCCCGGCGGCGCCGGGCAGCGAGAGCGATCACCCGGTCGAGCCGCTAGCTGGCCAGCAGGAACACGAACCCGATGATCAGGATCGGGGCCAGCGCCCACCAGGTGGAGGTGACCGCCACGACCGCGACCACCCCGACGACGCCCACGCCCAGGAAGGCCAGCACGATCTTGCGGGTCCGCTCCGGGGCCGCGCGTTCCAGCAGCGGGTTGTGCTCGGGCTCGACCACGGCCACCTCGGCCCGCGCGGGGTTGTCGAAGACCGGATGCGGGGCGGGCAGGTCGTCGAAGAGGTCCAGCAGGTCGGCGCGGGTCCGGGCGCCCGCGGCGGCCCCGCAGCGGGTCGAGTACTCGCCGACCTCCAGGCGCCCCTCGGCGAGGTGCACGCCCAACGCCTCCACCGCCCGCTCGCGGTCCGTGGTGCCGACCCGGAGTCGAGCCTCACGCCCTGTCCCCATGGTGCTCACTCTACGCAGGACACCCGGGTTGTGGTGAGTACCTATCCTGCGGTGGTGAGCACCTACGACGTGGCCCGCGTGCGGTCCCGGTTCCCCGCCCTGGCCGGTGGCACGGCCCACTTCGACGGACCGGGTGGGTCGCAGGTCCCGCTGGAGGTGGCCGACGCGGTGCACGCGGCCATGGTCGCCGGGCTGACCAACCGGGGTTCGGTGACCATGGCCGAGCTGCGCGTGGAGGCCGTTGTGAGCGCCGCCCGCCGGGCGATGGCCGACCTGCTCGCGGTGGACCCGGTGGGGGTCGTGTTCGGCCGCAGCATGACCCAGCTCACCTACGACCTGTCCCGCGTGCTGGCGAAGTCCTGGGGGCCGGGGGACGAGGTGGTGGTGACCCGGCTCGACCACGATTCCAACATCCGCCCGTGGGTGCAGGCGGCGGGCGCGGTCGGCGCGACCGTGCGCTGGGTCGACTTCGACCCGGCGACCGGCGAACTGCCCACCTCCGCCGTGGAGGCGGTGCTCTCCCCGCGCACCCGGCTGGTGGCGGTGACGGCGGCGTCGAACCTGCTGGGCACCCGACCCGACGTCCCCGCGATCGCCGAGGCCGTGCACGCGGTCGGGGCGCTGCTGTTCGTCGACGGGGTGCACCACACGCCGCACGCCCTGGTGGACGTCGGCGCGCTGGGCGCGGACTTCCACGCGTGCTCGCCGTACAAGTTCCTCGGCCCGCACCTGGGGGTGCTGGCCGCCGCGCCCGCGCTGCTGGAGGCGCTGCGGCCGGACAAGCTGCTGCCGTCGTCGGACGCGGTGCCGGAGCGGTTCGAGCTGGGCACGCTGCCGTACGAGGCGCTGGCGGGCACCACCGCCGCGGTGGACTTCCTGGCCGGTCTGGTGCCGGGCGCGGGGACCCGGCGGGAGCGGCTGGCGGTGTCGATGGCGGCTGTGGACGCGCACGAGACCGCCCTGCGCGACCGCCTGGAGGCCGGTCTGCGCGCCCTGCCCGGGATCACGCTGCACGGCACCGCCGCGCGGCGCACGCCCACGGTCCTGTTCAGCGTCGCGGGAAAGGCGCCGCGCGAAGTGAGCGAGCTGCTGGCCGCGGCCGGGGTGAACGCGCCCTCGGGCAACTTCTACGCGCTGGAGTGCGCGCGGCACCTCGGGCTCGGGGACGCGGGCGCCGTCCGCGCGGGCATCGCCCCGTACACCGACGAGTCCGATGTGGACCGACTGCTGGCCGCCCTGGCGTGAGCACCCAGGCCCGCCCCGGGCGGGCCTGGGTGTGACCCGCTCCCGGTCAGCCGGTGGTCAGCGAGAGCCCGTAGGCGCTCAGGATCTCGTTGACGGGTTGGAAGTACGTGGTGCCCCCGGAGGTGCAGTCACCGGAACCGCCCGAGGTGACGCCCTGGGCCTGCCTGCCGCTGACCCACGAGCCGCCCGAGTCGCCCGGCTCGGCGCAGGCGTTGGTCCGGGTGAGGCCGCTGACGGTGCCCTCGGGGTAGTTCACCGTCTGGTTGGTGGCCTGGATGGTGCCGCAGTGCCAGCCGGTGGTCGAACCCGAGCGGCACACGCTCTCGCCAACGCCCGCCACCGACGAGCCGGTCACGGTGACGTTGCCGTTGCCGTACCCGTTCACCGTCGGGGACCCGCTCCAGGAGGAGTTCGTGCGCACCCAGGAGTAGTCGCTGCCCGGGAACGACGAGCCCTGGAAGGTGCCCATCGCCGAGTCGTCGTCGCCGGTGACGCTGTCGCCGGAGGAGCCGCAGTGCCCCGCCGAGACGAAGCCGCCGGACACCGAGAAGCCGACCGAGCAGCGCCCGGCGCCGTTGATGTAGTAGGCGTTCCCGCCGGTCACCGGGCCGCCGAGGGTGCGCGGCGCCGCGGTGGTCTCCTCGACCCGCACCGGGCCCGCGGCCTTGGCGCCGTCGACGAACGAGGTGACCTCGGCGCCCGACGCGCCCTTGATCACCGTGAGGACCACGGAGTTCGTGGTGGGGTCGACGAACCAGCCGGTGACGGCCTTCGGCGCCCCGGTGGCGGTGGCCTTCTCGTCGATCGCGGCCTTGGTGGCGTCCAGGGCCCGCGCGGTGTGCGCCACGACGGTGCTCCGGGCGCCGGTCGACTCGACCGCGCCCGCCAGGGCGGGGTCGGTCAGCGCCACCACGAGCGAACCCCGGTCGAACCAGGAACCGCCGAACGCGGCACCGGCGGCGGTCCGCGCGGCCGGGAGCAGGCCGCGGGCGGCGCTCTCCCGGGTGAGCCGCTGCTCGACCTGATCGGTGCTGAGGCCGAGGTCGCGTTGCAACGCCGGGACCAGTGCGCCAGGGGCGGCGCTCGCGGGTTGTCCGGCGGTGACCACGGCGGTGGCCGCCAACCCGACGAGACCCGCGACGCCGGCGAGACTTCTGCGCATGGGGACTTCCTCCTTGCTCGCAGGGCCCGGGGCAGGCCCCGGGAAGCCGAATGGCGGTCCCCCGTTCAGCGGAACCCTCGCTGGGAGTAACCATCCGTTGGGGGGAACGCTAGATCGCGCTTGACCAGGTGGGGCACCCTACGAAAGTCGGTTCAGAAATTTTCCCACCGGATGATCAGCAAACGAGTAGGCGAATCCACTGACTGTCCATCGCTCGAACAGGCTCTTCAATTGACCTGTTCGGGTGAAGACCGCTAGTCGCGATGCCACTCCCGGTGATGAGCGTGTGGAGGTCGGGGGATGGGCATGGACGTCGTCGGGGGGTGGCCGCCGCCGGGCTGGATCATCACCTTCCACACCTGGGACCTGCACCGCGGCCGGGCCCGGTTCATCGGCATCGGCATGGTCGCGGGCCCGCCCCGGCGCGGACTGGGCCTGCCGCTGCGCCCGCTGGGCCCGGATGACGGGCCTGTCCCCGAGTGGGTGTCGCGGTCGGACATCATGGACGCGGTGCCGCCGCCGGAGTGACCGCGGCGGCCGGAGCGAAGCGGAGGTGGGGCGGGTGCCCCTGCACCCCCAGGTCCAGACCGTGTTGGCCGCCGCGCCGCCGCGCGAGGCCGTCACCGGCGAGTCCCTGCCCAGGCTGCGCGCGCTGCTGCGGGCGCAGGCGGGCGCGGTGTCCGGCCCGGGCACCGAGGTGGCCACCGTGACCGACGTGGACGCCGGGGGTGTGCCGGTGCGGCTGTACCTGCCCGGCGAGTCCGGTGAGTCCGGCGCCCCGGTCGTGGTCTACCTGCACGGCGGCGGCTGGGTCAACGGCGACCTCGACACCTACGACGCCGTGTGCCGCTACCTGGCCGCGCTGTCCGGTGCCGCCGTGGCCGCCGTCGGCTACCGGCTGGCCCCCGAGCACCCGTACCCGGCCGCGTTCGAGGACATCGACAACGCCGTGCTGTGGCTGCGCGGCAAGGGCGCCGCCGAGCACGGCCTCGACCCGCACCGCGTCGCCGTGGTCGGCGACTCCGCGGGCGGGCACCTCGCCGCCGTCACCGCCCGCCGCTGGCGCGACGTCGGAGCGGGCTTCACCAGCCAGGTCCTGGTCTACCCGGTGATCGACCCCACCGCCGACCGGTCCGCCGCCGCCGTCCCCGGCCTGCCCGAGGAGCTGCGCGCGGTGCAGGTCGCCGACGGCCGCTTCTGCTGGGACAGCTTCGCCCCCGAGGGCTTCGACCGCACCCACCCCGACCTGTCCCCGCTGGCCGCCGACCTGGCGGGCCTGCCGCCCGCGCTGGTCATCACCGCCGAGTACGACCTGCTGCGCCCGGAGGGCGAGGCGTACGCGCACGCCCTGGCCGAGGCGGGCGTGCCCACGGTGTCGGTTTGCTACCAGGGCCAGGCGCACGACTTCTTCCGCGGTCTGGTCCTGTTCGACGCCGCCCGCGCCGCCATCGCCCAGGTCGCGGCCACCCTCCGGGCGGAGCTGGCATGAGCGCCACCCTGGTGGCCAAGGGCCTCGCCGCGGGCCACGGCGACCGCGTGCTGTTCACCGGCCTTGACCTCGTCGTCGCCCCCGGCGACGTGATCGGCCTGGTGGGGGTCAACGGCGCGGGCAAGTCGACGCTGCTGCGCACCCTCGCCCGCCTGCTGCCCGCCGAGGGGGGCGAGGTCCGGCTGAGCCCGCAGGACGCCACCGTCGGCTACCTCCCGCAGGAACCCGACCGCCGCCCCGGCGAGACCGTGGCCGCGTTCCTGGCCCGCCGCACCGGCGTCGCCGAGGCCCAGCGGGTCATGGACGCCGCCGCCGAGGCCCTGGGCGCGGGCACCCCCGGCGCCGACGACGAGTACGCGGTGGCCCTGGAGCGCTGGCTGGCCCTCGGCGGCGCGGACCTGGATGACAGAGCCGAGGACGCCGCCACCGAGGTCGGCCTCGGCGTGCGCCTCGACCAGCAGATGGTCGCCCTCTCCGGCGGCCAGGCGGCCCGCGCGGGCATGCTGTCGCTGCTGCTGAGCCGCTACGACGTGTTCCTCCTCGACGAGCCCACCAACGACCTCGACCTCGACGGCCTGGCCCGCCTGGAGGCGTTCGTGTCCGGCCTGCGCGCGGGCGCGGTGGTCGTCAGCCACGACCGCGAATTCCTCGCCCGCACCGTCACCGGGGTCCTGGAGCTGGACCTCGCCCAACAGCAGATCCGCGAGTTCGGCGGCGGCTACCAGGCCTACCTCGACGAGCGCGAGGTGGCCCGCAGGCACGCCCGCGAGCGGTACGAGGAGTACGCGGGCACGGTGGCCAACCTGGAGGCGCGCGCCCGCACCCAGCGCAACTGGATGGAGAAGGGCGTCCGCAACGCCCGGCGCAAGGCCCCCGACAACGACAAGATCGGCAAGCGCCTGCGCGCGGAGTCCAGCGAGAAGCAGGCCGCCAAGGCCCGCCAGACCGACCGCATGATCGAACGCCTGGAGGTGGTCGAGGAGCCGCGCAAGGAGTGGGAGCTGCGGATGGAGATCGCCGCCGCCCCCCGCACCGGCGCGGTCGTCGCCGCCCTCTGCGAAGCCGTCGTCCGCCGGGGCACGTTCACCCTGGGCCCGGTCAGCCTGGAGATCGGCTGGGCGGACCGGGTCGCCATCACCGGCGCCAATGGAGCGGGCAAGTCCACCCTCCTCGCCGCCCTGCTCGGCCGCGCGGAGTTGGCGGAGGGCGAGTCCCACCAGGGCCCCGGCGTCAAGGTCGGCGAGGTTGACCAGGCCAGGGCCCTCTTCCTCGGCGAAGAACCCCTCCTCGACGCCTTCGGCCGTCACGTCCCCGACTGGGAAACCGCCGACCTGCGCACCCTCCTGGCCAAGTTCGGCCTCCGCGCCGACCACGTCCTGCGCCCCGCCGCCACCCTCTCCCCGGGCGAACGCACCAGGGCGGCACTGGCCCTGCTGCAATCACGCGGGGTCAACCTGCTGGTCCTCGACGAACCCACCAACCACCTGGACCTCCCCGCCATCGAACAACTGGAGAGCGCCCTGTCCACCTACCCCGGCACCCTCCTGCTGGTGACCCACGACCGCCGGATGCTCGACGCGGTCTCGGTCAACCGCAGGGTGGAGGTCGCGGGAGGAACCGTCCGCGAACGGGACTGACCCCACAGCCCGGCGGCACCACCGGAATGAGGGATCGCCACCGAGCAGTGGGATCTCCCACCTCGGGGGCCGCGCCGTTAGACCGTACGGGCGTTCACCGGGCGTGGGGCGGACATCGTGGACGGGACTGTCCACGAAAGCGACCGGCTCGGCTTCCCCGCTCGTCACCCGGAAGAAAAGGAATCCTCGACACCGCAGGGGAACCTGCGCGAGCATCCGATCGGGACAGTGCGGGATCGCGCCGGGGTGAGGGATCGGGCACGCACGGTGGCCGGCGGGAAAGCGACCCTACCCGAAAGTAGGAACTCCGCGTCGTTTTACCGCTAGCGGTGCATTGGTGGCGACCATCATCCTCTACCGGGTGCATGAGGATTTTGATCGCTGCGTGCGTGCCGTTCGTTCCAAGGACGCGCGTTTCGACGGCTGGTTCTACACCGCGGTGCGGACGACCCGGATCTACTGCCGGCCCAGCTGCCCCAGTATGCCGCCCAAGGCGGAGAACATGACGTTCTTCCCCAGTGCCGCCGCGGCGCAGAGCGCGGGTTTCCGCGCCTGCAAGCGGTGTCGGCCGGACGCCAGCCCCGGTTCGCCGGAGTGGAACGAGCGCGCCGACCTCGCGGCCCGGGCCATGCGGTTGATCGCGGACGGGGTGGTGGACCGGGCGGGGGTGCCGGGGTTGGCCGCGCGGCTTGGCTACAGCGTGCGCCAGGTGGAGCGGCAGTTGCTGGCCGAGTTCGGCGCCGGTCCGCTGGCGCTGGCCCGCGCCCAGCGCGCGCAGACGGCCCGGCTGCTGATCGAGACGACCGCGCTGCCGATGAGCGAGGTGGCCGCCGCGGCCGGGTTCGGCAGCATCCGCACCTTCAACGACACCGTGCGCGAGGTGTTCGCGCTGCCGCCCACCGAGCTGCGGCTGCGGGCGGGCAGGCAGGTCGCCAGCCCGGGGGTGATCTCGCTGCGGCTGCCGTTCCGCGAACCGCTGTGCCCGGACAACCTGTTCGGCCACCTCGCCGCCACCGCCGTGCCCGGGGTTGAGGAGTTCCGCGACGGCGCCTACCGGCGGACGCTGCGGCTGCCGCACGGCAGCGGGGTGGCCACCCTGCGCCCCACCGCCGACCACATCGCCTGCCAGTTGGCGCTGACCGACCTGCGCGACCTGTCCCGGGCGATCAGCCGGTGCCGCAGGCTGCTCGACCTCGACGCCGACCCGGTGGCCGTGGACGACCTGCTCGCCGCCGACCCGGTGCTGGCCCCGCACGTGCGCCGCGAACCCGGCAGGCGGGTGCCGCGCACCGTCGACGGTGCCGAGCTCGCCGTGCGCACGGTGGTCGGGCAGCAGATGTCCACCGCCGCCGCGCGCACGCACATCGCCCGGCTGGTTGCCGAGCACGGCGACCCAGTGGCCGACGCCGGTGGCGGGCTGACCCACCTGTTCCCGCTCCCGGCGACCCTGGCCGCCCTGGACCCGGACCGCTTCGGGCTGCCCCGCGGGCGCCGGGAGTCGCTGGTCGCGCTGGTCTCCGCACTGGCGGGCGGGGCGATCGACCTGGGGGTGGGCGCCGACCGGGAACGCGCCAGGGCCCGGCTGGCGGTGCTGCCCGGTTTCGGCCGGTGGACCGTGGAGACCATCGCCATGCGCGCCCTGGGCGACCCGGACGCGTTCCTCGCCTGCGACATCGGGGTCCGCGCCGCCGCCCGCACCCTCGGGCTGCCGTTCACCCCCGCCACCCTGGCCGCGCACGCTGCCGCCTGGCGGCCGTGGCGGGCCTACGCCGTGCAATACCTGTGGTCTGTCAACGAACTCCAGGTGAACAACCAGCCCGCCTGAGCTTTTCCCGGGACGGGTCCGACCGGCAGGACAGTCTGGTTCGGACAGTCATCCGATGGTCCCACCACAGGGGTGTTCCCGGTGCGGCACCCGATCAGAGCCTGCGGACGAGGTCTCCCTCCAGCACACCCCGGGTGTCGAGCACCGGCTGCCGGGTCAGCACGGCCAGGTCGAGGCAGCGGTGGTCCTGCAACAGCACGACCAGGTCGACCGGCGCGTCCAGCGCGGGTTCGACGGGCACCGGTTCGCCGTCCACGGCGAAGACCGGCGCGTGCGGGTCGTGGTAGGTCACCGAGGCGCCCAGCGCCCGCAGCGCCCGCACCACCCCGACGGCGGGCGAGTGGCGCAGGTCCGGCACGTCCGGTTTGTAGGTCACCCCCACCAGCAGCACGCGCGCCCCGGGCAGCGGCACCCCCGCCGCCGCCAGCATGTCCTTCGCCCGGCGGGCCACGTACCCCGGCATCCCCGCGTTGACCTCCTGCGCGGTGCTCACCATCGAGCACGGCAGCCCCTCGGCGCGCGCCCGCGCGGCCAGGTAGCGCGGGTCCACCGGGATGCAGTGCCCACCCACCCCCGGACCGGGCCGGAACGGCTCGAAGCCGAACGGCTTGGTCCCCGCGCAGCGCAGCACGTCCCACACGTCGATGCCCAACCGCTCGCAGAACACCGCGAGTTCGTTGACCAGCGCGATGTTGACCAGCCGGTAGCTGTTCTCCAGCAGCTTCGACGTCTCCGCCTCGCGCATCCCGGCGGCGGTCACCACGGTGTCCACCAGTTGCTCGTAGAAGGCCGCGCACCGCTTGGCGCACAACGGGGTCAGGCCGCTGACCACCTTCGGGGTGTTGCGCAGCCCGAACCGGCCGTTGCCCGGGTCGACCCGCTCGGGGGAGTAGGCCAGGTTGAAGTCGATCCCGGGCACCAGGCCGCGCGCCGCCAGCAGCGGTTGCAGGACCTCCTCGGTGGTGCCCGGGTAACTGGTGGACTCCAGCACCACCAGCGTGTCCGGGCGCAGGTGCTCACCCACCGAGCGGCCCGCGCCGATGACCGCGCGCAGGTCCGGCTCGCCGTCGACCAGACCGGTCGGCACGCAGATGACGACCGTGTCGGCGGCGGCGACGGCGGAGAACCCGGTGGTCGCGGTGAAGCGCTCCGGGGCCAGGACGGCCGGGTCGACGCCGGGCACCGGGCACCGCCCGACCCGCAACGCCTCCACCACCGCCGCGTCGGTGTCGACGCCCACGACGGTCAACCCCGCCGCGCAGGCGCGCGCCGCCAACGGCAGCCCCACGTACCCCAATCCGACGACCACCAGGTCCACGGCCACCTTCGGTGCTTCCCTCCGCTCGGTCTGGAACCGGTTGTCAGGCCTTGGAACCGTGCTGGGAGACGACCACCCGGTCCGGCGAGCCCCCGGCCGCGGGGGCGGCGGGCGGGCAGGCGGCGGCAGCGCTCGGCACGACTGCGCGGAGGTGCGGCATGGACTTCCTTCCCCGGCGGGAACAACTGGTGCGGCCATTCTCGTCTTCATTCTCCGAACACCGCAGTCGCTGACCCGGGTAGGACCCGTCACACCATTGATAGGTCTCCGGTCACCCTCCGCGCATGCAGGAATTGTTCCCTTTCCCGCATGTATCGTCGCAGCTCAGGGCATGTGCAACTGGATCGGAAGTGCACCCGAAAAGGGGGTGTGAGACGTGCGCCGAATGTCGGGAACGTTGCTAGTGTCGATTTCCGGGGCGCGGGTCGCCCCGGACTTTCCACTGACTGCGAAGGAGCACGGTCGTGACCGCAAGTGTCCAGGACAGCAGGTTGAAGCGTCGTTTCCAGCTCTGGGACGCCAACGGCGACGGGACCATCGACCGGACCGACTACGAGACCGAGGCGCGGCGCCTGCTGCAGAACTTCGGCGAGCAGGAGGGTTCGCCCAAGGGGCGGAGGCTGTTCACGGCGTACCTGTCCATGTGGGACAAGCTGGCCGAGATGACCGGGGTCGGCCCGTACGGCGCGGTCACCGAGGAGCAGTTCATGCAGGCCGCCGACTCCGAGGTGGTCCGCGGCGGTGACGCGGGCTTCGACCGGAGCCTGCGCCCGACCATCGAGGCCATCGTCGACCTGTGCGACACCGACGGCGACGGCGAGGTCAACCCGCAGGAGTTCCAGCGCTGGCTCAAGGCGGTGGGTGTCGACGCCAAGCAGGCCGACACCACCTTCGAGCGCATCGACAACGACGGCAGCGGCCGCCTCACGGTGGAGGAGTTGGTCACCGCGGTCCGCGACTACCACCAGGGCAAGAACGACATCCCGCTGCTCGGCCGCTGACCACGGCCCGAGAAAACTCCGAGCCGGGGTTCCCGGGGCCGTCGCACCACGGGTGACCGACCGGGTCGGGGTCGTCGCGGCGAGGCGCTCGGCTGGGACGTTCCAGCCGAGCGTTTTGCGCACCCGGGAACGATCGGTGTCCGTTGTGGACAGAGTGGGCGGTGGGCAGGGCGGTCAGCGGGTGAACCGGGAGCGGGCCTCGGCGAGCACGGCCCGGCCGAGGATGCCGGGGCGGCTCAGCGCCGAGGGGTGCGACCGCATGTTGACCACGTCGGTGAACTCCCGCGCCACCACGTCGTCGGTCCGCGCGGCCCGGCTGACCAGGCTGCTCACCGCGTGCAGGGCGCGCAGCCCGCGCGGCCGGTCCCCGGTCACGTGCGGCAGCCGGGTGTCCTCGATCGCCGCCACCTGCCACACCGCGTCCGCCAGCACCCGCAGCCGGGCGAAGAAGTCCGCGCTGTCGAGGTCCCCGCCCGCCCCCGCCCGCAGCCAGGCGTGCAGCGCGCCCGCGTGCAGCGCCGCCGACGGCACGCCCTGCCCGTAGACCGGGTTGCACGACACCACGGTGTCGCCCACCGCGACCAGCCCCGCCGGGAAGTCCTGGGCCAGGTGGAAGTCGCGCCGCAGGGCGTGCGGGAACCGGTGCACCGCGACGGGTCCGGCGGGCGCGCAACGGCGCACCAGCTCGGCGAAGGCGGGCGCGGGCTCGCCCAGGCACCGCCGCCGGAACTCCGCCGGGTCCGCGGTCGGCCGGTCGGCGCCGTACCCGGAGATCCCGCAGACCCACCGGTCGGGCGCCACCGGCGCCAGCACCCCGACCCCCGGCGGGGCCCAGTCCACCGACCGGATCGAGTGGACCATTCGCAGGTCGTCCAGGCGCTGGTCGGGGGAGCGGTGGAACAGCGCGGTGGCGTACCCGAGGTCGAGGTTCAGCCGCCGCTTCGGCGGCGGCCGGTGCCCGATCCCGCGCAGCCACTCGCCGATCCGGGTCCCCCGCCCGCTGGCGTCCACGACCAGGTCGACCCCGGTGATCTCGCGCCCACTGGCCAACCGCACCCCGTGCACCCGGCCCGCGTCCGCGATCAGCCCCACCACCCGCTCCCGGAACAGCCGGACCCCCGGCCGGGGCAGCACCTCCCGGCGCAGGTGCGATTCCAGCAGCCACCGCCGCACCGGCAGCGGCACCAGGCCCGGCGCGGGCGGCCGGGCCACGCCGTCGACCAGCATCCGGGCTTCCCCGGCGCCGCAGCGCACCGTGCCGTCGGCGGCCACCCGGTCGACGATCCCGGGGAACCACCCGTCCAGCAGCTCCTGGGCCATGGTGAGCAGCACGTGCAGTTGGTCGCCGTGGGCGATCCCGGTGCGCGGCCCGGCCCCGGCGGGCAACTCGTCCGCCTCGACCAGGTCGACCTCGTCGAACCACTCGTCGAGCACCCGCGCCGCCAGCAACCCGGCGACGCTCCCGCCCACCACCAGCGCCCGGCTCACGCGCACACCCCGGCGGACGGCGCGGTGCGGGTGGTGGGGCGTGGGTCGGGCATCGCGGTGGTCCTCTCCAGCTCTGCGGGCGCCGGACAGCTCACCGGTCCCCGGTTCACGCGCACACCCCCGAGGACGGCGCGGTGCGGGAGGAAGAGTCCCCGGTCGGTGCGGGGCGGTGCGGCTGGGGCATCGCGGTGGTCCTCTCCGGTTCTCCGGGGGCGGGGTCGGGCGCCGGGTGACCCCGGGTCACCCGAGCACCGTCGGCGGGGTCAGGTCGAGCGCGGCGGCGACCCGCTCCAGTTCCGCGTACAGCCCGTCGGCCAGGGGCACGCCCTCGGCCCGGGACCGGGCGCTGTGCACCGACTCGGGCAGGCCGGGGTAGGTCGCCCCGGCGTCGAGGACCGCGCCGAACACGCTGCCCGCGTCGGCGGCGAAACCGGTGCGCAGGGCGTCCGGGGCCAGGGCCAGTGCCAGGAAGCCGATGTCGTCGTCGGGGCCGGTGCCCGCGGGCGGTCCCAGCCCGGCGCCGGGCAGCAGCGCGGCCAGCACCTCCACCGCCAGGCCCAGGCCGAAGCCCTTGTACTCCGCCGGGCCGGGGGCGCCCAGCCAGGTCAGCCGGGCGGTGCCCGCGTCGAGCGCGGCCGGGTCGGTCACCGGGCCGTCCGCGTCCGCCAGCCAGCCGGGCGGCGCGGGCTCCCCGGCGCGGGCCGCCGCGCGGACCTTGCCGGTGGGGGCGGTGGTGGTGCTCATGTCCAGCAGGAACGGGGGGTGCTCACCGGCGGGGGCGGCCACCGCCAGCGGGTTCGTGCCCAGCAGCCGTGGTCCGCCGGTGGGCGCGGGGACGAGTTGCTGGTGGCCGCAGTTGGCCATGACCACGCCGATCATCCCCTGCCCGACCGCGCGCAGCGCGTGGTGCCCGGCGCAGCCGAAGTGCGTGCCGTTGCGCACCGACACCACCCCGACGCCGTAGTCGGCGGCGCGGATCGCGGCCAGTTCCACCGCCGCGCCCGCCAGCCACAGCCCCAGCCCGCGGTCGCCGTCGACCAGCACGGTGGCGCCCCGGTCGACCAGCCGCTCCGGTTTGGCGTCGGCCTTGGCCCGGCCGGACTCCAGCAGCGGCAGGTAGATCCGGGTCAGGTTGGCCACCCCGTGCGAGGCCATCCCGGTGAGGTCGCCGTGGCACAGCGCCTCCGCCGAGGCCCGCGCGTCCCCGGCGGGCAGGCCGTGCGCGGTGAACACGTCGGTGGTGAACGCCAGCAGCGCGTCGGCGTCGACCAGGGTCACGGCTCCGCCCGCCCGGAGGCCAGCGCCTGCAACGCGCTGCCCGCGCCCGCGTCGTCGTCGGCCAGCGTCAGCGCGCCCCGGTAGCCGTGCGCGGCGAGCAGCGCCAGCTCCTCCGCCAGCCGCGCCGACCCGGCGTCGGCGACCCGCACGTGCGCGGTCCGCTCGGCGACGAAGGCGGTCAGCGGGCCCGCGCCGGTGGTGTGCAGCAGGCGCAGCGCGGGGGTGCCCGCCTCGGTGAGCAGGTGCCCGAGCCGGGCCTCGGCGCCGTCCGGCCAGCCCCCGGTGCTCGGGTGCAGCAGCACCAGGTCGGCCTGCTCGGCGCGCAGGGCCAGTTCGCGGAGCCTGCGCAGCACCCGGTACTCCCAGTCGTCGGCGTGCAGGCCGGTGTTGGTGGGCGAGCCGACGCGGACCTGCCGGGTGCCCAGGGCCGGGCAGCGTTCGGCCAGCACGCGCAGTTCCTCCAGGTCGGTGCCGAAGTCGTCGGTGATGGTGCCCGCGCCGATGGTCGAGTCGACGCACACGGTGACCAGGTCGCGCCGCTCGACGACCGCGGCCAGCTCGATGAACTCCTCCTCCGGCAGCGCCGCCACCGGGAAGCCCAGGTCGACCCCGCGCCAGCCGGGCCCGGCCGGGGGCGGTTCGGGGGTGGTCGCCAGGCGGGCGAGCAGGGTCACCGGGCGGCCCCGACCGGGACGCGGCCAGCCGCCAGCCGCTTGGCCCCGGCGAGCAGGGTGACGACCGCGGCGCCGGTGGCGGGCTCGTCGAGCATCGGGTTGGTGCCCTCGAAGTGCTGGTGGGCCCTGGCGATGAACGCGGTGAGCGAGTCGTCGCGGAACACCGAGTGCGACTGGGTGCCCCTGGTGCGCACCACGAGCTGCGAGTACTCGTCCGCCGCGCTCACCGGGTAGTGCCCGACCAGGGTGCCGTGCTCCAGCTCGACGGTGATCCGCCGCTCGCGCACCGGGGCGGTCAGGTCCGTGCGGATCTCCGTGCGCACCCCGGAGTCGTGCCGCAGCCGCAGCCACGCCCCGCCCAGGCCGGAGAACACGGCGTCGCCGAGCAGCATGTCGGTCAGGCCCGCGGCGGTCACCGCTGCCGGTCCGGCCAGCCGCAGCGCGACGGCGAGCGAGTGCGGCACCTCCACGTCGAACGCGCTGGGGTGCTCGTCGCCGGAGACGGTCCGGCCGAAGCGCGGCTTGCTCTGGGTGAACACGATCGAGCGCGGGGCGCCCAGTTCGCCGCCGCGCAGCACGGCGCGGACGCGCCGGGTCAGCTCGCTGCACCGCCACTGCGCCACCGGGACCAGGTCCAGGTCGGCCGCGGCGCGCAGCCGCAGGATCGCCGCCAGCTCCACCTCGTCGACCGCCAGCGGCTTCTCCACCACGATCCGCCGGAAGCCCAGGTCGGCCAGCTCGGTCAGCGGGCGCAGCCGCGCGTTCGGCGGGGTGCACAGGTGCACGGCGGTGCGCTCCGGGTCGACCAGCGCCGCCGCGTGCGCCAGGTTGGTGGCGACCAGCAGGTCCGGGGCCACCGGGACGACGACACCGGGGTCCACCACGACGATCGGGGGCCTGCCCAGGGCGCGGCCGCTGCCGTGGCCGAGCCTGCGCAGCACCGGCAGGTGCAGGCCGCCGCCCGCCCGACCGAGTCCGACCACGAGCGTGCCCAGCATCGGTGCGTGCCTCCAGCGGGGGTGTCGGGTTGCGCTTGGAAGGCTTGTCCCACCGGGCAGGCGTGTCAACGCGGGCCACTCGATCGTGTGGGTGAAATTCATGGTCGCCCGAGCGGTGGGCCGGGTGGATGTCAAAACGAACGGCGTCACACCACACGTCCGAGTGCTCTTTTGTTTCCCTTGCCGCGCAACGGATCAGCCGGGCCTACCTTGGGGGCCGTGCTGGTGCCCAGTCCCGAGAGGACAGCGATGGAGCAGGCCGCCACGGTCTCCGGCTCCCCGACAGCCCAGGGCGCGCGAGTGCCCTTCTTCAGCCAGGCCGCGGGCTTCGCCGCCCTGTGGCCCAGGGTCGAGCCGCTGCTGACCGAGGTCCTCGAACGCGGCAAGTACTCGCACGGGCCGCTGGTCGGGGCGTTCGAGCAGGCGCTCGCGCGGTGGACCGGGGCCCGGCACGTCGTCGGCGTCAACTCCGGCACCGACGCGCTGGTGCTGCTGCTGCGCGCCGCCGGGCTCACCCCGGACGCGGAGGTGGTGGTGCCCGCGTTCAGCTTCGTGGCCTCGGCGTCCTCGGTGGTGCTCGCGGGCGGGCGGCCGGTGTTCGCCGACGTCGACCCGCTGACCTACGCGATGGACCCGGACGCCACCGCCGCCGCGGTCACCCGGCGCACCCGGGTGCTGATGCCCGCGCACCTGTTCTGCCAGACCGCCGACCTGGGCGCGCTGACCGAGGTGGCCGAGCGGTACGCGCTGACCCTGCTGGAGGACAGCGCCGAGGCCATCGGGATGCGCTGGGACGGCGTGCACGCCGGGCTGGTCGGCTCGGGCGGGGTGCTGTCCTTCTTCCCCACCAAGACCCTGGGGGCCCTCGGCGACGCGGGCGCGATCCTCACCGACGACGACCGGATCGCCGAGACCGCGGCGGCGCTGCGCCACCACGGCCGCTTCGGGCGCACCGTCGACGACTTCCCGGCGATCAACACCGAGAGCGCCGTCCCCGGCCTCAACAGCAAGATGGACGACTTCCAGGCCGCGATCCTGCTGGCCAAGCTGGGCACCCTGGAGGCCGACATCGCCCGGCGCGCGGAGCTGGCGCTGCGCTACACCGAGCGGCTCGCGGGCTGCCCCGGCGTGCGCAGGCTGCCCACCGTGGTCCGCCGCGACGTGCCGAGCAACCCGGTGTTCTACGTCTACCTCGTCGAGGTCGACCACCGCGACGCGCTGGTGCGCCACCTGGGCGCGCACGGCGTCGAGACCGAGGTCTACTACCCGACGCCGCTGCCGCTGCAACCCTGCTTCGCCGACTTCGGGCACCGCCGCGGCGAGTTCCCCCGCGCCGAGCACGCCTGCGCGCACGCGGTGGCGCTGCCGCTCTACCCCGACCTCCCCGACGACGACCTCGACCGGGTGTGCGACCTGGTCCGCGCCTTCTACGGCGGGGGTGGCGCGTGAAGCTGCCGTTCTTCCCCCCGGACCTGTTCGCCGACGAGCACGCCGAGCTGCTCGACACCGTGCGCCGCGTCGGCACCGACCCGGCGCAGCGGTTCATCCTCGGTGAGCGCACCGCCGCGTTCGAGGCCGCGCTGCGCGAGCACACCGGCGCCGCCGACGTGGTCGCCTGCTCCAGCGGCACCAGCGGCCTGATCCTGGTGCTGCGCGCGATGGACGTCGGCCCCGGCGACGAGGTGGTGGTGCCCGCGTTCGGGTGCGCGCCGCTGGCCGCCTCGGTGATCGCCGTCGGCGCCACCCCCGTCTTCGCCGACGTGCACCCGTGGACCATGACCGTCGAGCCGTACGAGGTCGAGCAGGCCGTCTCCGGGCGCACCGCGGCGCTGATGCCCGCGCACATGTTCTCGGTGATGGCCGACATGCCCGCGATGCGCGAGCTGGCCAACCGGCACGACGTGCGGCTCGTCGAGGACTCCGCGGTGGCCCAGGGCGGGGTGCTCGACGGCATCCCGGCGGGCCGCTGGGGAGAGGCGGGCGTGTTCTCGTTCGTGCAGGTCAAGACCTTCGGCACGGTCGGCGAGGGCGGTGTGGTCATCACCGACGACCCGGAGCTGGGCAGGCTGGCGCGGATGCTGCGCAACCACGGGCAGCCGCCGGGCCGCCGCTTCGAGCACCACCTGGTCGGCTACAACAGCCGCTTCGACGAGATCACCGCCGACGTGCAGTTGCGCAGGCTGCCCGGCCTGGCCGCCCGGCTGGCCCGCCGCGCCGACATCGCCGACTACTACACCGCCCGGTTCCAGGAGGTGGTCGAGCGCGGCGTGCAGCCCCCGCCGCCGGGCCGCGAGGGCCGCTGCCACTACGTGTACTCGCTGCTGGCCGAGCGCCGCGACGACCTGCGCGCGCACCTGGCCCGGCACGGCATCGGCAGCCACGTGTACTACCCGACCCCGCTGCCCGCGCAGCAGGCGTTCGCCCCGTACGCCAGGGCGGGCAGGCACTGGCCGCACGCCGAACTGGCCTGCGCCCGCACCCTGGCCCTGCCGATCTACCCGCACCTGACCGACGCCGAGGTCGAGGCCGTCGCCGACGCGGTCTGCTCCTTCCCCGGGGGTGCCCGGTGACCACCGCGCTGGACCGCGCCACCCTCGGCGCCTACGCCCGCCTGGCCAAGCTCGACGTCTGGGACTACTACCTGGCGCTGCCGCTGGCCTGGACGCTGGTCGGCGGGCGGGGCACCGGCACCCTGCTGCTCTTCGGCGTCGGCACCGTCCTGGTCGTCGCCGCCTCGGTGGCCCTCGACGACGTCACCGGGCACCGCGACGGCAGCGACGCGGCCAACTACGGCCCGGACGCCCCCGCCCGCAGGCTGGCCCGCAAACCGCTGCTGACCGGGGAGCTGACCGACGCCCAGGCGATCCGCTTCGCCTGCGGCTGCGCTCTCGCCGGTGGCGCGGTGTGGCTGCTGCTCGGCCTGTCTGCTCCACTGTGGACGCTGGTGCTGCTGCTGGTGTGCCTGCTGTCGTCGGTGCAGTACTCCTGGGGGCTGCGGATCAGCTACCGCGGCGGGCAGGAGGTGTTCCTGGCCGGGTTCGGCACCGGGCTCGTCCTGTGCGGGGTGGGCCTGGTGACCGGGGAGCTGACGCCGCTGGTGGTGGTCGAGGCGGTGCTGTTCGGCCTGGGACCGCTGCTGTTCGGCGTGTACTCCAACACCGCCGACGCCGCCGGGGACGCGGCCGTCGGGCGGCGCACGGTGGCCGTCCTCGCCAGTCCCGCCGGGAACCGGGCGTTCATCACCGGGCTCTCGCTCGCCGAGGTCGCGCTGGTCGTGTTCGCGGCCGGGCTCGGCGTGGGACCGTGGTGGTTCGCCCTGGCGCTGCTGCCCGCCGTGGCGGTGCGGGTGGCCCAACTGCGGCGCGGGGTGGGGCTGGGCGACGTGCTGCGCGCGCGGAAGCTGGGCCTGCTGGCGCACCGGGTGACCGTGGTGTCCCTGATCGCGGTCAACCTCCTGGGCGGTGCGGCATGAGCGCCGACCTGGACGTGGCGGTGGTGGGAGCGGGGATCGCCGGGCTGGCGGTCGCAGGCGCGCTCGCCGCCGCGGGCCGGTCGGTGCACGTCTTCGAGGCGGGCGACCACGTCGGCGGGCGGATGGCGAGCGTGCGGCGCGACGGGTACGTGGTCGACACGGGCGCGGAGATGCTCGGCACCGGCGGCTACCCGGCCACCTGGCGGCTGCTGCGCGAACTCGGCCTGACCACCGACGACGTCCCGGTGATCGGCCGCGACATCGCGGTGTGGCGCCGCGGGCGGGCGCGGGCGCACCTGGGTGAACTGCGCGGCAGCGGGCTGAGCCTGTTCGGCCGGGCCGCCATGCTGGCCGCCCTGGGCGGGCGCAGGCTCGACACCGACGCGCCCGAGACCACCCCCGGGCACCTCCTCGCCGACGTCGGCACCCGGGAGTTGCACGACTACCTCGTCCAGCCGCTCGCGGGCGGCTTCTTCGGCTGGGACACCCGGCTGGCCTGCGCCGGGCCGATGCTGGCGCACCTGCGCGCCGTCGGCGCCCCCAGCACCTACCGCACCTACCGCGACGGCATGGACACCCCGGCGCGCAGGCTCGCCGCGGGCCTCGACGTCAGCACCGGCGTGCCGGTCCGCGCGGTCACCACCACCCGCACCGGCGCTCGGCTGGTCACCGACGCCGCGACGCTGACCGCCCGGCAGATCGTCCTCGCCGTGCCCGCCCCGGTCGCCGCCGCGCTGCACCCGGCCGCCCCGGAGTACGTGCACGCCTGCGAGTTCCGGCCGATGGTGAAGGTCGGGTACCTGCTCGACCGGCCGCTGGGACCGCCGACCGACTCGTTCGCCCTGGCCGTGCCCGCCGTCGAGGACACCCGCGTCGCGGGCCTGTCCTTCGAGCACCGCAAGCACCCCGGCCGCGTCCCGCCCGGGCGCGGCCTGGTCAGCGTCGTGGCCACCCGGCCAGCCGACTGGCTCGACGCCGACGACCGGGAGGTCGCCGCGGCGCTGCTGGCCGGGGCGGAGCGGTACGTGCCCGGGATGACCGCCGCCACCCTGGGCTCGGTGGTGTCGCGGTTCCGGCACGGGCTGCCGATGCCCACCCCGACCGCGCTCGCGCTGCGGTCGGACTTCACCGCCCGCCCACCCTCCACGGTGGACTACGTGGGGGACTGGTACACCGCCCGGCCGTGCGCCGAGGGGGCGGTCCGGTCGGCCGAACTGGTCGCCGACCGGGTGCTCGACCGCAGGACCGCACCCGTGGGGAGCCCGACGTGACCGCGACGTACGTGTTCGACACCGGCTTCGCCGGGGAGGACGAGCGGCTGGTCCTCGGCGAGCAGCTCTGGGACCCGGGGACGCGGGTCCGGCTCGCCGCGCTCGGTGTGGGACCGGGCTGGCGATGCCTGGAGGTGGGCGCCGGGCGCGGGTCCGTCGCCGGGTGGATGGCCGCCCGCGGCGCCTCGGTCACCGCCGTCGACCTCGACACCGACCGCTGCCGGGTTCCCGGGGTCGCGGTGCACCGCGGCGACATCACCCGCGAGGACCCGCCCGGCGGCGACTACGACCTGGTGCACGCCCGGCTCGTGGTGCAGCACCTGGACCGGCGGCGGGTGGCGGTGCGGCGGATGGCCGACGCGCTCGCCCCCGGCGGCTGGCTGGTGCTGGAGGACACCGACACCGCGTCGCTGTTCAGCCACGCCGACGGCCCGTTCCACCCCGAGGTCAAGGCCGCCGCCTACGCGGTGATGGCCGAATCCGGGTACCACCCGCGCTGCGGCCTGCTCGACGTCGACCTGGCCGAGGACGCGGGCCTGACCGTGCACGCCGAGGGGCGCGCGGAGGTCGTGCGCGGCGGCACCCCCGCGGCCCGCTGGTACGCGCTGTGGCTGGAGCACCTGCGGCCCCGGCTGCTCGGCCGGGTCCCCGAGGCGGCCGTCGACGCCGCCGTGCGCGACTTCGCCGACCCCGCGCACACCTGGCTCTCGCAGGTGATGGTGACCGTCCTGGGCAGGAAGGAACTCCCGTGAAAGTGCGATCGCTGGGCACCCTGTTCGACGACGTGGTCGCCCGCGGCATCCGCACGGTCGTCCACCTGGACCGGCCGCTGGACCTGGCCCCGCTGCGCGGCACCCGGTTCGACCTGCCCGCCGTGGCCGCCCTCGTCCGCGAGACCGCGGGCGCGCTGCACGCCGCCGGGGTCGGACCGGGCGACTCGGTGGCGGTGGTCAAGGAGAACCACTGGGACTACGTGCTCATCGCCGCCGCGGCCGCCCGGCTGGGCGCGGTGCCCGCGCTGCTGTCGGACCACCTCACACCGGAGTCGTTGCAGATCCTGCTCAAGCGGCTGGAACCCACCGCGCTGGTGACCACCCGGGCGGTACTCGACGACGGCCACGAGCACGGCATCGACCTCACCAGCCTGGTCGGGTGCACGGTCTGCCTCGACGGCGAACAGCCCGGCGCGGTCAGCCTCGCCTCGCTGCGCGGCACCCCGCCCCCGCCGCCGGTCGAGCGCGCCCCCGACGCGCCGCTGGTGGTCAACCACACCTCCGGCACCACCGGGCTGCCGAAGCTGGTCGTGCACACCACCCGCACCCTGCTGCACGGCATCGCCGCCGCCGAGGCCACCCGGGTGCCGGTGGTGTCGACCCGCGCGTCGGACACGGCCTGCTCCGCCATCGCCTTCAGCCACGGCCGCGCGGTCCCGTGGACGGCCTCGGTGCTGTCGCTGGGCCCGCGCGAGCTGGTCGTGGTCTCCGACGCCGAGAACGCCGAACCGGTGCTGCGCGCGCACCCGCCGACCACGGTGGAGGCACTGCCGTCGACCTACGTCCGGTGGATGCCGATGACCGGCCCCGACGGCCCGTTCCGCGGGGTGCGGCTCTACGTCAGCACCTTCGACGCCATGCACCCGCCGACCGTCCGCGCCTACCTCGGCGCCACCGCTCGCCGCGGCCCGCTGTGGTTGCAGGTGTGGGGGCAGACCGAGACCGGCCCGCTGACCTTCCGGGTGCTCACCCGGCGCGCACTGGCCGCCGCCGAGCGCCGCCACCCCACCACCCGCGACCTCGGCCGCCCGGTGCCCGGCCGCACCCGGCTCAAGGTGGTCGACCCGCGCACGTTCGCCGAACTGCCTCCGGGCACCCCCGGCCTGGTACTGGTACGCACCCCGGTGGTCTGCGTCGGCTACGTCGGCGAACACGACCGCTGGCACGCCAAGTGGAACGACGGCTGGTGGAACACCGGCGACGTCGGCGTGCGCACCCCGCTGGGCGCCTTCCGGCTGCTGGACCGGGAGGTCGACCTGATCCCCGGGCACAGCGGGGTGGAACTGGAGGACGTCATCGAGGACCGGGTGCCCGGCGTCGTCGAGTGCGTGGTCCTCGGCACCCCCGGCACGACCCCGGTCCCGGTGCTGGTCACCCGGGACGGCACGCTGGACGTGTGGGCCTGGCGGGCCGCGCAGTACGACCTGCCCCCGCTGGCCGAACCGGTGGTCCTCACCTGGGAACAGGTCCCGCGCACCGGCACCGGCAAGGTGCGCCGGATGGAACTGCGCGAGGTCGTCCACCGCGGCCAGGACACCTACGGCACCGGCCTGTGGACGTAGCCCCGCGTCGTTCCTACGGGAGGAGTCGCTGGTCGAGTTCCCGGACGGCGGCGGTGTCCGCCCAGGGGCCCAGGGTGGCCCGGGTGGTGCGCAGGCGTTCGAGCAGCCGGACCGAGCCGTTCTGCGCCGTGGCCTCGGCCACGGTGCCCGTGATCGTCGCCGCGTCATCGATCTGCCGCAGCTTGATCTGCGCATCGGCCAGGTACAGCATCGTGTAGGCGTTGTCCCGCACGAGCGCCCCATCGCGGTGCGTGAGGGAATCACGCGCCTGCCGGGCGGCGTCAGCCGGTCGATCGAGATTGAGGAAGCAAGCACTCCTCGTGCTGGGCAGGTAGCTGTGGTCGAAGAAATAGGCAGGCGACTTCGACGACATTTCCGGGTCGGCTGTCGACAGCTTTCCCTCCACCTCCTCCAGTGTTGCCATGCACAGCGCTTCTTGGCCGTCCTTGGCGTAAGCGCGGGCCGTTTCGCTCGCCGCGTACGCTTGCAGTAGGGGGTCGTCGGCCCGTTCGGCGGCTTTGCGGGCGGCTTCGCCGAAATCCACCGCCTGGTGCAAGCGGTCCTGGTTCTTCGCGGTGTTGCTCATGCGGGCCAGGGTGAGGCTGCTGAGCGCCGGGTCGCGGGCTTCGTGGGCCAAGGCGCGCGAGCGCTCGAAGTGCTCCCACGCCTTGCCGTAGTCCGTGCTCTCGACGAGCAACCACCCGGCCAACCCGGCCAGTCCGCCGCAGGTCGACAGAAGTGCCTGCCGCAGTTGTGGTGGGCAACTGCCGATCAGTCCCTGTGCCAGGGACAGTTGGGCGAGCACCGTCGGGAGCACCGCCTGAGCCCCCAAGGTGTCGTCCTGCCGCCGGCACGTCTGGTACACCGTCTGGATGTGCCCGATGACCTGTTCATCGACCCGGCCGGGAGCGGCGATCGCTTTCACGACGCGTTCTTGCTCGTCCGGGTCGAGTTGGATCGCGGGTACGCCCGCGGTGGCGGTCATCCAGCCGAGCAGTCGGAGCAGGTCTCGACGGTTCATGGTGCCCATCAACTCCCACGCTAGGGTCCGAATGGGTTCGGGTTGCTCATCGCACCGCGCCATCCCGTCACGACACGGAAAGGAGCGGGCGCAGCTCGCAGGTGCGACGGGCGGCGGGTTCACGGGTTCGGGCGAGGGCAGGAGTGCGCTCAATTCCGGGATCGTCAGGCCGAGCACCTTGGCGATCTTTCCCCGCATCCACGGCTGCGGTTCGTGGACGCCCTTTTCCCAACGGCCCACCGTCTTGGAACTCACTCCCAACCGGTAGCCGAACTCATCCTGGAAGAAACCCAGTGCCCGCCTGGCGGCCCGGAGCCCGCTGTCGGAGCCGCCGCTTCCGCGCCCCACGCCACCTCCCGCGGCCCGGTCGTCCACCTGATGACCCGGTGGACGTGTAGCCGGGGATAGGTGTGGGCAGCCCGGATATTCAACCTGCCACCCATTTGGATTAAGCATTGCGACAACGGGCGTCACCGGTGCACTGCGCATTTCCGCACGTGGATCGCGTCGACGTCCGGTGAACGTCCGAAAATGCGTCCGGCGTGGCAGGAGGTTTTCGTCCTTTTCCTGCCTGCGCGCACGGCGTGTACTGGTGGCGGAAGACGCTCGCCCACCATGTCGGTTCCGTCGCGGAGGAATACGGGAACGACCCCTGGTGCGCCTGGAAGCAATGGAGATCGAACATGGGGATTCGTGGCAGGTGGTCGCGCGCAGGCGGTCAGCACGACAGCGGGCCGCCGTGCTGACCGCTCTCATCGCCCAACTCCAAGCGGTCCGCACCACGGCGGACCAGATCAGGCACGCGCTCGAAGTGGGCAGCCTCAACCCGGCCGACGTCCTGATCTACCCCCTCGACCGCCGCCACACCCCTGAGGCCCGGGAAATCCTCGATCGGTTCGCCATCCCGTGATCCGGAGTGGACACCCGTGCCGCCGCTCGGCGGCTGGGCCGTGGACCTGGTCTGCGCACCGCGTGACAACTGCGCCCGGTGCTTTTGCGCACCGGGTTGAGCCAAACATTCACCACTGTTCACAAGACCCGGGCAACGATTTACGGTCGACCCCAGCACGTGCCGCTCGACGCTGAGGAGCCGTTCCGATGACTGTTGCCCCCCGCACCGGGAGGCGGTCCCTGCGCGGACCGCTCGGCCTGCTCGCCGCCGCCGCGCTGACCGCCGGGGCCCTGGTGGGCGTGGACGCGTCCGCGGCGGAGAACCCGTACCAGCGCGGCCCGGAGCCCACGGTGCAGAGCCTGGAGGCCGCCGCGGGCCCGTTCACCGTGGAATCCGCTCCGGTGCAGGCGGGCGCGGGGTTCGCGGGCGGCACCGTCTACTACCCGGCCGACACCGGCGAGGGCACCTTCGGCGGTCTGGCGGTCTCGCCCGGGTTTCTGGAGGTGCAGGCGGCCATCTCCTGGCTGGGCCCGCGGCTGGCCTCGCACGGGTTCGTGGTCGTCACCATCGACACCCTGTCCCCGTTCGACCAACCCGCCGCCCGCGCCGACCAACTGCTGGCCACCCTGGACTGGCTGACCACGGCCAGCCCGGTCAAGGACCGGGTGGACGCGAACCGGCTCGGCGTCCTCGGCCACTCCATGGGCGGCGGGGCGTCGCTGGCCGCGGCCAAGAAGCGCCCGTCGCTGCTGGCCACCGTGCCGCTCGCGCCGTGGAACACGGTCAAGGACTGGGCGGCGGAGTCGGTGCCGAGCCTCATCGTGGGCGCGGAGAACGACACCATCGCCGGTGTCACCCAGCACGCCGAACCGTTCTACGAATCCCTCGGCGGCGAGAAGGCGTACCTGGAACTGCGCGACGCCGACCACTTCGTCGTCACCACCGCCACCCCCACCGTCGGCAAGTTCACCGTGGCCTGGCTCAAGCGCTGGATCGACTCCGACACCCGGTACGACCGGTTCCTGTGCCCGGCCCCGGCGCCCGACGCGGTGATCTCCGAGTTCCGCGAGACCTGCCCCCTGGGCTGATCCTGAGCTTCGGCCCAAGCTCTGGGTCTTGGTGGGGGTGCCCGGTTGGATGTGCTCGGCCGTGCCTTCGCGAGCCCGGGCTTGCCGTGGGGTGCCCGACTGGGTGGGTGTGCTCTGCCTTCGTCGCCGGTTGTTTGTGGGTGGTGCCCGGCTGGGTGGATGTGTTTGGCCGGGGCCCCTATGGCGATCATGTGCTCCAGTGCGTCAGGTGGGGCTGAAAAGATGCCCCACCGCCCAGGCAGGCTGTCACATGATCGCCACCCCCGGCCAAACACATCCACCCACCCGGGCGTTTGCTTAGCCGGGCTGGCGGTTTTCGGGGTGGCCGGCTGACCAAGCATCTCCACCCACCCGGGCAGTTCGCTCGCCAGGCCGGCGGTTCCCGGGGTGGTCGGCCTGCGTTGAGGACATCCACCCACCTGGGCGTCTGCTTGGCCGGCTGGCGGTTGTCGGGGTGGTCGGCTGGGCAAGCACCTTCACCCACCCGGGCAGTCGCTCGCCGGGCCGCCGGTTCCTGGGGTGGTCGGCTGGTCGGGCAGATCCACCCGCCCACTCGGGCATCCACCCGGGGCTCTTGCTCGCCGGGTCGGGGCGGGGCAGTTGGCCCCGCGCCCGGCCCAGCGGCTCCGCTCATCCGGGCTCCCGCGCGGTCCCGGTTCTGGGGGTGGGCTTAGTGGTCCCGGCGGGCGGCCAGGTGGGCCAGGCTCGCCAGTTCCGCCGCGGGGCGGGCCAGTGGGTCCACCGCCGCCAAGCGGTCGAGGGCTTGGGCCAGCAGGTCGTCGGCGTGGTTCCTGGCCCAGGCGCGGCCGCCCGCGGTTTCGATCAGGCTCGCGGTGTGGGCCAGTTCGTCCGGGGTGAGCGTGGTGGCGCTGTGGTAGATCGTGCTCAGCTCCACCGCCGCCGGGGACACCTCGGCGAGGGCGGCGACGACCGGCAGGGACTTCTTGCGGTTGGCCAGGTCCGAGTGGACCGGTTTGCCCGTGGTCTCCGGATCACCCCAGATGCCGAGGAGGTCGTCGGCCAGTTGGAAGGACAGGCCCATCCGCTCGCCGAAGACGCGCAGGTGGTTGACCTGTTCGGCGTCGCCGCCGCCGAACAGGGCGCCGAGGGCCGTTGAGCAGCCCAGGAGGGCGCCGGTCTTGCCCTCGGCCATCCGCAGGCACTCCTCGACACCCACGTCGAGGCGCTTCTCGAACGACAGGTCGGCGGCCTGGCCGTCCTGCACCGCCAGCACCGCGGCCGACATGACCCGCGCGGCCTCCTGCGCCTTGGGGTGCCCGCTCGCGGCGAGCACGTCGTAGGCCAGGGTGAGCAGCGCGTCGCCCGCCAGGATCGCCTGGCCGAGGCCGAAGACGGTCCACGCGGTGGGGCGGTGCCTGCGGGTGCGGTCGCCGTCCATCACGTCGTCGTGCAGCAGGGTGAAGTTGTGGACCAGCTCCACCGCCACCGCGGCGGGCAGGGCGGTGAGCGGGTCGCCGCCCACCGCCTCGGCGGCGAGGAACACCAGGGCCGGGCGCACCGCCTTGCCCGCGTCCGCGGTGGCGGTGCGCCCGTGCTCGTCCCACCACCCGAAGTGGTACCCGGCGATGCCGCGCATCGATTCGGGCAGACCGTCGACCGCGGCGCGCAGCGCCGGGTCGAGCAGGGTGCGGCTGTGCGCGAGCACCTCGCGCGCGGAGCGGTGACCGGGGCGCGCGTCGACAGTGGGCATGGTGTCCCTTCTCCAGGACTCTAGAGTCCGATTTGGACGTTCTCCAGGACGCCCAGCGCGTCCGGGACCAGCACCGCGGCGCTGTAGTAGGTGCTGACCAGGTAGGACAGCAGGGCCTTGTCGTCCACGCCCATGAACCGCACCGACAGGCCCGGCTGGTACTCGTCCGGGATGCCGGTCTGGTGCAGGCCGATGACGCCCTGGCTGGACTCACCGGTGCGCATGGCGATGATCGAGGTCGTGTTGTTCCCGCTGATCGGGATCTTGTCGCTGGGCAGCATCGGCACCCCGCGCCAGGACACCGCCTGCCTGCCGTGCACCTCGACCGTCGGTGGGTACAGCCCGCGCTTGGTGCACTCGCGGCCGAACGCCGCGATGGCCTTCGGGTGCGCCAGGAAAAAGTCCGACCGGCGCCGCCGCGACAGCAACTCGTCGAGGTCGTCCGGGGAGGGCGCGCCCTCGCGGGTGTGGATGCGCTGCTTGAGGTCGGCGTTGTTGAGGAACCCGAAGTCCGGGTTGTTGATCAGCTCGTGCTCCTGGCGCTCGCGCAGCGCCTCGATGGTCAGCCGCAGTTGCTGCTCGACCTGGTTC
The DNA here is from genome assembly GCF_003182415.1 of Actinokineospora spheciospongiae. Taxonomy (NCBI): domain Bacteria; kingdom Bacillati; phylum Actinomycetota; class Actinomycetes; order Pseudonocardiales; family Pseudonocardiaceae; genus Actinokineospora; species Actinokineospora spheciospongiae. Next base: position 34,254 of record NZ_QHCP01000020.1, on the reverse strand, counting down.
ATCGGGTCGTTGTAGAGGTCGGCCACCCGGGTGTGCACCCGCAGCACGGTCTGCGCGACGCTCAGCTCGTACTCGCGCGGGGCCATGTCGTAGTCGACGAAGGTGCCCGGCAGCGGCACCTCGCCCTGGTGCCCGGAGGCCAGGGCGATCTCCGCCTCGCCCCACCGGTTCTGCGCGCCCGTGGACAGCGCCCGGTACGACTCGATGTGCAGGCCGAGCACCTCCGACTGCTCCTGCACGGCGAGGAAGTCGCTGCGCGAGAGGAACATCAGGATGCACGGCGTGTTCGCCTTGACCGTGTGGTCCCAGGTGGTGTCGCTGCCCAGCAGCGCCTTGTCGCCGAAGAACTGGCCGTCGGCGAGGATGTCGACCGCCGCGTCGTCGCCGTAGGCGCCCTCGGTGTAGCGGGTGACCTTGCCGTGCGCGATCAGGTAGATGCCGTCGGCGGCCCGACCGCCGGTGGTGATCACCTCACCGGCCTCCACCGTCCGCTGCTGGAAGCGGCCCGCCAGCACGCCGAGCACCTCGTCGTCGGGGAAGGTGCGCAGCAGGCCGATCTCGCGCAGCTCCGGCGGCACGACCGCCACGTCCGCGCCGGTGTTGGTGAACGACACGCGCCCGTCGCCCACGGTGTAGGTCAGGCGCCGGTTGACCCGGTAGGCGGCGCCGGGGGTCTCCACCCAGGGCAGCAGCCGCAGCAGCCACCGGGGGGAGATCTCCTGCATCTGCGGGACGGACTTGGTCGTCGTCGCCAGCTTGCGGGCCGCCGCGGTGCTGAGGGACTGCGGGGTGTACTGGTCTTCGGACTCGAGGAGACCGGTCACGCGTGGTACCGCCAATCTGGGCTCTGGGAAGGCGTGGGGACGCTGGAGGTGGACGGGGGCTTCGGTGCGCCGGGAACCCTCGGCACGTCGGGCTTGGCGGGCGGGTGGGTGCCCGTGGGTCGGTCAGCCGGGTTCGGCGTCCGCACCGGCGGCGTCGGCACCGACGTGCGCACCGTCCCGGCGCCCGCGGGCGGTCGCGGGGCGGGCGGGTGGAACGGCGGGCGCACCGCCGCGGCCTCCGGGTCCGTCGCCGGGACCGGGACCCCGGCGCCGCCGCTGGTGGCGGGCGGGCGCGGGAACAGCAGCGAGTACGGCGGCGCGTGGTCGGGGGCCCGGCCCGGCGGCGTCGGGGTGGTGGGCCGCCCGGGCGGCGTCGCCGGGTGGGGGGTGGCGGGATGGGACTGCTGTGCGGGCATGTCGCTCCTGGCGCTGGGTCGGGCGCGGGGCCGGTGGCCCCGGGTGGGACCACCGGCACCCGGCTAGAGACCGATCTGGACGTTCTCCAGCACGGCCAGCGCGTCCGGCACCAGCACAGCGGCCGAGTAGTAGGCGCTCACCAGGTAGGAGATGACCGCCTTCTCGTTGACGCCCATGAACCGCACCGACAGGCTCGGCTGGTACTCGTCCGGGATGCCGGTCTGGTGCAGGCCGATGACGCCCTGGTCGGCCTCGCCGGTGCGCATGAGCAGCATGGACGTGGTCCGGGTGTCCGACACCGGGATCTTGTTGCACGGCAGCACCGGCACCCCGCGCCACGACGGCACCTGGTGGCCCGCGATGTCGACGTTGGCCGGGTAGATGCCGCGCTTGCTGCACTCGCGGCCGAAGGCGGCGATGGCCCGCGGGTGCGCCAGGATCACGCCCGGGTTCTTCCACACCTTGGCCAGCAGCTCGTCCAGGTCGTCCGGCGTGGGCGCCCCGGTGCGGGTGTGGATGCGCTGGCGGGAGTCGGCGTTGTGCAGCAGGCCGAAGTCCCGGTTGTTGATCAGCTCGTGCTCCTGGCGCTCGCGCAGCGCCTCGATGGTCAGCCGCAACTGCTGCTCGACCTGGTCCATCGGCTGGTTGTAGAGGTCGGCGACGCGGCTGTGCACCCGCAGCACGGTCTGCGCGACGCTCAGCTCGTACTCGCGCGGGGCGTCCTGGTAGTCGACGAACGTGCCCGGCAGCTCCACCTCGCCGGTGTGGCCCGCGGACAGCTCGATCGGCTTCTCGCCGTCGCGGTTGCCCGCGTCGGACTCGGCGAAGGCGCGCAGGTGCTCGGCCAGCGCGGGGGAGCGCTCCACCAGGTTCTGGAAGTCCGCGCGGCGCACCGCGAGCACGGTGGTGTTGGTGGCGGCGCGGGCGGTGAAGTCCCAGATCCGCTCCTCCAGCAGGCCCCACTGGTCGAAGTAGTCGCCGTCGGCGACCACGCCCACCACCGCCTCCTCGCCGTACTGGCCCGCGGCGTGCTGCTCGACCCGGCCGTGCGCGATGACCAGGAACCGGTCCTCGGCGTGGCCCCACTCGACGATGGTGTCGCCCGCGGCGTAGGTCTCCTCGGCGAACAGGTTCGCCAGCGCGCCCAGGGTCTCCTCGTCGTCGAACTCGCGCAGGAACGCCAGTTCGCGCAGGTCACCGGCGATCACCCGGGACTGCGAGCCGCTGCGGTCGACGTCGATGCGGCCGTCGCCGACGACGTAGCTGCGCCGCTGGTTCACCCGGTAGGTGCCGCCGCTGACCTGCACCCACGGCAGGACGCGCAGCAGCCAGCGGGAGGTGATCTCCTGCATCTGCGGCACGGACTTGGTCGTGGTCGCGAGGTTTCTCGCCGCCGCCGTCCCCAGGGACTGCTGCGACGGCTGCGCGGCGGGGTCCAAGGGGTGCAGGGTCTCGGTCACAGCGGTACCGCCATTCCTGATCCGGATTTCACGAGGTGGGAGGAGTTGCCGACTGGTCGGCGCGGGTGGAAGCGGCCCCGCGGTCGCGCCTCGGCCGACCGGGTGTCCGGGTTTGTCCCTGTGCCCCAAACGTTCGACACCGACGGCGTCGAAGTTAGCACCGCTGATCGGGGGCCGGCAGTCCCCGAATGGGATGGTCGTGTCCCAACAAGCGGAATCAGATGTCCGACTTAGATCAACTCGGAGTGACCGCCGAGTGGATCTTTCACTCGATCCGTCCGGTCGCTGCGGCAAATGGGGTCAGGTGCCGCGTAACGCTGGTGACGGAGACGGCAGACTGGTCCAATGAACGGTTCGGTGGTCGTCCTCGGTGGCGGAAGTGAAATCGGTTCGGCTCTGGCCCGCCTGCTGGTGGTCGGCGGTGCGCGGGAAGTCGTGCTGGCGGCCAGGGACACCGGCGCCCTGGCGGAGCGGGAGCGGGAGCTGCGCGCGGCGGGCGCGACCCGGGTGACCTGTGTGGACTTCGACGCGGACGACCTCGCCGCGCACCCGTCCGTCCTCTCCCGGATCGTCGCCGAGCACGGCCCGGTGGCCACCGCCGTGGTCGCCTTCGGGGTGCTCGGCGACCAATCCAGGGCGGAACGTGATGTCGATCATGCCCTGGCGGTCGTGCACACCGACTACGTGGCCCAGGTGAGCGTCCTGAGCCACCTGGCGAACCTGTTGCGGGCGCAGGGAAGCGGGGACGTCGTCGCGTTCTCGTCCGTCGCCGGGGTCCGGGTGCGCCGGGCGAACTACGTCTACGGCTCCGCGAAGGCGGGCCTCGACGGGTTCGCGAGCGGCCTGTCCGACGCGCTGGTGGGCAGCGGCGTCCGGCTGCTCGTGGTGCGCCCCGGGTTCGTGGTCGGGCGCATGACCGAGGGTATGGCACCGGCGCCCCTGTCCAGTACACCCGAACAGGTGGCGCGCGCGGCGGCCCGCGCCCTGGCCGCGGGCAAGCGTGACGTGTGGGTGCCGGGGGCGCTGCGCCCGCTCTTCTTCGGACTGCGCCTGCTGCCCCGGTGGCTGTGGCGGCGCATGCCCCGCTGAGGTGAATCCGATTCGCACTGTCGTGGGTGGACGCCCGGTTGCCGGGGTTGTCGGTGACCTGTTCTCAGCCGGTCAGCCACCGGTCGAGCGCGGCCGCCACCCGGGGCCGGGCCCAGTAGCCGCTGTGGTCGACCGCGTCGGCGGCGGCGAACACCTCCGGCTCCCCGACCGGGAACGCCGACGCGCCGTTGGCGGCGAACACGCCGTCGGTGGGCACCACGAGGTCGTTGGGGGCGCTGCCGAACACCAGGTCGGTCAACCCGTCGCGGGCGCAGGCCAGCAGCGGTGCCCCGGGCGGCGGGTCGTAGTCCGACGCCACCGCCCGGTAGACCGCCGCGTGCGGGGCGGGCACGTTGAGCCGGGTGGTGAGGAAGTCGCCGGCGGGGTTCATCGACATCAGCCCCTCCAGCCCCTTGAGCACGCCCAGCGCCAACTGCTTGACCACGGTCAGCACCACGTCGAGCACGTCGGTGACCGCGTTGACGGGCACCAACTGAAGCAGGTTCGTCATCCGGTCGAGCCACCTGCCCAGGTTGTCCGGGTGCGCCAGGGCGGTGCCCGCGTTCGGGGTCGCCACCATCACCAGCGTCCGCACCCGCAGCCGCCCCGGGTCCAACCCCACCTCGCCGGGCAGCTCGCACAGCACCCGGCCCACCAGCCCGCCGCGCGAGTGCGCCAGGACGTCGACCTCCAGCCCCGCCCCCTCGGGCACCCGCTCCACCAGCTCCCGCGCGTTCACCACCGGGTCCACCGACAGCGTGCGGTGGTCGAAGGCCAGCACCCGCCCGCCGTAGCGCTCGTGCAACCGCAGCACGGCCTCCCGGGGCAACCCGCCGAAACCGGCGTGACTGGAACTGGCGGTCCCGTGCACGAACAGCAGCGCGGGCCCCGCCGCCAACGCCGCCCAGTCCGGCCCGGACGGGTCCACCGGCTGCGGCAGCGCGTGGTCCTCAGGCGTGAACCGGCGCAGCCGCACCGGCCGGTATCGCTGCTCCCACCGGCTGACGAAGAACTCCCCGACCTCCCCCACCACCGGGTCGACCAGCGGGAACACCAGCACCTTCAACAGCTTCGACCCCAGCGCCCCCAGCAGCCCGCGCGACGGGTCCGCCCCCGGGTCCACCGGCGCCACCCGACGGGCGATCGTGTAGGAGCGCCGGTCGCCCCCGCGCGTGGCCACCTCCGCCGGGGTGATGTCGTCGGGCAGGACCCAGCTCAGCACCCCCTGCTCGTCCTTGGCGAGCACCACCTGCCCCAGCCCGGTCCCCGGCCCGGGCACCTCGAAGCGCACCCCCGGCCCGCCGGTGGCCGTCGACCGGGTCGCCCCGGAGGCCAGCTCGGGCACCTCCACCGGGTCCAGCAGCTCCACGGTCAACTGCTCGCCGAAGCCGTTGCGCGCCAACGCCGACAGCAGGTCCGCCGAGGCCGCCTCGGCGCCGCGCATGCCCGCGCCGCCCGCCGGGTGCACCTCCACCCGGCCGATCAGCCCCGGTGAGCTGACCACCACGTCCCCGATCCGCACGTCCGTCCCGTCCGGGCGCAGGTCCTCAGCCATCGCGGTCCTCCTTCACAGGTGCAGGGCGAGTCGCGGGTGCCCGAAGAACTGGTACGCCATGGTGGTCGCGGGCTTGCCGTCCCGGGTCCGCCGGTCTACGCCCGCCCGCAGCCCCCGCAGCACCTCGGCGGCGGGCAGCCCGCGGTAGGCCGCCGCGTAGAACGCCTCGGCCAACTCGCTCGCCGCCACGTCGTCGACGTTCCACAGTGGAGCGACCACCCCGCACGCGCCCGCCGCCAGGAAGGCCCGCGCCAGCCCGGAGTAGTCACCGAGCACGGTACCGCCCGCCCCGACCTGGCAGGCGTTGAGGAAGACGAAGGGGTGGCCGGTGAACGACATCGCCGACACGTGCTCCGGGCTGAGGAACCGTGGCACCAGCCGGTTCGGGTCGGCCGGTGCGGGGGCCAGCAGCACCAGGCCGTCCTGGGCGTTGTCCGGGTCGAACTTGCCGTGCAGCGCGAAGTGCACCGCCCGCGCGGGCGGCCCCGACTCCAGGAAGTCCAACACCGCCGAGTGCAGCGGCGCCACCTCCGCGCACGGCGGGTACGCCGCCGCCAACCCCGCCGCCTCCGCCTCGGCACTGGGCAACCGGCTCCAGCCCGGCACCCCCTCGTACCGCGCCGTCACCACCGCCCGCCCCGCCCCCGAGGCCCGCACCGGCGGCGTCGGCCGCGGCCTGCGGGTGTCCAGCACCCACCGCCCCAGCACCACCTGGGCCCCCAGGAACGGACTGCGGTCCGGCTCGGGTTCGCCCAACACCGCCAACTCCCACGGCACGTGCGGCTCGGCGCTGAGCAGCAACACCGACGGCGGCGCCGGGGCCCGCGCCGCCACCACCGCCCGGATCGCGTCCGCCACCGGCACCGGCACCTTGTCCCCGATCTCCCGCCCCAACCCGACCAACGTCAACACGGCGTCCCGCGGATCGGCCACCGACCCCATCTTCAACCGCACCGCCCGGGCCAACCCGGCCGGATCGTCCCCGATCCCCACCCGGTGCGGCCCCGGCGCCCCCACCACCCCCGCCAAGGGGGACCGCGCACTCCACAACAACGTCTGCCCGCACACATCCGCCCCGCGCTCCACCACGACCACCAGGTCCGGCGCGTCAGCCGCCAACAGCGGCCCGAGGTCCAGGCTGTCCCCGTCGACGAGGTCCAACCGCTCCCCGGGCCCATCGGTCACCTGCACCGTGCGCGACCCGTACCCGCGCAACGCCCCACCGACGAAGTACGCCGCCCCGATCTCCCGCCGCACCCCCAGGTCCACCCCGGCCAGCGCCCGCACCCGCAGACTGATCCGGGGGAACGGGTTCGTGCCGGTGGCCGCCAACGTCACCGGGTTCGCCCACCCCACCGGTGCGAACGCCACCGGGTCGAACATCACGGTCACCTCGATCAGCACATCCCCGGCGGGTACCCGCAGCGACCCGGTGCCGGTCACCTCCGCCGAGGGCTCGGCCCCGATGCCCACCACGAGGTCGAACTCCGTGTCGGTCGGCACCACCTCCGGCGCCGCCACCACGGGCCAGGCCACCCGCTCCGCCCCGGCGCCGCGACCGCCGGACGGTGCGCACGGGTCCACCCTGTCCGCAGGTGGGAAGGCCTGGCCATACCCGCCGTTGGCGGGAGGTCGACCACCACTCCCCTGCTGGGGGGCGTGGTCGTGGTCACCCGGGTCCTCGTCGACCGGCGTCCAGTGTCCGGTGCTGTCCCGGGGCTGGTCGGGCAGATCGGCGGGTTCCGGGGTCGGGTGGGCGGGCCGGGTACCGTCGAGCACATCGGCCAGCAGCTCCGCGGCCAGCAGACCCGCCAGGTCGTCGGTGAGCAGGGGGAGCAGGCCGCGGTAGAGGGTCCGCCGCGGTGCCGGGCCCAGCAGCGCGGCCACGTCCCCCGTGCTCAACCCGGTGTGCGTGGTCAGCCAGAGCCGGGCCAGCGCTCCCACCGGGATCGCGCTCGGCGCCAACCGGCCGACCACGGCGGTGATGGCCGCGCGGTCCCACCGGTCCGGCTCACCCGCCAGGAGTTCGGCGGCCTCGTCCTCTGACAGCAGGCGCAGGTCTTCGGCCAGGCTGTCGAAGTCGGTCCCGGCGATCAGCCCGCGCCGCAGGCGCCGGACCCGCTCCGGGTCCGGCACCCACCGCGCCGGAGCCCCCCGGCCCAGCGCGGCCAGGGCGTCGCCCACCGCGGCCACCGCCTCCGCGCGGCGGGTCGGGTCCCGCAGCAGGGCGGGCAGGTTCGCTGTCGACATCGCACCCCCCGGTACACCGTATGTCGTCGGCCGGGGTCGATTGTGGCACCCGGCCGCCCCGCCCCGACGTGCTTCCCGCCGACTGGCCGTGCGAAGCTCTGGACATGCGCGGGTTCTCGGGTGTGCGGTGGTGCCGGTGGTCGACGCACTGACCTCCGTGCTCAACTGGGTCGCCCTCGGTGCCGCGCTGTGGGCGCTGGTCCTGGTCGTGCTGCTCCGACCGCCGCTGCCGGGTCGCCCGGACGGGTGGGCCTACCTCGGGCTGCTGGTGCTGCTGGAACTGGGCCTGCTGGTGCAGGCGGTCGTCGGCTTCGTGAACCTGGCGACCACCGACCGCGACGTCGAGGCGCTCACCTTCGGCGGCTACCTGCTGGGCGCGCTGCTGGTGCTGCCGATCGCGGTGTTCTGGGCACTGGCCGAGCGCACCCGGTGGGGCATCGCGGTCCTGGTGATCGGCTGCCTGGTGGTCCCGGTGCTGAACCTGCGACTCGACCAGGTCTGGGCGGCGGTCCCCGGTGTCTGACCCCCGACCCGACGCGCACCCGGCTCCCGAGCCCGGCGCCCGATCCGACGCGCACCCGGCTCCCGAGCCCGGCGCCCGATCCGACGCGCACCCGGCTCCCGAGCCCGGCGCCCGACCCGACGCGCACCCGGCCTCTGAGTCCGCTCCCCGACTCGATGCGCACCCGGGTTCCGAGTCCGGCCTCCGCCCCGAGGCGCACCCGGCTCCCGAGTCCAGCTCCCGACCCGACGAGCACCCGAGTGCTGAGTCCGATCCCGAACCTGGGGCACGGCTTGCCCTCGAACCCGATCCCCACACCCCCTCCCACCCGACCCCCGAGCCCGCGCCGAGCGCCGAGCCGCACGGGCAGGCCCGGCCGGGGCTGCGGGCGGCCACCCGCAGCGGCCCGGGCCGGTTGCTGATCGCCGTCTACGCGTTGTTCGCCCTCGCCGCGTGCGCGCGGTCGGCGGTGCAGCTCGGCACCCACTTCGACCGGGCCCCGCTGGCCTACCTGCTCTCCGCCCTCGCCGCCGTGGTCTACGTGGTGGCGACCGTGGGGCTCGTGCGGGGCTCGGCGGCCTCGCGCCGGGTGGCGGTGGTGTCCTGCACCGTGGAGTTGGTGGGGGTCGTGGCGGTGGGCGCGTTCAGCCTGCTCGACCCGGCCGCTTTCCCCGATGCGACCGTGTGGTCGCTATTCGGGCGGGGTTACGGATTCGTCCCGCTGGTGCTGCCGGTGCTGGGTCTGCTGTGGATACGGCGCAGCGCCGCCATCGCGGGCGCGCATTGACCCCGAAGGCGCCGCCCCGGCGTGTTCGATCGCATTGGTCCTGTCGCAATTAGGTCTCGGATTGGCTGCCGTTGAATTCCCGGCGTCACTCGGTTGGGTTAATCCGAGGTGTCGGAAAAGTGTCCGCTCCGGGTCCGCGGGCGCCGTTCGGAAGGGTCGCCGAGCGGTGGTGCGGGTTCGGCGGTGTGCGTCCCGGGCTCACCTTGGCCTCCTCAACTGCGACTACTTAAGGCACTCTTGAGGTTACGGTTGGTGACTCACCAACCGTAGCGAACATGGCCAGTGACTACCCTTCGGCGTCGTGACCTATTTCGTCCATTGCGAAAAGTCCTCGGCCGTGGGAAGAGGCGGGCAGCCGGATACCCCCTGCGGGCCCAGCCGGATGGGCCGAATGGGCCACTGCGCGGGTGCGGTCACCTCCGGGAATCGCATTGTTCATCGAGTCAATTGGCAAAGCTTCCACAATGGCCGTCGAAGCCGTTAGATTCATCCCGGACGGTGGGGGAACGGAGAAAAACCGTCACACTGCGTGACTGGCGACAGAGTTCCCACCGTGCACGCGGATGGGACGCGCGGGAGAAGCGGAGAGGCAGACCATGGCGCTGGTCGAACGGCACGAGGAACTCGGCACACTCACCCGGCTCTACGCCGAGTGCGTCCGGGGCAGGGGCCAGGTCGCGCTCGTCAGCGGCGGTGTCGCCAGCGGCAAGACCGAACTGCTGCACACCTTCGCCGAGCACGTCGCCGCCGCGGGGGCCGTGCTGATGACCGCCACCGGCTCGCGGGCCGAGCGGACGCTGCGCTTCGGCGTGGTCCTGCAACTCGCGCAGAGCCCGGCGATCCCGGTCGAGCTGGCCGAGGACGCCACCCGCCGGGTCCGCGCCCAGCAGGCCGAGCCGGTCGAGGACCCGAACGCCCTCGGCCGCGCCGGGGCCCGGCTGCTCGACACCCTCTGCGCCACCCTGATCGAGCTGGCGAAGAAGCAGCCCGTGGTGATCGCCGTCGACGACGTGCAGTTCGCCGACGGCGCCTCGCTGGAGGCCCTGCTCTACTTACAGCGGCGGATGCGCTTCGGCCGCGTCCTGGTGGTGCTCACCGAGTGGGCCCAGCCCCGCCCCACCCAGGCCGTGTTCCGCGCCGAGGTCACCCGCCAACCCAACACCTCGCAGCTTCGGCTGTCCCCGCTGTCGGCCGAGGGCGTCGCCGACCTGCTCGCCGACCGGTTCGACCCGGCCACCGTCGCCGCCCTCGCCCCGGTGCACCACGCCATCAGCGGCGGCAACCCGCTGCTGGTCAACGCCCTCGCCGAGGACCACCGGGCCGCGCTGCGCGCCGGTGCCCGCGCCGGGGAGCCCGACGTCGCCGTGGGGCCGGAGTTCGCCGCGGGCGTGCTGGCCTGCCTGCACCGCGGGGAACCGGCGATGCGCCAGGTGGCCCGCGGGCTCGCCCTGCTCGGCGACGCCGCCACCCCGGCGCTGCTCGGCGCCCTGCTGGAGATGACCTCCGACGCCGCCGCGCAGGCGCTCGACGTGCTGGAGCTGGCCGGGCTGCTGGACGCGGGCCGCTTCCGGCACCCGGTGGCCAAGACCGCCGTGCTCGACGGCATGGCCACCGCCGACCGCGCCGACCTGCACCTGCGCGCCGCCCGGCTGCGGCTGCGCGACGGCGCCCAGGCCGCCGACGTGGCCGCGCACCTGACCGCCGCCGCCGACCTGGACGCCCCGGTCGAGGGCCAGTGGGCGGTGTCGGTGCTGCGCCACGCCGCCCAGGAGGACCTGGTCGCCGACCGGCTCGCCCCCGCGCTGCGCGGCCTGGAACTGGCCGCCCGGATCACCCGCGACGACGACGAGCGCGCCGACCTGATCACCCTGCTGCTGCGGGTGGAGTGGCGGCGCAACCCCTCCGCCGCCGCCCGCTACCTGGGTCCGCTGCGCGCCGCGCGCACCGCGGGCAGGCTGACCCCGCGCAACCGCCTGCACCTGGCCAAGTTCCTGCTCTGGTATGGCCACACCCGCGAGCTGTCGGAAACCCTGGCCGAGCTGTCCGGGTCCGCCGCGCACGCCCCGGCCACCGGCCAGGCCGGGTTGGCCCTGCGCTGGCTGGAGTTCCTGCACCCGACGGTGGTCCCCGCGGTGCCCGCGCCCCGGGTGGCCGGGGTGATCGCCGACCCGTGGTCGCGGGTGTCGGCGATGCTCGAACGCATCCGCGGCGGCGGCGCGCGCACCGAGATCGTCACCGCCGCCGAGCAGATCCTGCAGAGCTGCCGCCTCGGCGAGCAGACCCTCGGCTCGCAGCTCTCCGCGCTGGTGGCGCTGGTCCTGGCCGACCGCAACGACCGGGCCGCGTACTGGTGCGACGCGCTGCTGGCCGAGGCGACCGGCCGCGGCGCCGACACCTGGCTGGCCGTGCTGGGCGCGATCCGCGCCGAGGTGGCGCTGCGCCAGGGCGACCTGCCCGCCGCCGCCGAGCGCGCCCAGGCCGCCATCGACCTGCTGACCCCGCAGGGGTGGGGCGTGGCGATCGGCGTGCCGCTGTCGGTGCGGGTGGCCGCGGCCACCGCCATGGGCGAACACGAGCTCGCCGCCACCCTGCTGCGGACGCCGGTGCCGGAGGCCATGTTCCAGACCCAGTTCGGCCTGCGCTACCTGCACGCCCGCGCCGGGCACAACCTGGCCACCGGCCGCGCGCACGCCGCGCTCGCCGACCACCAGCGCTGCGGCGCGCTGATGGCGCACTGGGACCTGGACCTGCCGACCCTGGTGCCGTGGCGCGCAGGCGCCGCCGCCGCGCACCTGGCGCTGGGCAACCGGGACGCGGCCCGCGCGCTGATGGCCGAGCAACTGGCCCGGCCCGGCTGCGACGGCCCGCGCACCCGCGGCCAGTCGCTGCGCGTGCTGGCCGCCGCGGCCACCGCCGACCGGCGCACCGCGCTGCTGCTGGAGTCGGTGGAGGCGCTGCACGCGGGCGGCGACCGCTACGAACTCGCCCGGTCGCTGCTGGCGCTGAGCCACGCGCACAACGCCGCGGCCGACTGCGACAAGGCCCGCACGGTCGCCCGCCGCGCGGCCCAGCTTGCCAAGGGCTGCCAGGCGGAGCCGCTCACCCGCGAGCTGCTGCCGGGACGGGAGGCGGACGTGCCCGAACAGACCACGGACCGGCGGACGGCGGACACGGCGGTGCTCGACCTGCTCAGCGACGCCGAGCGCCGGGTCGCGGTGCTGGCCGCGCTCGGGCACACCAACCGCGAGATCGGCGGCAAGCTCTACATCACCGTCAGCACGGTGGAGCAGCACCTGACCCGGGTCTACCGGAAGCTGAACGTCAGCCGCCGCACCGACCTGCCCGCGGGCCTGCCGCAGCAGCTCCTCGCCTCCGCCGCGGCGGAGGAGAACTGAGCGGTAGGCCCGGTCGACACAGCCGATCGGCGGTGTCGACCGGCTGTGCCACCCCGCCGGGGCCGTGACCGCCGGGTGGGCCGGGAGTGACCCGGCCCACCCGGCGGCCCCTCAGTCGGCGGTCGCCAGGCTGTTCTCGATGTGCCGGGAGATGCGGTCGATGACCTGCGGCACCACGGCGTTGAGGTAGAAGTGCCCGCCGGGGAACACCTCCAGCGTGAACGGCCCGGTGGTGTGCTCGGCCCAGCGCGCCGCCTCCTCCGGGGTCACCTTCGGGTCGCTGTCACCCACCAGCGCCCGGATCGGCACCGACACCGACTGCCCCGGGGTGGGCCGGTAGGTCTCGGCGGCCTTGTAGTCGGCGCGGATCGACGGCAGCACCATGCGCAGCACCTCGTCGTCGTCGAGCAACTGCGACTCGGTCCCGTTGAGCCGCTTGATCTCCGCGATCAGCCCGTCGTCACCGCTGAGGTGCACCCGCTCGTCGCGCACCGCGTTCGGCGCCCGCCGCCCGGAGACGAACAACCCGGCCGGGACCACCCCCCTGGCCTCCAACCGGATCGCCAGCTCGTAGGCCAGCGAGGCGCCCATGCTGTGCCCGAACAGCGTCAGCGGCTTGTCCGCGAACGGGACCACCACGTCGACCAGCGCGTCCGCCAGCGCCTGCACGCTGTCGAGGCACGGCTCGTGCCGCCGGTCCTGCCGCCCCGGGTACTGCACCGCGAGCACCTCCACCCGGGGCGCCATCGCCCGCGACACCGGGAAGAAGTAGCTCGCCGAACCGCCCGCGTGCGGCAGGCACAGCAGGCGCGCGGCCGTGTCCGGGGACGGGTGGAACCTGCGCACCCACAGCTCGGTCGTGTCGGTCGCTGCCATGTCGGATCGGTGTCCCTCCGCCGTCCTGGAAAGTGCCGTTCGGGAAAGCCCGCGCTCCACCGGGAGCCGCTCCCATGGTGACCCGGAAGTCCGCCGCGGTGGGCGAACTGCCGCGGGCATGTTGGTGATCAGCGTCACCCGGCCCGTGCGGACCGCGCCCACCCCGGCCGACTGTTCCAGCGCGGGCGCGGGCCGACAACCCCCATGTCCACCCCTACCGCGGCACACGCGGTTGTCCTATCGGTACGAAGAACACGCCCGCCCGCGCGCCGGTAGGGGTGACCGCCGGTACCCCTAAAACCCCCTGACCGCCGGGTTTTCACCGACGTGCCGCAGGATGCGCGGTGTTGTCGAGCGAAGCTCGCCGGGTGCGGGGTGGTCACGGCTTCTCCGGACTTGCGGACCGGGAGTACATTTCCCAGGCCGTGCACCGCTCGCGGGGTGGAGGGAAGACCGGATGGCGCTGGTCGAACGCCGAACCGCCGGGACCGGTTTGGCGCGCGCGCTGGCCGAGAGCGCCGCGGGCGCGGGCCGCTTCGCCGCCGTCACCGGCGCACTCGCCTGCGGCAAGACCACGCTGCTCGCCGACTTCGCCGACCGCGCCCTGGAATCCGGCGCGCTGGTGCTGACCGCCACCGGCTCGCGCGGCGAACAGGACCTACCGCTCGGCGCGGTCCGCCAACTGGCGGCGGGCCTGCCGGACCCGTCCACGTCCCGCTTCGTCGAATCCACCCTCGCCGCCGCCGCCCGAGGCCCGGTCGTCCTCACCGTCGACGACGTGCAGCACGTGGACGCGGAATCGCTCAACGTCCTCACCGCGCTGCGCGGCCGCTCGGCCGCCGCCCCGGTCCTGGTCGTCCTGGCCGAACGCGAACCGGTCTCCGGCACCGACCTGGTCCGCACCGCCGACCACCGGGTCCGCCTGGCACCCCTGTCCGCCACCGGCGTGGCGGAGCTGATCGCCCGCAGCACCGGAGCACCCCCCGACCGCGCCCACGTGGCGGCCCACCACCGGATCAGCGGCGGCAACCCGGTCCTCCTGCACGCCCTCCTCGCCGACGCCCCCGCCGAACCCGGCCACGGCACGGCATTCCGCCAGGCCGTCCTGTCCTGCCTGCACCGCTGGGACGACGGCGTCCCCGACCTGGCCAAGGCGGCGGCGGTCCTCGGCAACCAGGCCCTCCCCGGCCTCATCGCCGACCTGGCGGGCACCACCAGGTCAGCGGTGGCGACCATGACCGGAGCCCTGACCTCGGCGGGCCTCATGTCCGGCGGCCGCATCGCCCGCACCGCCGTGCGGGAAGCGGTCCTGGGCGCCCTCACCGGAGAAGAACGAGCGGACCTGCACCACCGAGCCGCCGCCCTCCTGCACGACCGGGGCGCCTGCCCCACCGAAGTCGCGCACCACCTGGTCGCCGCAGGCCGCACCGACCACCCCTGGGCCACCGACGTCCTGCACACCGCAGCAGCCACCGACGACGGCCCCTTCGCCGTCCGCTGCCTGGAACTGGCCCTCCCGACCTCCCCCACCCCCCAACGAACCGCCGACGCCCTGGCCGCCGCCGAATGGCGCTACAACCCCGTCCCCCGCCCCGACACCACCTTCCCCGAATCCCCCACCGCAGCCCCCACCGCCCGCCCTGCTGCCGCCAGCCCCGCCCCCACTGCCCCCACCACTGCTGCCCTTGCCGCCACCGCTGACGGCAGAACCGTGGCCAGTGCCGCTGGCGGCCCTGCCCCCGCCGCCAGCGGCCCTGCCCCCGCCGCCAGCGGCGCCGCTGTCTCTGCGGTCGGCTCGGCCGCTGCCACCGCCGCTGGTCCTGCTGCTGCCGCTGGTCCTGCCGCCGCTGCCGCTGGTGGTGGCCCTGCTGCGGCTGGTCCTGCCACCGCCGCCTGCCCCAGCACCCCCACCGACCTCGCCACCAGTGGTTCCACCGCAGGCGGTCTCGTCGGTTCCGCCGGTGGTTCCGCCACCTCCACCGATCGCTTCGCCTGCTCCGCCGGTCCCGCCTCTGCCGATCCCGCCTCAGGCGGCCCCGGTCGTCCTTCCGGTGATCCCGCCGCCCGCCCCACTCGCGACGCGACCACCCCCGCCGCCGACGCAGGCGGCTCCCACGGCCCGGCTTCCCGCGCCGAAGACGCGGCAGGCCGGACCACCCGCCCCGGCGGCGACCTCCACCGCGTGGCGGACCCCGCCCACCCCGCCCACCCCGCCCACCACGGCTTCGCCGATCCCGTCGTCGCTGCCCGGCACGGGCTCTGGCACGCCGATCCGGACACCGCCGCCGCCCTACTGGCCGCTGCCCGCCGTGCCGATCCTCGGGTGGGCGCCGAGCTGACCCTCGCCGACGACTGGCTGCGCGGTCCCCGCCGTCCTCGGCCCGTTCCGGAGCCCGTGCGGGCCGTCGACCGCTGGCAGCGCTCTGCCGCCGCGCTGCTGCCGGGGCTGCTCGCGGGTGCGCTCCCGGATGTGGTCCGGGACGCGGAGCGGGTGCTCCGCGGTTGTCCCCTCACCGACCACACGCTCGAGGTGCTCGCGGGGGCGCTCGCCGCCCTCGTGCACGCCGATCGGGTGGACCTGGCTGCTCGATGGGGTGATGACCTGCTCGGGCGGGCGCGGGAACGGGGGGCCACCACGTGGTCGGCCGTGCTCGGTGCGGCGCGTGCGGAGATCTCGCTGCGCCAAGGTGCGCTGCGGGTGGCGCGGTCCACGGCCGAGGAGAGCCTGCGGATGCTCCCCGACCGCTCCTGGGGGATTCTGGTGGCGTTGCCGCTGGCGACGATGCTCAGCGCGGAGACCGCGCTCGGCGTCACCCCGAGCGCGGCGCTGCGCCACGTCCTGCCGGAATCGACCTACGACACCGTCTTCGGCGTCCGCTACCTGTACGCCCGTGGGATGCGCCACCTGGCCACCGACCGGGTGCTGGCCGCCGTGGCGGACTTGGAGGAGTGCGGGCGGCGGATGACCGGTTGGGGCCTCGACCTGCCGTCCCTCGCTCCCTGGCGCACCGGTCTGGCCGCCGCGCACCTCCGCGCGGGCAGGGTCCGCGCCGCCGCCCTGCTGGCCGACGAGCAGTTGGCCCTGCCCGCCGCCGCCAGCCGCTACACCCGGGCGCTGGCCCTGCGGGTGCTGGCGCGCAGTCGGGGAGCGGGCCTGCTGCACCAGGCGGCCGAGGAGTTCCGGGCCGCGGGGGATCGCTACGCCGCCGCGGTGTCCCTGGCGGAGTTGAGCCGCACCCTCACCGAGGGCGGTGACCCCGCCGAGGCCCGCCGGGTGGCCAGGAGCGCCACCGACGAGGCCAAGCTGTGCGGGGTGACCGACCTGGTCGACCGCGTCCTGCGGCACCGCCCCGCCGCCCACCCCGAACCCACCGACGCGGCCTTCGCCGACCTCAGCGAGGCCGAGCAGCGGGTTGCCACCCTCGCCGCCCTCGGCCACACCAACAAGGAGATCGCCGACCGCCTGCACGTCACGGTGAGCACGGTCGAGCAGCACCTCACCCGCGTCTACCGCAAGCTCGGCGTCCGCCGCCGGGGCGACCTGCCCGCCCGGCTGGCCACCGGCCGCCCCGCCTGACACCGACCGCCCGGCTGGCCACCGGCTGCCCCGGCTGGCAACTGGCTGCTCCGGCTGGCCACCGCCCGCCCGGTTGGCCACCGGCTGCCCTAGCTGGCTACCGGCTGCCCCAGCTAGCCCGGTTGGCCACCGACTGCCCCGCCTGACACCGGCCGCCCGGTTGGCCGCTGGCTGCCCCGGCTGGCAACTGGCTGCTCCGCCTGACACCGGCCGCTTGGCTGGCTACCGGCTGCCCCAGCTAGCCCGGTTGGCCACCGACTGCTCCGCCTGGCACTGGCTGCTCCGCCTGGCACCGGTGGAGCGCCACGATCACCCCAGCATCCCCAGCACCCGTTCCCCCACCGCGTTGGCCACAGTGGACACGAAAGACGTCAGGTACAGGTGGCCCCCGGAGAACAGTTGCAACTCGAAGGCCCCCGAGGTGACGGACTGCCAGGTGGCGACCTCCTCGGCCCGCGCCACCGGGTCCTCGTCGCCGACCATGCCCACCACCGGCGCACCCACCCGCGCGTCGCCCCACCGGTAGGTCGCCGCCGCCGAGAGGTCCGCGTGTGCCGTCCCGGAGGACTCGGCCGACTCCGCCACCCGGTGCCGCGGCGGTCCCGGCGCACCCGAGACGAACAGCACCAGCGGCGGCCGGTGCAGCCGCAGGGCCGTCTCGAAGGCGACCACCGCCCCCATCCCGTGCCCGAACAGCGCCACCGGCAGGTCCGACCCGGCGGCCCCGGCAATCCCGTCGGCCAACTCCTGCACCGTCCGCGCGGGCGCCTCGCCCCGGCGGTCCCGGCGGCCCGGGTACTGCGCCCCCAGGACCTCCACCGGGTGCGACACCGCGCGGGCGAAGGACAGGTAGAACAGGGCGTCGGCGCCCGCGGGCGGGAGGCAGACGACCCTGGCCGCCGGGCGGTCGCAGGCGCGCAGGCGGCGCAGCCAGGAATCCCCCGGTCCACTCATCGGCTGCCCGACTCCCTTTCCCCCGACGCTCGGCCCAAGGTGCCACCCCGGTTCGGCGGGGCTCAACCCCTAGGGTGGCGCCGGGTGCCCGGTCGCGGCGAAAGCCGGGGATCAGGGGTTCGGATAGGGGCATAACCCGAGTGTTGTCCCCGGCTCGGGTGGGCGCTGACCTCAACGATCGCCGGGTCGGGCATTTGAACTGACCCCGCTTTTTGTCACCGGGAACGCAAAAAGGCGGTATCCGAACAATCACACACAGCATTCGCTCTTTGCGTGAGCGAACAACGTGGAAAAAACCGCCCCGGGGCCGCCCGAAAACGATGGCGGCCGGGGATGATGGTGGATGTCGGAATGAGGGGTGGGGGACATGGTGCTCGGTCGGGTGGTGGTCGGGTCGGTGGTGGCCGCCCTGCTCGGCGGGTGCGCCGCGGGGGCCTCGCAGGTGCCCACGGTGACCGCGGCGGGGCGGCCGACGGAGGCGCCCGCGGCGACCCGGACCCTCGACCTGGCCAAGGCCGTCGACCCGTGCGCGGTGGTGCCGAAGAGCATCCCGCTGGGCCTCGGCGTCTACGGACCCGGCCAGCCGCACGGCGGCGAGGCGGGGACCACGAGGTTCTGCGTGTGGGCCGACCGGGTGGAGTGGCCCCGGATCAGCGTCGGCTTCAGCGGCAACGACCCGCTGGCCGCCGCGTACCAGGACTCGTCGCGGCCCGGCGCCGACGGGACCGGGCTGCGGTGGAAGCTGTTCGAGCAGATCAGCGTCGACGGCCAGCCCGCCCTGGTGCGCGCGCAGCGGACCGACGGCACCGTGCTGTGCGAGGTGGTCGTCGGCGCCGGGGACGGCGGGGGCGTCGTCGTGGCCGCAGGCGCCAGCGGGGCCAACGACACCGGGGGCCAGTGCCAGACCGCCGTGTCGGTCGCCGAACAGGTCGTCACCGCACTGCGCTGACCCTTCTGCGGCCGACCTCCCGGCGGCTGACCTTTTCCCGGCAATGGTGCCCGCCGCGTGGACGGCATTTCCGCATTTGTTCCGCTCCGGGTTCTTGTCATCCCGAGCACAAGATCCGGTACTGTCCGATTGGAGCGCTTCGGCGTCGTGGCCCCACGTGCGGGCCCCCGGACGCGACCCCAGGAGGACTCCCACATGTTCAAGCGGATGCTCTCGGCCTTCGGCGTCGGCGGCCCGTCGGTGGACACCGTGCTCGACTCGCCGCACGTCTACCCCGGGCAGGCCGTCACCGGCCAGGTGCGGGTGCAGGGCGGCAGCGCGCGCGCCGAGATCGACCGGATCGTGCTGTCGCTGATCACCAGGGTGGAGGTCGAGCACGGGGACCACGAGGGCGTGGGCACCGGCGAACTCCTGCGGGTGGTCGTGGCCGACCGCCTGGTCATCCCGGAGAACCAGCGGGTGGACGTGCCGTTCCGGGTCGAACTGCCGTGGGAGGCGCCGATCACCGCCGTCTCCGGCTCCCCGCTGCCGAGGATGTCGGTCGGCCTGCGCACCGAACTGGTCATCGCGGGCGCCCCGGACAAGGGCGACCTGGACCCGGTCGAGGTGCACCCCCTGCCGTCGCAGGACCGGGTGCTCGACGCCTTCGGCGCCCTGGGCTTCCAGTTCAGCAGCGCCGACGTGGAGGCCGGGGTGCTGCACGGGGTGCCGCAACAGCTCGGCTTCTTCCAGGAGATCGAGTTCTACCCCCCGCGCGAGGCGGCGGGCCGGATCAACCAGGTCGAGCTGACCTTCGTGGCCACCCCGCACGAGCTGTACGTGGTGCTGGAGGCCGACAAGCGCGGCGGCCTCTTCCGCTCCGGCGGCGACGCCTTCGGCCACTTCCGGATGACCCACCAGGAAGCGGAACGCACCGACTGGACCCCCATCGTGGGCGACTGGCTCACCCAGGTCGCCGGTCGCGGCGGCCACTCCGCCTTCGGCCACCACCAGGACCACGGGTACCACCAGGACCACGGCCACTACGGCGACCCGCACCGACGCGGCCCCGGCATGGGCGGCATCGTCGGCGGCGCGGCAGCGGGCATCGTCGGCGGCATGGTCCTCGGCGAGGTCTTCGAAGAGGTCTTCGACGACGAGTGAGGGCCCACCAGCCACCACCCACCCGGACCCATCGGCGAAGCGACAACCGGCCACCCCACAAACCGGCGGCCCGGCTACGCCACTACCCGGGTGGGTGGATGCGGTTGCCTAGCCGACCACCCCCGAAACCGCCGGCCCGGCTACGGCCCTGCCCGGGTGGGTGGATGTGTTTGGCCGGGGGTGGCGATCATGTGACAGCCTGCCTGGGCGGTGGGGCATCTTTTCAGCCCCACCCGGTCACACTGGAGCACATGATCGCCGTAGGGGCCCCGGCCGAACACATCCACCCAGCCGGGCACCCCCACCAAAACCCCGGGCTCCAAAACAGCCCGGCCTAGTACGGCTCGCCGAGGCACGCCCGGATCGCGGCCCGGTCCACCCACCCCAGGTGTGCCTCGGCAAGCGCACCGCGGAAGCTGAACCGGTGGATCTGCCGCCACCGCGCCACCCGCCCGTCCCGCCCGCTCTGGGCGAGGTTGGGTGCCCGGTAGGTGCCGGTCAGTTCCAGGTGCACCTCGACGGTGTCCTTCCCGCAGTCGCGGATGAACGGCACCCGGGCGTACAGGTCCGGCATGGATCGCCGGATCGCGAGCACGGCCGCTTCCAGGCCGCGCACGCCGTCGTCGAACAGTCGGGTGCCGGAACCGTCGCGGATGCCGGGGTGGGCGAAGTCCGCGACGACCGCGAGGTCTCCCTCGTTCAGTGCTTCCCGGACGAACGCCTCGGTGATGGCGAACCGGGTCGCGGTGTCGGTGGCGGTGAGGGTGGCGGTCATCGTTCTCCCGGATCGTGGTGTTGCGGACCCGGTGGGGGAGCGGCGAGTGCGTCGAGTGTAAGTGCCGGGTCCGCGCCGACGCGAGCCAGGCCGCGGGCACGTCCCCCGGTCGAGATCCCCCACGGCCCAACCGGTGCGCCGCGAACGGGTTGTCCGGTGTGGACAACCCGGTGCGCGCGGTGGGGCTGTCGAGCCCGCTCCGGGGACGCGGCCGGTCGGGTCGAACCGGCCCGGCGGTACCCCGGTCGCGAGCGCGCCACCGCGCCGGAGGGGCCGGCCGGGGCGTTCGGCGAGTCCGCTTGTTCGCTCCCTGTCGAACCGCGGGCGGCGCACCGCCGCGGTTCGCTGCCCGCGGCCGTGCGCCGTCACCCGGTCGGCGGCGTGCCGGGGTGGCCCGGCGTGCGGTGCCGGGACCGGACCCGGGCGACCGGGGGAGTTCGATGCGATCAGTGGGTGACAAACGGGCCGCAAACGGGCCGTGGAGTGCCGCTGTTGGCTTACCCTGGGGGAATAGAGTCGATCACATGCGGGGTGGTGGCGCCGGTGGAGCTTCGCGTGGACGAGTTGGTCGGCAAGACCATCCGACGGGTGCGGCGGGTGCACTACGTCGACCCAAGCGGTGAGCCGGACACGGGGTCCGGGTTCATCGAGCTGAGCGCCGACGACGGGTTCGTCGCCCTCTTCGACTCCGGTGCCGACGGCGAGTCCATCCGGGTCGAGGCCAGGGAGTGGGTCGACCCGTTCACCGAGCCGCTGACCGACGAGAACCGCGAGTTCGTCCGCAGGCACGGCAAGTGGACGGTCTTCGACCGCTCCGCGGCGGCCGGGTACGCCCAGGTCGTGGGCAACACGGTGGTCGCCGTACACCTCACCCGCGCCGCGGAGAAGGTCGTCGGCCTCGACATCGTGCTGGACCGGTGCTTCGTGTCGCTGGAGGTCCGGGCGGACGAGCTGCGGGTCCTCATCTCCGTCCTGTGACCCGGCGGTGGACCGGGTGGTCACCCCGGGTGATCGCGTGGCCGGATTGTGACTGGGAACTCCACGTTTCAACTACTCAGTGATACTGTCCTTAGCCTAACCTAAGCCCGCTCGGTCCGGTCGGAGTGCGGGAGGTGGCATGGCGCAGGTGACCACCCGGCGGTCCGGCCACCTCTCCCTGGGGCTGCTGCTGGCCGCCGCGCTGCTGATCGCGGTGGCCGTGGCGAGCGTGTTCACCGGGGCCAAACCGATCCCGGCGGGCACGGTCGTGGACGCGCTGCTGCGCTTCGACCCGACCGACAACGACCACCTGTTCGTGCGGGCCGAACGGGTGCCGCGCACGCTGGTGGGCCTGCTCGTCGGCGCCGCGCTCGGCGTCGCGGGGGCGGTCATGCAGGCGGTGGCGCGCAACCCGCTGGCCGACCCGGGGGTGCTCGGCGTCAACGCGGGCGCGGCGCTGTTCGTGGTCATCGGCATCAACCTGTTCGGCATCACCGCGCTCACCGGCTACGTGTGGTTCGGCTTCGCGGGCGCGCTGGTCGCCTCCCTGCTGGTCTACGGGGTGGGGGCGATGGGGCGCGAGGGGGCCACGCCGATCAAGCTGGCCCTGTCCGGGGCCGCCACCAACGCCGCCTTCGTCTCGCTGACCACCGCTGTGCTGCTGACCGACTCCGACACCTTCGACCAGTTCCGCTTCTGGCAGGTCGGCGCCCTGTCCGGGCGCTCCATGGCGGTCTTCTGGCAGTCGCTGCCGTTCATCGCGCTCGGGTTGGTGGTCGCCCTCGGTGCCGCCCGCTCGCTGAACACCCTGTCCCTGGGTGACGACCTGGCCCGCTCGCTCGGCCAGGACGTCACCCGCACGCGCGTCGTCGCCGGGCTCGCGGTGGTGCTGCTGTGCGGGGCGGCCACGGCGAGCGTGGGACCGATCGCCTTCGTCGGGCTGGCGGTGCCGCTGCTCGCCCGCGCCGTCACCGGGCCCGACCACCGCTGGCTGCTGCCGTACTCGATGGTGCTGGCCCCGGTCCTGGTGGTCGGCGCGGACGTCGTCGGCCGGGTCGTCGCCCGGCCCGGTGAGCTGCAGGTCGGCATCCTCACCGCGGTCATCGGGGCGCCGGTGTTCATCGCCATCGTGCGCGGCCGGAAGGTGGCCGGGCTGTGACGACACCACCGACGGGCGCGGCCCCTGTCGGAGCCCCCGCGGGCCCGCGGACGCGGCTCGGTGCGCCGAGTGCCGGGTGCTCCCGCGTCGGGGTGGGGGCGTGATGGCGGTGTCGGCGGGGAGTGCGGCGATCGCGGCCGGTCGGGGGCGGGCGCGGCGGCGGTTCGCGGCGGTGGCCGGGGCGCTGGGGTTGCTGCTCGTCGTGTTCTTCGGCGTGGCGCTCACCTGGGGGCGGGGGTACGTGCCGCTGCCGGACGTGCTGTCCACTCTGGTCGGTCTGGGGAGCCGGAGCACCGACTACGTCATCCTCGACCTGAAATTGCCCCGGGCGTTGGCGGCCGTGCTGGTGGGGTTCGCCTTCGGCGTGTCCGGGGCGATCTTCCAGAGCCTGCTGGGCAACCCGCTGGCCAGCCCGGACGTCATCGGCATCAACACCGGGGCCAGCGCCGCGGCCGTGCTGGGCATCGTCGCGTTCGGACTCAGCGGCACCGCCGTCTCGGTCGTCGCCCTGGCGGGCGCGCTGCTGACCGCGGCCCTGATGTACGCGCTGACCTGGCGCGGCGGCATCTCCGGCTCCCGGCTGGTGCTGGTCGGCATCGGCGTCGCGGCGATCCTGCTGAGCGTCGTGTCGTACCTGATGACGCGGTCGCGGGTGGCCACCGCGCAGGACGCCCTGGTGTGGCTGACCGGCAGCCTCAACGGTCGCAACTGGACGCAGGTGGTGCCGCTGTCGGTGCTGCTCGCGGTGCTGCTGCCCGCCGTGGCGGTGCTCGCCCGCACCCTCGGCCTGCTGCGCCTGGGCGACGACGCCGCCCGCGGCCTCGGGGTCGCGGTGGAACCCGCCCGGCTCGCCCTGCTGGGCTGCGCGGTCGCCCTCGCCGGGGCGGGCACCGCGGCGGCCGGGCCGGTGGCGTTCGTGGCGCTGCTCGCCGCCCCCATCGGACGGCGGCTGACCCGCGACGGTGGTCCGGCGCTGGTGGCGTCCGGGCTGGTCGGCGCGGCCGTGGTGCTGGTCGCCGACTTCGCCGCGCAGAACCTGCCCGGCCTGCCGCAGTACCCGGTGGGGGTGCTGACCGGCGCGGTCGGCGCCCCCTACCTGCTCCTGCTGCTGGCCAGGGCCAACCGGACCGGGAAGGGCGGATGATGACGGCCGAGCACACCCTGCGCACCGACGCGCTGCGGCTGGCCTACGACCGCCGCGAGGTGGTCAAGGGGTTGACCGTGGCGATCCCACCGGGCCGGGTCACCATGGTCGTCGGCCCGAACGCCTGCGGGAAGTCCACCCTGCTGCGCGGCCTCGCCCGGCTGCTCACCCCCGCCTCCGGCACGGTCCACCTGGACGACCGCGAGCTGCACACCATCCCCAGCCGGGAACTGGCCACGGTGCTGGGCATCCTCCCGCAGACCCCGGTCGCCCCCGAGGGCATCACCGTCGCGGACCTGGTCGGCCGGGGCCGCTACCCGCACCAGGGCTGGTTCCGCCGCTGGACCGCCGAGGACGACGCCGCAGTCGCCGAGGCGCTGGCCGCCACGGACACCCTGGAGGTGGCGGGCCGCCCGGTGGAGGAGCTGTCGGGCGGGCAGCGCCAGCGGGTGTGGATCGCGATGGCCCTGGCCCAGCGCACCGACCTGCTGCTGCTCGACGAGCCCACCACCTACCTCGACATCACCCACCAGGTCGAGGTGCTCGACCTGCTCACCGACCTCAACCGCACCCAGGGCACCACGGTCGTCGTGGTGCTGCACGACCTGAACCTGGCCTGCCGCTACGCCGACCACCTCATCGCCATGCGCGCCGGGGAGATCGTCGCCCAGGGCAGCCCGACCGAGGTGGTGACCGAGGAGGTCATCGAGCGCGTGTTCGGACTCCGCGCGCACGTCGTGCCGGACCCGGTGTCCGCCACTCCGATGGTCGTCCCCATCGGCCGCCACCACTGCGCAGAACAAGGAGAACCCCAGTGATCAGACGCATCGCCGCCGTGCTGGCCGCCGCAGGCCTGGCCCTCGCGGGCTGCGGCCAGGTGGAGGAGCCCGGCGACAACACCACCGCCCAGGCGGGCCCCACCGTGCAGACCCGCTTCGGCCCGGTCACCGTCCCCGCCAACCCCACCAAGGTCATCGCCCTGGGCTGGTCCGACGCCGAAACCGCCCTGGCCCTGGGCGTGCAACCGATCGCCGCCAGCGACTGGCTCGCCTTCGGCGGCGAGGGCGTGGGACCGTGGGCGGCGGGCAGGTACACCACCCCACCCAAGATCCTGCCCACGCTGGAGCTGGACTACCCCACCATCGCCCAACTCCAACCGGACCTGATCCTCAACACCCGCTCGGACAACTCCGAGGAGAAGTACCGGGAACTCAGCAAGATCGCCCCCACCGTCTCCTCACCGGCGGGCGTGGTCGCCTACGGAACCACCTGGCGCCAACAAATGGACCTGGTTTCCCAGGCCCTGGGCAAGGTCGAAGAGGGCAAACGCCTCACCACCGAGGTCGACAACGCCTTCACCAAGGCCAAGACCGACCACCCCACCCTCACCGGCAAGACGGTCGCGGTGGGTGCCCACTACTCCGACAAGTACAGCGCCTACGTCCGAGGCGATTCCCGAGTGGACTTCCTGGAAAGCCTGGGCCTCACCAACAAACCCGAAGTCCAAGCCCTGGCAGGCGAAAGCTTCGCCGTGGACCTCTCCCGAGAACAAATCGAACTCCTCAGCGCCGACCTGACCGTCGTCTTCCCCATCGGCACCGACGGCACACCACTGCGCAACGACCAGGTCCTCAACCAGATCCCCTCGGCAAAGGCAGGCCACCTGGTCATCCTGGACGACAAGACCCTGGTGAACGCCTTCTCCAGCGGCTCCACCCTGGGCACCCTCTACGCCATCGACAAGGCCACCCCCCTCTTCGCCACCACCCTCGGCACCTGACCCACCCGGCCCGGCTCACCCCACCCGGCCTGGCTCACCCCACCTGGCCTGGCCTGGCCCGGCTCAGCCGGTCCGGCCCACCCGGTCCGGCCCACCCGGGCCGGGCCAGCCTGGCCCGGCTGGCGCGCCAGCCCAGTTCGCCTCCTTGACCAGCCAAGCGGGCTTGGCCTGGGGATCTGTCTCAAAGACAGTCGCCCACCCCGAGAACCGGCGACCCGGCTACGGACATGCCCGGGTGGGTGGATGTGTTTGGCCGGGGGTGGCGATCATGTGACAGCCTGCCTGGGCGGTGGGGCATCTTTTCAGCCCCACCCGGTCACACTGGAGCACATGATCGCCATAGGGGCCCCGGCCAAACACATCCACCCAGCCGGGCACCACCCACAAACAACCGAGCTTTCAACCAGATTCGGCCCAGCCCCAGCCCCAGTACTCAGCCCTGGTGCTCAGTCCCGACCCGACCACGAGCAGCAGCAGGCCCCAACCGCCACGCCAGAAACAGAACCGTCGACTTGACCACAGCGGTCATCAACGCCCCGGTCCCCGGCACCAGCGGCCGGAAAGACGCCGACCAGGTCAGTTCCGTCCCCCCGTCCGCAGCGGGCCGGAACTCGACCGCCGCCTCGTAGTCGCGCACCGGGATGTTGCGGCCCAGCATGCGGTAGGACAACCGCGACGGCGGGTGCAGTTCGGTGATCCGCTCCCGGATCAGCACCGGCCACATCCCGGCGACCCGGACCGAGTCCACGTCCCCGGTGCCCTCGGCCCACCGGGAGGTCATGATCACCGGCCGCGCCCAGGACGACCAGTGCGCGGCGTCGGCCAGTACCGCGAACACCCGCTCGGGGGGTGCGGTGTACTTCCGCCGGATCACGTACCCGTGCTGCCGTGCCATCGCCGTCCACCCTCGTCGTCGAGAACCGGTGGTCAGCAGAGCACGGCCGCGACCACCCGGACAAGGTGAGGGGGAGAACAGCGCGTGGATTCGCAAAAGCCGATCACGTGGGTGACAACGCTCAACCGGCCTCCCGCTCGGCGCTCAGCAGCCGTTGCTTCGCGGCGGCACCGAACACGTACTCGCCGGGGGAACCGTCGGAGCGGACGACCCGGTGGCAGGGGATGACCAGCGGCACCGGGTTGTTGCCCACCGCCGTCCCCACCGCGCGCACGGCCTTGGGGCGGCCGATCTGCGCGGCGATCCAGCCGTACGGGCGGGTCTGCCCGCGCGGGATCTGCCGGGTGGCCCGCAGTACCTCGCGCTCGAACTCGGTCAGGGTGTGCAGGTCCACCGGCAGCTCCGCCGGGGGGTTGCCGTCGAGGGCCGCGCGCAGGCCCGGGGGCTCCCGGTCGGTGCGGCGCAGTGGTCGACCGAAGCGGGTGTGGAAGGAGGTGGCGAAATCGCCGGACGCGGTGCGGTCGGGCAGGCCCACCACCCGCACGTAGCTGATCCCCCGGACGGAGAAGGCGATGTCGATCTCGCCGATCGGGCCCGGGACCCGGGTCCAGTCGGCGAACAGGGAATCGGTGAGGTCGGTGGCGGGTGCCGCGACCAGTTCGGCGAGGCCCTTGAGTACCGCGTCGTGGTTCACAGCTTCTCCTTTCGACGTCCGGGTTCGGTGTAGAGCGACCGCAGCGTCGCCAGCCCGCGGGCGGTGTGCGACTTGACGGTGTTCTCCGGGAGCCGCAACACCTCGGCCGCTTCGGCCACCGGCAGCCCGACCACGTGCCGCAGCACCACGGCGAGCCGTTGCCGCTCGGGCAGTTCGGCCAGCAGGTTGGCCAGTTCGCGGCTGGTCTCCCCGCGCTCGAACACTTCCGCCGCGCCCGGGCCCAGCGGCTCGGCCGAGATCCCGGTGGGCGAGACCGCCAACGCCGACGCCAGGGGCGCCTGCCGCGGGCGCCGGGCCGCCGTGCGCACCAGGTTGCGCCAGGTGTTGAGCAGGATCGTCAACAACCACGGCCGCACCCGCAGTGCCGCGATCCGCTCCCCGTCGTAGCCCACCAGCGCCCGGTAGGCCCGCAGGAACGTCTCGGCGGACAGGTCCTCGGCGTCGGAGCTGCCGAGTTGCGCGCAGAGCCGGACCGCCACCGAGTACACGTCGCGCTGGTACCGGCGCACCACCTCCTCGAATCCCCGGTCGCGGTCCGCGAGCAGGAGCGGGACCAGGTCGGGGTCGGCGGGGACCTCGCCTGGTGGGGCGTTCGGCAGGACTGCCGTGGGGGTGGGAACGATGTCCATACCCTTGAGAACACCGGTTTTCGGCATCGGTTGCACTTCAATCGACCTGTTCGACCCGGCCGTCCACGTGCCGGGCGAACCGGCCCCGCTCGCGGCCGTGGGTGGGCGCCTGGTCCGGCCACGGCCAGCCGCCGAACCGGGAGTCCTGGAAGTCGCGCAGCGCCTGGTGGATCTCCGCTTCGGTGTTCATCACGAACGGCCCGTACCTGGCCACCGGTTCGCCGATCGGCCGCCCCTGCAGCAGCAGCGCGTCGACCGGGGTCGACCCCGCGGTCAGCGCGACCGGCACCGACGCGTCGAGCACCACGCCGGTGTCGTCGCCCACCGACGTGTCCGCGACCCGGAGCCGGTCGCCCCCGAACACGTACAGCACCCGGCCGGTCTCCCGCCCCGCCGCCGCGGGCAGTTCCCAGGACGCTCCGGCGTCGAGCCGGAGGTGCCAGATGGCCAGGTCGGCGTCGGGGCGGGCGGCCCAGGAGTTCGGTGGTGGCTGCGGTGGCTCCGCCGCGCCGAGCGCGCCCGCGATGACCGTCACCACCACGCCGTCGGCTGGGCGGTGGCGGGGCACGTCGTCGTCCCAGAACATGGTGAAGTACGGGTCCACCAGCTTGTCCGAGGCGGGCAGGTTCAGCCAGATCTGGAACAGGTGCAGCGGGTTGGGCCCGTCCCGCTGCAGCAGCGGGAACATCTCCGCGTGCACGATCCCGCGCCCGGCGGTGAGCCACTGCACGTCGCCCCGGCCGAAGCGGGCCGCGGCGCCGAGGGAGTCGCTGTGGTCGATGTGGCCCTCGCGGACGTAGGTGACCGTCTCGAAGCCGCGGTGCGGGTGGCCGGGGAAGCCCGGGACCTCCAGCCCGTGGTACATCGACCAGCCGTCCAGGCCGGAGAAGTCCTGCCCCAGGTCCCGGTCGTCGATCGGCACGGCGGGGGCCATGCGGTCGTCGCCCGGTGGGTAGGCGTCGTCGTGGTGCGCGCAGAACAGGAACGGGTCGAGCGTGGGCCACTGCGATCCCAGTGGGACGGTCTGCAGAACGGGGCTTTCCATGGCTCCCAGGCTAGGCCGAAAGCCCGATCGTCGCGTTCAGTTGTCCACAGGCTTGCGCGCGACCGCGATGTCGCGGGTGATCGCCTGGTCGACGCGGTGTTCGAAGCCCCGGTACGGCCCGTCGTCGAGCGGCTGCAACCCCGCCGAGGCCAACGCGTCGAGCACCGACTCGCGGCTGGCGACGACGTTGTTCCAGGAGATGCCCAGCGCCCCGCCCGCCCGCAGCAGCCGCGCCCAGCCGGGTGCCGCCGCCGAGATCAGCTCCAGCGGGCTGCGGTCCAGCGGCCGCGGCCCGGCCGCGCGCGACCCGTGCCGGACCCCGTACGGCGCGTCGCCGACGACCACGTCGAACGTCCCGGCGCGGAAGAACTCCCCGGCCTTCACCGTGTCCGCGTTGACGTAGCCCAGGTCCAGCGCGTCGCCCGCCTTGTAGCTCTCGCGGTCCACGCCGATCGAGGCCTTGAGCTGCCGCCCGACGTTCTGCTTCTCGCGCCGGATGCGCGCCACCTCGGCGGTGTGCTTGACCCGCTTGCGCTTGAGCCAGGTCTGCAGGAACGTCGAGTACGCGTCGAAGTCCTGCTGGTCCAGGTCGATCCCGGCGGCGTGCCACCCGTACATGAGCGCCTGGTTGAGCGTCGTCCCCCGCCCGCACACCGGGTCCAGCACGCGCAGCCGCCGGTCGAGCATGTCCGGGGCCGCGGTCGAGGACAGCACGGTCACGTTCAGCAGCAGCTTGGTGAAGTGCTCGTTCGTCTTGCCCGAGTACTTCTGGATGGTCAGCAGGTCGTCGTCGAACCTGTCCAGCCGCCGCAGCTCCACCGGCTCGAGCAGGCCCCCGTCGCGGACCGCGAAGAGGGCGAAGGCCGAGGACAGGTTCGCCAGGAACTCCGCGTCGCGCTCGTCCAGGGCATCGGCGCGGAACCCGACGTAGCGCACGCCCGCGAGGTCGGTCTCGGCGATGTCGGTGAGCCGCCCGCCGAGGACGGCCCGGTTGACCACCTCCAGTTCCGCGGTGGTCAGCGCCACCGAGGCCTCGGCGTAGACGCGGTTCGCGGCTGGCTGCACAAGCAGCGCGTACTGGGTCATGGCTCCCGCTGATCAGGTCGGAGAAGTGCTGGTCAGGGGCAGTTTAAAGCATCCCGGTAGCCGACAAGGACAACTGTCTTGACAAATAAAGTTGTCGGTGCGAGGGTTCTCCCATGCACGAGGTGGCAGTGATCGAAGACCCGGCCGCGGCCGAGGTCACGCTCGACCCGGTGCGCGCCGGTCTGCTGGCCGCGCTCGTCGAACCCGGCTCGGCCAGCACGCTGGCCGCGGCGGTCGGCCTGCCGCGGCAGAAGGTCAACTACCACCTGCGCGCCCTGGAGAAGCACGGCCTGGTCGAGCTGGTCGAGGAGCGCCGCAAGGGCAACTGCACGGAGCGGGTCATGCGGGCCAGCGCGGCCTCGTACGTGATCTCGCCCAGCGCGCTGGCCGCGGTCGCCCCCGACCCGGACCGGTCGCCGGACCAGCTCTCCGCCCGCTGGCTGATGGCCCTGGCCGCCCGGCTCGTCCGGGAACTGGGGCGGCTCATCGCCGGGGCGAACGCCGCCGACCGGCGGCTGGCCACCTACGCCGCCGACGCCAGGGTCACCTTCGCCTCCGCCGCCGACCGGGCGGCCTTCGCGGGCGAGTTGCAGGGCGCGGTGGCGGACCTGGTCCGCCGCTACCACAGCGAGAACGCGCCGAACGGGCGCGAGCACCGCTTCATCGTGGCGCTGCACCCGGCCATCACCCGAGACTTCAGCACGGAAGCCAAGGAGAAGTGAGAATGTCGAAGAACTTCGAGATCGAGCGCGAGGTCGTCCTCAGCGCCACCCCGGAGCAGGTCTTCGCGGCGGTCACCGACGGTCTCGGCGGCTGGCTGTTCCCCGGTTCGCCGCCCCCGGCCGACGGCACCCCGGACGAGTCCGGCACCCGCGCGCTGGTCTGGGACGCCCCGAACCACCTGCACACCCGGACCGACGGCGAGGACGGCTGGTTCAACGCCCTGGAGCACGTCATCGAGGCCCGCGACGGCGGCACGACCGTCGTCCGCTACGTCCACAGCGGGGTCTTCGCCGACGACTGGGACACCCAGTTCGACGCGGCGGGCAAGCACACGGACTTCTACCTGCACTCGCTCGGGCAGTACCTGGAGCACTTCGCGGGCAGGCCGGTCACCTACGTCGCCGCCCCCGGCACCGAGGCCTCGCAGTTCCCCGGCGCCGTCGACAAGTTGCACGCCGCCCTGGGGCTCACGGCGAACAGCGAGCCGGGCGACAAGATCACCCTGGACGTCCCCGGTCTGGCGCCGGTCGAGGGCGAGGTGGACTACCTCGACGGCCAGTTCGTCGGCATCCGCACCACCGACTCGCTGCTGCGCTTCTACGCCCGCGAGCCGTGGGGGATGCCGGTCGCCGCCGCGCACCACGTCTTCGCCGAGGACGCCGACGCCGAGGCCATCACCAAGGCCTGGAACGCCTGGCTGGACGGGGTGTACGCCTGATGAGCACCACCGGCACCACCGCTCTGCGCGCCCGCCTGACCGGACCGGCGGTGTCCGGCGCCGTCCTCTCCGCGGTGCGGGTCGTCGTCGGGTTCCTGTTCCTCTGCCACGGGTTGCAGGGCTTCGGCCTGTTCGGCGGCGTCGACACGATGGGCATGGCGGTGCCGGTCGGCTCCTGGCCCGGCTGGTACGCCAGTGTGATCGGCGTCGTCGGCGGGGCACTGGTGCTCGTCGGCCTGTTCACCCGGCCCGCCGCGCTGGTCTGCTCCGGGGCGATGGCCTACGCGTACTTCACCGTGCACCAGCCCCTGGCGGTGCTGTCGTTGCAGAACATGGGCGAGCAGGCGGTGCTGTTCTGCTGGGTGTTCCTGCTGATCGCCGCGCTGGGCCCCGGCCCGTTCGCGCTCTCGGCGCTGCGGCGGCGCTGAGGGCGGGTGCCTGTGGCACGGTGGGGGCATGAGCTGGAACGGCGAGGACTACCAACGGCGGTTCGACGCGCTGGCGGCCACCGGCACCGACGTGCACGGTGAGGCCACCTTCGTCCGCGCCTTCGACCCGTCCACCGTCCTGGACGCGGGCTGCGGCACCGGGCGCGTCGCCGTCGAGTTGGCCCGACACGGCATCGAGGTCACCGGCACCGACGTCGACGGGTCGATGCTCGCCACCGCGGCCCGCCTCGGCCCCGGCATCGAGTGGGTCCCCGCCGACCTCACCACCCTCGACCTCGGGCGGGTGTTCGACGTGGTGGTCATGGCGGGCAACGTCCCCCTCTTCACCCCGCCGGGCACGCAGGCCGCGCTGGTGGCGGGGGTCGCACGGCACGTGCGCCCCGGCGGGGTGCTGATCGCGGGCTTCTCCCTGGACCGCGGCTACGGCACCGCCAACTACGACGCGCACGCGGCGGCCGCCGGGCTCGTCCTCGACTCCCGGTTCGCCACCTGGTCCCGCGACCCGTTCGAGGGCGGCGACTACGCGGTGTCGGTGCACCGGGCGGCTTGACCGGGGGAACGCGGTCAGAGCAGGGAGCGGGCGTGGGCCGTGGCCGCGGCGATGTCCTGGCGGACGACGGGCCCGTGGCCGGGCAGGACCACGTTCGCGTCCACGGCCGCCAGGGTGTCCAGGGCGGCGACGGTCTGCGCCTGGTCGTGGCTGAAGAACGGGCGCAGGAGTTGGGGGCCGTCCGCCGACGAGGTGGGGTGGGCGGTGACCAGGGTGTCGCCGGTGATGATCGCGCCCGCGGCGGGCAGGTGGTAGGCGCAGTGGCCGCTGGTGTGGCCCGGGGTGGGGACGGGGACGGGCGCGCCCGGCACGTCCAGCGGGTCCGGGAACGGTGTGGCGGTGGGGACCTTGATGTCCTTCAACGCCCCCGCGCGGACCAGGTAGAGGGTCCAGGGCAGGAAACCCGGGCGCCAGAGGTTGGTGAGGACGTCGACGGGGGTGGCCTGCTGGAGGAACTCGCGGCGGGCGTGGCGGGCCTCGGGTTCGGTGCCGTGCACGGGAACCGGCACCTCGGCGAGCAACCGGGGGAGACCGCCGATGTGGTCGACGTGGGCGTGGGTGAGCAGCACCGCCGCGATCTGCTCCAGCCGGAAGCCGATGCTCTGCACCGAGTGCCGCAGCGCCGGGAAGTCGGCCGGGTAGCCGCTGTCGACCAGGGTGAGCGCGTCGCCCTCGGTCAGCAGGGTCCAGTTGACGTGGGTGCTCTCGACGAAGTGGACGCCGTCGGCGACCTGCGTCACGGTCGGTGCGGTCACGGTGGTTCCTTTCGGTATCCTGAAAAGGATTCGGGAAGCCACTCTAACGATCAACGCCGTCCCGGGTTACGGTCGTCGTGATCACAGGTCCACCCGGGAACTTCCCACTGGCCTTCGTGGACATTCCGGAGAACCCGTTTGCCGCAGGTGGAACGGTTCAGTCGGATACCGGCGGTGACGCACCCCGGCCCATGGCGCACCCAGGGTAGTCGCCGCTGCTCCGAATGGGGTAAGCGCAGTTTCTCTCAGGCTCGTCTCAGCTTGTGACATCGATTGACACCCCCCGGCCGGGATGGCGATGCTCTCCGGCATGCGCTCCTCACTCCCCCTGGTCTGGCGGCTCCACGTCGACCTGTGCCTGCAGTCCAGCGCGCTCTGATCAGTCCGAGTAGGACTGTCCACTTCCGTTAGACCCCAAGTACTCCCGCGGCCATGCCGTGTGGACTCCCGACGCGTGCCCTGAGCGGGTCGGGAACTGCCGCGCGCCCGAATCCGGGCGCGCGGACCCGCATCGAACACGGAGACAGTCATGTCCTCGAAATCACAACGATGGCGCAAGGGCCTGGTCGGTCTGCTGACCGGCGTCCTCGCCGTCGGCGCCGTCACCTACAGCGGTGAGAACAGCGCCGCCTACGCCGATGTCCAGACGACCACCGCCAGCTTGGTGGCCTCGGACGGCAAGTCCTACTGGGTCAAGAACCACCTCGTCGGCGACGCCGCGAACCGCTCCGCCGCCGCGGAGGGCAAGCGCAAGGAGTGGCTGCTGGTCTGGGCCGGTGACGAGAACATCGCCGACACCCTGGTCAAGGACCTCAAGAACCTGCCGGGCTCGCTCGCCGGTGGGCTCAGCAAGATCACCAACGCGCTGCCCGGCCCGGACTTCCTGGCCGTCATCGACGCCACCGAGGGCTCGCCGACCTACGGCCACGTGGTCAACACCGCCACCGTCGGCCCGCTGGTGGAGAACGAGCCGCACCACATGCAGTACGTGTGGAACTCGCCAAGCTTCTAGCAACCGAAATAGCTTGGGGCACTTGATAAGCACGTCCAATAACAGTGTTTCAAGCTGAGTGTG
>NZ_QHCP01000019.1:0-86153 GCF_003182415.1 Actinokineospora spheciospongiae | reverse complement strand
GATCGCAGCCCAGGCCTTGTCCGTCAGCTCACCACGTCCGACCACACCCCATCATCTGCACACGATCATGGGAAAGATCCGCAGGACACGCCCTACAACGGCGTGCCCGACGTGGGCCTGATCACCAAGCAGTCGGGCGGGGCGGTCACCGTCCGGCACTTCCTCAACGACGGCGCGGCGGGCTTCACCGAGCTGCCCTGACCCCGGTGGGCCCTACCGCAGGGCGACCAGGGTGGGGCCGCGCTGCTCCAGGACGATCTCACCGGTGGCCGACATGGTGATCGGACCGGTGTAGCCGCCGCGGTCGACCGGGATCACACCGACGTTGGCGCCGGTGACCTCGTCCTGCACGGCCAGGCCGTTCTGGATCGGGACGACCAGCCTGCCCGCCTGCACCACCCCGGGGCCGAGCGTGGTCTGGATCGTCCACATCGGACGCAGGTCGGCCGGGGACAGGGCCACCGTGCGGGAGCCGGTGAACCAGTAGACGCCCTCCGGGCCGGTGGTCGTCAGCACGGTCGCGCCCGGGGGGTCGGTGTTGGCGGGTTCACCCGGCCCGGGTTCGTCGAGCGGGTAGTCGGCCAGGGCGATGCCCGCGGAGGTGTAGACGCGCAGCCGCGCCGGGTCGGACAGGGCGACGGCGGTGTGGGTGTCGGTCAGGGCGACGATGCGGGCGCGGGCGCCCACGACGGTGCTCGAGACGACCTCGACGTCGTCGTTGTCCTTGCCGCTCGGGGACTGGCTGCGGTAGACGGTGAGCCGGTCGGCGCCGTTGTCCTCCGGGCAGCGCTCGATGACGCCGATCTTGCCCGGGGTGACCGCGACCGAGCCGAACGTGCAGCCGTGGCGCAGGTTGGACCGGAACTGCACCGGGGTGGGGCGGGTGCCGTACTGCGAGGTCATCACCAGGTCGGAGCGCCAACTGGTGAGCAGCCGCCTGCCGGTGGTGGTGACGGTGCTGCCGTCGGAGAGCAGCCGGGTGCCGAACTCGGCGTCGGAGTTGCGGGTGCGCTCGACCTTGCCGCTGGTGCCGTCGAGGCCGGTGACCTCGCTGCACCCGCCCTTGGCGTACGGGTCGCCGTCGGGCAGCGCCCCGCCGTCGGAGGCGTAGAGGGCGAGCACGGTGCCGCTGTCGGTGCGCTGCGGCGGGGCGGTGTCGAACGGGGCGACGGTGCACAGCGCCCGGTCGCGGGCGTAGCGCCACTTGACCTCACCGGTCAGCGGGTCGCGCCCGAGGACCTCGCCGCCCATCCCGGTGGCCACGACCGCGCCCGCGACCACGGGCACCGGGGTCATCGGGCTGTCCGCGCGCCAGGTCTCGGCCAGCGACGGCGGGAACTGCAACGGCGGCTCCTGCACCGCGCCCGGCTCAGCGGCGGGGGCGCGGGTGGTGGCGGCGAGGTCACCGGTCTGCCAGAGCACGACCGCCGAGGCCGCCAGCGCCACCACGAGCACGCCCGCGACGACCCAGTCGCGCTTGCCGGTGAAGCGGGTGCGCTGTCCCCTCGGGACGGTCTCCCGGGGTCCCGCCGGGACGGTCTCACGCGGCCCCGCCGGGGCAGTCTCACGCGGCCCCGCCGGGACGGTTTCGCGCAGCGGGTCGGAAGTGTGTCCAGGGTTACCCCCGGGTTCGTCCCGGTCGTTTTGGGACATTTGCCCCGCCACCGGGACGCGTTCGACCGGCTCGGTCCCCCGCGCTCCGGGACCGCCTGCGCCGACCGCGTCGTCCGCCACCGCTTCTCCCTTGTTTACCCAGGTCAGATGCTCTTGGCGCCCCACCGTGGCACATCGGCGGCGAGCGCTCAAGGGCGCTTGAGGCTACCGCGCGGAATGTGTCATCCCCGTTCGGATCGGCGGGGGTGAACCGGGGCGAAAACCACGCGGATGACAGCAGTGGATCATCGAAGTGGCCGGACCGTACAGCATACCTCCACCTCCGCGCCATCGTTGTCCCTCGAATGGAGGTAACCTCCCCCCTCGAGTCCCAGGAGGTGCGGTGAGTCCGGCAGCAGAGACAGAGGCCCCGTGGGCCCGCCGCCCGAAACGGGCGGACGGGCGACGCAACTACGACGCCATCCTCGAGGCGGCCCGGGTGGCGTTCGCCAACCGGGGCACCGGCGCGTCCCTGGAGGACATAGCCAAGGCGGCCGGAGTGGCGATCGGCACCCTCTACGGCCACTTCCCCACCAGGGAAACCCTGGTGGAGGCATCCGTGCGCGAACAACTCGACCAACTAGACCAGGCCGCCACCACCCTCACCGAGGAAGACGGCGACGCGCTGGGCGCGCTCACCGCGTGGGTGCGCCTGGCCGTGGAGCACTGCAGCACCTACCGCGGGCTGGCGAGCTTCCTGGCGGGCAGCGCGCACACCGCGGGCGCCCCCCTGCACCACACCGGCGTGATCGTGCACAAGGCCGTCGCCCCCCTGCTGGCCAAGGCGAAGGAAGCGGGCCGCATCCGGACGGACGTGACCGCCGAGGAGCTGTACGCGGTCATCACCGCCGCGGCTTGGACCAGGGAGAACTCCCCGGAGCAGGTCGACCACAGCGTGCGCCTGCTGGCGTTCGTCACCGAGGGCATGGCCCCGCAGGCAGGCTAGGAGCGGCAGGCCGGGCCCACCACCCGGCCGCCGACCACCGCCCGGCCGGGGAACCGCAGGCCCAGCCGCCTGCCACCCGGAACCCCCAACCGAGGGCATGACCCCGCAGGCGGACCAGGAACGGCAGGCCGAGACCACCACCCGGCCGCCGATCACCGCACTACCGCCAACCACCGGCCAGCCGAACCGCAGGCCTGACCACCAGCCACCCGGAACGCCACCGGCTCAGCCGCCCGGCCCGCCCGACCAGGCGGCAGGCCCGCCACCCGGACCCCCTGGGCGCAGCGGCCACCCACCCCGAACCATCGAGCACGGCCACCAGCCATCCGGGCCCCACGGCGCAGCCACCAGCCACTCGAAACCCTCCTGGTGCAGCGGCAACCAGCCACCCACCCGGCCCCGGCCACCTGGAACCCGGCTTGCACAACTGCCGACCACCCAACAAACCGCCGGCCCGGCGCCAGAATGCCCGGGTGGGTGGATGTGCTTGGGTGGGGGAAGCGATCATGTGCAAGCCTGCCTGGGCAGTGGGGCCCTCTTTTCGCCCCACTCGGTCACACCAGGCACATGATCGCTGTAGGGGCCCCGCCCAAGCAGATCCACCCACCCGGGCACGCCCAACAAACGACCGGGCTTTGAAACCACGGCACGGCCGAGCAGATCTGCCCACCCGGGCACCAGCGACAAAATCCCGGCTCTTGAGCCGACAGCACACGGAGCGATCCCGGCGAAGCAAATCCACCCGGGCACGACAGCGAAATCCGGGCTCGCAACCAGGACCGCGGTCGAGCACGTCCACCCCGCCCGGAACCCGGACCCCGGAGCACAGCAGGTCGGTTTCAGCCCGCGCCGCGGGGTACCCGGGGGCCATGGTGAGCATCGGGTACTTCCTGTCCTGCGAGGAGTTCGGCCCCAAGGAGCTGGTGCGGCAGGCCCGCCTGGCCGAGGAGGCCGGGTTCGAGCGCCTGTGGATCTCCGACCACTTCCACCCGTGGTTGGAGGAGCAGGGGCAGAGCCCGTTCGTCTGGTCGGTCATCGGTGCCCTGTCGGAGGCGGTGTCGCTGCCCATCACGACGGCGGTGACCTGCCCGACCGTGCGGGTGCACCCGGCGATCGTCGCGCAGGCCTCGGCGACGGCGGCCGTGCAGACCGGTGGTCGGTTCACCCTGGGCGTGGGCAGCGGCGAGGCGCTCAACGAGCACATCCTGGGTGACTCGTGGCCGTCGGTCGGGGTCCGGCTGGCGATGTTGGAGGAGGCCGTCGAGGTCATCCGCAAGTTGCACACCGGGGAGGAGGTGTCCTTCCACGGCGAGTTCTACGAGGTCCAGGAGGCGCGGCTCTACACCGTGCCGGAGGAGCCGGTGCCCATCTACGTGTCCGGTTTCGGCCCGCAGGCCACCGAGCTGGCGGCCCGGATCGGTGACGGTTACTGCACGGTCATGCCGGACGCGGACCTCGTCGGGACGTTCCGCATGTCCGGCGGCGGCGCGAAGCCGGTGCAGGCCGGGATGAAGGTGTGCTGGGCCGAGACGGAGGCGGCGGGCCGGGCGACGGCGCACCGGCTCTGGCGCAACGAGGGCCTGGCGGGCCAGCTCGCGCAGACCATGCCCCGGCCGCGCGACTTCGCCGACGCGGCGAGCCTGGTGACCGAGGACGCGGTGGCCGAGCAGATCGTGTGCGGGCCGGACGTCGACCGGCACGTGGGTGCCGTGCGCGAGTTCGTCGACGCGGGCGCCGACGAGGTGTACGTGCAGCAGATCGGGTCCGACCACGAGGAGTTCTTCCGGGTGTGGGCGAAGGACGTCATCCCGGCTCTCCGCTGACCTGGCGGGGGCTGATCCGGCGCGGTTGACCTGGCGCGGCTGACCTGGCGGGGGCTGATCCGGCGCGGTTGACCTGGCGCAGTTGACCTGGCGAGGCTGACCTGGCGGGACTGATCCGGCGCGGTCGACCTGGTGGGCGGGACGCGTGCGCGGGCGGGTGGGGACCCGAACGCGCACGCGTCCCGTCGTCGTCCGGCGGGCCGTGACCCGGGGTCGGGGCCGTGAAACCGTTTCCGCTGTTGGACTCCGCACAGCCGCGACCGTGTGAGGTGCGGCCGTTCGGGGTAAGTAACGGGTAGAGCTGCCGTCGAGCTGGAGGTCACCGTCCCATGTGGATCGCACTCGCCACTCCCCTGGTCGTCATGCTCGGCGCGGTCGGCATGCAGCAGTTGGAACCGCGTGTCCTGGGACCGGTGACCCCGATCTCGGACGATCCGCTGCAACAGCCGGTCGACGCCGACGAACTCTCTGTCCACTGAGGATTTCCGCCTGCGGGGCGGGTACTGCCGGGACGACGGCGTCCGGGCAGCACCCGCCCCGCAGGCGTCCTGTCGCAGGTTGCACTCCGCACCTCCCTCGACTTCCCGATCCGATTCGCACCGATCGGGTGACCGGTGAACCGGTAACGATCGGGTGCGCAACCGCGACGCCATGTTCGGAGCCCGAAGCCGGTGCAGACGTTCCCGGCGCGGGCGAGGGCGCTCGGGGAAGGGGCGGCATGACGACGACGGACACCGATCGCGGTGCCGCGCCCGCCGAACTGGCACTCGCCGTGCCCACCACCGCCGCCGCGCTGCCGGACGTGCGGGCCACCCTGGACCGGTGGCTCACCGGGCTGGGGGTGGGCACCGGCACCCGCCAGGACGTCGTCCTGGTGGTCGACGAGGCGCTGACCAACGCCATCGAGCACGCCTACGGCGACAGCCCGGACCCCGGTCCGATCAGCCTCACCGCCGTGCACGACGCGGGCGGGGTCGAGGTGCGGGTGCGCGACCAGGGGACCTGGAAGCAGCCGACGGTCGACGGCGTCCGCGGTCGCGGCCTGGCCATGATCGCCGCGATCGCCGACCGGATGGACCTGAGCGTCGCCGACGGGCACACCACGGTGTTCGCCCACGTGCCCCACCGGGACTGATCCCACCCGGAACCCCTGGTCCGCCCACATCCCCTCTGCGCAGGACCCCGGACCCCGGTCATGATGGGTGGGGGCGCTCGGCCGGGGAACTTTTGCCATCCGCCCACAAAGGTGCGTCCGAACGTGCGCGCAGACATCCCAATGGTCTGTCCACAAGGGTACAAGGGGTGCAGAAACGCGCCGTTGAGCAGGGTATTCAGGTGACTGTCCCCACTGAGGGGGCCGAATGGGGGTCCACCGGGCCCCGCCTGTCCTGTTCCGAGGGAGATCCGATGCCGCGTCCTCTCACCGCGCGCGTGAACAAACTGTTGGGCCTCGGCGTGGCCGTCGTGGCGGGGGTGGGCGTCGCGTTCGCGGTCGTGCCCAGCGCCGCCGCGCAGGGCGACGTGCTGGGCGCGGGCAAGCCGGGGGCGATCAAGGACAGCTACCTCGTCGTGTTCAAGGAGGGGGCGACCCGGCAGCGGCCGGTGCGCGACCTGGTCGGCGCGCTGGCGGGCAAGCACCGGGCGAAGGTGCGGTTCACCTACCAGGCCACCGTGCGCGGCTTCGCGGGCGAGATGACGGAGGCGGAGGCGCGCAGGCTCGCCGCCGACCCGTCGGTGGAGCGCGTCGAGCAGAACAGCGTGGTGACCACCCAGGACACGCAGACCGGCGCCACCTGGGGCCTGGACCGCATCGACCAGCAGGCGCTGCCGCTGAACGGGACCTACACCTACCCCAACACCGCCGGGAACGTGCGCGCGTACGTGATCGACACCGGCATCCGCACCTCGCACCAGCAGTTCGGCGGCCGGGCCACCTGGGGCACCAACACCACCGGTGACGGCAACGACACCGACTGCAACGGCCACGGCACGCATGTGGCGGGCACCATCGGCGGGTCCACCCACGGCGTGGCCAAGGGCGTGCAGCTCACCGCGGTCAAGGTCCTCGACTGCGCGGGCTCCGGCAGCTTCGCGCAGGTCGTGGCCGGGGTCGATTGGGTCACCCAGAACCACGTCTCCGGTCCCGCGGTGGCCAACCTGAGCCTCGGCGGCCCGGGCACCAACACCACCCTGGAGAACGCCATCCGCGCCTCCATCGCCGACGGGGTGGTCTACGCGATCGCGGCGGGCAACTCCAGCACCAACGCCTGCAACCAGACGCCCGCGCGCACCGCGGAGGCGATCACCGTCGGCGCCACCACCAGCACCGACGCCCGGGCCTCCTACTCCAACTACGGCACCTGCGTCGACCTGTTCGCCCCGGGTTCCGACATCACCTCGGCGGGTTCCGGCGGCGACACCGCCACCGCGGTCATGAGCGGCACCTCGATGGCCTCCCCGCACGTGGCGGGCGCGGCGGCGCTGGTGCTGGGCGCGAACCCGGCGCTGTCGCCGCAGCAGGTGACCGACAACCTGCTCGGCTCCGCCGTCCAGGGCCGGGTCGGCAACGCGGGCACCGGTTCGCCCAACCGGTTCCTCCACACCGGCGCCATCACCAGCCCCTCCCTCGGTGACACCCTGACCAAGGGGAAGCGGATGAACGCCGGGCAGTCGCTGCGCTCGCCGGACGGCCGCTACCACCTGGACATGCAGTCCGACGGCAACCTCGTGCTCTACACCCAGGCGAACCAGGCGTGGTGGCACACCGGCACCTACGGCAACCCGGGCGCGTACACCGTCTTCCAGGAGGACGGGAACGTCGTGCTCTACACCTCGGGCGGCCGGGCGCTGTGGGCGACGAACAGCTGGCGGTCCGCCGCGACCCGGCTGGTGTTGCAGAACGACTCGAACCTGGTCCTCTACGGCTCCGGCGGACAGGCCCTCTGGGCCCGCTGACCTCCTTAGGTCCGATCATCCGACCAACGGTCCGCCTCCCCCGAACAGGGGAGGCGGGCCGTTGCTTTTGCCCCCTGCTTCGATCTTGCGAACACCGACCGGACACAGATCACAGTGATATTACGTACGTCCTGAGCAGCGGATATGCCCCTCCGCGCGGCCAAGGGGGTCGCTTCGGCGCCGGATTCGTTGAATGATGGGTTAACAAGCCGGTCACGCTCGCGGAAAACGGACGGGAACGTTCAAGTGACCCGCGGCGATGCACCGGGTGAACCGGACATTTCCCGTCCGAGAGAGGGGGACGCGTGCCCGCGTCTGATCCAGCCCCACCGACCAGCCGACCGATCTCCCCCGGCCGCCCGCGACCGCAGCGCAAGCTGCGCGACACCGGTGTGCTGACCTTCATCGTCCCGGCCGACAGCGACCAGCTCTCCCTGGTCCGCCACCGGGTGAGCGCCTGGCTCGCCGCCCACCACGTGCGCGTGGAGCAGCGCCGCGACGTGGTGGCCGTGGTCGACGAGGCGGTGTCCAACTCCATCGAGCACGGCTACCTCGAGGGCGACGACTGCGGTCTGGTCGCCATCACCGTGCACGCCAACGCCGACGACATCGTGGCGCTGGTGGCCGACCACGGGTGCTGGCCTGCCGCGCCGGGGACCCGCGGCCTGGGCCTGAGCGTCATCGAGGAGCTCGCCGAGGACGTCGAGCTGTCGCACGACGCGGGGCGCACGACGCTCTCCGCCCGGTTCCCGCGCGAGCGGGCCACGCGGCCGACCGCGTGGGCGCCCGAGCAGCGCACCCCCGCGGACGAGCCCGCCCGCGCGCGCTGATTTCCGTCATCCCGGGCCGGCGGCGCACCGCGCCACCGGCCCGGCGCCCGTTCAGGCCCGCGGCTCCGCGGCGGCCGGTTCCGGCTCCGCGGTGGGCTCCTGCGGTTCCGGCGGGGTGATCACCGGCAGCGTGAAGCGGATCGTGGTGCCCCGCCCGCCGCTCTCGGCGTGCTCGGTGTCGAGCCAGATCCGGCCGCCGTGGAACTCCACGATCTTGCGGCACATGGCCAGCCCGATCCCGGTGCCCGGGTAGGCGTCCTTGCCGTGCAGCCGCTGGAAGATCACGAACACCCGCTCGGCGAACTGCGGCTCGACGCCGATCCCGTTGTCCGACACCGAGAACACCCACTCGTCGCCGTCGCGCTCCACCTCGATCCGCACCACCGGCGGCTCCTCGGCGCGGAACTTGACCGCGTTGCCGATGAGGTTCTGGAACACCGCCGTCAGCAGCGGGACCTCGCCGCGCACGACCGGCAGCTCGGCGGGCACCTCGACGGTCGCGCCGGTCTCCTCCAGCACCGCGCCCAGGTTGCGCTGCGCGGACTCGACCAGGCTCGCGACCGGCACGTCGACGTGCTTGCCGGTGTGCCGCCCGACCCGGCTGAACGAGAGCAGGTCGTTGATCAGCACCTGCATCCGCCGCGCGCCGTCGACGGCGAAGCCGATGTACTGCCGGGCGTTGTCGTCGAGCTTGTCGGAGTAGCGGCGCTCCAGGAGCTGGCAGAAGCTGGCGACCTTGCGCAGCGGCTCCTGCAGGTCGTGCGAGGCGACGTAGGCGAACTGCTCCAGCTCGGCGTTGGAGCGCTTGAGGTCGGCGCTGAGGGTGTCGAGTTCGGTGTTGGTCTGCCGCAGCACCTCCAGCTCGTAGAGGATGCGGGCGCGCATGACGTCGACGTCCTCGGCGAGCCCGGCGATCTCCGCGGGCCCGGTCACCTCCACCCGGTGCCCGAACCGGCCGTCGGCGACCTGCCGCACCTGGTGGCTCAGCCGCGACAGCGGGGCCACCACGGCCGAGCGCAGCAGCACCGAGGCGACCACCACGAGCAGCAGCAGCGCCCCCAGGGTGATCACGCAGGTGCGGACCAGCGCGGTCGCGGAGTCGTTGAGGGCCGCCCGGCCGATGACCCGCTCCTCCTCCAGGTCGGCGCGCAGCTCGTCCAGCGCCGAGCGCGCGCGGTCGAACAGGACCTTGCCCGCCTCCGGGTCGGTGGTGAGCCTGGCCGCCGCCGCCTGCTCGATGGTGGGCTCGGCGTACTCCGCGCGCCAGACCTCGACCTGGCGCAGTGCCTCCTCGAACTCCGCCGCGATCCGGGGGAGGTCGGTGAGCAGGGGCCGCAGCTCCGCCTCGGCCTGCCGCTGGCGGGACCGGCCGTCGTCGTAGGGGGTGCGGAACTCCGGGCGGACGGTGATGGCGAAGCCGCGCACCCCGGTCTCCTGGTCGACCACGGCGGTGGTGAGCTGCTCGGAGCTGATCACCATCGGCCCGATCCGGTCCAGCAGCCGCGCCCTGGTCGAGTCCAGGTCGTTGATGGCCACGGCGACCGCGGCGATGGCCGCCGCGAAGACGACCACGAGCAGCACCGAGGCCACCGTCGACCGGCGCCGCAGCGACCAGCGGGTGAGCCCGGAACGCCGGGGTCGGGACGGGTGCTCGCTCATCCGGGGTGTCCTAGCCTCGCGCCGCGCGGGGGTGCCCGCCTGGTCGCGCGAAAGCCTACGGCCGGGCACCTGCCGGGCCTGCGGCGGCGTCGGTGTGCCGCGGTCCCGCCGCCGGGGCGGGGCGCGGGGATGCCGCCGGGGGGCGGCTCGGCCGGGCGGCGCGGTGCCCGGGTGGTCGAGCCGCCGCCCGGTGGCGGCCGGACGGTCCGCGTGGGGGCATCACGCCGGGCACCGTCCGCATGGGAATGGTCTTGGTCGAGGTGGGGGATTCGTTGAGACGCCTACGGTACAACCTCGGTCGAGAACCGGTTCCGTTGCACCCCAACAAAATCCGACACCTCCGTCCCTACGGAAGAGTAACCCCGTCTGCGTTAACCCGAAAGAGTGAGAAACCCGACGGTAACCCCGTGCCGGACCGATGTCGGGCCGATCACCGAACGCCATTCGGCCGATAATCCGATTCCCCGGACGGCCCGCCGGGACCTTGATCGTCCTGGGTGGACTGTCCTGATCACGGAGCAGGACAGGTGTCCTGCTGGGACGCCACCGCGGCGGAAAGCGTTCCCCGGCACAGTAAACGGGTGTAACGGGTGTCGCCGTCGACGAATCGCGCGAGCCAGGAGAGCACCAACCCGGCGGTC
The DNA here is from genome assembly GCF_003182415.1 of Actinokineospora spheciospongiae. Taxonomy (NCBI): domain Bacteria; kingdom Bacillati; phylum Actinomycetota; class Actinomycetes; order Pseudonocardiales; family Pseudonocardiaceae; genus Actinokineospora; species Actinokineospora spheciospongiae. The sequence goes on along the minus strand of NZ_QHCP01000019.1, from coordinate 75,646 downwards.
ACGTCGTCGGGGGCGTTGGAGAAGTCGTGGTCACGGCCGGGCAGCAGCGCGTACGCCCGGGCGGGGGCGGTGAGCGAGGCGTAGAACCGCTCGGCGTGCTCGGCCGGGGGCGCGATCGTGTCGTCCTCGGCGGCGAGCACGAGGGTCGGCACCCGCACGCCCGCGAAGTCCGCGGCCGGGTCCCACGGCGCCATCGGGATCGCCGCGCGCAGCCCGGGCCGGGCCAGGGCCGCCTCCAGCGCGGCGCCACCGCCCATCGAGTGCCCCAGCACCGCCGCGCGCGCCGGGTCGGCCCGATCGCGCACCGGGCTGTCGGCCACCACCCAGTCGATGGCCGCGAGCAGTTCGGCGGCCCGGGCGGTCGGGAACTCGTCCGGGTCGAGGGTGTCGACCAGGAGGACGACGAACCCCCGGGAGGCCAGTCGCGGCCCCAGCCACGCCAGCGTCGCCGCACCCTCCCGGAACCCCGGGGCCACGGCCACCACCCCGTACGGGCCGCCCGCGGCGTCGGCCGGGGCGAGCAGCGTGCCGCCGCCGAACCCGGCCACGTCCGCGCGGCGCACCGCGGCGGTGATCACGGCGTGGGGGCCGACGGCGGCCGTCACGCTCGCCGGGGTGGGTGCGGGTCCGCGTTCGACGGCGGGCGGTGCGGGAACGGCAGCGGTCAGCCCGGCACCCAGCCCGACGACGACCGCCACCGCGGCCAATCCACGACCCGCTCTCCGCACCGGAGCGCTCCTCTCACCCGAACGGCGCAACCGCCGCCGAGGGTAGGTGCGCGACCTGTGCGCGCGGTCTCAGTAGCCGTCGCCCCCGAAGAACATCTCCTCGATCTGGTCGGCGGTGCCCGCGAGCAGGGCCAGCGGGTCGTCGAACTCGTGCACGTCGAGGTCGCGCAGCGGCAGCGAGTGCCGCAGCACCACGTGGTCGCCCATGATCGCCGCGCCGCAGGCGATCGACCCGTGGCCCACCTCGCGCAGCAGCGCCGCCAGGTCGACCGAGGCGGCCAGGCCGACCGGGCTGGCGATCTGCACCCACTCGTGCTTGTTGTCCAGGACCTCGCGCAGCAGCACCACGATCTGGCTGCGCTCGTCCTCCTCGTCGTACTTCTCGAACCGGAACTCGAGGCGGATCTCGTCCTCGCGCTCCTCGATGACCTCGTACTCCTCGCGGACGTACGCGGCGAGGTCGGCCCAAGTCGAATGCATGGCACCAGCCTACGGGAGACGATCACCGCCCGGGGGAGCCGTTCGCGGGGTTGTGCGGCCCCCGGCGATCGTGTTAAGTCGATCGGGGGCCGCCGCCGTCGACGGCATTGTCCACTTGGGAGGCTTGATGCCGAACAGGATCGTTCCGCCCGGTATGCCCGCTTCGTTGCGGTACCCGAGCGTCGCGGCGGGCGCCATCCTGTTGGGCTCCGCCCGCCGCTACGGCAACCGGGTGGCCTTCGCCCACGGCGACGACGCGATCACCTTCGCCGAGCTGGGCGCCGCCGCCGCCCGCACCGCCAACGGCCTGCGCGCCAGGGGCATCTCCCCCGGCGACCGGGTCGCGCTGCGGATGCCCAACTGCCTGGCCTTCCCGGTCGCCTACTACGGCACCCTGCTCGCGGGTGCGGCGTTCGTCCCGGTCAACCCGCTGCTCCCGGAGGACGCCGCCCGCGCCCAACTCGCCGACGCGGAGGTCAACCTCACCCTCACCGCCGCCGACGTCCCGCCACTGGGCGAGGACATGCCCACCGTCCCACCCCGGGTGGCCTGCGACGTCGACACCCACCTGGCCCACCTCGCCTACACCGGCGGCACCACGGGCGTGTCCAAGGGCGTCCGGCTCACCCACCGCAACGTGGTCGCCAACACGCTGCAGTACGCCTGCTGGCACACCGGCTCCCTGCCCCGCCTCGACGACGAGGGCGGCCTGACCCTGGAGCAGATCGGCAACCCGGAGGAGTGGCCGGTCCGCCTGGGCACCGGCGTCGCGATCAACCTCACCCCGTGGTTCCACGCCATGGGCATCGTCGCGGGCCTCAACGCCCCGGTCCTGACCGGCGCCACGCTCGTCCTGCACGACCGCCTCGACCCGGCCGCCTACCTCGCCGACGCCGAACGCCTCCGGGTCACCTCGATGGGCGGTGTCCCCGCCCTCTTCGCCACCCTGCTCGCCCACCCCGACAGCGCCACCCGCGACCTGACCTCGGTCCGCACCGTCGCCTCCGGCGCGGCCCCGATGCCGGTGGAGATGATCGAGCGGCTGCGCACCCTGGTCCCGCACGCGCAGGTGTCCGAGGGCTACGGCCTGACCGAGGTCACGATGGGCGCCACGGGTGCCCCACCGCACCGGTCCGGGGTGCGCAAGGTCGGCTCGGTCGGGGTGCCGCTGCCCGACACCGAGGTCCGCGTCGAACCGGTCGAGGGCGGCGCCCCCCTGCCCCCGGGCGAGCGCGGCGAGATCTGCCTTCGGGGCCCGCAGGTCATGGAGGGCTACCACAACCACCCGGAAGCCACCGCCGAAGTCCTGGTCGACGGGTGGCTGCACACCGGGGACATCGGGGTGGTCGACGAGGACGGGTACCTGTTCATCGTCGACCGCAAGAAGGACATGCTGCTCTACAAGGGGTACAACGTCTACCCGCGCGAACTGGAGGAACTGCTGGCCGCGCACCCGGACGTCCTGGGCGCGGCGGTGGTGGGGCGACCGGACGACCTGGCCGGGGAACTGCCGGTGGCGTTCGTGGTCCCACGCACCGCGTCGGTGACGGCGGAGGCCGTCCAGGAGGCGATCAACGCGCAGGTGGTGCACTACAAGCGGCTGCGCGAGGTCCGGTTGGTGGAGTCGATCCCGTACTCGGCGGCGGGCAAGATCCTCAAGCGCGAACTGCGGAACCGGTTCGCGGCGGAATAGCCGCTACGCGCGAATCCGTCTTCCGCCTCTACGGAATTCTCGCGTTTTCCACATCCTTCAACAGCACATCCGGATCAGGGATGCGGTACGTCGGAAGTTTGCGCACCAACCAGTCTTGTTCGATCACCAAGCCCGTTCTGTGTTCAACAGCGGCCAGACAGGAAGCGTTGGGCCGATCAAGGTCAAACGGCGTCTCCTCGATCCAGTCCGGTTGAAGATCGCCCATGCCGCCCGGAAAGCCGACCGCGAACGGGTCGAAGTGAGCAGTCACCCTGCCACCACGGGCCTCGGTGATCCGGTACGCGCCGGACATGCTCCAGTAGGCACTGACGAACAGACCACCATTCGACGCCCGACGAGCGATCTCCGGGAGGTCACCCGACCATCCGTTCGGCTCGATGGCGACGACATACGCGTCTTCGACGAGAACCTGGAGATTGAAAACGCTTCCGAAGTCTTCCTGGGAAGGCCACGCCCCGTCGAAAGCCAGAGGCACAGCCGCTGTGGGGTCGCCCCCGTACACGCGCACCAGGTCGTCCACCGAACTGCCGGTCACAACTGCCACCGTCCAAACGAAGTCCGGGTCTTCGTCGGCCCAAACGTATTTCCTTGCTAGCTGCCACATGATGTCTTGTCCTCGGCGACGTCCTGTCCTTGATAGGGCACCGACGCGATCTTACCCGGATTGCTGATAACCACGAGAAAGTCATCCCCGTCACCGATACCCTGGTAGCGGTATGCCGTGCTCAAGGTGCCCCCCTGACAAGCCTGTTCACGGGCGGGAACTTCTTCGGTGCGAGCACCTTTTCCGCCTTGAACCGAAGAGGCGAAAGCATATTCGTCACACGAGCCATCATCGTATTTCTTCACGAACGTCTTGCGGCAGGTCTGGTTGTAGTTCGCTGCTCGATTCTTGCCGTCTTTGGTCAGGATGAAATCGTGTCCCTCACCCCAGGCAAGGGAGATGTTCCGGGCGATATAAGGCATTTTCGCCGCGCTCATCACGATGACCTTCAGGTCGCCGCACCGCTTCTCCGAAAGCACCTTCTCGGCCGTGCACTGCTCGACTTCGGACTCAGCGCCACCTGCTACCAACACCTGCTCATCGCCTGCGCCGACGATGACAGAGTCACTGGAGAGCAGACCGGCCACCGTGTCCTGGACTTCGGAGCCACCGAAGTACACAACTGCCCCCGCGACCAGGACGAGCGGCAGGAGCATGCCGGTCTTACTACCTGTTGTCACCGATCTTCCTCCAGGCGGCCCATCGCACAGATTGCGCTCAGACGTCTTCAAAAGTGAGGCAGCCTAGAGTATGACAGGTCACCGGGAGATGCGGCCCGCCTTGACGAAGGCGATCAGGGCGGCGGCGTCGCCAGGCAGCAACACCGCGCCAGGGCCCTGCTTGCTGTCCCGCAGGTGCGCCAGGGTGTGGGCGACCTCCACGCAGTTGGACTGGCCGCCGGAGAACTGCGACTTCTTGAACCGCAAGGGTTCGCTGCGCATGGTCACTTCCCCACAATCCGCTGCTCGATGATCGCCTCAACCCTATCCTGCGTTGCCCGCACTGACAGGGCAAGGCCGTCGAGCTTGCGGCGGGCCGCCGTGTAGGGATCGGTTTCCTCGTCGAAGAGGAAGGTCGACGAGCCCAGGTGTTCCACGAGTGCCACCGGGCCGGATCGGTCGAAGTTCATCAGGTACCAGCCGCCGATGGCGAACGAGGTGGGCAGCTCGACCAGCCGCACGTCCACCCCATCGCGGTTCGCCATGGTGATCAGGTGGCGGAGCTGGGCAATGAAGTCCTTGGTCGAGCACAACTGGTTCGCCAGGGCTGTCGTTCCGACGAAGGCGGTGTAGTCGACCTCGCGGCGGTTCAGCAACTCCTGCCGTTGCCGTCTGGCCCGCAGGCGCGGGTGGACGTCGTGCTCGGGCACGCCCCAGTCGTGCATGACCGCCTCCGCGTAGGCCGGCGTCTGCAACAACCCTGGGATGACGCCGGGGCTCCAGTCGGTCATGCGGATCGCCTCGAACTCGTATGACGCCAGGGCGCCAAGGTCGCTCGGGACGCCTGCGGGTGGGCGGTCCCACCAGCCCAGCGTGGCGGGTTCCTTGGCGCGGGCGACCAGTTCGTCCCGCCGTTCCAGTGGCAGCCTGTAGACCACGGCCAGGCCCATGACGGCTTCCGGCGAGATGTGCCGCTGCCCGCGTTCCAGCCTGCTCAGCGTGGAGACGTTCCACTGGATGGCCCCGGCCACCTGCGCCAGGCTCAGTTCGGCCCGCTCCCGGATCGCACGCAGCTCCGCTCCCAGGGCCCGATCGCGCGGCGTTCCGGGCCGGTGTTTACCACCCATTCCACTCCCCCGATCAGCGATTCCTCGCACGACTTTCTGTCACTGCGGTCAAGACCATACGCTCGGTACTCGCAGGCGGGCAAAAACGTTTCTCCCCGAGCACAACCGATGCAGTGGTCAACGTCAGAAACAGGTGACGACATGCGGATAGGTCCCGATTCGGGAATCCACCCCGTGAAACAGAATTCGGCCCAGGGCACCACGGTGACCGCGCTCCCCGACCGGCCGCGATCCGACACCGACACCATCCGGGCGAAGACCCTGCGTGGGCTCATCCTGGCGCGCAGGCTCGACACCGCCCGCCGCGGGCGCGGGTACACCACCCGGAAGCTGGCCGGGGAGATGTCGATGAGCGCGGCGATGGTGAACCGGGTGATGACCGGGCGCCGGGTGCCGACCGCGCTGGAGATCGGTGGGCTGTGCGCGCTGCTGGACATCCGGCCCGACCACCGGCAGGTGCTCTACCGCCTGGCCGCGACCGCCGACCGGACCGACTGGATCATCCGCCACGGCCACGACGGGCCGGACCCGGTGCGCGACCTCGAAGCCCTGGCCACCACCATCACCACCTACGAGCCTGCCCTGCTCCCGGCGGCGCTGCGCACCCCCGCCTACCACCGCGCCACGCGGCAGCCCCGGGAACTCGAACGCTCGGAGCCGGACACCCGGCGCAAGTGCGTGTACCTGGTGCCCGCGCGGGTCCTCGACGACCACGACCTGCCGGGTGAGGTGCGGCGCGCGCAGGTGCGGCACCTGCTCGCCGAGCCGCAGCGGGTCCGGGTCCTGCCGCGCGCCGCTCCGCGCCAGTCCGCGTTCCGGGTGCTGGAGATCGACAACTTCCCGCCGGTCGTCCACATCGAACACCACACGACCAGCATCGTCCTGGAGCGCGCGGATTCCACCGGCGCCACCACGGCGCTGCTGGCCGAGCTGCGCGCACTCGCCCACCCCGAACGGGAGACCACCACGATCCTGCGCGACCTGCTGCCCCTCACCGGAGGTGCCTGACGACAGGCCGCCGGGCACGACCCGGCGTCGTGCCGAAGCGCGGGTGGCAGGCGGGCGGGTCAGGGGACGAGCAGGGTGGCCGGGCCGGGGGTGAGGAAGCCGGAATCCAGTGGGGCGCAACGGACTCCGCCCCGGCCGCGCAGTGCCTTGAAGGCGCCGGGGGCCAGTTGCGTGTCCATCCACCGGCAGGGGTGCGCGGGGCGGTGGGCCTGGAAGCGGATGGGGCCGGAGCCGGTGTCGAGGCTGAACACCGCACCCTCCCGCTCGCGGGTGGCCGCCAAGTCGTCGACCGGGAAGCCGCGCAGGATGATGTTGCGGCGGGTCTTCTCCACCGGCAGGTGGGGCAGGCCCAATTCGGCCGCCACCTCGTCCAGGGCGTCCGCCGAGAACACCGTCACCGAGGCTTGGCGGTGGGCTTCGCGGTTGTGGTAGCGGTCGCCCACCAGGCCGAGGTGCGCGTGCACCTCGGCCCGGGGGACCGACAGCGGGGCCGGGTCCGGGCGCGGTGGCTCGGTGGGTCGGCCCTCGTAGGCGTGGACGGGGGAGACCAGCAGGGCCTCCACCCGCACCGTCAGTCGCCGAGCCAGCCGTGGCCCTCGGCGAGCTTGATCATGGCTCGGCGGACCGCGACGAGCTGGTCGCCGGTGAGGGAGCCGACCGAGCCGAGCAGGGCCTCGGTGACCTCGGCGGAGAACTCGCTCGCCGGGATGAAGTCGCACAGGACCTCGTCGCCGTCGGCGGCCGTGGAGATGCGGGGGGTGCTCGGGGCGGTGTCGGGGCGGCGGACCAGGCTCACGCCGAACGCCTTCGGGCCGCGCGGGCTGTCCTCCACCTCGAACTCGACCACCGAACCCGCGTTGATCAGGTGCTTGTCGAACTCGAGGTCGTTCACGTGCAGGAAGATGTCGTCCCCACCCGCGTCGTTGGCCACGAACCCGTACCCGCGAACCTGGTCGAACTTCACCACTGTGCCTGTCGCCACTTCACCCACCGCATCACGTCAACCGGCGCGGACCCCTGGAACCGGGACCACCGCGCGCCACCCATAAACGAACAAGTGCGCTCATTGTGCCACCAACCTGGTGCGGCGCCACGCGACGGCCAGGAAAGCCACCAGCCCGACGAGCGGCAGGGTGCTCAACGACCAGCTCAGCGCCATCGGCGGGCCGGGCTGGTCGAGCACGTTCAGGGAGGTCAGCGCGCCCTCCCCGGGCCCCTGCGGGCCGTCGACGCGGAACCGGATGGTCCAGTTGCCCGGCGAGTCCAGGGACTTGATGTCCAGGCCCCAGACCTCCAGCTTGCGCGGGTGCCGGGCCATCGGCCGCTGCCGGGCCTCCTTGCCCTGGTCGGGGGCGGTCATCGACAGGGTGCCGGACTTGTCGGCGATGCCGCCGACCGGCGCGAACGTCCAGTCCAGCGACTGCATGGCGCGCACCGGCCAGGCGCTGAACCCGACGTCGAGGGCGTACGGGCCGACCTGGACGCGTTCGGTGTGCACGACGTTGACCGGCTCGTAGGCCTGCGCGAGCGGCGCGGTGGCCAGCACGAGCCCGAGGACGGCGGTGAGGACGGTGATGATCCGGCGCATGATCAGGCCTTCCCGGGGTCGACGAGGCGCAGCATCCGGCCGAAGCGCCAGCCGACGAACCCGGCGAGCAGCCCCAGCACCACACCCGCGACGACGGTGGGCGCCAGGTCGCCGACCGGCGGCACGGCGTAGCCGTAGACCCAGGCGTTCTGCACGCCCTGGAACCCGGCGACCAGCCCACCCGCGAGGGCACCGGCCACCGCGGGCAGCCTGCGGTTGCCCCGCCGGGCGGCCACGGCGAACACCTCGACCAGCGCGGCCACCAGGACCAGACCCATCGGCATCAGCGCGGGCATGACCGGCACACCCCGGATGTAGTCGCGGATCGGCAGGCCGACCGCGTCGGCGTAGACGTGCGTGGCCCACGGGGAGAACCACCAGCCCACGGCCTGGATGATCCCCAGCGCGACGGCCAGGGCGACGGCGAGGCCCGGCTTGCGGGCGAACCCGACCGCGGTGACCACGAGCACGACCATCAGCCAGGACAGCGCGGCGCTGACCGCGTCGACCGGCCCGCCGACGTTGCTGAAGCCCAGCACGACGATCGTGCTGAACGCGGCGAGGATGCCCAGCGAGGTGACGGTGCCGACCCGGCCCCAGGTCTGCCGGTACGCCGCGGCGAACACCATCACGGTGCCCACCAGGGTGGCCATCACCGACAGCAGCAGCCCGATGTGCGGCGGCGAGTCGATCACCGCGTCGAAGCCGTAGAGCCCGTGCCACCACTGGTCCCACAGCCCGTAGAGCAGGAACGACGCGGCGCCGCAACCCGCGACCAGGTAGCCGATGGGGGCGGAGAACACCCGCAGCACCGCGATCGGCCTGCCGCCGACGACCGGGTCCGGGTCGCGGCCCGCGCGCTGACCGGCGGTGGCGGCGAGCACGGCGCCGAGGCTGGCCAGGCCCGCCACCGCGCTGCCCGCGTACAGGAACAGGTGCGGCAGGGTGAAGAACGTGTCCGGGCCGACGTCGGTGTGCCACTGCACGTCCCAGGTCAGCCCGACCAGGGTCAGCAGCGACCCGGTGAGCAGCGCCAGCGCCGTGGGCAGCCCCCGGCTCGCCGTCGCCGCCCCGGTCGCGGTGCGCGGCGCCGCGCCCTCCCGGGTGGTCCCCGGCGCGATCCCCGCTGTCATGTCCCCTGCTGCCATGCCTGCACACCCCTCACTCAACTGCGGACCGCGATAGGGAACACCGCGGCTTCCTGCTTGCCGCCCGAGCGGACCGTCACGGTGATCTCCCAGGTGCCCGCCATCGTCAGCCGGGCGCCGGTGGCCCGGTAGCGGCCGGGCACCCCCTCGGCGGCGGCCGACACGGCGGGTTCGGCGTGCCCCATCTCGGGCATCACCGGTTCGACGGTCACCTCGTCGGCGGACACGGGGGTGCCCGCGGTGTCGGCGACCTCGATGCTCACAGCGCTCTCCCCCACGGTGGTGGGGCCGTCGAACCGCACCCGCAGCGCGTAGCTGTCGGTGCCGCCGCTCAACTCGACCGGTCCGTCCCCGGAACCCAGCCGCCACAGCAGGACCGCGCCCGCGAGCACGGCCACCACGACGAGGGCGAAGACGGTTTTCCCGGTCCGGGTCACGGCGCACCGCCCGGGTCGGCGGGGACGTCGAACACGGCCGGGGCGGTGATCACCCGGTAGCCGCGCTCGGCCTGGAACCACAGCCGGTAGCGGCCGGGCTGGGGGAAGGTGAAGGTGAAGTCCACCTTCGGGTCGTAGGCGGCCACGGTCTCGTCCGGTTCCCCGCCGACCGCGCCGGGCGTCGGCGGCACCATGGCGTGCGCGTGCGCCCACACCGGCGCGGCCACCGCGGCGGCACCGACCGGCGCGTCCGGCGGCAGCGGCCCCACGATGATCAGGTGCCCGCGCATCCCCAGCCACGGTTGAAGATCGGAAGGCCCACCGAAGTCCGCTGCCACCGTCACCGCCCGCCCGGCGACGAGCGGCCCCGAGGAGACGTCCACGGTCGCGCCGTCGGCCTGCCGGGGCCCGACACCCGGGACCACCGTGGACACCGCGGGGTCGCCCGCGACGTCGAGCGTCGCCCGCACCTCCTGGACGCCCGCTCCGGCGCGGGAGAGCTCGGCGGAGAGCCCGAACCGGCCGCCCTCGCCCGGGGTGAAGGTCGCCGCGTAGTGCCCCGGCCGCACCCGCACCGGGTGCACGTGGGTCAGCACACCGGACGGGCTCACCAGCACCAGGTGCACGAACGCGGCGTGCTGCACGCGCAGGTCGTCCACCGGCCGCCCGGTCGACGCGTCGGTCAGGTCCACCGCCAGCGCCACCGGCGCCCCGGCCCGCGCGTCGACCGCCCGCACGGCCATGTTGACCGGCGGCCGACTCCCGTCCAACGGCGGCGCGGCGACGGGGACCGACGAGGACAGCAACGCCGCCGTCACCGCGACGGTGACCGCCACGACCAACCCCGCCACCGCCAGCACGGTCCCGCGCCCCACCCCCGTCCGCAGCGCGAAACCCAGCGCCAGCAACAGGAACAGCCCCGCGGCGACGAACCCGCCGTAGGTGAACCGCTCCCACGCGGGCGTCACGCGCTCGGGCACGGTGAACGGGATGCGCGCGGTGTTCACCCCGTCGTCGAGCTCCAACTCCCACGGCCCGAACCGGTCGACCGACAGGGTGGCGGAGGTGGCCCCCGGCCCGCCGACGCGCACAGCGGTCTCACCGAACACCCGCCCACCAGCGGGAACCACCCGCAACCGCAACTCCCCCGCCGCGGTCCCCACGTGCCCCACGACGTCCACCGAAACCGGCGCGGGAGCCCCGTCGACCCGCCGCACCACCACGGTCAACTCACGATCCCCCAACGTCTGCGCGACGTGCAGGTCGCCCCCGACCGGCCCCCCATCGGCCCACGCGGCGGGCGCCGCCCCACCCAGGAGCAGCACCAACGCCGCGACCACCCATCCCCGCACACCCGAGCACGCTACCGACCTGCACCGACAGTTTCGTCCCGTCACCAGGGGATCTCCCACTCCCCCGTTCGGGGGACAACCCCTCAGGGCCTGAGTGGGAACCGGCTCAGGGCCTGCGGACCAAACCGTGCCGGTGGGCGTAGACGACGGCGTGCACGCGGTCGCGCAGGCCGAGTTTCGACAGGACGCGGGAGACGTGGGTCTTGACCGTTTCCTCGCCGATGTGGAGTTCGGCGGCGATCTCGGCGTTGCTCAGGGCGTCGGCGACCAGCAGCAGCACCTCCTGCTCGCGGACGGTGAGGCGGTCGGGGGCGGCGAGGCCGGGGGCGGGGGCGAGGCTGGCGGTGAAGCGGGCGACCAGCCTGCGGGTGACCGAGGGATCGATGAGGGCGTCACCCCGGGCGGCCACGCGGACGGCGGAGGCCAGCTCCTCCGGGGGCAGGCTCTTGAGCAGGAAGCCGCTGGCGCCGAGGCTGAGGGCGCGGTAGATGTACTCGTCGAGGTCGTAGGTGGTGAGGACGAGGACCCGGGTGCGGTTGCCGGGGGCGGCAAGAATGGCCTCGGCGGCGGACAGGCCGTCCAGCCGGGGCATCCGGACGTCGAGGACGACCACGTCGGGGCGCAGCCGGGCGACCTCGCGGACGGCGGCGGCGCCGTCGCCGACCTCGCCGACGCACTCCAGGTCGGCCTGGGTGTCGAGGACGGCGCGCATCCCCGAGCGGAACATGGCGTGGTCGTCGGCGAGCAGGACGCGGACGGTCACCTGGCCTCCAGGGGGACGGTGACCCGCACGACCCACCGGCCGCCGTCGGGGCCGCAGGTGACCGAGGCGCCGAACAGGGCGGCGCGCTGGCGGATGCCGGGCAGGCCGCGGTGGACCTGTACGTCGTCGGGCTCGTCAGGGGTTCGGTGTGCGCGGGCGGGTGGGGCGGCGGTGCCCCCGTGGGCGGGGGTCGCCGCGACACCACGGCCCCCGTGGGCGGACGCGGTGTCGGCACGGTCCGGGCAGGCGGGGTCCGCGGCGGCGCTGCCCACCTGGGCGAGGTCCGCCCGGCCCCCGTGGGCGGGCGCGGCGTCCGGGTGGTCCAGTTCCGCGGTGGCGCGGCCCGCTCGGGCCGCGCGGCCCGTGCGGGTGGGTGGCGCGGGGGCGGGGCGGCGGCCGGGGGGTGCGGCGTCGGGGGGCAGGTCGTTGGCGATGGTGAGCACCACTTCGGTGTCGGTGCGGGTGAGGGTGACCTCGGCGCCTTCGCCGCCGCCGTGGCGCAGGGCGTTGGTCAGGGCCTCCTGGGCCACGCGGTGCAGGGCCACGTCGACCGAGGGCGGCAGGTCCACGGCGACCCCCGTGGTGGTGAGGCGGGTGGGCAGGCCCGCCGCCCGGGTGACGCGGACCAGGTCGTCGAGGTCGTCGAGGCCGGGTTGGCGGGTGGCGGCGTCGCCGTGGTGCAGGAGGTCGAGCATGCGGCGGAGGTCGGCCATGGCGGAGCGGCTGGCGGTCTCCACCGCCGACAGCGAGCGGCCGACCGGGCCGGGTGGGCCGCCGAGGGCGAGGCGGGCCGCGCCCGCGTGCACGCCGATGGCGCTGACGTGGTGGGAGATGACGTCGTGCAGGTCGCGGGCGATGGCGGTGCGCTCCTCGGCGACCGCGCGGCGGACGGCGGCGCGCTCCTCGATGCGGCGGCTGGTCTCGCGCTGCTCGACCTCGGCCTGGTGGCCGCGCCGGGCGGTGGTGTTGCGGCCGACCAACCAGGGCAGGACGACCGTGGTCAGCGCGTGCAGCGCCACCAGCCGCCAGTCGCCGCCCACCTCCGACGGGGGGAAGCCGACGCGGCCGACGAGTGCGCCCACCAGCAGGACGGCGAGCACGACGACCGCTTCGCGGATGCCCAGCCAGGCGCCCGCCCGGTACCCGGCGACGAGCAGGCCGGTCTCGTTGGCGCCCTGGTACCGGCCCAGCCCGGCCAGCATCGCGGGCCCCGCGACCTGCAACGCGGCGTGCGCGGCGGCCACCACCCCGGAGAACCGGGCCGGGGTGGCCAGCGCCAGGTCGGCGAGCACGGTCAGTCCCAGGGCGAGCGGCCCCCACCCGCTGTGTCCGGCGGCCGGACACAGCAGCAGGATGGTGGACGCGTCGGTGACAGCGCAGAGGACGGCGACAACCAGCGACTCCCGGCGCAGCGCGGCTGCTGTGTCCCACACCCGTCCAGCTTCGCACTTCCGCCCCGCGCGGTGGTTCGGTGTCGGGGAATCCGCCCCCGGGCGGCGGTCACCGGTCCGCGTCCCCTCAGAACAGTTCCTCGCCCCACACGACCTCACCCGCGACGGCGGTGGCGCGGACGCCGATCTCCGCCGGGGGCACGTGGTGCGGGTCGGCGGTGAGGACCACCAGGTCCGCGAGCGAGCCGGGGGTGAGCGCGCCCAGGTCGTCCTCCCAGTGGCACGACCAGGCCGCCTCGGTGGTGTAGGCGTGCACGGCGGTGGCCGGGGTGACCGCCTCGGCCGGGCCGACCACCGTGCCCAGCGCGGAGGTGCGGTCGAGCAGGAACTGCATGGCGCGCAGCGGGGCGCCCACGGTGACCGGGCGGTCGGAACTGCCGACCAACCGCACCCCTTCATCCACGAAGGACTGTCCTCTGTAGAGCCAGGGGGCGCGGTGGGCACCCATGATCCGGGCGTAGTCGTCGCCGAAGGACCACAGGAAGGTCGGTTGCAGCACCGGGGTGACGCCCAGGGTGGCGAAGCGGGGGAGCTGGTCGGGGCGGACCAGGCCCGCGTGCTCGATCCGGTGTCGGGCGGTGGGGCGCGGGTGGGTGGTCTGCGCGGCCTCGATCGCGTCCAGGGCGACGTCGACGGCGCGGTCGCCGATGGCGTGCACGGCGAGCTGCCAGCCCGCGCGGTGCCCGTCGACGATCACCGCGCGCAGTTCGTCGGCCGGGGCGTACAGCTCCCCCGCGCCCGCCTCGCCCACGTACGGCTCGGTGAGCGCGGCGGTGCGGGCCATCATGCCGCCGTCGGTGAAGACCTTGAGGGCGCCCAGCGACAGCCGGTCGCCGCCGAAGCCGGTGCGCAGGCCCAGGTCCATCGCCCTCGGGGTGTGGTCGGTGCCGTGCGCGGCGACCGGGCGCAGCAGCGACCCGGCGACCATCAGCCGCACCCGCAGCGGCAGCCTGCCCTGCTCCTCGGCGCGCTGGTAGGCGTCCAGCTCGACCGGGCTGTGCCGGATGAGGCCGCCGCCGATGCCCGCCTCGGCCACCGCCGTGATCCCCTCGGCCAGGCACTGGGTGCCCGCCCGCTCGACGGCGGCGACCAGCTCGCTCAGCGCGTAGGGCTGGCGCAGCTCGCGCACCAGGCCCGCGCCCGCCTCCACCAGCAGGCCGTCGCGGTGGGCGGTCCCGGTGGGCAGCAGGGCCAGCACCGAGGAGTCCACCACGCAGGCGTGCCCGGAGTCGTGCACGAGGTTGACGCGCCGACCGGCGGCCACGGTGTCCAGTTCGGCGGCGGTGACGTGGCGGGCGAGCCTGCGCTGGTCGTAGCCGACGACGTCGACCCACTCCCCCGCCGGGCGGGCCGCGGCGGCGGCGCCGACGGCGGCGAGCAGTTCGGGCACCGAGGTCGCGGCGGCCACCGAGGCGGTCCCGGCGGCCAGCCCGGTCCAGGCCAGGTGCACGTGCGGGTCGACGAAGGCGGGCAGCACCACGGCGCCGCGCAGGTCGACCACCCGGCGCGCGGGCAGGCGGGTGACCTGCTCGTCGAGGCCCACCACGCGACCGCGCCACACGCCCAGCGCCGAGGCGCGCGGTCGGGCCGGGTCCAGGGTGGTGAACCGGCCGCCCACCAAGAGGAGATCGAGCATGCCCACCAGCCTAGGGCGGCGGATTCGCGCCCGGAATGAGCAGTCCACCGGGGACACCCGCGCACTCGGACAATTCGCGGGTGAATGCGGCTCGGGAAAACCCGGCGGGGACGGCCGGTGATCGGCGGAACACAGATCGCGACCCGCACACCGCCATCCGACCGCCGGACCACGTCGAACGGGCGGCGGGAACGGGGACATCAACCGGCGGTATCGAGAGCGACACCGACCGGTGGTATCACCGGGTGGGGTCGAACGGGCAGCGCGATTGCCCGGACCCCGTCCGTTTCACCCGGGTGCGCCGGGGGCGCCGGGGCCCGCCCCACCGGTCCGCCGACACCGGCGGCCGACAACCCGGTGGTCCCGCGCCCCGACCCGCCCCGACCCATTCCGGCCGCCGAACGCGGCCGGGCACAGCTACACCGCCGACAGCCGCCGCTTGCCCGCGTGGGCCTCCTCGAAGGCCTCCACGACCGCGGACGGGATGCGGCCGCGCTCGGAGATCTCGTGGCCGTTCTGCCTGGCCCAGTCGCGGATGGCCTTGGTCTGCTCCTTGCTGCGGACCTCGCCGACTGCCTTGGCGGGCGCCCCGCCGCGGCGGACCCGGCCGCCGGTGCGGCGGGCGGCGTTGACGAACTCGGCCATCTCCTCGCGGAGGCGGGCGGCGTTGGCCTCGTTCAGGTCGATTTCGTAATGCACGCCGTCGAGACTGAACTCGATCGGGCGAATGTCCTCGCCCGGGGAACCGTCCAGATCATCGAACAGTTGCACGATCGTCTTCTGAGCCATGGCACACCTTTTTTGCGGAAACGGGCAGATCCTATCCATTATTGGATCACATCCGAGCCCGCGACGCCATGCACCACCCCGATCAGCGTATCGCCGATCACGGGAATGCCGACCTCGCCACCATTGGTGAGACGCCCGGGAATGCCGGGGCAATTCACGACTCCGGCGCGCTCATCCCGGTGGGCAGCAGGTTGAGCAACCCGCCCGCGGCCCAGATCTCGCGCACGAACTCCCCCGGTGGGACCAGCTCGACCACGGTGCCGTCCGCGCAGGTCAGCGTGGCCGCCACCGGGTCGAGGACCACCCGGGTGCCCGCCTCGACCAGCTCCAGGTCGGCGGGCCGGGCGAAGGTCAGGCAGGGCAGCCCGTTGTTGGTCGCGTTCCGGAAGAAGATCCGCGCGAAGTCGACCGCCACGACCGCCCCCACCTCGTTGAGCTTGATCGCGCGGATGGAGGTCTCCCGGCTGGAACCGCAGCCGAAGTTGCGCCCGGCGACGAACACGTCACCGGGACGCAGGTCGCGGGCGATGGTCGGGTCGTAGCCGTGGAACAGGCCGCGGCGGACCTTGTCCGGGTCGAGGCTGTAGAAGGCGGGCGGGTGGATGACGTCGGTGTTCACGTCGTCGCCGAAGCGCCACACCCGGCCCTCGACGGGTCCGGTCGCGCCGTCGGTTCCGCTGGTCACTGCGCCTCCCGGTAGAGGTCGGGGGTGATCGCCCCGCGCAGGGCCGCGCGGGCCACGGTGCGCGGGGACGCGAGGTAGGTGCGGCTGTCCCAGTGGCCCATCCGGCCCCGGAAGTTGCGGTTGGAACTGGACACGCACACGTCGGCGGCGCCGAGCACGCCCTTGTCGATGCCGCCGCAGGCCCCGCAACTGGAGTGGTTGAACTGGGCGCCCGCCTCGGTCAGCACCTCCACGTACCCGGCGCGCAACGCCTGCTTGAACACCTCGACCGAGGCCGGGATGACCACGAACCGGACATTGGGGTGGACCCGCTTGCCCGCCACCTCCTCGGCCGCGTCGCGGATGTCGGCGAGCCGCCCGCTGGCGCAGGAGCCGAGGAACGCCGAGGTGATCTCGGTGGGTTCCAGCTCGGCGACCGGCACCACGTTGCCCGGCGACCACGGCTTGGCCACCCGGGCGGTGAGGTCGGTCAGGTCCAGCTCGATCACCCGCTCGTACCCCGCGTCGGCGTCCGGGCGGACCGGGGTGCCCAGGAGCGGTTCGCCGGGACCCAGGCCGTCGCGGTCGCGGCAGTGGGCCTCGGTGACCTCGTCGGCGGCGAACACGCCGAACTTGGCGCCGATCTCCACCGCCATGTTGGAGATGGCGAACCGGTCGTCCTGCGGCAGCCGAGTGCTGGTCTCGTCGTGGAACTCCAGGCTGCGGTACTGCGCGCCGCCCTCGCCGAGCACCCGCAGCAGCTCCAGGACGATGTCGCGGCCACCGGACTCCGGTGGCAGCGCGCCGGTGAAGCGGACGGCGATGGTGGGTGGCAGCCGCAGCCAGGTGGTGCCGGTGGCCAGGGTGAACAGGATGTCGGTGGCGCCCATGCCGGTGGCGCAGGTGTTGACCGCGCCCGCCATGATCGTGTGGCTGTCGGCGCCGACGATCAGCCCGCCCGGCTGGCACAGCCGGTGCTCGACCAGCAACTGGTGGCAGATCCCCTTGTCCAGCATCAGGTTCGGCATGTCCAGCCCGCGCGCCCAGCCGAGGAACTTGTTGGAGATGTCGGCCCGTTCGGCGGTGGCGGGCGGGGCGAAGTGGTCGTTGGTCAGCAGCACCTTCGACTTGTCCCAGATGGACAGTCCACGCCGCTCGAAGTCGTCGATCAGCAGGGCGGTGGTGGCGTCGTGGCCGAGCACGGCGTCCACCGACACCCGGCGGAACAGCGCCGACCGGTCCTCGTCGAGGCTGTGCGCGTCGATGATGATGTCGGAGATGGTCCGCCCGCTCACGACTGCGCTCCCGCGATCCGGTGGTACTCGGCGACCACGACGTCGGGGGACACGCCCGCCAGCGCGGTGGCGACGAACCGCTCCTTGGCCGCGTGCGCGGCGTCGTGCCCGGACTTGTCCCAGCCATCCACAGTGGACTTGACGGTGTCCAGCAGGCGGCGGGCGGTGTCGTCGTCGACGTCGGTGGCGGTGCCGGTGCGGCGCAGCACCTCGCGCACCAGCGAGGTGCCGGAGTGCTTGCCCAGCACGTACCCGCGCTCGGCGCCGACCCAGGACGGTGGCAGCACCTCGTAGCTGCGCACGTCCTTGAGCATGCTGTCCACGTGCAGCCCGGACTCGTGCCGGTAGACGTTGCCGCCGGTCACCGGTTTCGTCGCGGCCATGTGGATGCCGCTGATCCGCTCGACGAGGCGGGACAGGCGGGGCAGCGCGGTGGCGTCCACCCCGTGCTCGACGCCGTGCAGGTGGGTCAGCGAGGCCAGGCACTCGGCCAGGTCGGCGTTGCCCGCGCGCTCGCCGATGCCGTTGACCGTGCAGGTGATCGCGCGGGCCCCGCCCTCCACCGCGGCCAGGGTGTTGGCGGTGGCCAGGCCGTAGTCGTTGTGGGTGTGCGCGCAGATGTCGATGGCCGGGTCGAGCCGCTCGGCCAGGGTGCGCACCAGCGCGCGCATCGACCCCGGGTGCGCGCAGCCCACCGAGTCGGCGAGGATCAGCCGCGACACCTCCCCGGGCAGGCAGACCTCGTCGACCAGCCGGGCCATGTGCTCGGGGGAGGCGCGGGTGGCGTCCTCGAAGACGATGTTGAGGCCCATGCCGTTGCCGAGCACCTCGTCCACCCCGGCGCGCATGATCCGCGCCGCCTGGTCGCGGGTGATGCCCAGCGTCTCGCGCAGCCGCAGGTCGCTGGTGGGCATGAACAGGAAGACCTCGTCGGCCTGGGCCTTGCGGGCCGCGGCGATGTCCTGCTGCACCGGTCGGGCGGTGGCGCCCACCGCCGCGGCGATGCCCGCCTGCCGCATCCCCTGCAGGGCCTCGACGTCGGCGCCGGAGGACGCCGGGAAGCCCGCGTCGAGCACCAGCACCCCCGCCTCGGAGAGCAGGGTGGCCAACTCGACCTTCTCGGCGACGGTGAACCAGACGCCCGGGGTCTGCTCGCCGTCGCGCAGCGTGCAGTCGATGACGTCCACCGCGGCGGGCATCAGGGGACCGGGGTCCGCCGGTCCCGGGTGGGCGGCGGTGTCCTGGGGTGGCTGGGCGAGGTCGTCGGTGTCCACGTGGAACGAACCCTTCTCGATGGGAACCGGTTCTGCTCGGTCACGGACCCCCCAGGGAACCGGCCGCCGCGCGGTGCCACCCCAGCAAGCGGCGCTCGACGGCCAGCAACGCGGTGTTGAGGGCGTAGCCGAACACGCCCAGCACCACCAGGACCGCCCACAGGGCGGCGAAGTCGAACTTGTTCTGCGCGTCGCGCAGTTGCGCGCCGAGCCCGCCGTTCGGGGCGAACAGCTCGGCGACCACCACCAGCACCAGCGCCTGCGACAGGCTGACCCGCAGCCCGGCGAACACCTTGGGCAGCGCGGCGGGCAGCACCACCCCGAACAGCCGGACCGACCACGGCACCCGGTACACCAGCGCGGTCTCCACCTGCACCGGGTCCACCGAGCGCACCCCGTCCACGGTCGCCAGCAGCACCGCCCACACCGCGCCGAACACGACCACGGTCAACACCATCCGCGTGCCCAACGTGGTCAGCAGCACGAACACCGGCACCAGCGCGGGCAGCGGCAGCGACCGGAAGAACGCGAACACCGGCCCCGCGGCGACGCTCGCCGACCGCGAGAGCCCCAGCAGCGTGCCGAGCGCGACGCCGAGCAGCGAGGCCAGCGCCCACCCGCCGACGACCCGGCCCAGGCTGGCCAGCGGCCCGTCGACCACGGCCCCGGTGGGGAACCCCCCGGTGAACCACAGGCGCAGCGCGGTGTCCAGGATCTCCGCCGGGGCCGGGAAGAACGGGTGGTACGCGGCGGCGGCGACCCACTGCCACACCCCGACCACGGCGGCGAAGAACCCCCAGCGCAGCGCGAACGCCGCCACCCCCGCGCCGCACCGGGCGCGCGGCGACCGCACCGCCGTGGTCGCGCTCATCCCGCGCCCACCTCGGCGCCGCGCCAACCGAACCAGCGGACCTGCGCCCGCTCCAGGCCCTCGTTGATCAGGTACCCGAGCACCCCGGCGACCACCACCGCGGCCAGCACCCGGTCCATCCTGGTGGCCCCGCTGGAGGCCAGGAGGATGAACTCGCCGATGCCGCCGCTGGTGCCGGTCAGCATCTCCACGCCGACGAGCACCGACAGCGCGATCGCGGCGGACAGCCGCACCCCGGTCAGCACGAACGGCGCCACGCTGGGCAGCGCGACCCGCAGCGCCACCCGCGACCGGCTGAGCCCGAACGCCCTGGCGGTGTCCACGAGCAGCGGCTCCACCTCGTCGTAGGCGTACATGGTGGTGAACAGGACCGGCCAGAGCGCGGCGAAGGCGGTCAGGCCGATCTTGGTCTCCGGTCCGCCGCCGACGGCCACCACCGCCAGCGGGACCATCGCCACGGTGGGGATGGGCCGGAGGAACTCGACCACCGCCCGGCTCGCGGCGCGGGCCAGCGGGCGGGCGGCGAGCAGCAGGCCGAGCGGGACCGCGACCACCGTGGCGATCAGCAGCCCGATCGCCCAGGACAGCACGGTCGCGACGACCCCGAGCAGGAACTCCGGGTCCCCCAGCAGGTGCACGACCTGCGGGAACACCTGGCTGGGCGGGGGGAGGTACCCGTCCAGGAACAGCCCGGAGCGGCCCGCGGCCTCCCATACCAGGAGGACGCAGGCCGCTCCGCAGACCCGCAGCAGGGCGTCGCGCACGCGCTCAGCCCGCGGGGGTGGCCAGCACCATCGGCTTGATGTCGAACGGCTCGGCGATCAGGCCGAACTCCTTGAGCAGGTCCGGGACCCGCTGCAACCGGGTGACGTCGGTGGTGATCGGGTAGTCCGGCAGGTGCAGCACCGGGCCGATCTCCGGCTTGACGTTCGCGTTCTGGATCAGCGCCTGGCGCACGGCGTCGTCACCGGAGCGGGTGGCCGCCTCGCGGTGGGCCTTCTCCACCCCGCGCTGGAAGGCGGCGACGGTCTTGGGGTACTGCTGGGTGGTCTTCTCCAGCGCGGCGTAGCCGTTGAGCGCGATGCCCTCCAGCCGCCCGGTCATGGGCTGGAAGACCGTCCACACCCCGAGCTGCGCCTGGGCGATGGAGAGGAACGGCTCGACCAGGAACGCCGCGTCGATCTCGCCGGTGCCCAGCTTGGGCAGCATGTCCGGGAACTTCATCTGCTGCCACTGGATGCCCGCGGTATCGGCCTTGGCCGCCTTCATGCCCGCCAGCACGGCCAGGTCGGCCATGCTGCCGGTGGAGGTCACCGCGATCTTCTTGCCCTGCAGGTCGGCCGGGCTGCGCAGCGGGGAGTTCTTGGCCACCACCACCGCGGTGGTGTCCGGCTTGGCCGCCGAGGCGTCCGCGACGACCTTGATGTTCGTCGCGCCGCGGCCCTTCTGCTGCGCCTGCACCAGCAGCGGGTAGCTGGCGAAGGCGAAGTCCACGTCGCCGCCGAGCAGGCTGGTGATCACGTCACCGCCGCCGCCCTTGGTCACGAACTCGACCTCGATGCCCTGCTCGGTGAAGTAGCCCTGGGTCTTGGCCACCCACAGCGGCGCCATGTCGGTCGACGGGATGATCGCGACCCGGACCGTGGCCTTCTCGACCGGGCCGGTCGACGACCCGGCGTCGGCGTCGTCGGAGCCGCCGAGCAGCCCGCAACCGGACGCCACCAGGGCCACCGCGGTCACCGCGGCACCCGCCCGCAGCGTCCGGAACAGCCCGCGGGACCGGGCACCGTGCCCGGGGGAGCCGCCGCTTTGCACCACCGTTTGCTCCTCACATGGGAAGACTCATCGACTCGCCGAAACGTGGGTGCGTTCTCCACGCGGCCCAGGGGACTTTAGTCCGCTGTCAAGTCCTGTCGATCACGCTGCGGCATCGATACGCCGTCGAACTGTGGAGCGCGGGTGCATCCAGTCACGACGGTCATCGTGAGAATACCGTCCATTCACGTCCACTCGACACAATCTGAGCTGCGGATATGCGGCTCGTGCAGGGAGAATGCCCAGGTGGTGAATCAGTTGCGAAGCGTCACCGTACATCCGAAAGTGAACAACAGGTTCCTTTCCGGTCAGCACTGCGCCATTCGGGCCAATGATGGTTCGTCAAATCGAGGCGTGACAGTATCTGGCGGTGGAGAGCGCCCGAATCGGCGGCTTGCTTATTCGGAGCAATCCGGGTAACTGAACGCTGACAACGGTGGAGGACTCCACCGACTTGTCGGACGAACGCGCAGCAGAAGCCACCAGCGGAGAGTGCGGACTATGTGGACGAGGTGTCCGGAGACGACACTGCCCGGGGGTTGCGACCGGTGAGCGCCGAGGACGAGACCCGGTCCACCCAGGAGCGCCCCGACGGCGGGCGGGCGGGCGACCCCGCCACCGCCGAGCGCGAGCGCGCCATCCTCGCCCCCAAGCCCCGCGGGCCCAGACCCCGGCGCGACCCCGCCGCGGCGACCGGGGCCTGGCAGCCGAAGAACTGGCGGCTGCGCACCAAGATGACCGTGGTGCTGCTGGTGCCCGCGCTCACCGCGGCCGTCTTCGGCTGGCTGCGGGTGCAGACCGAGCTGGACAACGCCGACGGCTACCAGCGCATCGTCGACCAGGTCGACGTCTCCCAGCAGGTCACCGCCACCGTGCACGCGTTGCAGCACGAGCGCGCGCTGGTCGTCACCCGGGTGGCGGCGGGCGACACGGGGATGGCCGACAACGCGGGCATCCGCGAGCAGTTCACCCGCACGGACGAAGCGGTGTTCGCGCTGCGCCAGTCGCTCGGGGGCCTGCGGCTGCCCGACGCCGAGAAGCGCAACCGCTACCAGCTCGCCTTCGACCAGCTCCGCCAGCTCGACGCGCTGCGCCAGCTCGCCCAGGGCGCGGTGTACCCGGACCTGGCCGTGCTGAGCAGCTACAACACCATCATCGACCCGCTGGTGCAGCTCGGCCGGGAGATCTCGACGTCCGGTTCCGACAGCGGGCCGTCCCGGGTGAGCACCGCGGTGCAGACCCTGGGGCAGGCCAAGGAGCGCGGCGCGCAGCTCGACGCGCTGCTGCTGGTCGCCGCCGTGCACAACACCTTCGGCGCGGGCATCGTGCAGAACCGGGCCCGCTCGGTGGACGCGGGCTTCGACGCCGCCATCGCCGACTTCGTCGCGGTCGCCACCCCGGACGAGCGGCAGACCTACAACGACGGCTACAGCGGCCCGGAGGTCGACCGCCGCCGCGCGATCGCGCAGACCGCGCTGTCCAGCGCCGACCCGGTGGCCCCGCTCGACACCGACGTGGTGATGCTGTCGGACACCTCGGTCGCGGCCAACGACAAGCTGCGCGCGGTCGAGACGAACCTGATCGCCCGGCTGCGCGCGCAGGCCGAGTCCGCCGCCGACACCGCGATCGCCGCGGCCACCCGCGACGCGGCCATCGTGATCGCGCTGCTGGTGCTGGCCCTCGGGCTGATGTTCTACATCGCCTGGTCCATCCTGACCCCGATCCGCACGCTGCGCCGCGAGGCCCTCGACGTGGCCAGGGTGCGGCTGCCGGAGACGGTCAAGCGCATCCTCGACGACCCGGACCCGGTCGCCGCGTCCCGCAACGCCGTCGCCCCGGTCGCGGTCTCCGGCGGCGAGGAGATCGGCCAGCTCGCCCGCTCGTTCGACGCGGTGCACGAGCAGGCGGTGCGCATGGCCACCGAGCAGGCCGTGCTGCGCGACAACGTCAACGCGATCTTCGTCAACCTGTCCCGGCGCAGCCAGGCGCTGATCGAGCGCCAGCTCGCCGAGCTCGACCAGCTCGAGCAGAACGAGCAGGACCCCGACCAGCTCGGCCGGTTCTTCGTCCTGGACCACCTGGCCGCCCGGATGCGGCGCAACAGCGAGAACCTGCTGATCCTCTCCGGCAGCGGCCTGGCCAAGCGGATGGCCCGCCCGGTCCCGGTCGGCGAGGTCGTCGAGTCGGCGCTGTCGGAGGTCGAGCACTACACCAGGGTGCGGGTCAAGCAGGTCCCCGACCTGCTGGTCCAGGGCCGGGTCGTCAAGGACCTGGTGCACCTCATCGCGGAACTGCTGGACAACGCGGCCACCTTCTCCGCCCCCGACACCCAGGTACTGGTCAGCTCGGCCAGGGTGCGCAGCGGCGAGGTCGCCATCCAGATCTCCGACGAGGGCATGGGCATGACCGACGAGGAGCTGGAGGAGGCCAACGAGCGCCTGGCCGACCCGCCGGACTTCGACGTGTCGCTGTCGCGCCGCATGGGCCTCTACGTCGTCGCCCGCCTGGCCCAGCGCCACGCCATCCGCGTCCGCCTGCACGGCGGCGTCGACGCGGGCACCACCGCGGTCATCACCCTGCCCGCGGACCTGATGGCCAAACCCGGCCGCCGCGGCGGCCCGCCCACCAACCCCGGCGCCACCGGCGGCCTGCCCACCGTGGTCGACCCCCTGTCCCCCGCCCAGCAGGCCCCGGGCGGCTTCGCGGGCAACCTGCTGCCCGCCCGCGCCAACCCCGACGCCCCCTGGTTCAAGCCCAAACCCCAGGACTCCCCGGAACCGGCGGCGGCCGAGGAGGACTGGCGCGCGGTCCGGTCCAAACTGGACAACGTCCCGGACAGCGGCCAGGGCCCCGGCGCCCTGCCCCGCCGCTCCTCCGCCGCCCCCGGCGACCGCACCGCCGCCACCCGGGGCCGCCCCCGCCGCACCCTCCCCGACACCCCGTCGACCGGCGGCACCCGGGGTGAGCAGCCGCCGAGCGGACCGCGCCGCCCCCAGCCGGACTCCCCCTCGACCCCGGCGGGCGGCACCCCGACGCCCCGGACCGACCGCGCGAGCGCCCCCGGCGGCCCCCGGAGCAACGACAACGGCTCCCGACGCGGCGCCCGCGCGCTGCCCGGCGGCACGGACGCCACCGACACCCGGTCGCCACGCCCCGAGCGCGACGGTCCGGGCGACACCGGTCCCCGCACCGCGGGCACGGACCACGCGGGTACCTCCGGCAACGGCACCCGGGGTTCGGGCACACGCGCGAGCGCCCACGCCGCCGACGGCACCGGTACCCGAGGCCCGGGCGGCGCGGAAAGCCGGACGGGAGCACCCCCGAGCGCCCGCGGCGGTGCGGGCGGTGCCGGGAACAACGGCCCGGACACGGGCACCCGCGACGGTCGAGGCGGTGTGACGAGCATCAGCGGCCACGCCACCGGGAACAACACCCCGGGCCACCCCGGCTCCGGCGCCCGGAACGGCGGCGCCGACGGCCGCGGCGACGGCACGGGATCGCACAGCAGGCCCGGCGCGGGCGGCTCCGGGCCGCGCGGCACCGCCGAGCGCACCGGCACCCCGCCACAGGGCCTCCCCGCCCAGCGCCCCGCCCCGAACCGCGCGCCGGGCGGCACGGGAACCCACCGCATCCCCGCCACCGACCGCCCCGGCGCCACCGGGTCCGACCCGCGCCCCGCCACACCCCCGCACGGCCTGCCCACCCAGCGCCCGACCCCGGGCGCGACCGGCAACGGCAAGCAGGCAGGCGCCGGGAACGGCGGCGCACCCGAAGCCCCCGCCGAGAGCGGGCGCGGCCGCCGCGCGGGCTCCGACAGCGCCGACCCGACCGGCAACGGGTTCAGCGCAGGCACCGGGAACGGTGCCGGGAACAACTCCGACAGCGGGCGCGGTTCACGGGGCAACAGCCTCAGCGGTGACCTCGGCAACGGCGCGGCGGGCACCCACCCGGCAGGCCCCGGTGCCGCGAACGGCGCCCACGGCACCGCCGGGAACGGCGGCGGCTCCGACCACGCACCCGGCAACGGCAGCGGACCCGGCCGCACCCCCGGCAACCGCAGCGGGTCGGACCGCACACCCGACAACCGCACCGAATCCGGCCACCCACTCGGCAACGGCGCCAGGTCCGGCAACGCACCCGGCAACGGCAACGGGTTCAACCACACACCCGACAACAACGCCAGGCCCGGCCACACACCCGGCAACGGCGCCGGGTCCAGCAACGCACCCGGCAACGGCGCCGGGTCCAGCAACGCACCCGGCAACGGCAACGGGTTCGGCCACGCACCCGGCGGCGGTCCGCGCGGTGGCTTCGGCGGGTCCGCCGAGGACGGCCACCACGGCGCCGACGGGCAGGGCGGCTTCGGGGCGCCCGCGCAGCGCACCCCCGAGGAGACCCGGGCCCGGCTCGCGGGCCTGCAGCGGGGCCTGCGCCGGGCGCGCGGGTCGGACGTGGACGAGGGGCGCGACGATCGGGGCGAGCGGTGACCCGGCCGGGCCGGTCGCGGCGGGTCGAGGCGGCGGTGGCGCGGGCCGGGGTCCGGCACGACGACCTCGGCTGGTTCCTGGCCGAGTTCGTGACCAGGGTGCCCGACGCGGCGCACGCGCTGGTGGTGTCCTCCGACGGGTTGGTGCTGGCGTCGTCGGAGACGTTGCCGCGGGTCAACGCGCAGCAGTTGGCCGCGATCGTGTCCGGGTTGGCCGGGCTGACCGAGGCGGCGGCGAAGTGCCTGGACGCGGGGCGGGTGGTGCAGACCAGCGTGGACATGACGCTGGGGTACCTGTTCCTGATGTCCATGGGCGAGGGGTCGCACGTGGCGGTGCTGGCGGCGGCCGATTGCGAACTGGGCCTGCTGGCCTACGAGATGAGCACGTTGGTCGAGCGGGTCGGCGCCCGGTTGACCCCGGAGTTGCGCGCGTCGCTGGCCGCCGCCGCGCGGGAGTAGCGCCGCACACCTGTCCCATGCCGAGAGAGTGATCCATCGATGTTGCCCGTGCACGTGTTCACCGAAGCTGAGCGGAACTCGCTTCGCACCGCCCTGGGGTCCGTCCGCGCCGACCCGTACGCCGACCGGCCCGCGTTCGCTGCCGGGGTGGCCGGGCTGGTGGAGCGCGGGGAGGTGCCGCCGGTGCTGCTGGGCGTCGCCGAGCGGGTGCGGGCCGAACGCGCGGCGGGGGTGCACGCGCACGCGCTGCGCAACTGCCCGCTCGACCCGGACATCCCGCTGCTGGACCAGGACGACCCGCTGACCGACAAGTACGCGCGGAAGAAGACCTTCATCGGCGAGGCGTTCCTGGAGCTGTTCGGGCAGCTCACCGCCACGCCGCTGCTGTCGTACGCGACCCGGTTCAACGGCGACTTCTACGTCGACGTCATCGCCATCACCCGCTACCGGGGCAAGCAGACCGGCTACAGCGACGGCGAGCTGGCGTTCCACAACGACCGCGCCGCGCACCCGGTGCGCGCCGACCACATCACCCTGCTGGGGATGCGCTGCCCGGACAGCGAGGTCACCTACACCGGTTTCGTCAGCGGCGACGCCCTGCGCGCCTACGTCGGGGAGCACTTGGAAACGTTGCGGCAGGAGCACTTCGTCACCCCGTTCGACGTGGTGTCGCGGGACAACAACAGGGCGTTGACCGTCTCGGAGAAGCACGCGATCTTCTCCGGTGAGCGCACCGTGCGCTACGTGGACACGCACACGACCGTCGCGCCGGACGCGCCGCCGGAGGCGAAGGACGCGCTGATCGCCCTCAAGGACGCGTTGGTGCGCGCGGACAAGAGCAGGCACCGCATCCTCACCGGCGACCTGTTCACCTTCGCCAACCAGGACGGGCTGCACAGCCGCGAGCACCTGGAGATCACCGACCCGGAGCTGGCCGCGACCCGGTGGCTGCTCAAGACCTACGCCTTCCGCGACGAGGCGGCGGCCGCCGCGCACGCCGACCGCTGGGTCGACGGCGTGGTCGGGCGCGTCGGGGACTGATGATGCGCAACGAGCAGGGCGCGCGGCGCGCGCAGACCGTCGCCGTGGTGGGCAGCGGCCCGCGCGGGCTGATCACCGTCGAGCGGATGGCGGCCAGGCTGGCCGAGGAGCAGACCGACCGGCTGGTCGACATCCACCTGATCGACGCCGTCGAGGTGGGCGCGGGCCGGGTCTACCGGACGGATCAGCCCGGGTGGTACCTGATGAACACCGTGGCGGGCATGGTGTCGGCGTTCTCCGGGGTGCCGGACGAGGGCCCGGTGCGGGCGGGCGCGGGGCCGTCGCTGTACGAGTGGTGGGCCGGGGTGGACCCGGAGAACGCCAGCCCGGACGGGTACGCCTCGCGCGCGGACTACGGCCGCTACACCCGTTTCCTGCTGGACGCGGTGGAGCAGAACCTGCCGCGCGGGGTGCGGCTGCTGCGGGTGCGCGCCGCGGTGGAGGACATCGGCCCGGACGGCGACGGCTACCTGCTGCGGCTGTCCACCGGCGAGGACCTGCGCGCCGACCAGGTGGTGCTGACCACCGGGCACACCGTGCCGGAGCTGACCGGCCGGGAGAAGGCGCTGGCCGACTTCGCCGCCGACCGGGTGGGCCCGCGCTACCTGCGCGGCGACTCCGCCGCGGACATGCCGCTGGCCGACATCGCCCCGGGAACCCCGGTCGGGGTGATCGGGCTGGGGCTGTCGTTCTACGACGTGCTGGCCGCGTTCACCCTGGGCCGGGGCGGGCGGTTCGTGCCGGACGGCGACCGGTTGCGCTACCTGCCCTCCGGCCGCGAACCGGTGGTGGTGGCCGGGTCGCGCAGCGGGATGCCGCTGCCCGCTCGCGGGCGCAACCAGAAGCCGCCGAGGTTCGCCTACCGGCCGACGCTGTTCACCCAGGACAACATCCGCGCCCGGGTGCCGTCGGGGCCGCTGGACTTCCGCCGCGACGTGCTGCCCTGGCTGCTGGCCGAGGTGGACCTGGTCGGCTGCGCGACCCGGTTGCGGCTGCGCGACGGGGAGGAGGCCGGGGTCGCCTTCACCCACGCCGTGGCCCGCGCCGTCGAGGGACTGGCCGACCCGGCGGTGCCGCCGGACGTGACCGCGATGGCGGCGGTGCACGGGGTGCTGGTGGACAAGGCCGACCTGGACGCGCTGGCCCGCCCGTTCTCCGGCCGCACCTTCGCCGACCGGGCCGAGTTCGACGCGGCGCTGACCGGGGCGGTGGCCGCCGACCTGGCCGAGGCCGAGCTGGGCAACGTCGACTCCCCGCACAAGGCGGCGATGGACGTGCTGCGCGACTGCCGGGGCATGATCATGCGGCTGGCGGACTTCTCCGGCCTGACCCCGCGCTCGCACCGCGAGGACCTGATCGACTGGTACGGCCCGCGCAGCGCGTTCCTGGCCGCCGGGCCGCCGCCGGTGCGGCTGCGGCAGGTGCTGGCGCTGCTGGAGGCGGGGGTGCTGCGGGTGATCGGCCCGGCGGCCCGGTTCGACCCGGACCCGGGGGCGGGCCGGTTCGTGGTGTCCTCACCGGTGGTCGGCGGCGCGGCGGTGCACGTCGACGTGGTGGTCGACGCCCGCATCCCCTCCCCCGATCTGGACCGGGACCTGAGCCCGCTGACCAGGCGGCTGCGCGAGCGCGGCATTTGGACCGCCTACGCCAACGGGGACTTCCGCACCGGGGGCGTGGCGGTGACGACGAGCCCGTACCACCCGGTGGACCGCGACGGCCGCGCGCACACCGGGCTGCACGTGGTCGGCATCCCCACCGAGCACACCCGGTGGTTCATGCAGGTGGGCAGCAACCGCCCGGGCCTGTGGGGGGACCTGGTGCACGACGCCGACGCGATCGCCGCGCACGTGCTCAAGGGCGGGACCTGACCGTGCCCCGCTCAGCGCGCGTCGGCCGGGGGCAGTGCGGCGTCGACCGTGGTGACCTCGGCGGTGCGGGCGATGATGCGCAGCGCCCACTCGTGCACGTCCGGGTCGCCGGTGGCGGTGGCGTCGGCCAGGACCCGCACGCGGTAGTCGCGGTCGTGCGCCTCGCGGGCGGCCGAGAGCACGACCAGTTCGGTGGCGACCCCGGTCAGCAGCACGGTGTCGACGCCGAGCCCGCGCAGCAGCAGGTCCAGGTGGGTGCCGTGGAACGGGCTCACCCGGCGCTTGACCACGACCGGCTCACCCGGGCGCGGCGCGACCCGGTCGTGCACGGTGGTGCCCCAGGTGCCCAGCGTGGGCTTGTCGTCGTCGGTGCGGGCGCGGAACAGCGGCGAGGCGGCGGGCCAGTCGGCGTAGCCGGGTTCGAAGCCGATCACGACGTAGACCACCGGGATGCCCGCCGCCCTGGCGCGCTCGACGGCGGTGGCGGCGCGGTCGAGGACGCCGCGCCCGTCGACGGCGCGGTGGTAGCCCTCCCCGGCCTTCTTGCCGTCGGGGTGGACCAGGTCGTTCATCAGGTCGAGCACCAGCAACGCGGAACCGGGCAGCACGGCGTCCTCCTCGCTCACACTTGCGACCGGATGCTCGCACAATGGGACGACAAAGGGCACGGTCCGGTGAGGATCGTGGATGACCATGCGGGAAACCGCCCGGGGAGGGCACCGTGAGCACACCGGACGACGACTTCGGCCACCTGGTCCACCGCACACCGGCGCGCGTGGTGCGCGCGGAGCGCACCGAGGACGTGGTGGCGGCCGTCACCGGCGCCCGGGCGGACGGGCTCCGGCTGGCCGCGCGGGGCGCGGGGCACTCGGTCTACGGCCGGTCCCAGGTGGACGGCGGGGTGGTCGTGGACGTGACCGCCCTGCGCCGGGTCGAGGCACCCCGGGACGGGCGGGTCACGGTCGCGGCGGGGGCCACCTGGCGCGCGGTCGTCGAGGAGACCCTGCCGCGCGGCCTGCTGCCCCCGGTGCTGCCCGACTACCTGGACCTGACGGTGGGCGGCACGGTCGTCGTCGGCGGGGTCGGCGGGACCACCCACGCCCTCGGGGTCACCAGCGACCACGTCCTGGGGTTGGAGGTGGTGACCGGCGCGGGCGAGGTGCGCACCTGCTCGCCCACCGAGTCCCCGGAGCTGTTCGACGCGGTGCGCGGCGGCCTCGGCCAGGTCGGGGTGGTCACCGAGGTGACGCTCGGGCTGGTCGAGGCCCCCGCGCACGCCCGCCGCCACACGATCACCTGCCCGGACCTGCCCACCATGCTCGCCGACGCGCGGGTGCTGCTGGCCGACGGCCGCTGGGACCACCTGCAGGGCGCAATCCTGCCGACCCCCGACGGCTGGAAGTACACGCTGGAGGGCGCGGAGCTGTTCTCCGACAAGGCCGATGACGCCCTGGACGGCATCGAGGGCACCGTGCAGACCTGCACCGTCACCCACGCCGAACTGCTCTCGCGGCTGGAGCCGCTGGAGACGGCGCTGCGCGGGCTGGGGGCGTGGGGGAACCCGCACCCGTGGCTGACCACGTTCCTCGGTGACGCCGCCGCCGACGACGTGCTCCCCCGGCTGCTGGACCGGACCGACCCGGCCGACCTGGGGCGGTTCGGCCGGGTCGCGCTGTCGCCGATCCGCGCGGGCGCCATCGCGACCCCGCTGGTGCGCACCCCGGGCGGCGGGGACCTCTTCGCGCTCAACCTGCTGCGCTTCCCGGCGGGCGACGCGGAGACCGCGCGGCGGCTGGTCGCGGACAACCGCGCGGCCTACGAGCTGGTCCGCGCGGCGGGCGGCGTGCTCTACCCGGTCAGCGCCCTGCCGATGAGCCCGGCCGACTGGGCCGCGCACTTCGGCGAGCGCTTCCCCGCCCTCGCCGGAGCACGCGCCGCGCACGACCCGGACGGCCTGATGACCCCGGGCTACGAGGTCTTCTGACCGCTACACCGGCGCCTTGTCACCGGCTCCCAGCACGCGGCCGGACGGCGCGTCGACCGCTTGCGCCGGGACGACGACGGCCACGGTGGCCGGGGTGACCGGCTCGGGCACCGGGGCGACGACCAGGTCCAGCGCCGCCAGCGCCCCGGCCAGCGCGGCGTCGAGCCCGGCCGGTTCGTCGGCGGACACGACCAGCCAGCCCAGCTTGCGGCCCGCCTCGGTGAACGGCAGCACCCGGTCGCCCGGTCCGACGAACAGGTCCACCCCGGCCACCGCGGGCAGCGCGCGCACCGCGTCGAGGTCCCCGACGGCCACCACCTCGCCCGGCACGTCCAGCGGTGAGGTCAGCACGTGCAGCAGCGTCGGCCGCGGCGGCGCCGGGTCGAACCCGAACGGCTCGCCCAGCACCAGGTCCAGCAGCGCTCCGACAATGTCCACACCGGACACGGCGGCGGCGAGCCCGGGCAGGCCGTTGCCGCTGAGCCGGGCACCGACCTCCAGCACGTACCGGGTGCCGTCGGGGCTCAGCACCACGTCGAAGTTCGCCGGGCCGTCGGGCAGGTCCATCGCCGCGCACAGGGCGGCGGCCTCGTCGAGCAGCGCGCGCTCCACCGCCGGGTCCAGCACCGCGGGCGCCTGGTGGCCGAGGATGAGGAAGCGCGGGCCGGGGTCGATCCGCTTCTCGGTGATCAGCGACCAGCCGACCGCGCCACCGCGCAGGAACACGTTGACGGTGAAGTTGCGCCCCGCCAGGAACTCCTCCACGATCACCTGCCCCGACGGGGAGAAGACCGCCGCGTTGGCCAGCGCCGGACCCAGGTCCGCCCGCCCGTCGACGCGCAGCACGCCGCGGCAGCCGGAGGCGTCGGTGGGCTTGACCACCACGGGGAACCGGAAGTCGGCGACGGTCGCGGCCAGCTCGGCGAGGTCGTCGGACTGCGCCCAGCGGTAGGTCGCCACGCCCGCCGCGGCGGCCAGCCGGTGGAACGCCGACTTGTCCATCGACGCGGCGACGGCCGCCGCCGGGTAGCGCCACGGGGTGGCGAACCGCTCGGAGAGCACCTGCCAGGACTCCAGGCAGGTGTCGGCCGCGGTGGAGACGACCCCGGCGACCGGCCTGCCCGCGAGCGCGGCGGCGATGGCGTCGTGGTCCGTCGTGGACAGCGGGAGGAATTCGTCGGCCAGCGCGATGCCCGGCCGGTCCGCGCGCATGTCCACCGCGACGGTCCGCAGCCCGCGGCGGCGCGCCTCCCGGTAGAGCACGACCTGCTCCTCACCGGCGCCGAGCACCACCAGCACCGGCTCGGCGCGGGTGGGCGGCGGCACCGGGGTGGCGCCGCCGTCGACCATGTCCGCCGGGTCGATGTCCACAGTGGCCTCCCTGACGTAGTAGTGCCTGCGCGGGCGGGCATCGAGCATCCGCCGGTGCAGGTAGCGGCCGACCAGGGCGGTGGAGGCCAGCCCCAGCGCGGTCACCAGCGTGACCACCGCCAGCAGGACCGAGTGCGCCACCAAACCGAACACGCCGAGGAGGGCCAGCAGGAGCGCGGCGGGGGCGGCCACGCCCGCGACCCCGTACATGATGTTCAGCGGACGCCAGGAGAAGCCCAGCAGCAGCTCGAAGGCGTCCCCGGCGAGGCGGCCGAAGCGGAACTTCGACGTGCCCGCCGTCCGGTCCCGGTGCGCCACCGGGACGCTGGTGTAGCGCGCACCGACCTGCGGGGCCTTCGCCACGAAGTGCGAGTTCGCCGTGGGCAGGTCCACGATGGTCCGCCCGACCGCGGTGCGCACCACCCGGAACGAGCTGGCACCCTGCGGCACCTCGATGCCCAGCAACCCCCGGGCGACCCGGTGGGTGCCCGCCGCGCCGACCCGGCGCAACCAGTTGTCCTTGCGGTCGCGGCGCACGCCGAAGACCACGTCGTAGCCCTCGGCCGCCTTGTCCAGCAGCGCCCAGGTCTCCTCCGCCGGGAACTGGAGGTCGGCGTCGAGCTGCACCGCCCACGGCTTGCCCGCGTACCGGAAGCCCGCGGTGACCGCGGCGGGCAGGCCGAAGTTGCGGGCGAAGGACACGTAGCGCACCCGGGGGTCGCGGGCGGCGACGGCCTTGATCCGGGCCAGGGTGTCGTCGGAGCTGCCGTCGTCGATGAACAGGACCTCCAGGTCCCCCACCGGGTCCAGGGCCGCGCACACCGCCGCGTGCGCCACCTCGACCTGCGCGCCCTCGTTGTAGCAGGGGATGATCGCGGTGAGCCCGGTCGCGGTCGCGGTGTTGATCGCTCTGCCCGTCACATCAGCCTCCGCGACCAGGTCTCCGGCGTCAGCTCGTTGACGATCTCCAGGTCCAGGTTGTAGTTGAAGTCCTTGGGGCCGGTCGCGGCGATCCACTCGACCATGCCGGTCAGCCCCTCGCGCAGGCCGACCTCGGTGCGGTAGTCCAGCAGCCCGCGCGCCTTGTCCGAGCTGCACGTGGCGTGGTGGACCTCCAGCGGCCGGGCGGGCATGAAGACCGGGTCGCACGGCACGCCGATGATCTCGCAGATCAGCTCGGCCAGCTCCAGCACGCTCACCTCGCCCTCGTCCGGGCCGACGTTGACGACCTCACCGGTGATGCCGGGGTCGGTGCCCAGCCGGGTCAGGCAGGACAGCACGTCGCCGACGAAGCTGAAGCAGCGCAACTGGCTGCCGTCGCCGTAGACCACCGGCGGCAGCCCGCGCAGCACCCGGTTGATCATGATGGCGGCGACGTTGCGGTACGGGTCGTCGAAGCGCTGCCGGGTGCCGATGATGTTGTGCGGCACCGCGATGTTCCACTCCATCCCGTGCACCCCGGCGATCGCGCGCACCTGGAGGTCGGCGGCGTACTTGGCGATGCCGTACGGGGTCAGCGGCTCGGGGGTCATGTCCTCGGTGAACGGCGGGACCAGCTTGCCGTAGCGCGACATCGACGAGCAGTGCACGAACCGGCGCACCCCCGCGCGCACCGAGGCCGACAGCATGGCCACGGTGGCGCTGGTCGTGTGCTCGTGGACCAGGTAGGGGGCGAACACCGACAGGCCCTCGTACGGGGCGGCTGCGCAGTGGTAGACCAGTTCCACCCCGTCGAAGAGGTGGTCGAGGTCGAGGGCGTCGCGGCAGTCGAGTTCGTGGAAATCGACGCCCTCGGGAATGTTCTCCTTGAATCCGTCCATCATGTTGTCGATGCCGCGAACGGAGTAACCCCGGCCGAGCAGGTCATCGGCCAAATGGCTGCCCAGAAAGCCCGCCACCCCCGTGATGAGGACCGGATTTCCCATCGAAGACCCTTCCCTAGAACCCGCCACCAGCCGTGGTCACGCCTGGTTGAGACCCCCTGGGCCCCGATCGGGACGACGGGGGCCGGACGACTCGCGCCGCGCGGCCCGGGCACGGCGAAAAGACCACCGGAGCCGGAATCGGTGGCACACCCGGGTTGGGAGCGGACGAGAAGTGATCGGGACTATAACCCCGGGCCGACCAGGGGAAAAGGTTCTTCTTAAACAGATCTTTGCCAGATGGGGCTTTTGTCGCCGCGTTACTCCGAGCGGAGCACGGTGCACTGGTCGTGGATGAGCAGCCAGGCGCCGCCGACCCGGGTGAAGGTGAGCCCCATCCGGAACCGGGACGGCTCGGCGCCGGGTCCGCCGACGTAGGTCACGTCCACCACCGCGGTCGCGGTCGCCTCCGTGGCGGTTGACCGACGGTGGTCCACTGTGTACGTCCAGTCACCACCGGCGAACCACTCGCGGTGGAACCCGACCACCTCGTCGGCCCCGGACAGCATGTCGCCGCTGGGGATGATCACCGTGACGTCCGGGTGCACGGTGGCCCGATAGGCCTCCAGGTCGCGGGCGACGACCGCGCCGAGGTGGCGCTCGATCGCCCGGTCGGCCGTCTCGCCGGTGTTCGGGTCCTGGACATCCACGGTGCGCCTCCGGGAGAGTGTGGGCCGCGCGGGCGGGGGCGCGGTGAGCGTAGCCGCGGGCCGGTTCCGCGAGAAGGTCTCCTGGAGGGCGGTCCGGTGCACGCGGTACTCCTCGACCCGCTGGTCGACCCGGTCCCCGACGCCTGGGACGGGCTGGTCGCCGCGACCGGCGCCCCCGCGCTGTGGCGCTCGGCGCTGCTGGTCACCGCCGCCTGGGCCGCGCAGGCACCGACCGTGCTGGGCGTGGTGTCGGACGGGTCGGAGCCGGTGGCGCTGTTCCACGGTCGGTTCCAGGGGCCGACCGACGTCCGCCGGTTCGCCCGGCCGGGGGCGGTGCCGGTGGCGGGGGTGTTCGAGTGCCGCCTGGCACCCGCGTCGGTCGCCGGGTACCGGTTCGCCCGGTCGCTGGACGCGGCGGGCAGGCGGGCGGCGGTGGTGGCGTTCGAGTCGGCGGTGCGCGCCCGCTTCCGTTGGCGGGTCGCGGGTTTCTGCTACCGGCACGTCACCGAGGACGTGGTGCCCGCTGTGTCCGGCCGGTTCCGCGGGGCGATCGCGGTCTCCCCCGACACGGTGCTCGACGTCGAGTGGACCGCGGTGGCGGACTACCTGCGGGTGCTGCCGCCGAAGTGGCGCTCGCAGCTTCGCAAGATCCGGGCCACCGTCGCCGAGGACACCGCGGTGCGCCGCGAGGTGGCCGCCGCCGTCCCGGCCGGGCAGGCCGCCCGGCTGGTCAACCAGGTCCGCGACCGCCACCGCTCGCCCGGTGTGGTCCGGCCGCCGATCCCGGAGCGCTACTTCACCCTGCTCAACGACGACCCGTCGACCCGGTTCACCGCCTACCGCGCGGGCTCGGACCTGCTGGCCGTGTCGACGGTGCACGACACGGGCGCGGAGCTGGTCATGAGCTACTGGGGCATCCGGGACCGCACCGAGGGCGGTCGGCCGAACCTGTACTTCGACCACTACGTGGCCATGGTGGAGCTGGCGATCACCTCCGGTCGCCGCGCGCTGCTGCCGGGCAAGGGGATGACGCACATCAAGGAGCGGTTCGGCGCGCGCACCGTGCCGAACTTCGTGGTGGTGGGCCGGTGAGCCGGGCGCGGGCGCTGCTGCGCCGGGTGGCCGTCACCCTCGGCCGCTCCCCGGACCGCGACACCGCGTCGGCCACCTGCGCCCAGTGCGGCAGCCGCTCGTCCACAGTGGTGCACCGCCTGAGCCGCCGCCGGGTGAGCTACTGGTGCACCGCGTGCACCGCCGTGGTCACCACGGGTGACCTGTCCGTGTTGGACGAACCACCGCCGGTGCCCGCCGAACCGGTCGACCCGCACGCGGCCGTCCTCGCCCCACCGGTCCTGGCCTGGGCGCGCACCCACGCCGCGCGCCTGCTCGACCGCCCGGTCCTGGACCGCGCCGCCTACAAGGAACTGCACACCCGCTTCGACCGCGCCGAGTCCCCCGGCCTGCCCGGCGTCTCGGCGGTCGTCGGCAGGCTGCACGAGTCCTGCTACCGCGCCGACCGGGTCACCGCCTCGTTCCCCGCCGCCCCCGGCCTGGCCGAGCGCGTCGAGCACGCCCGCCGCTGGCTGGCCCGCGACGCCCGCGACCTGTGCTGGGTCATCAGCGCCGAGACCGCCGACCACCCGCCGCTCGACGAGGTCGAGAAGGCCGGCGCCGCGTGGGCCGAGGGCGGGCCGCTGGACCGCGAGCAGGCGAGCGCGCTGCGCACCGCCCTGTTCGGCACCGACGGCGGCCCCGGCTGCAAGGTCCTGCTGCGGTCCTTCGACGACACCGAGGTCACCGCCGCCCTCGACGCCTACCTGCGCACCCGCGCCCGCCCGCTGCGCGCGGCCACCCTCACGGCGCTGGATCGCTGAGCAGGACCGGGGTCCGGTGCCTGCGGCACAGGTCCACGCGGGCGAAGTCCCCGGCCGGGACGGCGATCCGCGACAGCGTGGGCCGCCGCCTGCGCAGCGCCGTGACGACGAGGGCACCGCCGGTCGCGGTGACGTGGAAGCAGCGCCACAGCACGTGCCAGTGGCCGCAGACCGGTGAGCGGCCCGCGAAGTAGCCCAGGTGCGGGTCGAACAGCACGGCCGCCCTCCCCCGGTGCCCCGAGACCTCGGCGGCGGCCAGGCGCAGGACCACCGGGCCGACGTGGTCGAGCCGGGCGGTCAGCTCCGCCACCGCCGCCGGGGGCGCCACCAGCACCGGCCGCGCCGGGGTGCGGGCCCGGGCGGGGCCGTCCAGGTCCGGGGTGGACACGACGACCGGCGCGTAGGCGGGACCGGCCGGGGTGAGGCGGGTCCAGGGAACCCAGGCGGGGCGGGCCTCCACCACCGGCGTCGCCCGGCCCCACCGGCCCGCCAGGCGGACGGCGGCGGCGAGGTCACCGGGGACACCGGTCCACAGCGTCGGCTCCCGCGCCGGGGTGAACGGCGACGCCAGCGGGCACAGCGCCCACAACCGGTCCGCCAGCTCCGCCGAGGGCACCGGCCCACCGCGCGCCCCCGCCCCCACCAGCCGCTCCCGGTAGAACGGGACCTCGCGCAACGCCCGGTCGGCGACCGCGTCCGCCGCCTCGGCCCACCGGGGCCCGGAGAAGACCAGCACCGTTCCACCTCTCCCGGTGCCCGGCCCCGGCAGTGGGCCGAATGGCCGCGCCCCCTTGGGCCGAGTCGCCGATTTTGCTTTCCCGCAAGGAATTCATCCGTAGTATGCCGGTTCTGGATTCGGGCAACACCATCGTTGGAGCCACAGCCCATGAGCGATACCGACACCGGCCTGCGCACGCACCGGAAATTCATCGTCCTGGCGGTCCTCACCGCCGTCGCCGCCGCCGCGGTCTGGGTGGGCTTCCCGCACCAGAAGGCGATCCCCAACGTCTGGGTGCTGCTGGCGAAGCTGGTGCCGTTCGTGCTCGCCGTGGAGACCATCGCGGCGATGCGGTTCGGTCCCGAGGTCCGGCGCCGGATCTCCCTGGCGGCCCTGCCGGTGTGCTTCCTGGTGTTCTTCACGTTCTTCGTGCCGCAGATCTTCTTCGCCGCGGCGAACGAGAAGAGCTTCTACTACCTGGTGCTGACGCTGACGCCGTTCATCATCCTGGCCCTCACCCTGGCCCACCGGCTCGGCGGCGGCGCGCCGGGCACCGCGCGCAGGCACGGCTACGCGATGCTGCTGCTGCAGCTCTCCGGCCTGGAGGACCTGGCGTTCCTGACGATCAACCCGCACACCGACCCGGCCTGGACCCCGATCCCCGAGGTGTGGACCTGGGCCGACCACATGACCGTCCGGCTGGGACACCCGGCGAGCAAGTACGAGGCGTTCACCCTCATCGCCGTCCACGTCGTCCTGGCCGTCCTGGTGCTCACCCTGCCGGACCGCTTCTGGCTGCGCCTGGTCGGCAAGGGCAAGCAGACCCCCGGCGCCGTCGCCACCACCCCGGCCCCCGGAGCGGGCGCGGGCGCCACGGCGGTGACCACCGGCACCCCGGCGGGCGGGTCCGAGAAGCACCCCGAACCCGCCGGTCACTGACCCGGCGATGACCGCACCGACCCAACTCGCCGAACCGACCGCCCCGCGCGGCCGGTTCGGCCGGGGGCTCGGGGGCAAGGTGCGCGTCGTCCTCGGCCGCGGCGTGGCCCGCGGCGCCATCCAACTGTCACTGCTGGGCCTGCTCCCGGTGTGGGGCGCGGACGCGTTCGGCCGGTACGTGGCCGCCACCGGCGCGTTCACCTGGGTGGTCGGCGTGGTGCTCGGGGTGGAGAAGGCGGCGCTGACCGCGGTCCCCCGGACCAGGCTGCTCGCCGCGCAGACCACCCGGATGCTGATCGGCCGCGCGGCGGCGCTCTTCGCCGCGGGCCTGCTCGCCGCGGCCGCCCTGTCCCCCGTGGGCGGCGCCCCCGCCCTCTACGGCCTGGCCGCGGCCAACGCGGCGGGCATGGGCCTGCTGTCGGTGCTCGCCGCCGTCCACAGGTTGGCCGACCACCCGGAGCGCGACAGCTACGGCTACGCCGGGTACGCGGTGTGGGTGCTGGGCATGGGCGGGCTGGCCCTGGCCGGGGTGCTGCGCCCGTACGGCTACCTGCTCGCGCTGACCACCGGGCTCGTCGTCGCCTGCGCGGTCCTGGCCTGGCTGGTCCCCGCCCTGCGCACCCGCCCCACCCACCGCCGCGACCTCGCCCGCCTGCTCAACCGGCGGGTCGTCCTCCTCGGCCTCACCGACGTCACCGACTCCGCCGGGGTCTCCATCCTGTTCGTGGTCCTGGCAGCGGTGGACAAACCCGCCGACAGCGCACTGGTCTACCTGATGCTGCTGGTGTCGAGCACCCTCGGCTCCTTCGGCATCCTGGTGCTGCGGCTGATCCAACCGAGCACGTCGCTGCGCCTGCGCGGCACCGGCGGCGCGAGCGGCAGGCTGCGCGCCCGCACCATGCTCGGCCGGACCGCGATCGGAGCGGGCGGCATCGCCGTGGCCACCACCGGGGCCCTGCTCACCGCGCGGTCGGCACTCGGCCCGGACGCCCTCGCCGCGATCGGACGCCACCCACTGGCGATCGGCGGCCTGGTCCTGGTGGAGATGACGTCGTTCTGCATGGTCGTCTACGCGGTGTTCCTGCTGGAGAACACCAACGGCGCGGTCCTGTCACTGACGACGTCGGCGGCCCTGGCCAGCCTGGTCGCCACGGTGGCCACCGCACTCGTGGTGGTGACCACGCTCGGCGCGGTCGGCGCGTTCCTGGCGCTGGTGGTGGGCTTGGCGGTCAAGGCGGCGGTGCTGCACGCCCGCCTGCGCCCCCACCCGGTGATCGACGTCCCCCTGCCCGACTGACACCGCCACCGGGCGACGTCATCACCGAACCACCACCAAGCGCGACCGCCAAGCCCCCGCCGTCCGTTGCAACCCCCTCCCAGGTGCGGCCGACCAGTCCATGGACCTCTTCAGCCGCCTGACCCACGTGAGTTTGGGTAGCTGGCATCTACGTAGATCCTCTCCACCCAAATAGATCCTCTCCACCCAAGGTCCGACGACTGGTTCATCGGATGAGCCGCCGAACCCAACCCACACCACAGGCGTCTCGACAGCGTCCCCAACTCCTCTCATCCCACCCGGTGTTGTTGCTCCTCCTGGGCAGTGACCTGCACATGATGGAACGGCTCACCGCCTACGACCGGCCCCTCTTCGGCCGCGCCGACAACATGACCCCGGGTCCGCTCAACCCCGCCGAGACCGGCCTCGCAGGTGCCCAGGCACTCCCCTGGCCCGACATCACCAGCATCGGCGACGACCGCGCCTCGTCTGGGGACCCGCCGACGTCCTCACGCCTGGACCGCCACCGCGTGACCATCGGGCGCCCCCGAAGCCCGACGGCCCGAGTGGAGTGGTCGGCAGCCGGTCACCACCAGCGCGTCGGCACGGCCAGTGCGACCTGTTCGGTCGGTTCGGCGCCCAGTGACTCCTTCTCCCGGGACTTGCCCTTGCCCAGTTCCAGGCCGAGCCTGCCCTCGTCGATGCTCCACCCGACCACACTCGACAGGTGGTGGAAGTACAGGTCGCGGATGCCGCCCCGGTCGAGGGGCAGTTGCGACCAGCTCCGCACGACCGGCCGCTGCGGGTGGTCGAGGACGTGGCCGAACGCCAGCAGTCTGCCGGTGGAGCGGTCGAGGTAGCTGTAGCTGCGCACGTCCGGCTGCGCGGACAGCTCCCGCAGGTACCCGCCGAGGACCCGGACGCGCGGGATCAGCGCACCGCCGTACTTGGCGTCGTTCCAGCGCATGACCTCGGCCACCGGGCGGTCGTCGATGACCGCGCCGGTCTGCACCCGGACCTCCAGGTTGTCGTCGGCGGTCATCCGCTTGACGATGCCGCGCAGGTTGCTGCGCCTGCTGCGCGACAGCGCCATCAGCCACTGCTCGCGGTCGGTCCAGCGTCCGGTGTGGATGGTCCAGAGCGGTTCGGTGGTCAGGGCTTTGCCCACCCGGTGCTTGATCTGGTCCACCTGGTCCGGTCGGACCTGGCGCCACACCACCCCGAGCGCACCCGGCCCCAGCGCCGCGCGCACGGCCCTGGTGTAGGCGTCGGCGAACTCGGCCAGCGGCACGTGCTCGGCCGACCACCAACCGGGCACGGCGGCCGAACCGGGGCCGCGCACGTGCAGCGCCCCCAACCGGGGCCGGGACCCGGCGCGGGCGAAGGAGAACCGGCCCGCGGGCAACCCGAGCCACCCGGCGTTCACCGCGGCGACCGGCTCGGCGCCGTCGAACAGGACGGTGACCAGTTGCGGGGTGCGCGCGCCCCACGCCTGCACGGCGAGCACCGGCCACGCCCAGTCGGCGCGCAGACCGGCCTGGGTGCGCAGGTCGTCCCAGTATGCGGGTTCGGGGTCGGTGCGCGGGTCCAACACGTCGGCTCTCACAGCTCCACCACCGGTTTTCCGTGGATCGGGCAGGCGCCGACGGCCCCCTGCGTGCCGGGGGCGATGTCGACGAGCATCGGCGACCGCTGCCGCAGCAGGGTGAAGGCCAGGCCGAGCGGGGTCGCGCGGGCGTACACGTCGCGGTGGCACAGGTGCCACCGGCCGCAGTCGGCGCGCACGGCCAGGACACCGAGGAGGTCGTCGCGGATGATGCCCGCTCCGGGGTGGTCGCGGGCGGCGGCGAGCGGGACGGGGTGTCCCAGGGGGGCGGTTTCGAGGCCGCGGTACGGGTTCGCCTCGGCCGGGCCGCCCCGGAGGGGGACGAGGTCGGGGAGGCGTTCGACGGCGACCTCGGCGGGGGTGGCACCCGCGTGGGCGCCGGTGCGGCCGGGTACGAGGGTCGGGTCGGTGCGGCCGTGCAGGGCCCACAGTTCGCGGTAGTGCGGGACCGTGGCGAACGCGGTCCGCACCACCCGCCGGTAGGTCGGGGTCCAGAGCAGCGGTCGCACGGTGAGGCAGTGTGCCACGGTGGACCGGCCCGGGAAGTCCGCTGGGTGGAGGAATTCCGGGCGGGTGTCGGCTTCCGGTGGCTGTGTCGGAGCCCGGTCTCTTGCCGCGGGTCCGCTTCGCCTGGACTGCGCCGTGTGCTCCGGCTCAAGAGCCGAGATCTTTTCCGGGGTGCCCGGCCTGCGGTTCGTCGGGCGGTTCGGCACGGCAGGCAGGCGGTTGGCGGGGTTCGGCGTGGCCGGCGGTCGGCGGCGTGGTCGGCGGTTGCGCAGACGAGTCCGACATGTTCGGTGGCTGCGCCGATCGGCTCGGCGTGGCAGGCGGCTGCGTCGGGGGGCGCGGTGGCTGGTTGCTGGCCCGGCGGTTTTCGAGGCGGCCGCTTGTCGCTGCGCCGATGGGGTCCGGGGTGGCTGAATTGGTGGGGGTTCGGGGGCGGTTGGCGACCGGACCCGCGGTCGGCGGAGTGCGGGCCGCTGGGCCAGTGGGTTCGGTGACCGCCGGCCGGGCAGGCGGTTGTGGGGGTCGGCGGCGGCGCCCGGGGTGGCCGGCCGCCGGGCAGGCAGTTCTCGGGGTGGCCGCCTCCCCGGACGCGCCCCGAGCCCGTGGTGGGCTCGGGGCGCGTCCGGGGCCGAGCAGGCGGTCGCGGGGTGGCGCGGGCCCGTGGGCGGGTCAGCGCCCGGCCACCGCGGCGGGTGGGGTGAGGCGGGCGGAGGAGGCGCCCAGGCCGGTCGGGCCGCGCAGGCTCGCCACGACCGTCGGGCCGGAGGTCGACACCGAACCGGTCGCCGGAACCGCCGCTGCCGCCACCGCACCCGGGGAGGCGGGGCCGAACTGGCGGAGCAGGTCCTCCTCGCGGTAGCGGCGGCAGTCCTCGTGCCAGATGAGGATGCCCGCGATCCAGTGCTTCAGCTC
Organism: Actinokineospora spheciospongiae; assembly: GCF_003182415.1. NCBI lineage: Bacteria > Bacillati > Actinomycetota > Actinomycetes > Pseudonocardiales > Pseudonocardiaceae > Actinokineospora > Actinokineospora spheciospongiae. The sequence goes on along the minus strand of NZ_QHCP01000019.1, from coordinate 32,690 downwards.
CTCGGCGTAGTGCAGCAGCATCGCCTGGGCGTCGGCGTCGAGGTCGTAGTCGGTGAACAGGGCGGGGAGTTCGACCTCGATGACGTGGAGGAACTGGGCCAGGCGGTCGGCGAGCATCCGGCCGACGACGGCGGTGGCGCGCTCCAGGTCGGTGTCGAGGAAGTGCTCGACGACCCGGATGAGGTTGTGCACCTCGCCCTCGAACTGGATCTCCTTCTGGTAGGAGTAGATGTCGTTGATCATCCAGGCGACGTCGGCGGCGGAGTTCTCCAGGGCCTGCACCGGGCGGGTCTGGTAGATGTGGGCGGGGACCGTCTGGCCGTGGCCGATCCGCGACAGGGCCATGGTCAGGTCCGAGCCGAAGGTCCTGCGGCGCATCTCGATGTAGTCCACCGGGTCCGGGATGCGGTTGAGGTGCATGTTCTCCAGCTCCCACAACCAGCTCTCGGTCATCACCACGATGGTCCGCCGGAACGTCTCCCTGGCCTCCGGGGTCATCGGGGCGGACGTGCGCTGCCACAGGTCGACCAGCGACCGTTCCAGCGCGCTCACCGGCACGATGGTCGGCGCGCCGTCGATCGGCATGCACTCGGCCAGGCGGGCGGTGGTGACCTTGGCGGCGGTCATGTCCGGGGTGCGGCCGAACACGACCGGGTACAGGTCGTCGCCGTAGGTGCCCCAGGCCAGCCAGCCGGAGGTGATGTCGAGCTGCTCGGCGCTCGCGTCCGGGTGGATGCCCGCCGCGCACAGCGGCAGGTCGTAGTCGCGGATCTTCTCCTCGGTCCACACGCCCTCGTGCGCCGGGCCGCCGGGCACCGGCTCGAAGATGCCCATCCGCGCGGCCCAGTCGACCACGTTCTCCCTGGCCCGGGCCAGGTGCGGGCTCAGGGTGGTGCCGAACGGGAGGTCGATCGGGGGCTTGCGGAGGGCGCCGACCGGGCGGAACGGGACGTTCGCGTGCCGCCGGGCGCGCACGGCCAGCGACTCCAGCAGCGCCGGGACCAGCCGGGCGGCGGAGGTGCCCAGGCCGGAGGGGCCGAACGGGAACGGCGACCGGGTCGCCTGGGCGTTCTTGTTCATGTAGCGGCTCGAGCGCATGTGCCACTCGTGGCCGCCGGACTGCCAGTCCTGCAGCCCCTTGACGTAGGCGAGGACCTTGAGCCTGCCCTCGGGGTCGACGCCGTGCTCGTCGAACAGCGGCTGCAACTCCGTCAGCGTGGTGTGCTCGAACTGGTGCAGCCGGGAGGTCAGCAGGTCGTTGACGGCGTCGGCGGCCTCCTGGGTGCCGACGTCGAGGAACTTCTCGAACACCAGCACACCGTTGCTCAGCTCACCCTCGTCGTGGACCTCGCGCTCGTAGGAGAACAGGTCGTTGCGCAGGTGCACCGCGTCGGAGAAGGTGTCGCGCAGCACGTGCATCGGCCGGGAGGCGGCGATGACGTGCGGGACCTCGGCGCCCGCCGCGTGCTCGACCAGGTTGGCCGACCAGGGGGCGCCGCCGACCTTGCGGCGCATCTCGATGTACTCGATCGGGTTGGACAGCCGACCCTCGTTGATGTTCGCCAGTTCCCACAGCGACTCGTCGAGCAGGGCCTTGGTGCTGTCGACGAACCGGCGCCGCCAGTCGGCGGTCATGGTGGGGACGGTGCGCACCCACAGGTCGGCCAGGCCCGCCTCCACCGGGTTGGTCGGGACCTCGGTGATCGCCCCCTCGACCGGCATGAACAGCGGCAAGCGGTCCAGGTAGGCGCGGGCGCCCGCCATGTCGTGGGTGCGCTTGAACAGCTCCAGGAAGTGGTCGTCGAAGTAGAAGACCCAGACGTACCAGTCGGTCACCAGGTCGAGTTCCGGGCCGGGGCAGTCCGGGTGGGTGTAGGCGCAGAGCAGGGCGTAGTCGTGGGAGTCGAAGTCGTGTTCGTCCCAGATGACCGTCCCCTCCTGCGGGACGTCGATCATGTCCATCTCGTACGCCCAGGCCTTGCTGTGCACCCGCGCACCGTCGAGGTCGGGGTTCAGGCGCGCGGGGTAGGGCATGTAGAACTCGGGCAGCTCGAACGGCTGCATACGGCACCCGACCTCTCTCGTGCGGTGGCCCGTGGGCCTAGGGCTTCGCGTGCAGACAACCAACTCGCACGCCCCGCGCCAAGATCTTTTGCAGCATTCCACTCGTTTGGGCAACAGAACACGCTGCGTGATCATGCAACAGGACGCTCTCGATGACCGAGGTTTGCCGGATCGGCAACGATCTTTGCCAGACTTCTAGATCGGGGGCAGGCTGGTGCCATGCACAACCACAAGGCGCACGGACCGCACGGCCACCACGACTACTCCCACGAGGTGATGGGCGACATCCTGGAGCAGGAAGGCGCGCTGCACCGCGGTTTCAACGCCGACGCCGCCGCCTGGCTCAGCGGCCTCATCACCGTCCCGGTCGCCCGCGTCCTGGACGCGGGCAGCGGCCCGGGGCTGGCCGCCTGCGTGCTCGCCGAGGCCTTCCCCGACGCCGAGGTCACCGCTCTCGACCCCCAGGACGGGCTGTTGGCCAGGGCCGCCGCCCGCGCCGAGCGCCTGGGCCTGGGCGGCCGGTTCCGCACCCACCGCGCCGAACTCCCGGGCGGCGTCGACGGCTTGGACCCGGTGGACCTGGCCTGGTCCAGCCGGGCCCTGCACCACGTCGGCGACCAGCAGGCCGCGGTGGACGCGCTGGCCGCCACCCTGCGCCCCGGCGGTGTCCTGGCCGTCGTCGAGGGCGGGCTGCCGCCGCGCTGCCTGCCCCGCGACCTCGGCCTGGGCACCCCCGGGCTGGAGGCGAGGATGGACGCCGCGGCCCAGGACTGGTTCAGCGACATGCGCACCGACCTGCCCGAGACGGCGGCCGCGGTCGAGGACTGGACCGGCATGATCACCAAGGCGGGCCTGACCCCGGCGGGGACCAAGACCTTCCTGGCCGACCTGCCCGCCCCCCTGTCGGCGGAGGACCGCCGGTTCGTCCACACCCGCCTCACCATGACCAGGGACCAACTGGCCGACGCCCTGCTCCCCGAGGACAAGGCCACCCTGGAGACCCTGCTCGACCCCGATTCCCCGCACGGCGTCCTGCACCGCCGGGACGTCTTCTTCCTGCACGCCCTGACCGTCCACACAGGACGCAAGGAGTAAGTCAGCCGAGGCAGAACTCGTTGCCTTCCGGATCGGCCAGCACCACGTGGTGGCCGTCGAATTCCGCCAGCCGCCGAGCCCCCAACCCCTCGATCCGCTCGGCGGCGGCGCGAATCCGCGCCCACCGCTCCTGCGGCGTCCCCGTTCCGGCGACCCGGAAGTCCAGGTGCAGCCGGACCTTCTCCACCTTCGGCTGCTTCACCTGCTGGAAGAAGATCCGCGGCCCCACCCCCTCCGGGTCGTGCAGCCACGCCCCGTCGTCGGCGTCGTCGTGCGGGTCCTCGGGGAAACTCGCCACCCACTCCGCCCGCGTCGTGAACGGCGCGGGCGGGGGTTCGTCCTCGTAGCCGAACGCCGCCTTGTAGAACGCGGCCAGCGGTGTCGGTTGCGCGCAGTCGAGCGTCAGATCGATCCGGATCGCCATGCGGGCACGCTAGCGCCGACCCCCGACAATCCCGTGCTCCCGATCCGGTCGGCGCGGGAACGCAGCGATCCGCCCGGGAACGCCCGCGGGCCAGGGGAAACAGCCGTGGCCCTCCGTCGCGGAGGGCCACGGCGCGGGGTCAGGCCGGGTCGCCGCCGTTGTTCTGCCAGGCGTTGACGACGCCGTTCTGGTCGACCACGAGGTAGTCGTCCAGTCCGTCGCCGTTGAGGTCGGCCAGGTGGACGGCGCCGGGGGCGCTGGTGCCCGTGGCGATCCGGCCCATGGGGATGAAACCGGCCTGCCCGTCCCGGTCTCCGCCGATGTTGCGCCAGGCGTCGATCCTGCCGCCGTGGCCCAGCAACGCGTAGTCGGCCAGCCGGTCGCAGGTGAGGTCGGCGAACAGCACGGTGTCGCTGGACGTGCCCACACCGGAGGCGATCCGCCCGCGGGGAATCCAGCCCGCGTGCCCGTCGTGGTCTCCCCCGTTGTTCAACCAGGCGTCGACCGCGTTGGTCTGGGAGACGACGAGGTAGTCGTCGCGCTCGTCGCCGTTGACGTCGGCCAGTTCGATCTGCCTGCTGGTGACGACCTCGGGCACGCCCGTGGCGATCTGCCCGAGCGCGATCCAGCCCTGCGGACCGTTCTGGTCACCGCCGTTGTTGCGCCAGGCGTTGATCTGGCCCTGGGTGCCGATGACGAGGTAGTCGTCGCGGTGGTCGCCGTCGAGGTCGGCGAAGGTGACGGTGTCCGAGGGGCCCGAGCCGGTGCCCCCGGCGACGCGGCCGATCGGAATCCAGCCCGCGTGCCCGTCGTGGTCGCCGCCGTTGTTGCGCCAGGCGTCGACGGCACCGCCGGGGTGCAGCACCAGGTAGTCGTCCCTGCCGTCGCCGTCGAGGTCGGCGAAGCGGACCGAGGGGCCGGTCGCGAAGCCGGTTCCGGAGGCGATCTGACCCCGGGGCAGCCAACTGCCGCCGGGGGTCGGGCAGGACGGCGGCACGGCGCCCCCGGGGGTGATCCAGCCGTCCTGCACGGCGCCGATGATGGCGTGGTGGAAGGCGTCGGCCATCTTGTGGTAGCCGGAGTCGTTGGGGTGCAGGGTGTCGTCGAGGTCGGCGGTGGTCACCCCGCGCATGTCCACCAGGCCGACGTGGTGCCCGTCGGCCTGGTGCCCGGCGACCACCTCGTGCAGCGTCTGGTTGAACGAGTCGATGCGGGCCTGCACGGTGGGCGAGGTCGACGGCACGAGCGTGGCGACCAGCACGACGACGCCGGGCGAGTCCGCGAGCACCCGGTTGATCAGGTGGTTGATCCGCCCCGGCGCCGCGATGGCGTCGCCGCGGTCCATGTCGTTGGTGCCCGCGTGCAGCGTGACGACGTTCGGGCGCAGGGTGGCGACGGAGAGGTCGGCCGCCGCGGTGATCTGGTCGATCATCCAGCCGCTGTGGCCCTCGTGCTGCGGGTCGGACATCGCGCCCGAGCTCAGCGAACCCACGAAGTCCAGGGTCGTGACGTCGCCGCGGAGCTGGTCGTAGAGCTCCGAGCGGTAGCCGGTGTGGTTGGAGCTCCCCACGCCCTCGGTGATCGAGTCGCCCAGCGGCATGACGCGCAGGCTCTGCGTCGGCGTGGGGTCCGGCTGGTCGTCGGGCGGGAAGGTGTACCGCACCGCGAGGTGGTCCGACAGTTGCACGGCCAGGACGGTGCCCTGCAATTCGACGCCGTTGTCCCGCACCATGTAGTCGTAGTGGCTGGTGGGCGCCGTGGCCGGGTGGGTGGGACCGGCGGTGGGGTTCACCACGAAGGGGATGCCGCCGTTGCGCGAATCCCGGTTGAAGTCCCCGAGCGCGTACCAGCGGTAGTCCGCGTGGTCCGCCTGCCGGTGGGCGCCCACCCGCTGGTTGATGTTGTTCAACAACGTCGGCACGTCACCGCCGCTGCCGGAGGCGCCGTGGGCGCTGAAGTACCAGGCGCCGCGCTGGCGCACGCCCAGGGCTGGGCGGTAGGGACCTGCGACCACGTCGATCGCATCGACCCGCTCACGGGTGATGATGGCGAGGTTGACCCGGTGGCCGTTCGGGTCCGTCTCCAGCCAGTAGACGTAGGAGTTCGGCCTGCTCTCCGTCCCGAGCCACCTGAACTCGTGGACCCGCCACTCCCGGCCGGTGCCGTCCGGGATGGTCACGACCTGCTGCTCGATCGCGCTCTCCGGCGGGGAACCCGCTTCCTGCAGGGCCAGGAGGCGGTACTCGCGCATGAGCGGCCCCACCCCGGTCTGCCACTTGTTCTCCGTGCTGTGGCTGGCGCCCTGGAGGTTCCAGGTCCCCACGTTCGGCAAATCCCCGGGGGCGGCCACCGCGGAGCCGGGCGAAGCGATCAGCGCCATCGCCAGGGCGAGCGTGGACACCAGGGCAAGCAACGCCCGCAGAGGTCTGGACACCGGATTCCTCTCGGAGGGGGCGGGGGGGCAGGTACATCCCCGCCCCCGGCAGGAGGGTGCGCAACCAGCACCCAAGAGTGAAGCTATCCAGATAATAGCGTTCTTCGAGGGTCGGCGGTAGACCTCAGGCGGCGGTCAGAACCACGTCCGCATGACACCGGCGCCCAGGAACAGCATGAGGACCGCCGCGCCGATGATCGTGGCGCCCTTCCAGCGGCGCGGGATCTCCCAGGAGGAGGTGAACGGCCGCCGGGCCAGGGCGACGACGCCGAAGGCGGGGAGCCAGGCGATCATCGACAGGATGCTGGCGTAGATCCCCGCGAAGTACCCGATGTGCATCGCTTCCGCGTCCAGGCCGGGGAAGGTCACCAGGCCGATCGCGCCCAGGACGATCGCGGTCGTGGCGTGGACGCCCTGGCGCGGCTGCGGGATCTCGTCCCAGAACATGACCAGGACGCCGGTGTAGACCATGGCGAGCCCGCCGGGGAGCCAGCCGACGATCGTGTCGAGCACCGGGACGGTGCCCACCGCGTCGCTCAGGGCGGGGGCGATGACGAACCAGAACAGCGGGAACAGGGCGATCCAGCCGACGACCGCGGCGATCACCAGGGCCACCCGGGTGCCCGACTCCGCCTCGCGCGGCGGGCGTGCGGCGTACGCCGCGGACGTGGTGGGCGATCCCCCGTGCCGGTTGCGCTTGCGGTTCCTGCGCTTTTTCTGGCTCGCCATGGCGGCAACCCTACAAACCGGACATCGCGCCCGGACCGGTGCCCGCGGATCAGGCGGGCACCGGTCCCGATCACCGGTTCCGATCACCCGGTCACGATCACCCGGTCACGATCACCCAGCGGCCACCGCGATCTTGCCGATCATCGCGGAGCCCTCGACCGCCTCGTGGGCCGCGCGCAGGTTCTCCGGGGTGATGGGGGTGAGCTTCCTGGTCATCGTGGTCCGCAGCACCCCCGCGTCCACCAGCCGCGCCGTCTCCGCGTAGGTCTCCACGTTGCCCTCGGAGAACGGGGAGAAGACCCGGTTCACGTCGGACACCTCCGCGCGCAGCCTGCGGTGGTCCACCACGCGGTGGGCGCCGAGGGTGAGTGCCCACTCGCGGGATTCCGGGCGGGAGGCGGTGGCGACGACGGTCACGCCGGTGAGCCCGCGGGCGAGCTGGACGACCATCGAGCCGACGCCGCCCGCGCCCCCACGACGAGCAGGGTGCCGGTGCTGTCGGCGGTGAGGCCCATGCGCTCGAAGAGGGTTTCCCAGGCGGTGATGGTGGTGAGCGGGAGCGCGGCGGCCTCGGCGCCACGGGCGGGTGAAACGCATTCCCCGTGGCGCCGTATAAAGGGAAGTGAATCCGTCGGGAGCGGGACACGCGAATAGGTGGGGAACACCCGAACAATTCGACCGAATCATTTCCAACCGGTCAATCGAGAATCACGGGGATCAGATGCGCAAACCGGACAGGTTGGGCGTGCTCGCGGCGGCCGTGGCCGCCGCCCTGCTGCTGGGCGGCTGCACCTCCGACACCGGCACGGGCACCGCGGGCGGCGGGCAGGCGGCGGACCGGACCACGCGGGCCGCCGCGGCGGCCGGGGTGGTGGTGGCGCCCGCGGCGGGTGAGCAGGTCGCGCCGACGACACCGATCGTCGTGACCGCGGAGCAGGGCACCCTGGACGCGGTCACCGTGACGAACGCGAAGAAGGCGACCCAGGTCAAGGGCGCGCTGTCGGCCGACCGGAAGACCTGGACCTCCGCCGAACCCCTGGGCTACGCCTCGACCTACCAGGTCAAGGCGACCGTGGTGGACGCCGACGGCCGCAAAGTGGACCGGACGGCCGATGTGACGACCGTGTCGCCCAAGGCGCAGGCCTACCCGTCGTTCATCCCCGCGCCGAGCATCACCGACGTCGGGGTGGGGCAGCCGCTGGTGGTGAAGTTCGACCAGGACGTCACCGACAAGGCCGCCGCGGAGAAGGCGCTCACCGTCACCTCGACCCCCGCGCAGACCGGCGGCTGGTACTGGCTGTCCAAGCGCGAGGCGCACTACCGGCCCAAGGAGTACTGGCAGGCCGGGACGACGATCGCGCTGCACGCGGGGATCTACGGCGTGGACCTCGGCGGCGGCGTGTACGGGCAGACCGACCGCGACCTGACCCTCAAGGTGCACGACTCGTGGGTGGCCAAGGCCGACGGCGCCACCGAGAAGATGGACGTCTTCCAGAACGGCGCCCTGGTCAAGTCGATGCCGATCAGCATGGGCAAGGACGCCACCCCGACGCACCTGGGCGCGCACGTCATCTCGGACAAGAAGCAGAAGTACACGATGGACTCCTGCACCTACGGGGTGTGCCCGCCGGACCCGAAGGCGTACCGGTCGGACGAGAACTTCGCCCTGCGGATCTCCAACGACGGCGAGTTCGTCCACGAGAACCCCAACAGCGTCGGCTCGCAGGGCAGCGCCAACGTCAGCCACGGCTGCATCAACCTCAACGCGGCCAACGCCTCCTGGTTCTTCGACCACTTCAACCTGGGCGACGTCGTCGAGGTGGCCAACTCCGGCGGCCCGCAGCTCCCGGTCTACGACACCTACGGCGACTGGGCCGTGCCGTGGGACGCCTGGGTGGCCGGTTCCGCCGTCAAGTGAGCGGGCGCGGTCAGGTGCGCGTCAGCGGGTGGTGGGACGTCTTGCGCTTTTGTGGCTGGGGTCACCGCACACTCGGGTGCGGTGACCCCAGCGAGCACAGGAGCGCACACGATGACCCGAACCGGCACCCCGGCCCCCACGCTGTTCGTCCTGTTCGGCGGCACCGGTGACCTCGCCAGGCGCAAGCTGTTCCCCGGCCTCTACCGCCTGTACCGCCGGGGGCTGATACCCGGCGGCTTCCGGGTGATCGGCTCCGGCCGCACCTCCCCCGGCACCGACGAGGAGTACCGGTCGCTGCTGGAGGACTGGGTCCGCAAGTTCGCCGGTGACGACTTCGACGACGACGCCTGGGCCCGGTTCGCGGCCAACGTCACCTTCCGCACCTCGACGGCCGCCGACGGGGAAGCGCTCGCCGCGCGGGTGCGGCAGGCGCGCGCCGAACTGGGCCCGGGGACCGAGACCGTGCTGTACCTGTCGGTGCCGCCGACGACCACCGAACCGATGGTGTCCATGCTGGGCCGCACCGGCCTGGCCGAGGGCGCGCGGCTGGTGCTGGAGAAGCCGTTCGGCAGCGACCTGCCCTCGGCGCGGTCGCTCAACACCGCGCTGCACGAGGTGTTCCCCGAGGAGCGGCTGTTCCGGATCGACCACTTCCTGGGCAAGGAGGCGGTGCAGAACATCCTGGCGTTCCGCTTCGCCAACGGCGTGTTCGAACCGCTGTGGAACCGCGACCGGATCGCCTACGTGCAGGTCGACGTGCCGGAGCTGATCGGCATCGAGGGCCGCGCCGCGTTCATGGAGTCGACCGGCACCTTCCGCGACATGGTGTGCACCCACCTGTTCCAGGTGCTCGGCTTCCTGGCGATGGAACCACCGGCGGCACTGACCGCCGACGCGCTGCGCGCGCGCAAGCGCGAGGTGTTCGACGCGCTGCGCCCCATCACCGCCGACGACGTGGTCTTCGGCCAGTACGACGGCTACCGCGACGAGGACGGCGTGGCCGGGGACTCGGCGGTGGAGACGTTCGTGGCGCTGCGGGTGTGGGTGGACAACCCGCGCTGGCGGGGCGTGCCGTTCCTGCTGCGCACCGGCAAGGCGATGGCCGAGTCGCGGCGGACGATCACCCTGGGGCTGCACGAGCCGCCCACGCGGTTGTTCGGGTCGACGGGTGCGCCCAACGAGATCGTGTTCGACCTGTCGGACGACGCCAGGGTGCGGGTGGAGTTGCGGGTGAAGCAGCCCGGTCCCGCGCTGCGGGTGGGGCAGGCGCAGTTGAGCCTGGACGTGGCCGAGGCGTTCCCGGGGAGCCAGGCGTTGGAGGCCTACGAGCGGTTGCTGCTGGACGTGCTGAACGACGACCAGACGTTGTTCACCACCGCGGCGGAGGTGGAGCGGTTGTGGGCGTTGGGAGATCCGGTGCTGGCGGGGAGGCCGCGGGTGCACCGGTATGCCAGGGGTTCCTGGGGGCCGGGGGCGGCTGACGGGCTGCCGGGTGGGCGGGGGTGGCGACTGCCTGAGTGATCCCCGGGGGCTGTGCTGGTTCGGCGCCTGGGACTCTGGTGCCGTGGGTGGATTCGCCTGCTGTTCCAGGAATCGGGGACTTTGGTGGTGCCTGGCTGGGTGGATTCGCTTGCTGTGTGGCGAGATTTGGTGGGGGTGCCCGGCTGGGTGGATTCGCCTGCTGTGTGTGAAGAACCGGGGATTTGTGTGGGGTGCCCGGCTGGGTGGATTCGCTTGGGTGGGGCCCCTACGGCGATCATGTGCTCCAGCGTGTCAGGTGGGGCTGAAAAGATGCCCCACCGCCCAGAGAGGCTGTCACATGATCGCCACCCCCACCCAAGCGAATCCACCCAGCCGGGCAGTTGCTCGTCGGGCCTGCGGTTGCGGGGGTGGTCGGCGGCTGCGCACGGTGGGGTTCCAGGTGGCTGGCCGCCGGGCGGCGGTCGTGGGGGTGGTCGGCGGCTGCGCCGCTGAGCGTTCGGTGAGCCAGCCGCCGGGCGGCGGCTGCAGGGGTGCTCGGCGGCTGCGCCGCTGAGCGTTCGGTGAGCCGGCCGCCGGGCGGCGGCTGCAGGGGTGCTCGGCGGCTGCGCCGCTGAGCGTTCGGTGAGCCGGCCGCCGGGCGGCGGTCGCGGGGGTGGTCGGCGGCTGCGCCGCTGAGCGTTTGGGTGAGCGGGCCGCCAAGCGGCGGTTGTGGGGGTGCTCGGCGGCTGCGCGTGGTGGGGTTCGGTGTGGTGGGGCGCCGAGGGGGCGGTGGGCGGGGTGGTTGCTCGCTGCGCCGGTCGGGTGGCTGGTGGCCGGGTCGATCTCCGGGCGGGGCGCCCTCGGGGGTGCGGGGTGGTGGGCGGTTCGCCGGTGCCGACCGGCGGCCGGGGTCGGGTGCCCGGGTCAGCCTGCGGATTGGGCGCCCGACTGGGCGTCGGTGGGGACCGGGCGGGGTGGGATGGGGTCGCAGGGGACGGCCGCCCAGACGGTCTTGCCCTCGTGGGCGGGGGTCGCACCCCAGGCCAGGGAGAGGCTTTCCACCAGGAACATGCCCCGGCCGGTCACCGCCTCGATGTCCTTGGGCATGACCACCGGGAGCACCGGGCTGTGGTCGTCGACCTCCACCCGCAGGACGTCCGGTTGGGCTGTGCGGCCGACCCGGACACCCCGGACACCGCCGCCGTGTTCTCGGGCGTTGGCGAGGAATTCGCCGCACACCAGGTGCAGTACGTCGAGCCGATCGGGGCCGAGGTCTGCCAACCGCCGGGTCAACTCGCGTCGCAGGTCCGAGGCCGGGGGCACTCCGGGTGCCTCGACCCCCAGGACGACCTCCGCCATCGCCGGTCCCCCGTCGGCCCCTGGCTCATCCGGGCCGTCCACCACCGTGCCACCTCCGTCCGCGCTCGCATCCGCACGTGCGCTCGCAGCCTGAGTACCCCGGTGCCGGGTGGGTGTCACGCCCCACACCGCGAAATCGCTTTCACGTCACCCCGGTGCCGCGGGGGACGCGCGGGACGGGGGCGCGTGAGTTCCCACGATCGGGGGTACTTGACGGGCATGACTTCCGACCACCGGGATCGTCGCCCCTCGCACGACGACCTCACCGCCGGGTTGCGCGGATACCTGCAACTCGTCGCCGACCTCGTCGGGGCCGACCACCGCGCGGGCACCACAGACGTCGGCTCGGTGGCCGCCGCGCTGCTGCCGCTGCCGCACCGGCTGAGCTGGTTCCCCGAGCGGGCGCTGGCGCTGGGCTGGGACGAGGAGCACGGGTGGGCCGCCCAGCTCGCGGGTGCGGACGGCGTCGACCAGCTTCCGGTGTCCTACCTCGGGGTGGACGCGCTCCCCACGCCCAGGGTGGTGGCCTGGTTCCTCAAGGACCTGCTCGCCGGGGGCGACCCCGGGTCGCCGTTCCCGCCCGCGATGCGCGACCGCGGCGAGCGCGACGACTTCGAGGAGCGCCTCAGCGCCTACGCCACCCACTCGGACCACTGAGGCAGGCCACCGGCGGCCAGACCGGCGAAGCCCCACCCGGACCGGCACCGAGCACCGGACGCGGCGGGTACCGAGGTGGTGCGCACGGGCGCAGCGGGTATAAGGACGACATGAGGCTCGGTGTCATCGATGTCGGTTCCAACGCCGCCCAGTTGCTCGTGGTGGACGCGCGGCCGGGTTCGGCGCCGCTGGCGTCGTACGCGTTCAAGCGGCCCACGGTGCTCGGCACGGAGATCGGCCGGGACGGCACGATGTCGACCGAGGGCGTGCGCCGGGTGGTGCGGGCGACCACCGCGGTGGTCGCCAGGGCGCGGTCGCTCGACGTCGCCGAGCTGTACGTCTTCGCCACCTCGGCGGTGCGCGACGCGGCCAACCGGGACGTGATCGTGCGGGCCGTGGAGACCGCGACCGGGTTGCGGCCGCAGTTCCTCTCCGGTGAGGACGAGGCCCGGTTGACCTACCACGCCGCGCACCGCTGGTACGGCTGGTCGGCGGGCAGGCTGCTGCTGCTCGACATCGGCGGCGGCTCGATGGAGATCGTCCTGGGCCGCGACGCCGAGCCGGAGCTGGCCATGTCGCTGCCGCTGGGGGCGGGTCGGATGACCCGCCGGTTCCTGACCGAGGACCCGCCCACCGAGCGGCAGCTACGCAAGCTGACCCGGCACGTCCGCGAGGGCCTGCGCGAGGCGGTGGAGCGGCTGCGCTGGGAGGGCGCCTTCGACCGGGCGATCGCCACCTCCAAGACGTTCAAGCAGCTCGCGCGGCTGGCCGGGGCGCCGCCGCAGAGCGCCGGGCCGTTCGCCAAGCGCGCGCTGAGCGTCGCCGACCTCGACCATTGGCTGCCGGAGCTGGCCGCGATGACCACCGCGCAGCGGGCCGGGCTGCGCGGGGTGTCGCCCGCGCGGGCCGGGCAGGTCGTGGCCGGGGCCGTGGTCGCCAGGACGACCATGACCGCGCTGGGCGTGAGCACCGTGGACATCTGCCCGTGGGCGCTGCGCGAGGGGATCATGCTGCACCAGTTGCAGACCGCCCTGTCCCCCACCGACCCGATGGCGCTGCGCACCGTCCGCCCGATGGCCGACGGCGAGACCTGGCAGCGGACCTAGGCGGTCGTGCCGAGGACGTCCTCGAGGGCGTCGGCGACGGTGAGGGTGGAGTCGAGCATCGTCAGCGCGAGTGCGCGGCGGGCCGGGCCGGTGGCGACCACGGTGAACGGCAGCGCGGCCTCCTCGGCCTCGTTGCGGGCCACGACCAGCGCCGAGAGCCCCGCCGAGCCGAGGAAGCCCACCCCGCTGAGGTTGGCGACCACGCCCTCGGCGGCGGGGGCCTTCGTGGCCTCGGTCAGCGCTTCGGACAGTTGCGCCACGGTGGCCAGGTCGACGTCGCCCACGGCGTGCACGACCACCGTCGGGCCGATCTGCTCGCGGTGCACGGTCAACAGCGGGCTCGTCACCGGTTGGGGTCCTCTCACGCACTGGTCCCGGTGCTTTCCGCACCGCGTGGGACCGGGCTACCCGTATCCGGCCCCGGCAAACCCCGGGCGCGGAACCGGTGTCCATAACCCTGCGCTATGACCCGTTGGGATGGGTGCGGGCCGGTGCGATCGGGGATGCTCTGAGGACCCTGCACCACTCGACGGAGTTCCCCGGCAGCCGCCGAGGGCTCCGGGCGCCGGACCCGCCCCCGTGGGTGGTCCCGGTTCAGGGCCGGACACGCGCCCACGCCCTGCGTGTCCGGCCCGGCCGGGTGCTCCGGCCGGTCAGACCCCCGCGTCGGCCCACAGCGGGGTCCACGGGTCCAGCTCGACGTAGCGGCGCAGCTCGGCGAAGCCGCTGATCCAGCCCATCCAGCCCGCCCAGGGCATGTCCTGGGGGTCGAACCCGCTCTGGGAGAACGTCAGCCGGGTCTTGCCGCCGGACTCCGCCAACTCCCAGGTGGACTGCCCGAGCCCGGCGCCGAAGTCCACGGTGATCCTGCGGTCCGGCTCCAGCTCGGTGATCGTCGCCGGGTTCGGGTTGTGCTCGAAGCCGCCCATGGCCCACCGGCCGCCGACGCGCGGTTCCAGCTCCATCGGGGCGTTGAACCACTCCACGAACTCCGCCGGGTCCATCAGCGCCCGGTAGACCTTCTCCGGGGCGGCGTCGATCAGGTACTCCGCGCGCAGGTCGGTGGCGGTGAAGTCGGGCAGCGGGCCCAGCTCGCGACCTGCCAGGTGGTCGGCGAGGTTGGCCAGGGCCAGCGCCCAGAACGTGCCGGTGAGCCCGATCGTGCCGCCGTCGCCGCCCGCGACGGCGCCCCAGCCGGGGAACTCGGTCTGGGTCAGCGACAGCAGGGTCTCGTCGCCCTCGGGCTTGAGGGCCAGCTCCACGGTGGTCTCGGTGCCCTCGATGGTCCAGGCGAAGCGGACGGTGGTGGCGTCCACGGTCAGCGGGCGCTGGGCGGGTTCGGCGCCCGCGACGGTGTGCCTGCCCCAGAACGCGTAGGTGTCGGGGAGGGCGACCTCGGCGTGCTCGGCGAACCAGGTGCGCAGCTCGGCCGGGTCGGTCAGCGCGGTGTGCACCCGCTCGACCGGGGCGGGCAGGCGCAGGGTGAAGGCCAGGGTCTCAGTCATCGGGGGTTTCCTTCGGGTAGCAGGCCACGACCAGGGAGAAGGCGTCGCCCTCCGCCCCGCCGTGGCGGGTGAACAGCTCTTGCAGGGTGGTGCGCAGGTCGGCGAGGAACTCCGCGCGGTGTTCCGGGGCGACGCGGATCTCGCCCGCGACGCCGACCGAGGGCAGCTCCGGGCGGGACCGGTCGAGGGCGGCGATGTCGACCTGGACCTGCTCGACCAGGTCGAGCAGGTGCCCCAGGTTCAGCTCGTCGCGCTCGCGGCGGGTGCCGATGCGCCCCACCAGGGCGGGCGAGAGCCAGTAGGACCGCGCCGTCGCCTGGAAGACGCCCTCGGTGACCCCGCGCACCCGCCGGTCGGAGACCTGGGTCACGACCCCGGCCTCGACCAGCTTCTTCACGTGGTAGTGGACCCGCTGCGGCGTCTGCCCGAGGGCGGCGGCCACCTCGGTGCACGACCGGGGTTCGGCGAGCTGCCGGAGCACGTCCACGCGCGCCGGTTTGAGCAGGGTCTCCGCCTGCTCGAGCTGGTCGAGGTACAGGATGTCTCTCATCGCAAAAATGATTTTGTACGTTCAAAAAGATTTTGTCAATAGCCGTGACCAGCACTGATGCACACCGGCTGTTCAGGACCGGGTCGCTCGCGGGCCGCCGGGTTGTGGCAGGATCAGACCGCGTGACCACGCTTCGGATCGCCGTGCCCAACAAGGGATCGCTCAGCGTCCCCTCGGAACAGCTCCTCACCGCCGCCGGCTACCGGGTGCATCGGTCCAACCGCGAGCTGATGATCGACGACACCCGCAACGACGTGCAGTTCTTCTTCCTGCGCCCGCGCGACATCGCCGTCTACGTCGGCTCCGGGACGCTGGACGCGGGCATCAGCGGGCGCGACCTGCTCATCGACGCCGACACCGGCGCGCTGGAGATCATGCCGCTGGGCTACTCCGCCTCCACCTTCCGCTTCGCCGCCCGCCCCGGCACCCTGACCGCGCTCGCCGACCTCGACGGCAGGCGGGTGGCCACCAGCTACCCGACGCTGGTGGAGAAGTACCTGGCCGAGCACGGGATTTCGGTGCGGCTGGTCAAGTTGGACGGCGCGGTGGAGACCTCCGTGCAGCTCGGCATCGCCGACGCGGTGGCCGACGTGGTGGAGACCGGCACCAGCCTGCGCAACTCCGGCCTGGTCGTGTTCGGCGACCCGATCCTGGAGTCCGAGGCGGTGCTGATCCAGCGCCCCGAACTGGAGGAGGACGCGCTGACTTCCTTCGAGCGGCTGCGGCGCAGGCTCAAGGGCGTGCTGATCGCCCGCCAGTACGTCATGGTCGACTACGACTGCCCGGTCGAGGCCCAGGCGGCGGCGTGCGCGCTGACCCCGGGCATCGAGGCGCCGACGGTCTCCCCGCTGGCCCGCGAGGGCTGGGTGGCGGTCCGCTCGCTGGTGCGGCGCGACCGCGCGCCGTTCGTCATGGACGAGCTGTGGGAGGTCGGGGCGCGGGCGATCCTGGTGACCCCGCTGGAGTCCAGCCGCATCTGATGCCCCGATACGGCCCGCACCCGAGCCAGTTCCTGGAGCTGAGCACCCCGGTCGGGCCGTCGCGCGGCACCGTCCTGCTGCTGCACGGCGGTTTCTGGCGCGCTCGGCACGGGCTGGAGCTGATGCGCCCGCTGGTGCCGTCGCTGCTCGCGGCGGGCTTCACCGTGGCCAATGCCGAGTACCGGCGGGTGGGCGGGGGCGGCGGCTGGCCCGCCACCCCCGACGACGTGGTGGCCGCCCGCGCGGCGCTGGGCACCGACGTGATCGCCGTCGGCCACTCGGCGGGCGCGCAACTGGCGGTCTGCCTGGCCCGGCGCGGCGGGGTGCGCGCCGTGGTGTCGCTGGCGGGGGTCCTCGACGTGGTGGCCGCCGCGCGCGACGGCCTCGGCGAGGGCGCGGCGGTGGCGTTCCTCGGCGGCCTCCCGGACGAGGTGCCCGAGGCCTACGCCGCCGCCTCGCCCATGGCGCTGACCCCGGTCGGCGTGCCGGTGACCTGCCTGCACGCCCCGGCCGACCAGCGCGTCCCGTTCGCGCAGAGCGCCGCCTTCACCGACGCCACCGGCGACCGGCTGGTGACCGTGGCGGGCGACCACTTCACCCCGATCGACCCCGGTTCCGCCGCCTGGGCCTCGGCCCTGGCGGAGGTCAGCGCACTGGCAGGTCCCAGGCCATCGTGACGGTCGTGCCGTCGGCGCGGTGGGTGGTGACCCAGCGGTGCGCGAGCTGCGAGATCAGCGGCATCCCCCGCCCGCGGGTCGTGTCGGTGGGGTCCGGCGGCTTCCAGGTCCCGTGGTCGGTGACGGTGAGCACCAACCGGCCCGGCCGGTGCTCGGCGAGCACGTCGAGGACGCCGTCGGCGGTGTCGCGGTAGCCGTGCTCCACCGAGTTGGCCATGGCCTCGTAGCCCGCCAGCACGATGTCCTCGGTCAGCACCGGCGGCGCGCCCCGCTCGGTCGCCCACGCGGCCAGCTCGCCGCGCAGCGGGACGAGGGTGTGGGCCCGGGCGGCGACGCTGCGGTGCAGCCGGGCCAGCGGATCGGCGTGGTGCACGTGGATGAGGGCGATGTCGTCGTCGTGGGTGCCGCCGGTGAGGTCGGCGATGAGCCGGTCGCAGGCCTCGGCGGTGTCCGCGGCGGCGCGCACGCCCGGCAGCCGGGCCAGCAGCGACTCCATCCCGGAGACCAGGTCGCGGGAGCCGCGGGTCTCGACCAGCCCGTCGGTGTAGAGGAACAGGTCGGCGCCGGGCGGGAAGGCGGTGGTGCGGGCGGTGAACTCGCGGCCGACGCCCAGCGGCTGGGCCATCGCCTCGCCGATCTGCTCCAACCGCCCGTCCGGGTGCACCAGCACGGCGGGCAGGTGGCCCGCGTTGGCGTGGACGAGGTCGTCGGTCACCGGGTCGTGCACGGCGTAGAAGCAGGTGATGAAGCTGGGTTCGACGAGCTGGGAGACGTTGCGCAGCAGCTCGGCGGGCGGCAGCTCCAGCAGCGCGTACGAGCGCACCGCGGTCCGCACCTGCCCCATGACCGTGGCCGCGGTGACCCCGTGGCCCACCACGTCGCCGATGACGAAGGCGGTGGCGCCCGAGGGCAGCGGCAGCACGTCGAACCAGTCGCCGCCGACCTTGTCCCCGGTGGCCGCGGGCAGGTAGCGGGTCACCACGTCCAAGCCGGGGACCTCCGCGGCCGCGGGCAGCATCCGCCGCGACAGCTCCCGGGCCAGGTTGGCCTCCCGGTCGTAGAGCCGGGCGTTGTCCAGGGCGATCGCGGCGTACCCGGCGATGCCCTCGGCCACGTAGGCGTGCCGCTCGGTGAACCGGCCGGTCTCGGGGTGGGCGAAGAAGAACCCGCCGAGGACCTTCCCGGTGGTCGGGCTGATCGCCGACACCGCCAGGTAGCTGCGCACCGGCAGGTGCCCGGAGGGCATCCCCCGGTAGGGCTCGTTGTGACCGAAGCGCGGGTCGGCGGTGATGTCGTCGCTGCGGACCGTGCCCATGCCGTCGAACGTGGGCCCGAAGACCTGGGTGTTGCGCGGCATGGGGAAGCGGGAGAACGCCTCCCTGGGCACGCCGGAGAGCGTGTAGAGGGTGTAGGACTCGCCGAACTCGTTGATCAGGTTGTAGAAGAACGCGCCGAACGCGGCCCCGGTGGCGGTGGTCGCGGCGTCGGTGGCGTCCTGCACCAGCACGTCGATGTCGAGCTGCGCGGTCAGCCGCCGCCCCACCGAGTGCAGCGCGTCGAGCACCGCCGCCTCCGCCCGCAGCGCGCGCACCACCTCGACCAGGTCGGCGGTCGCGGCGGCGACGGCGGCGGCCACGAACCGGTGCTGCTCGCCGACCGGGTCCACGGTGGACAGCAGGACGGCGTGGTCCCCGTCGGCGACCAGGACCGCGCCGGTCACCGGCTCACCGCCGGTCAGCCGCGCCAGCGCCGCCTCCCCCGGCACCCGCACCAGCGGTCCGGCGGTGGCGTCCTCGAGCACCAGCGCCGGGTCCAGCGCGCGTTCCCGGACCGGCACCGGCGCGCCGTCGGGCCCGGCGAACCCGGCCCGCACGGCGGCGACCAGCTCGGCGAACCCCGGACCGGTCGAGGTCATCACCGGCCCGCCACGGCGGCGTCGAGGGTGGGGTAGATGTCGAGTTCGTCGGTCAGCCGGGTGATCTGCAACGGCCGCAGCACCACCCGGCCCTCGGCCACCACGCGCATCCCCGGCTGCTCCCGGTGCGTGCGCACCAGCACCGACATGCCCGCGGAGGCGAGGAAGTCGACCTCGGTGAGGTCGACCACCAGCACCCGGTCGCCGTGGCGCACCGCCCGCTCCACGAGCTGCTGCAGCTTCGGCGCCAGCGCCAGGTCGAGCGCGCCGGTCACCCGCAGCACGGTCGGCCCGTCGGTGGTGATCAGCTCCACGGAACCCGCGGCGCTGGTCGCCTTGCCCACGTCGTCCCCCTGGCCCGTGTCGTCGTCCATGGGTCACATCCTGCCGCCCCCGCGCCCCGCTGTCGCCGCTCGGGGGGCTGACCAGCGCCGACGGCCCGCCGCGACGGGCCGTCGGCGCTGCTCGCGCGCCGGGTCAGTCGCGCGGGGCCAGTTCGGTGCCGTCGGCGCCGGTCACCACGATGGCCGCCGCCGGGCAGGAGTCCGCCACGTCGAGCAGCCCCTCGTCCGGCTCCACCGAGTCCGCCAGCACCCTGGCGTGCGCGCCGTCGAGGGCGAACACGTCCGGGCGGGCACCCGCGCACATGCCCGAGCCGAGGCAGGCCTTGCCGTCGACCGCGATCGTCCAGCTCATGCTCACCAGTCCACCATCATCCGGCGCGGACCGCGCACCAGCATCTGCGTCTTCCACTCCGGCTCCGCCGCCTCGCGCAGCCCGGGCAGCCGGACGGCCAGCACCAGCAGCGCCTCCTGCAGCTCCAGGCGGGCCAGCGGTGCGCCGAGGCAGTGGTGCACGCCGTGCCCGAAGCCCAGGTGCGAGGTCTCGGTCCGGTCGAACTTCAGCTCGTCGGGGTCGGGGAACCTGTCGCCGTCGTGGTTGGCCGAACCCACCGACACCAGGACCGGCTCCCCCGCCCGCACCAGCACCCCGCCGACCTCGACGTCCTCGGTGGCGTAGCGGGAGAAGGCCGCACCGGCCCCGAGCGGGACGAAGCGCAGCAGCTCCTCGACGACCTCCGGCGCCCTGGCGGGCTCGGCCACCAGCTCGGCGAACCGCTCCGGGTGCGACAGCAGGACGTGGACGAAGTTCGGGATCTGCGTCGCGGTCGTCTCGTGCCCGGCGACGAGCACCCCGACGCACAGGTCGACCAGCTCCAGCTCGGTCAGCCGGTCCACGTTGTCGGCGCGGGCGGCGATCAGCGCCGACATCAGGTCGTCGCGCGGCTCGGCCCGGCGCTGCTCCACCAGCTCGCCCATGTAGGCGCGCAGCTCCGCGTGGTTCTGACCGAACTCCTGCTCGGTCAGCGAGGAGGTCGACAGCAGCGCGTCGCTCCACACCCGGAACCGGTCGCGGTCCTCCGCGGGCACCCCGAGCAGCTCGCAGATGACCTGCACCGGCAGCGGCAGCGCGAACGCGTCGACCAGGTCCACCGGTCCACCCGCGGCGACCATGTCGTCGACGAGCCTGCCCGCGATCTCCCGCACCCAGGGCCGCAGCTTCTCGACCCGCCGCACGGTGAAGGCGCTGGCCACCAGCACCCGCAGCCGGGTGTGGTCGGGCGGGTCCATGGCCAGGATGCCCCCGGGCCGCCGGTAGGGCTGGCTGCGCGGCTCGTCGTGCGCGGCCGCCGCGGCCCGGCTGAACCGCCGGTCACCGAGCACCAGCCGGACGTCCTCGTACCGGGTGGCCAGCCAGGCGGGCTCGCCGAAGGGCAGCCGCACCTTGATCATGCCGGGCGCCTCGCGCGCCTCGCGGTAGCGCGGGGACAGCTCCAGCCCCTCGGGCTTGTTGAACGGGTAGGTCTCGACGCGTTCGTCCGCGGTGGTCAATTCGGGGTCCCCTCGACGATGACGGGTATGGCGTAAGCACCCGCTGACAACGTACGTCCGCCGGAGCGCACCGTCAACGCGCGAGCGCGGACAGTGATGCCGCCGGGCGCGCCCCGCCGAGGCGGGTGAGCTGGGGCGATGCGCCCCCCGGTCCACAGAGGAGGTCAGCGGGCACTTCCGGGGGCGATCCGGACGGCGGGGGGCGAACCGGTCGGATCGCCCCGGGAGGTGCCGGGTCGGCGGGTGCGGGCGGTCAGCCGTCGGTGAGCAGGCGGGTGACCGCGTCCAGGACCACCGGGGTGACCTCGGCGGGGTCGGTCTTGGCCACCGGCCCGTCCAGGCGGATCTGGCGCACCAGGGCGATCCCCAGGAGCCAGGCGCAGACCAGTTCCGCGCGCAGGTCGGCGGACGGGTCGTCGGTGAGGCTGCGCAGGGCGGCGCGCAGGGGCGCGGCCACCTCGCGGTCCAGCGCCTCCGCCGCACCCCCGTCCTGGGGGCCGCTGAGGGCCATCAGCAGGAGGTTGGCCCCCGGGCCGCCCGGTTCCCCGGCGAAGATCTCCCCGACCAGGCGGGTGAGCAGCTCCTCCGGCGGGGTGGTGGCGACGATCTCGCGCCCCGGGGCGGTGAGGACGGCGCCGAGCAGTTCCTCCTTGGAACCGAAGTAGCGGAACACCAGCGCCTGGTTGACCTCGGCGAGCGCGGCGATGTCGCGCACCGAGGTGCGGTCGAAGCCGCGGGCGGTGAACAGCTCGGCCGCGGCGGCGAGCAGGGCCTGCCTGGTCGCCGCCGCGTCGCGCCTGCGGGTCCGGTCGCCCTCGGTCATCTCGTCCCCGTTCGTTCGGCGGCGTCGCGGCGGTGGGCGCGCGGCGGTGGGGCGCCAGGGAACCACACGGGCGGACCGGGGCAGGATGTCCGGGTGAAGTGGAACCGCGCCGTGCACCACGTCGAAGCCCTGGCGACCACCTGCGCCGACATGGCCGCCAAACCCGACTCGATCTTCCCGCTCAGGGTGACCGGCCTGTGGGTGGCCGGGGACGTCCTCGGCCCCGCCCGCGACCTGGAGACCATCCTGGTCGCCCTCACCGTCGACCTGCCGGTGCCGGAGGTGCCCTGGCTGACCGAACCCGCGGGCTCGCGCCACTGGGGCAACGCGGTCCGCCTCCCCCAACTGCCCTTCCGCGTCTGCTGGCGCTCCGCGCACGCCCCCGTCTGGAACCACCTGATCGACCGCCCCGCCCGCGTCTGGTCCGTCGAGGACGGCACCGACCAGCACGTCCTCGACGCCCTCCGCGACGGCCGGGGTGCCGACATCCGCATGGAAGCGCCCGCGGACCTCCCGGCCCGCCTGGCCGACGACCTGGCGATCAGCCACCAGGCCCTCACCACCCGCACCGCGGAGTACGCGGACCGCCGCTGGCGCCCCGGCAAGATCGAACCGGTGGCCGACGCCCTGTGGCAGGCAAGCACCGGCTACCTGGACCTGCTCGCTGTGACCAGCGCAACCGCCAACTGAGCGAGACTTTCTGGGCCGATCAGGTGTGAACCCGGACCGGAACGGTTACCCATGCTCGTCACGACCAAGCCGAGGAGGCGACTGTGCTGGAGACCGACCCGAACCCGATCTACACCGAACTCAGCCGTGAGCAGGGTGTGAGCCCGGTCCCCGAGCAGCAGGACCCGCCCGCGGAGAAGATCAAACCCACCAAGAAGTAACCCGGGGCGATCCCCACCCCGGCCCCACCGCCCATTCCCCCACCCGCCAGGCCACCAGGGCACCAGCGGGCCTTCGGCGATCCCCGCTCCGCCGACCGGCCCCGGCCGACCAGGCGACCCACCCTGTCGACCGAGCCGCCCAGCCCCACAAGCGGCCCAGCCTTACCGGCAGCGCAGGGTTACCGGCGGCGCAGGGTTACGGGCGGCGCAGCCTCACCCGGCGGCGCAGCCCCCACAAGCGGCGCAGCCCCTACAGGCGGACCCAGTCCTACGGGCGAGGCAACTCCATGGGTGGCGCAGCTCAACCCGGCGGCCCAGCCCCCACCCGGCGGCCCAGCCCCCACCGGCCAGGCCGCCCCTCTCCCTACACCACACCGACCAATCCCGCTATCAAGATACGAAATAGCGGATCGCCGGTTACCGCTTCTTGAACTCCGCCACCGCTCGGCGGACCGTCGGGTGCGTGAAGATGTCCGCCACCGGCAGCGGCAGCGGGATGCGCCAGTTCGGGTACTGGTCCACCGTGCCCGGCAGGTTCGGCTGCCGGGCCTCGCCGATCAGGTCGGCGGGCGCGGCGAACACCAGCGCGCACGGGGTCCTGGCGAGCAGGACGTGCAGGGCGTCCACCACCTCCTCGGCGGACGCGCCCGGTGCCACCAGCCCCTCCGATTCCAGCAGCCCCACGATCTCGGCCCGCTCGTCGGCCGCCCGCAGCTCCTCGGCCGCCGGGTCGGACAGCAGGCCCAGGTCGGCCCGCACCCGCACGTGGTCGCCGGTGAGGAAGCCCAGGGCCGTGGGCAGGTCGTGGGTGGACACGCTCGCCGCGGCCTGGGCGGGCCAGTCGGCGGGCGGCCGGGGCCTGCCGTCGGCGTCGCGCTCGAACCAGGCCACCGAGCAGCTCAGCACGCCGCGGGCGCGGAGGGTGTCGGTGACCTCGTCGGGGACCGTGCCCAGGTCCTCGCCGATGACCACCGCGCCCGCCCGGTGGGCCTCCAGCAGCAGGACGCCCAGCATCGCCTCCGCGTCGTAGTGCACGTAGGTGCCCCGGTCGGCGGTTTCGCCCGGCGGAATCCACCAGAGCCGCCAGAGGCCCGCCACGTGGTCGACCCGGATGCCGTCGCCGTGCCGCAGGACGGCCCGGATCATGTCGCGGAAGGGGAGGTAGCCCGCTTCGGCGAGGCGGTCCGGGCGGAACGGCGGCAGGACCCAGTCCTGGCCCAGCGGGCTGAACGCGTCCGGCGGGGCGCCCACGGTGACCGAGGTGGCGAGGACGTCGCGCAGCGACCAGGCGTCCGCGCCGCTGGGGGTGACGCCCACCGGGAGGTCGTGCACCACGCCCACCGCCATGCCCGACGCGGCGGCGTGCACCTGCTCCAGTTGCCGCGAGCACAGGCCCTGCACCCACACGTGGAAGGCCACCCTGGCGGACAGGCGGGCGCGCTCGGCGGCGACCTCGGCGGAGCCCGGCTCGCGCAGCGGTTCCGGCCACTCGCGCCAGTCCTCGCCGTGCTCCTCGGCCAGGGCGGCGAAGGTGGCGTAGTCGAGCAGGCCGGGGTCGGCCTCGACCGGGTCGGCGGGGGCGAACAGCAGTTCCAGCGCCGCCGACTTCGCCCGCCAGACCGCGTCGTGGTCGACCAGTTCCGGGTTGTCCGGGCGCAGGGCGCGGACCTGCTCCCGCACGTCGGCCGACGCGGCCCGGAACGCGTCGGTCTCGGTCACCGACAGGTGGATCGGGTTGAGGAAGCGCCTGCTCGACGGCGAGTACGGCGACCGCTGCACCGGGTGCACCAGGCTCGGCGCGGCGACCGGGCTGACCAGCACCGCCCCGGCGTCGTCCGCGGCCGCCGCGGCGACGAACGAGCGCAGGTCGGCGTAGTCGCCGACGCCCCACGAGTCGGGGGTGTGCAGGGCGTAGAGCTGGGTCATCCACCCCCAGGTGCGCGGTGCGGGCGGCAGCGCGGCGGGGGTGACCGCCAGCGACGTCTCCCGCTCCCCCACCCGCAGCCGGTGCCAGCCCAGCGGCAGGTCCGCGGGCAGCACCCCGGACACGGGCACCTCACCGCCGTCCTCCAGCAGCACGACGCCGGTGCCGACGTCCACCCGCACGCCTCGGCGCACCACGGTCGGTACGCCCGCGCCCGGCGCGACCGGCGGGTCGCCGGGGTCGACGCCGAGCTGGGCGAGGACGGCGACGACCACGTCCGGGTCGACCTCGACCTGTTCGCGGTCACCGTTCTCGTAGGAGACCGCGACGCCGTGCGCGGCGGCGAGGGCGGCCAGGGATTCATCCACTGTGGACCCTTTCGGAGATCAGCGGGCAGCGACCGGGCCCGGGGCCCGCTCGGCGGCGTTGGCGATGCCGCGGGCCATCATGCCGAACACCACGTCGTGCGCGGGCTTCTGGGCCAGCCAGTACAGGGTGCCGGGCAGGCCGTCGGGCACGAAGGTCACGGTCTGCTCGAACACGCACTCCCCCGGCGCCGTCCCGGCGATGGCGCGCAGCCGCAGCCACGCCCGGCCGGGCAGGCGCATGTCCGCGCGCAGCAGCAGCGACCGGTCGGCGTCGTCGCGGCTGACGACGGTCCAACTGTCCACCGCGTCGCCCGGGGCGAGTTCGGCCGGGCGGCCGCGGTGCAGGCCGATGCCGCCGAGGAGGTGGTCGAGGGCGCCGCGCAGGGCCCAGGCGCCGGGCACGGTGTGCCAGCCGCCGCGGCCGCCGAGGTCGGTGATCACCCGCCAGAGCGCGGGTTCGGTGGCGTGGACGCGCAGTTCGCGGCGGTCGACGCGGGTGCCGGGGGCGGTCGTGGGCGGGCCGACGGGCACCGGCAGGCCGAGGGCGTCGCGCAGCGCCCGGTCGAGGCCGGTGGCGCCGCCGGGCGGGGCGGGGGCGACGTTCGCCGGGTCCGGCACGAGGTCGTGGCGCAGCGACTCCAGCAGGGCGCGCACCAGCGGGCGGGGCAGGTCGCTGAGCGCGGCGGCGGCCGCGGCGGCCGGGCCGGTGGGCACGACGAGCACCGGCACCGGCAGCCGCCACGGCAGGCCCGCGACGCGGGCGTAGCGCTGGATCAGCTCCAGGTAGGTCAGCGTCTCCGGGCCCGCGAGGTCGACCACCAGGTTCACCGGTTCCCGGTCCGCCGCGTCCACCAGGTGGAACAGCACGTCGGCCAGGGCGATGGGGCGGCTGCGGTTGCCCATCCACGGCGGGCGCAGCACCACCGGGGCGAAGCGCGCGGCGTGGCTGAGCAGGTCCAGGCTGGCCGAGCCCGCCCCGATGACCATCGACGCCTGCAGGACCAGCGCGGGGGTCGGGGCGGCGAGGAACGCGTCGCCGACGTCGGCGCGGGAACCCAGGTGCGGGGAGACCTCCGGGCCGGTCGGGCGGGGGCCGCCTAGGTAGACCAACTGCCGGATGCCGACCGCGGCGGCGGCCTCGGCGACGGTGTCGGCGATCACGGTGTCGGTGTCGGCGAAGTCGGCGCTGTCCATGGAGTGCACGAGGTGGTAGACGACGTCGACGCCCGCCATGGCCGCCGACAGCGCCATCGGGTCGCGGGCGTCGGCGCGGATCGGGATGACGTCGAGCGGCAGGTGCGCCGGGTCGAGGGACCGGGCCATCGCGCGGACCTCGTGCCCCGCGGCGCGCAGCGCGGCGACGAGGGGCTTGCCGATGTAGCCGCCCGCGCCGATGACCAGACATGTGCTCACCGGACCAACTATCGCAGCGGGCGCGCCCGTTCGCCGGGCGTGATCAGGCGGGGTCGGCGGTGCCGAAGCGGGCGAACGGGTCCGGGGAGGACAGCCAGCGCCGGACCCCCTCGGGGTCGCGGCGCTCCAGTTCGTCGAGGCACCGCGCGCGGTCGCGGACCACGGCGGCGGCTTCCGCCGGGGTGCTCACCTCGGCCAGTGCCCGCCCGCCCGCCTCCCAGCGCCCGCGCAGCTCAGCGGTGTCGAGGAAGCGGTGGCGCGGTCCCAGCAGCGGCAGGCCGGTGGCCGCCAGGCACACCAGCAGCGCGACGGCGGCACCGCCGAGGGCGAGCACGAGCCCGGTCCCGGCGACGAGCACCGCGGCCGGCAGCGCCACCAGGGGCGGCAGGCGCACCGTCCGGTCGGCGAGGTCCTCGGCGGCGGCGCGGCAGGCCACGGCCAGGCAGGTCGCTGTGGCCAGGATCATCACCAGCGGCCAGGTCCCGGTGAGGACCACACCGAGCAGCAGGCCCGCGAAGCCGGTCATCCCGGCCACGCCCGCCCAGGCCAGCCGGTAGCCGCGCGCGGAGAGCAGTGAGGTGACCACGCTGCGTGGGTACCACGGCCGATCGGTGGCGAACCTGCGACCTTCGGGTCAACCCGCGCACGCAGTTGCTTGCCCTGGGGCAAACGTGGCCTATGCTGCCGGTGCCCCCTCTCGCCCGATCACCCGAGGAACCGAGGACGTCATGGCTGCTGCCGCACCCGGGGGCGGGCTGCCCCGTCCGCGTCGGGGCGGGCGCCCCGCGCTGGCGGTCCGGGTCTCGGCCGAGGGCCGGTGGGCGGTGCTGGTGACGGTCTCCGGCGAGGTCGACCTGGGCACCGCCGTGCGGCTGCGCGAGCTGCTGGAGCGGGCACTGGACACCGGCGACCCGCTGGCCCTGGTGGTCGACATGTCCGAAGTGGACTTCCTGGCGGCGGCCGGGCTGTCCGCGCTGGTGCGCGTGCGCGACCGGGCCGAGGCCAGGGCGGTGGAGTTCCACGTGGTGGCCGACCGGCGCTCGGTGCTGCGCCCGATGGAGATCACCGGCCTGCGCCCGAGGTTCCGGGTCCACCCGGACCTCGGCAGCGCCTTGGCCCGCTACGCGTCCGCCAGCTCCCGGTAGGGCGTGCGGTACCCGTCGCGCAGCAGCCGCCGGACGTGGTGGCGCTGACGCACGGCGGTGATCAGGGCCAGCACCAGGTAGACGCCGGACAGCGCGATCAACTCGATCCCCTTGACCGACGCGGGCAGCACGGCGGCGAGCACGAACTGGGCGAGGAACAGCCCGAGCAGCGTCAGCGCGCCGCGCACGGTGATGGTCAGCCCCAGCAGGAGCGTCACCGCGAACAGCGACTGCGCGGCGGTGAGCAGCAGTTCCTCGCGCTGCGGCCCGTCGAGCGGCAGCCCGTTGAGCCCGCCCGCGGCGATGGCGAACACGATGGGCAGCGTGCCGACCAGCAGCGTCCACTGGTTGACCTTCGACGACACCAGCGTGGCCAGCGCGTCGGTGGTCTTGAGCCGCCAGGCGTACAGGCCCGCCACCAGCAGTTCCGGTGCCTCCGAGGCCAGCGGCGCCACCCACTGCACGAGCAGGAACTGGCTGACGCCCAACTCGGTGCCGGTCTCCACCAGCGAGTGCGCGAAGTTCTCCGCCACCAGCAGGATCACCGCCGCGGCGAAGGCGAACATCGCCAGGCACCACACGCGGCGGGCGGTCTTCGACTGCCCGCCGACCACCGCGGCGACACCGTCGAGTTCCGGGTCACCCGCGGGCGCCCTGGCGACGCGCACGGCGTAGAGCACGAAGATGCCGACCAGCACGACCGCGTCGACGAGCGTGATGGTGTGCCGCAGCGGCAGCGTCAGCGAGTAGAGGGTGGCCAGGGCGAGGAACGCCAGCGGCACGGAGTCGGTGCGCTCCAGGGAAACCGTGGCCTGCTTGGGTGAACGCGCCTTGCGCTCCGGGTCCCCGGGGGTTTCCCCGGCGACCCGGTTGCGGTGGATGCGCCAGGTGGCGATGAGCACGACCGCGGCCCAGCCGATGCCGACCAGGATGCGGTTGGCGCCGGTCATGTTCGCCAGCGCCAGCCCGCAGGGCGACTCGGTGCCCTCGGCGGCGTCGGGCGGGAGGCAGGTGGGTCCGTGCTCGGCGAAGGCGCTGCCGCCCTCGGCGGTGAAGACGAAGTCGACCGCGTACTCCGGCAGCACGGCGATCAGCGCCAGCAGGGTGATCGCCAAGCCCGGGGAGATGTCGAGCTGGACCGCCTCGGCGACCCAGGACAGCACGAACGCCGCGCCGACGACCGCGATCCCGAACAGGACCGCGTCCACCGGCGGGGCGATGTGGGTGCCGGTGGCGCCGAGGAAGACACCGGGGACCGTGAGCGCGACCGCCGCCCACAGCGGAATCGCGGCCCGGGAGAGCATGGACCGCGATTCCTGGAGCCTGCCGGCGTTCAGCGCGTTTCCGGCAGGATCGGGCGTTCGATGGGGCCGCGCCGCTCCTGGACCGTGGTGGGGATCTCCGGGTCACCCGGCTGCACGGCCTTGAACCGCGCGGGGGTGGTGGGGTCGTTGGTGATCACCGGCTCGTGCCGCACCGGGACGTCCGGGTTGGGCGAGACCGGGCGCTCTTCACCGCGGGCGCCGTAGCGCTTCTTGGTGAGGTTCTCCGCGTCCAGCCGGTCGCGCATCCGGTTGAGCATCTTGAGGGTGACGAAGTGGGCCAGCGCCAGCAGGATCAGCACGATGCCCAGCTTGAGGACGACGACCTCCATCACGCTGTCGCCGCCGACGTCCAGCGTGGAGATCAGCAGGAGCAGACCGATGACGGCGATGTGGAACAGGACCGAGACCATCCGCGCCATGGACTTCGCCGACTGCTGCTCGCTGCCCTCGGTGTCGGTCAGGTAGCGCAGACCGCTGCGGTAGATCACCTGGCCGTCGACCAGCACCAGGGCGATGCCCACTATCAAGAACAAGATGTACGCGCTGTCGTCCACGTCCCAGCCCCTTTCGGTGGAGTCCCTGCCGAAAGGGGATTACCCGGGGTGGCCCACGACGAAACCGGGTTCACCCCGGCAGGTGGGGCCCCTTCGACCCGCACAGCCTGGCCCAGGCCGCGACGAACTCGGCCTCCGCGGTGTGGGCGCGGGTGTCCTCCCTGGCCCACAGCAGGCCGTAGGTGAAGGCGTTGTCGCCCTCCAGGTGCACGCGGACCCCCAGGTCCCGCAGGGCTTCGCGGGCCACCACGGCGTCCTGGTGCACCCCGAGCGCGGTCTGCACGCCCTTCACCCGCTTGCCCCACTTGCGCAGCTCGCGGCCGAGGACCGGGTCGACCGCCTCGACGGTGTAGCGGGCCTTCTTGGCGTCCTTGCGGGCCTGGTGCAGCGCGGTGTCGCGGTCGGCGGGGGACGCGGCGGTGTCGGCGGCCTCCACCGAGGCGGTGAGCCGGTCGGCGGACTTGCGCACGGCCTTGCGCAGCTCGCCCGCGGCGGGCCGGGCGGCCTTGGCGGTGAACGGCGGGTCGGCGAGCAGCGCGGCCAGGTCGACCAGCACGGCCTTGTACCGGTCGCCGTCGAGGACCGCCAGCGCCGAGCCGCGCGCGTCCGCGCCGACCCTGGCGAACTCGGCGCTCAGCCGGGCGGACACCCCGCCGAGGACGACCTCGGTGGGCAGCCGGTCGACCTCCGCGCGCAGGTGCTCCTCCAGGACCTCGGCGTCGCGGGCGGGGGCCAGCTCCGCGCCGAGCCAGCGGAACTCCTCGCGCAGGGCGGCCACCCGGTCGGCGTCGAACAGCGGCCGGAACGCCTGCAGCGCGCTGCGCATCCGCCGACAGGTGACCCGGAACTGGTGGATGGAGTCTTCGGCGTCGAGGCGGACCCCGGTGTCGTGCGCGCGCAGGTCGTCGAACCGCGCGCGGACGTATTGCAGGGCCGCATCACCGGCGGTGGGGTGCTTGGGCAGCTCCGGGGGCTGTTGGCGGCGGGCCTTCTTGCCCAGGGTGCGGACCAGTTTGGAGGTCGACGACGACGGCCGGGCGCCGAGCGCCTCGCCGATCGGGTCGAGGGCGGCGGCGTCGGCGGCCTCCACCTCCAGCTCGCGCCAGGTGGTGGCCTTGCCGTCGGTGGGCACGGCGGTGACGTGGTCGTCGGCAAGCAGCGCGACCTGCTCGCCGTCGGCGTCGAGCAGGGTCCACTCGTCGCGGCGGGTGACGATCCGGGCCACCGGCACCAGCGGCTCGTCGAGGGTGTGCGCGCGGACCAGGGCGGTCAGCGCGGCGGGCACGGTCTTCTTGGCCCGCCCCAGCGGGAAGCGGACCTCGTCGCGGGTGTCCGGGCCGACCGGCAGCTTGGCGTGCCAGCCCGCGTCGGCGCCGCCGGTGCGCCTGCGCAGCGTGATGCCCGCCCGGGCCAGGCGGAGGTCCTGGGTGTCGAAGTAACTGGCGTCGAGGTCGCTGCGCTCGGGACCGCGCACGGCGGTCACCCCGCCCACCCCGACCAGTTCGGGGAGGCGGAAGTCGGCGTCGGCCTCGAATTTGCGCTCGGTCTCACGGACCACCTTGGCTCCCATCCCTCCACTATGACACTGATTCGGACATCGCGTGCGCCTGCGCCGGGGCGGGGATCTCCGGGGTTCACACCCCTGTCGAGTGAGGAGCGGCCCGGCCTGCCCGGCACCGACCGTCCACGATGGTCAGTACCGGCGCCTTCCGCGTGCCCCTGCGCGCTGCGGGCACCGGTGCTGGATCGATAAAACGCAGGGGGCGGGACAACCCGGTTTCCCGGGTTGTCCCGCCCCCTGTCGGGCCGATGGACCGCGCGCCCGCTGACCGACCGGCTCCGGCTACCGCGATCCGATGCCCGCGGTGTTCACCGCGAAGCACCCACCGAGCCGGACCCCGACATGCTCGTGTCCGCCGTCTGCGCGGCGAGCATCGCCACCACGCCGTCGATCCCGGCGGCCCGCTGGCGGGTCGCGCCGTCGCCCGTCTCCTCCAGGGAGGACAGCGTCGACCGCACGAACTCCAGCTCGTCGGAGCGGCGCAGCGCGGGTGCGTGCCTGGCGATCAGGTCGGCGAAGATCTCCGGCGCGGGCCGGTGCCCGTCGGCCCACGGGTCGGGCACGACCGCGCCCCACCCGTCCTTGGCCGCCCGCCACTGCGCCGCGCGCACGACCTGGGTGGGCACGCGGGGGAAGTCGCGGTCGCTGTCGAGCGCCTCGGCCACGATGGTGCGCACCAGCACGGCCAGCAGCGCGGCCTCGCGCGGGGTGGGCGCGACGTCGCTGATCCGGGTCTCCACGGTCGGGTGGTCGTCCGACGGGCGGACGTCGAAGTAGACCATCTTGCGGTCGAGGATCGCCCCGGTGGCCAGCATGTCCTCCACCAGCTCCTCGTACTGCTCCACGGAGTCCAGGTAGGGCGGCGGGCCCGCGGACGGCCAGCGCTCCCACAGCAGGTGCCGGGTGCTGGCGTAGCCGGTGTCGCGCCCGTCCTGGAACGGCGAGTTGGCGCACACGGTGATCAGCGCGGGCAACCACAGCCGCAGGTGGTTGGCCGCGCGCAGCGCCGTCGCGGTGTCCTCCACCCCCACGTGGACGTGGCAGCCGCAGGTCATCCCGGAGAACATGAACTCGCCGACGTGCGAGGTGATCCGCCGGTAGCGGGCCCCGGGGCCGACCGTGGCGAAGTCGGGCTGCTGGTGTGGCACCGTGCCGGTGGCGACCAGCAGCGCGCCCTGCTCGCGCGCCGCGCCCGCCAGCGCCACCCGCAGCTCGGTCAGCTCTTCGGCGACCTGCTGCGCGCTGTGGCAGATGCCGGTGGCCGACTCCACCATGGCCCGCAGCAGCTCCGGCTTCAGGTCGGGGTCGCCCTCGACGGCCGCGGCACCGCGCTCGGCGGTCTCCGGCCCCTGGTCC
Source organism: Actinokineospora spheciospongiae (assembly GCF_003182415.1). NCBI lineage: Bacteria > Bacillati > Actinomycetota > Actinomycetes > Pseudonocardiales > Pseudonocardiaceae > Actinokineospora > Actinokineospora spheciospongiae. Next base: position 565 of record NZ_QHCP01000019.1, on the reverse strand, counting down.
ACGAGCCTGCCCGCCGGGTCGACGAGGAAGAATTCTTCCTCGATGCCCAGGGTTAGGGTGGTCGAGTCGATCGTCACTCGCTGTCCTCCTCGTTTTCAACTGCTGGGATGAGGAGTACCCGCTCAGCGCCCGGCGTCACACCCACGGCCGGGTTCGTGATCGGCCACGCGCCCACCGCCTCCGCCCCGCCACAGTCGACGCCATGGGCGAGGTGGCAGCCGTCGCGACGCGTCTTCACCGCGTTGGGCACAGTGCGCGACCACAACCCAGGTGGCGCGTGGTTCAACCGAAATTCCTGACAATTGATCGAAAGAACACCAATCCGAACCACGACAACTCGAACCCGAGACAAAGGAGAACCGGTGGCACCTTTCCACGGAAAGGTGCCACCGGTCCGCCCGGTGAATCAGAGCAGGTCGATGAAGATCTTGCTCACGTCGATGTCGTCGATGACGTTGATGTCGTCGATGACGTCGACGAGGTTGTTCTTGAAGACGAGGTTGTCGCTGATGGTGTTGTTGTTGAGGAAGTCCTCCAGGGTGACCTCCAGCAGGTCCAGCTCGTT
>NZ_QHCP01000018.1:0-90609 GCF_003182415.1 Actinokineospora spheciospongiae | reverse complement strand
GATCGCAGCCCAGGCCTTGTCCGTCAGCTCACCACGTCCGACCACACCCCATCATCTGCACACGATCATGGGAAAGATCCGCAGGACACGCCCTAGCTGGTGGAGGTGCTTGTCCAGCCGGCCACCCCGAAAACCGGCGGCCCGGCCGAGCAAACGCCCGGGTGGGTGGAGGTGCTTACCCAGCCGACCACCCCGAAACCCGCCAGCCCGGCGAGCGAATGCCCGGTTGGGTGGAGGTGCTTGGTCAGCCGACCGCCCCGAGAACCGCCGGCCCGACCAAGCAACTGCCCGGGTGGGTGGATGTGTTTGGCCGGGGGTGGCGATCATGTGACAGCCTGCCTGGGCGGTGGGGCATCTTTTCAGCCCCACCCGGTCACACTGGAGCACATGATCGCCATAGGGGCCCCGGCCAAACACATCCACCCAGCCGGGCACCACCAACAAACAACCGGCGACGAAGGCAGAGCGCATTCACCCGGGCACACCCAAACCCAGCAGGGCACACCCGGAGGTCAGCTCGCGGGGCGGCCCTGACCCGCCTGCGCGGGAGCCGGGCGGCGGACCGGTTCGCAGCAGGCGACCGCGCACGGGGCGCCGTTGAGCGTGCAGCCGCCGACCGGGAAGTCCGACAGCTTGCGCGCCTCGGCCCCGGCCAGGTGTTCGCGGACGAGTTCCACCACCAGTTCGGCGAACCGGGGGTCGCCGTTCGGGGTGGCGGCGCGGGCGAAGGCCATGCCCAGTTCCTCGGCCTTCTCCTTGGCCTCGGTGTCGAGGTCCCAGACGACCTCCAGGTGGTCGCTGACGAACCCGACCGGGCACACCAGCACCGCGCGCACCCCGTCGGCGTGCAGCGCCTCGATGTGGTCGACCACGTCGGGCTCCAGCCACGGGATGCGCGGCGGACCCGACCGCGACTGCCACACCACGTCGAACCCGTCGGCGCCCACCTCGGCGGCCACCAGCCGGGCGGCTTCGGCGACCTGCCGGGAGTAGCGGCGGCCACCTTCCTCCGGCGGGCCCGCGGCGCGGTCGGCGGAGTCGGGCACCGAGTGCGCGGTGAAGACCAGCCGGTACCCCTCGGGCAGGTCGGCGGCGGCGGCGCGCACGGCGTCGGCGAAGGCGGAGACGAACAGCGGGTGGTCGAAGAAGTGGCGCAGCTTCACCAGGTCGGGCGCGTCGTCGCCGACCGACTCGCGGGCGCGGGCGATGTCCTCGTCGTACTGGCGGCAGGCCGAGTAGCCGCCGTAGGCGCTGGTGGGGAACACCAGCGCGGAGCGGACGCCGTCGGCGGCCATCTCCGCGACGGTGTCCTCGGCCATGGGGTGCCAGTTGCGGTTGCCGAAGTACACCGGCAGGTCGATCCCGGCGGCGGCCAGTGCGGCGCGGACGGCGTCCATCGCCTCCCGGTTGAGCCGGTTGATCGGCGACACGCCGCCGAAGTGCTGGTAGTGCTGCTCCACCTCGTCGAGGCGTTCCGGCGGGACCCCGCGCCCCCGGGTGACGTTCTCCAGGAACGGGCGGACGTCGGCCGGGGACTCGGGGCCGCCGAAGGACAGCCACAGCAACGCGTCGGTCATGTGCGCAGTTCTAGCTCACATGCCCAGCGCGTGCACGCCGCCGTCGACCCACACCATGGAGCCGGTGGTGGCGGGCAGCCAGTCCGACAGCAGCGCGCAGACCGACTTGGCGACCGGGGTGGCGTCGTTGACGTCCCAGCCCAGCGGGGCGCGCTCGCCCCAGGCGTCCTCGAGCTCCTTGAAGCCGGGGATGGACTTGGCGGCCATGGTGCGCACCGGACCGGCGGCGACCAGGTTCACCCGGACGCCCTTGGGGCCCAGCTCGCGGGCCAGGTAGCGGTTGGTGGACTCGAAAGCGGCCTTCGCCACGCCCATCCAGTTGTAGGCGGGCCAGGCGACGCGGGCGTCGAAGTCCAGGCCGACGATGGACGAGCCGGGGCCCAGCAGCGGCAGCGCGGCCACCGCCAGCGACTTGAGCGAGTACGCCGAGACCTCCAGCGCGACCGCGACGTCCTTCCACGGGGCGTCCAGGAACGGCGCGCCCAGGCAGGACTGCGGGGCGAACCCGATGGCGTGCACCACCCCGTCGAGGCCGTCGACGTGCTCGCGCACCGCGTCGGCGAGGCCGGCGAGCTGCTCGTCGTTCTGCACGTCGAGTTCGATGACCGGGGCGGGCTTGGGCAGGCGGGTGGCGATCCGCTGCACCAGGCTCATCCGGCCGAAGCCGGTGAGCACGACCTCGGCGCCCTGCTCCTGGGCCGCCTTGGCGACGTGGAACGCGATCGACGCGTCGGTGATCACACCGGTGATCAGCAGCCGCTTGCCTTCGAGCAGACCGGTCATGGCCGGGAGTCCTCCTGGAACGGTGTTACGGGACGGGGTGGTGGTCAGTGGCCCATGCCGAGGCCGCCGTCGACCGGCAGCACCGCGCCGGTGATGTAGCCCGCGGCGGGCGAGGCGAGGAAGGTCACCGCGGCGGCGACCTCCTCGGGCTGGGCGTAGCGCCCGGCCGGGACCGAGGCGAGGATCTGCTTGCGCCGGTCCTCGGTGAGCGTCTCGGTCATGTCGGTGGCCACGAAGCCGGGGGCCACGACGTTGGCGGTGATGTTGCGCGAGCCCAGTTCCCGGGAGATGGAGCGGGCCATGCCGACCATGCCCGCCTTGCTGGCCGCGTAGTTGACCTGACCGGGCGAGCCCATCAGGCCCACCACCGAGGAGATGTAGACGATGCGCCCCGCGCGGGCCCGGAGCATGTTGCGGGTGGCGCGCTTGGTCACCCGGAACGCGCCGGTCAGGTTGGCGTCGAGGACGCGGGTGAACTGCTCCTCGTCCATCCGCATGAGCAGCGTGTCGTCGGTGATGCCCGCGTTGGCCACCAGCACCTCGACCGGCCCGTGCTCCGCCTCGACCTCGGTGAACGCCGCGTCGACCGCGGTGGAGTCGGTGACGTCGCACTTCACGCCGAACAGCCCCTCCGGGGCGCCCGAGCCGCGGTGGGTGATGGCCACCCGGTCGCCCTGGGCGGCGAAGGCCCTGGCGATGGCCAGTCCGATGCCGCGGTTGCCGCCGGTGACCAGCACCGAGCGACCGCCGGAATTGTTGGAACCGTCCATCAGTCTTCCCCTTGCGCCCCTCGACATCATCCGCCGTGAGGCTAGCGGCCTTCGCTGACGTATGACCGGTGACCCCGCTGAGGCCACGCGGCCTCCGGCGCCGAAGCGGCGCCTGAGCCGCGGTCGTCCCAGGTGGTCGTCGGTCAGGGCAGGCGTTGGCCGATGACCAGGGAGCCCGCCGCGGACAGCAGGGCCAGCAGGGTGCCGAGGATGAGCCACGGCCTGCTCGCGTCGGCCTGCTTGACCTCGTAGCCGATCTGCTCGCCGAGGGTGTCGTAGACCTTGCGCAACTGGTCGGCGGTGGCGGCCCGGTAGAAGTCGCCGCCGGACAGTTGGGCGATCTCCTCCATGGCCTCGTCGTCCACGGCGACCGACTGGGGGCGGCCCTCGATCTCGACCGTGCCGTCGGCGGTGCCGAAGGAGATGGTGGTGATCGGGATCTTCTTGTCGGCCGCCGCCCTGGCCGCGGTGAAGGAGCCGCGCGAGTCGTCCTCGGACTCGGTGGGGATGGTCTGCTTGCCGTCGGACATCAGCACGATGCGGGCGGGCGGTGGGCCCTCCGGTCCGCCGACGACCGAGGAGAAGCCCTCGATCGACTGGAGCGCGGCGAAGATCGCCTCACCGGTGGCGGTGGACTGGGCCAGCTTGAGGTTGTCGATCGACCTGGCCACCCCGGCCCGGTCGGTGGTCGGGGCGACCAGCACGGTGGCGGTGCCCGCGAAGGTGATCAACCCCAGGTTCACCCCGGGGGTCAGGCCCTCGGCGAAGGACTTCGCGGCGACCTTGGCAGCCTCCAGCCGGGTCGGGGCGACGTCGGTGGCCTCCATCGACAGCGACACGTCGATGACCAGCACCACGGTGGCCCGGTTGCGCGGCACCTTCTGCTCGGCGGTCGGCCCGGCCATCGCCACGGTGAGCAGCACCAGCGCCAGGATCAGCACCACCGCGGGCAGGTGCCGGGTGAGGCCCTGCCGCTTGGGGGCGACGCGTTCGAGCAGTTCCAGGTTGGTGAAGCGCAGGGTGCGCCTGCGCAGGGTCTTCTGCACCAGCACGTACCCGGCGGCCAGCGCGGCCACCGCGAGCAGCACCAGGAACCACCAGGGGGAGGTGAACCCGCTCAGGCTCATGCCGCACCCCCCGACCAGCGGCGCTTGCGGGAGACGACGAAGCGCACGGTGTCGGCGATCCAGTCCGAGTCGGTGCGCAGCACCAGGTGCCCGCTGCCCGCCCGGCGGATGCCGGAGGCCACCTCGGCGCGGTGCTCGGCGGCGGCGGCGGCGAACTCCTTGCGCAGCAGCGGCGAGGCGGTCACCTCGCGCTGGCGCCCGGTCTCCGGGTCGGCGAGCACGACGGTGCCCACGTCCGGCAGTTCGACGTCGCGCGGGTCGACGATCTCCACCGAGATCAGCTCGTGGCGCAGCGACAGCGCGCGCAGCGGTCGCTGCCAGTCGGTGTCGCCGAGGAAGTCGGAGACCACCACGGCCAGGCCGCGCCTGCGCGGGGGCCTGCGCAACTGCTCGACCGCGCTCGCCAGGTCGCCGCGCACGCCCTCGGGGGCGCGCTGGACCTGGGCGACCTTGCGGACCAGGCCGCGGGCGTGGGCGAGGCCGCCCCGGGCGGGGACGCGGACCAGTTCGGCGCCGGTGGAGATGAGCGCGCCGATGCGGTTGCCGCCGCCGCGGGTCAGGTGGGCGATGGCGGCGACGGTGGCCACGGCCAGGTCGCGCTTCTCGCAGGCGGCGGTGCCGAAGTCCAGGCTGGCGGACAGGTCGACCACCAGCCAGGTCTCCAGCTCGCGGTCGGCCACGGTCTCGCGGATGTGCGGGGTCGTGGTGCGCGCGGTGACCGCCCAGTCCATCCGGCGCACGTCGTCGCCGGGGGCGTACGGGCGGGCCTCGCCGGGTTCGGAACCTGGTCCGGGGACCAGGCCGAGGTGGTTGCCCTGGAGCAGGCCGTCGAGCCTGCGCCGGACGTCGATCTCCAGCAGGCGCAGGCCCGCTTCCATCCGGTCGCCGCGCAGCACCGGCGGCGCCCAGTCCGGCCGGGGGGTCCCGGAGTCCTCGGGGCCTGCCCCGCGGTTCCCAGAGGAAGCCACTACCTACCCGCCACCCCGGCGGGCGCGCCGTTCTGCGGCCGGGCCGAGACCTGCGGCAGCGGCACGGTCTGCAACACCCGGGAGATCATGTGCTCGATCGGCACGCCGTCGGCGAGCGCGTCGTAGGACAGGACCAGGCGGTGGCGCAGCACGTCGGGCACCACGTCGACCACGTCCTGGGGCAGCACGTAGTCGCGGCCGCGGACCAGGGCCAGGGCGCGCGCGGCGGCGACGATGCCCAGGCTGGCGCGCGGGGAGGCGCCGTAGGCGATCCAGCCCGCGACGTCGGTGAGGCCGTGCTCGGCCGGGGTGCGGGTGGCCAGGACCAGGCGCACGGTGTAGTCGACGAGCGCGTGGTGGACGAACACCGACGAGGCCACGCCCTGCAGGCGCTTGAGCTCCTCGGGGGTGAGCACCTGCTGCGGCTGCGGCGGCGCGACGCCCATCCGGTAGACGATCTCGCGCTCCTCCTCGACCGTCGGGTACTCCACCAGGATCTTGAACAGGAAGCGGTCGCGCTGCGCCTCGGGCAGCGGGTAGACGCCCTCGTTCTCGATCGGGTTCTGGGTGGCGAGCACCAGGAACGGGTCGGGCATGGGGAAGGTCTGGCCGCCGATGGACACGTGCCGCTCGGCCATCACCTCCAGCATCGCCGACTGGACCTTGGCGGGGGCGCGGTTGATCTCGTCGGCGAGCACGAAGTTGGCCACGACCGGGCCCAGCTCGACGTCGAAGCGCTCCTGGCCCTGCCGGTAGATGCGGGTGCCGAGGATGTCGGCGGGCACCAGGTCGGGGGTGAACTGCACGCGGGAGAACGAGCCGCCGACGACCTTGGCGAAGGTCTCCACCGCGAGGGTCTTGGCCACGCCGGGCACGCCCTCCAGCAGCAGGTGCCCCTTGGCCAGCAGTCCGACGAGCATCCGCTCGACCAGCCGGTCCTGCCCGACGATGACGCGCTTGACCTCGAACACGGTCCGCTCGAGAAGCTGGGCGTCCCGCGCGGGCGTCGCCGCGGACGACTCGCTCGTGAACTCGGCCTGACCGGGCTCGGTCACCGGCATCCTCCTTATGGACGGTCATTCCACCGAGGTCCAGCAAACCCGACGAGCGGTGAGAGCGCTGTGAACTCCATCCCGCGAACCCCGTCCCCCCGGACGGGGACCTCAGCCCCCGAACCGGCGCAGGTCCTCCGGGGTGTCGATGTCGGCCGCGGCGCCGCCGGGGTCGGGCACCCGCGCGGCGGGGAGGCCGCCGAGGACCCGGCGCAGCGACATCCCGGCACCACCGGCGGGGACGGCGGCGCGCAACACCCCGAGCCGCCACGCGCTGAGCAGCCACTGCTCGCGCCCGACACCGTCCACGAGCACCGCCCCGCACTCCCCCACCTCGCCCACCAGCCGCGCCACGATCGTGTGGTCCACCGCGGGCAGGTCGGCGGCGAGGAGCACGGTGACGGTGCGCTCGGGCAGGTCGGCCAGCACGTCGAGGGCGGCCCGCAGCGCGGCCACCGGTCCACCGCCGGGCGGGTCCTCCCGCGTCCACTCGACCGCCCGGGGCAGCTCGCGCTCCGGTCCGACGACCACGGTCCGCGCGCCGTCGACGGCGGACACGGCCCGTTCCAGCAGCGACCGCCCGGCCACGACCAGCCCCGGTTTGTCGACCCCGCCGAGCCTGCTGCCGGACCCGCCCGCCAGCACGACCGCCGCGCGGGTGTCCGCAGAGGACGACCCGCCCAGCGCGGTGACCGTGCCCGCGGCGCCGTCCACCCGGACCCGGGTGCCGGTCACCAGCCGGGTCGTGGCGTCGCCGCAGCCGACCACGGCGGGGATGCCCAGTTCCCTGGCGACGATCGCGGCGTGCGACAGCGGGGCGCCGACGTCGGTGACGACCGCCGCCGCCCGGGAGAACAGCGGGGTCCAGCCGATGTTGGTCACCGACGTCACCAGCACCTCCCCCGGCCGCAGCGCCGCCCCTTCCTCCACAGTGGACAACACGCGCACCGGTCCCTCGGCGACCCCGCCGGAACCGGGGAGCCCGGTGACGTCCGGGCCGCCCGGAATCGGGTCCTGTCGCGCCGAATCCCGTTGTGCCGCCCACGAAACCGGGTCGAACCGGCCGCGCAGCACCGTCGGGTAGGGCGGGAGCGCGCGGTAGCGGTCGTACGCCACGCGCCGCCCCGGCACGGCTGCGAACGGTGTCGGGTCGCCGTCGAGGACGGTCAGCAGTTCCGGCAGGGGGAGGAAGAACACGTCGTGGCCGCGCCCGGTCAGTTCCCCCGCCCGCACCCAGAAGGCGCGCAGCACCGAGAACACCCGCACCATCTCCGACCGCGCCAGCTCCCGCCCGCGCGCCGCCTCCGCTGCCTTCGCCAAGGGGCGCCGCAGTTTCCGCTCCGCGCCGGGGTGCCGGGCCCACACCTTGGCGCGGGCTTCGGCCTGGGCGCGCAGGCGTTCCTCCGGGTCGCCCTCGGCGGTGGCCAGGGCGCGGTCGAGCCAGTCCGGGTCCTCGGCCGGGCGCGGCGCGGACAGCTCGAACTCGTCGGCGCAGCGGTGGCCCCAGGCGTCGAGGTAAGCGGTGCGGTCGAGGCGACCCGCGCGCAGCCGGGCCAGGCCCAGTGCCGGGCCGAGGCTGACCAGTTCGTCGGAGTCGGTGTGCAGGCCGGTGGCGAGGACCGCGGCGTCATCGTCGCCGACCCGGGCGCGCAGCCTGGCGTGCACCGCGCCGGGTCCGCCCTGCCGGGCACCCGCGTCGAAGGTGCGGCAGGTGCGGAACAGCAGGTCGTGGCCTTCGGCCTGCCACAGCCCGACCAGGTCGGCCGGGGTTGGGGCGGCGGTGATCCGTTCGCGGAGCCGGGCGCAGCGGGCGGGGTTCTCGGCCACCAGTGCGGGCAACCGACGCCGGTAGCGGACCGATTCGACGCCCGCCACGATCGCCGTCCGCAGCGCGGCGCGCAGCAGCGCCGGTCGCGCCATCGGCAGCGGCGGGACGTCGGCGGGGATCGGCCCCAGGGTCTGCGCCATGGCCTTGCGGGCGAACCGGCCGAGGCCGAGCGCGCCCGCGACAGCCAGGGCGGCGCTGAGGTTGAGGTAGAACCGGCCGCCGACGATGCCGTTCACCGGGTGCCCGCCGACCGGGGGCGGGGCCAGGGTGCGCACCACCGACCAGGTGGCCGGGGTCATCACCCCGGGCACGGCCTCGCCCAGGTTGGCGCAGGTCCACAGGTAGTCGCCGCGGGTGGTGTCGTTCCACTCGCGGGCCTCGGCGGCGGCGCCGGTGACCGGCCGGGCCTGCAGGATCGCGAAGCCGTCGCGGTGCCGCGCCCACTCGACGTCGGACGGGCCGAACCGCTCGTGGATCAGGGCACCGAGGGCGGCCAGCTCGGCGGTCTGCGCCTCGGTCAGCACCGGGGCGCGGCGCAACCGGTCCGGCACCGGCTCCACCGCGGTCCCGCCGGGGACGCGCACCGTGCGCAGCGCTTTGTCGCCGATGACCCGACGCGGCTGCGGCCCGCCGACGACGTAGGTGTCCGGGGTGGTCGAGCCGTCGACCACCGACTCGCCCAGCCCCCAGCCCGCGTTCACGACCACCCCGTCCGCGCCGGTCACCGGGTCGACGGTGAACAGCACCCCGGCCGACTCGGCGTCGACGAGTTCCTGGACCACCACGGCCATTTCGGCGTGGTCGATCCCGGCCCGCTCCCGGTAGACCGCGGCCCGCGCGGAGTCCAGCGACGCCCAGCACCGCTCGACCGCCGCGAACACCTCCCCGGCCCCCTCGATCCCCAGGAACGTGTCGTGCTGACCGGCGAACGACAGCCCCGGCAGGTCCTCCGCGGTCGCCGACGAGCGCACGGCCACGGCGGGCGCCCCGAGCCCCGCGTACGCGGCGGCGACCGCGTCCCGGACCTCCGCGATCGCGGCCGGGTCGGCCCGGCGGCGGAAGGCGGCGGTGGTGACGACGAACCCGGCGGGGACCGGGACCCCGGCCCGCACCAGTGCCGTCAGCGCCCGCGCCTTCCCCCCGACCCCAGCCGACCCGACTTCCTCCGACAGCGGTGTGACGAGTGCTTCCCCCATACCGCCCAGTGTCCCGGGATCAGGCGTTCTCGACCACCAGGGCCGGGTAGTCGGTGTAGCCGCGCTCGTCGCCGCCGTAGAAGGTGGCCGTGTCGGCGGGGTTGAACGGGCCGCCCGCGGCCAGTCGGGCGGGCAGGTCCGGGTTGGCCAGGAAGAGCTGCCCGAAGGTGATGACGTCGGCCACGCCTTCCTCGACCAGCGCCAGCGCGTCGGGACCGGTGGCACCGCCGGGGGTGGCCGGGTTGAGCAGCAGCGTGCCGCCGAAGCGCTCGCGCAGGTCCAGGGTCAGGTCGCGCTGCCCGGGGGCCTCCGCCACGTGCAGGTACGCCAGGCCCAGCGGGACCAGGGCGTCGACCAGCGCGGTGTAGGTCTCGACGTGGCCGTCCTCGACGATGTCGTTGAACGGGTTGGTCGGGGAGATCCGCAGGCCCACCCGGTCGGCGCCGATCGCGGCGGTGACCGCCCGCGCGACCTCGACCACGAGCCTGGTCCGCCCCTCGACCGAGCCGCCCCACTCGTCGGTGCGCGCGTTGGCGTTGGTGGAGAGGAACTGGTGCAGCAGGTAGCCGTTGGCGCCGTGCAGCTCCACACCGTCGAAGCCCGCGGCGACGGCGTTGCGGGCCGCGTCGGCGAACCCGGCGATGGTCTCGGCGATGCCGTCGCCGTCCAGCTCGACCGGCGCCTCGAACGTCTGCGGCCCCGCCGCGGTGTAGACCTGCCCGGCGGCGGCGACCGGGGACGCGCCGACCGGGCGCAGGCCGTCGGGCAGCAGGCTGGCGTGGCCGATCCGGCCGCTGTGCATGAGCTGGGCGAAGATCACCCCGCCGCGGGCGTGCACCGCGTCGGTGACCGCGCGCCAGGCTTCGACCTGCTGCTCGGAGTGCAGGCCCGGGGTGTCGGGGTAGCCCTGGCCGACGGCGGTGGGCTGGATGCCCTCGGTGATGATCAGGCCCGCGCTCGCCCGCTGCGCGTAGTACTCGACGGTGGCGGCGGTCGGGGTGTTGCCGGGGCCGTGGGCGCGGCTGCGGGTCATCGGGGCCATGGCGACCCGGTTGGCGAGGGTGCGGCCCGCGAGGTCGATGGGGTCGAAGGCGGTGCTCATGGTGGCTCCTCCACGCTGCGCTCAGGATTTACCTGACCGAACAGGCAAATGCCCGGACCTCTTCCCGCCCCCGGTCATTTATGAGCCACCTCACCGGCTGTTGACAAACCGTTCCACCATGTGGCAGATCCCTGTCCGAACAGCTAAAGTCGATCCATGGCCCAGGACCCGCCCGGCCCGGCGACCGCGCCGCTGCCCGGCGCGGCCCGCGGCGGCCCGATCAGCCACGCCGTCTTCCGCGTCGCCCGGTTGCACCGGCTGCTGGCCGGGCGGCTGCTGCGCCAGGTCGGCCTGCACCCCGGCCAGGAAACCCTGCTGATGCACCTGTGGGAGTCCGGCCCGCAGCGGCAGACCGACCTGATGGCGGTGCTGGGCTCGGACTCGGCCACGGTCACCCGCACCGTGCAGCGGCTGGAGCAGGCCGGTTTCGTCCGCCGCGGCCCGTGGCCCGGCGACCGCCGGGCCACCCTGGTCGAGTCCACCCCGGCGGGCAACGCGCTGCGCGCGCGGGTGGAGGAAAGCTGGCGGGAACTGGAGCAGATCACCGTCGCGGGCATGGACGGGGCCGAGCGGGACACGGCGCTGTCGGTGCTGACCCGCCTGGAGGAGAACCTGCTCGCGGAGTGCCCGGAGAACCGCCGCTGAATGCCCGGTCTCCACTTGGCCGTGCACGACCAGGTCGACGATGGGGCGTGGCCGCGGGTGCCCGGTCGCAGGCTCGGCCCGGTTCATGTTCGCGGCGGGCGGGTCAGGCGGTCGACCAGCGCGGTGACCAGGTCGTGGCGCTGTTCCGGCGTGAACAGGTCGGGGAGCGTGAGCCGTTCCATGATCAACCAGTTCAGGGCCAGCCACAGCGACACCACCGCGGCTGAGTCACCGGGGAGACCGGACTGCTCGTGGTAGCCGGTGTTCGCGTCGAGGTCGGCCCGGATGCGGCGGGTCAGCACCTCCCGCAGTCCGGGTCGACGGGTCGCCTCCAGGCGCAGTTCCAGCAGGGCCAGGAAGCCGGCCGGGAACGCGGCCACCCGATCCACCAGTTCGTGCATGAGCTCGGCGAGCTTCGCCCGGTCGCGCGGCCCGGCCAGCCCCGCGGCGAGCACCGCCTCGTCGGGGGTCAGCCGTTCGTACACGCGCTCCCCCGCCTGGGTGAGGATGTCGTCGCGGTTGGCGAAGTAGTTGGACGCCGTGCCCGCGGGCACCTGCGCCCGCCGGTCAACCGACCGGAACGTCAGGCCCCGCGCGCCCTCGTCCGCCAACACCTCGATCGCGGCGTCGAGCAGCGCCGCCCTCCGGTCCGGGTTGCGTCGCACCTTGAAACCACTCCATCCGTAGTGCTAACTTTCAAACCACTACAGCCAAAGTACTACAGCCGGAGTTGTTCCGGAGGATTCGAGGCCCCGTGCGCGAGCTCGTCTACTTCATCGCCGTGTCCATCGACGGCTTCATCGAGGGCCCCGGTGGCGAGACCGACTTCTACCCCGAGGCACCGGACATGGTCGACCACCTCCGCACCCGGTTCCCGGAGACCATGCCGACCCACCTGCGCGAACCCCTCGGCATCGACGGGGCGGCCAACCAGCGGTTCAGCTCCGTGGTGATGGGGCGCGGCACCTACCGGCCCGCGCTGGACGCGGGGATCACCAGCCCGTACGCGCACCTGCGCCAGCACGTGGTGTCCCGATCCCTGCCGGAGATCGCCGACCCCACCGTCGACCTGGTCCCCGGCGACCCGATCGGCCTCGTGCGCGGGCTCAAGGCCGAGACCACGGCAGGCGACATCTGGTTGTGCGGCGGCGCCGACCTGGCGGGCCAACTCCTGCCGGAGATCGATGAACTGGTCATCAAGCGGTACCCGGTCGTCGCGGGCGACGGGAAGCCGATGTTCACCGGACCGTTCCGACCCCGCCCGTTCGCCCCCGTGGAAGCGCTGACCTTCAGCCACGGCGGGACCATCACCACCTACCGGCCTGCCTAGGGTCCCGGGGGTGCGCAGGGTGATCGTGACCGGCATGACCGGTGCGGGCAAGACGACACTGGCGACCGCCCTCGCGCACCGCCTCGGTCTGCCGTTCACCGAGCTGGACACCCTCGCCTTCGAACCGGACTGGGTCGAGCGCGCGGCGTACCGGACCGACGTGGAACGGCTCGCCCGCACCGGGGGGTGGGTCGTCGACTCCCACGGCACCCCACCGGTCCGCGACCTGCTGTGGTCACGGGCCGACACGGTCGTGTGGTTGGACTACGCACGCGGGCTGGTCACCCGCCGGGCGTTCACCCGTTCGCTGCGCCGCAGCCTGCGCCGCGAACGGATCTTCAACGGCAACGTCGAGCGCTGGCGGGAGTGGCTGAGCCCGGACCACCCCGCCCGCTCGGCCTGGTCCGGCCACCCCGCCAGGCGCACGTACCTGGCGGCCAGGATCGCCGAGGACCGGCACGCCCACCTGGACGTGGTCCACCTGCGCACCCCGGCCGAGGCGACCGCCTGGCTGGCGACCGTGAACCCGATCGGGGCCCGGGGCGAATAGCGGGGGACACCGCGTCCACGAGAGGCCGCCCATGACAGCACCCCCGCAGCACCCGGACCCACCCGACGGGGCGGTGATCGGCGCGTCGCTGACCGAGCCGTCCCGGTTCGCGCTGGTCTTCGACCGGCACGCCCCGGCCATCCACCGCTACCTGGCCCGGCGCCTGGGTGCCCAGGCCGCCGACGACCTGGTCGGCGAGACGTTCCTGACCGCGTTCGGGGTCAGGGCGCGGTTCGACCGCGACCGGCCCGACGCCCGCCCGTGGCTGTACGGGATCGCCACCAACGTGGCGAACCGGCACACCAGGGCCGAGGCCAGGGAGTTCCGGCTGCGCCAGGCGCTGCACCCGGAACCGCACGACCCCGGCCCGGCCGACCGGGTCGCCGCCGGGGTCACCGCGCGCGCCGAGGTCGTCGGCGTCGGCGACGCCCTGCGGGCGCTGTCCCCCGGCGACCGGGACGTGCTGCTGCTCTTCGCCTGGGAGCAGTTGGGGTACGAGGAGATCGCCGCCGCCCTCGCCATCCCGGTCGGGACCGTCCGGTCCCGGCTCAACCGCGCCCGCCGCAAGGTGCGGGCCGCGTTCGGCGCCCCCGACACCACCCTCCAGGAGGCCTCCCGTGGATGACCTGACCCTGATCCGCGACTTCGCGGGCGACGCCCCGCCCGCCGACCGGGCGACCCTCGCCGCCGCCCGCGAGCGCCTGCTCACCGAGGCGGCCCACCCCCGCCGCACCCGCCGCCTGGTCCCCTGGATCGGGGGCACCGCCGTCACGACGGCAGCGGCGGTCGCCGCGGTGGTGAGCCTGCTCCCCACCGCTCCCGCGCCGACCCCACCCGGGGTCGGCGCACCCCCCGTCGCGGGCGCACCCGCCGACGCGGACCCCGCCTCGGTCCTGGTCCTCGCGGCGGCGTACGAGCGCACCCAGCCCGACGTCGTCCCCCGCCCCGACCAGTTCCTCCACCTCCACAACGGCGCCTACCGCGCCTGGTTGTCGATCGACGGCACCCACGACGGCCTGATCGACACCGGCGACGGCCACCCCGTCCCCGCTCCGGGCTGCCGCGACGGGGTGGCGGTGGTGCACAAGGGCAACACCGCGATCGGCACCGAGCCGTGCGAGCCGCGCCCCGCCTACGACCCGGACATGCCCACGACCGGGGAGGCGATGGTCGCCCACCTCAACGCCGAGGTGTTCAACGACCCCGGCAACCCCAACTCGGTGGGCAAGGACGTCCTGTCGCTCTTCGAGTCCACCTACCTGCGCCCCCCCGCCCGCGCGGCCCTGTTCGAGGCGGCGGCGACCCTGCCCGGCCTCACCCTGGCCGACTCCCCCCCGGTCGACGGCCACCCTGCGGTCGCGATCGGCTGGTCGACCGACAGCGGTCACAACGGCCAACTGCTCTTCGACGCGGCCAGCAACGAATACCTCGGTTTCCGGACCGGGAACACCGAGGTGTCCCGGTCGACCCAGACCATTGTGGACGCGGTGGGCGAGACCCCTTAGGGCCGTCCTCAAAGCCAGCCCCCACGAACCGCCGGCCCGGCTACGCAGAGGCCCGGGTGGGTGGATGTCTTCAACGCAGGCCGGCCACCCCGACAACCGCCAGCCAACCAAGCAAACGCCCGGGTGGGTGGATGTCCTCAACGCAGGCCGGCCACCCTGAGAACCGCCGCCCCGGCTACGGATATGCCCGGGTGGGTGGATGTGTTTGGCCGGGGGTGGCGATCATGTGACAGCCTGCCTGGGCGGTGGGGCATCTTTTCAGCCCCACCTGACGCACTGGAGCACATGATCGCCATAGGGGCCCCGGCCAAACACATCCACCCAGCCGGGCACCACCCACACAAAGGCCGGGCTCGAAAGCTGAGCACATCCACCCACCCGGGCACCACCCACAAACAACCGGGTTCTGAAACCAGAGCCACGGCAACCTGTTCAGGCGGGCGCTCAGTCGGCCACGAGCCGGGCGGCGAGGCCGGGGGCGAGGCGGTGCACGGCCAGCAGCGCGCCGACCCCGCCCACCCGGACCACCGCCCGGCCGCGCCGCACCCCGCCCAGAATCCCGTCGGCCGCCGCCCCCGCACTGATCTTGCGGGAGCCGCGCCCCTCGGTCATCGCGGTGTCGACCAACGGGAGCATCGCGTCGACCACCCGCACGTGCGGGGCGTCCACGGCGAGCTGGTGGCGCAGTCCCGCGCTGAACGCGATCAGCCCGGCCTTGGCCGCGCAGTAGACCGGCGCCGACCGCTTCGGGACCACGCCCAGCGCCGAGGTGACGTTGACGATCGTCGCCGAGGAGGCGGCGGCGAGGGCGGGCAGCAGCCGGGCGGTGAGGCGCAGCGGCCCGGCCAGGTCGGCGCCCAGTTCGGCGGCGATGTCGGCGGCGAGGGCGTCGCGGTCGGCGGTCGCCCAGGAGCGGTCGAGCTGCACGGCGGCGTTGTTGACCAGCAGGTCGAGCCCCGGGAGGGCGAGGGCGGTGGTGGCGAGCCGGTCGACGGCGGCCGGGTCGGCGAGGTCGGCGACGGTGGTGCGCAGGCCGGGCAGCATCCGCTCGGCTTGGGCGAGCCGGTCGGCGTCGCGACCGCAGACCAGGACGGTGGTGCCGTCGGCCACGAGTCGTTCGGCCAGGGCGAGGCCGACGCCGGTGCTGCCGCCGGTGATCAGGGCGGCGCTCATCCGGCGGCCTGGTGCCCGTCCTCGACGGCGAGGACCAGTTCGTCGAGGTGGAAGTAGGGCACGGTGAACAGCGGCGAGTCGCGCAGTTCCTCGACGACCAGGTAGTAGTCGGCGAGGTCGGTGGTGGTGAACAGGAGGACGTCGCTGCACCGCGCGCTGAACGCCTCGGCGTCGAAGAACCGCGCGGTGGTCCTGGGGTGCCCGCGCAGCGCGGCGCCCAGCGTCTTGTCGGCGACCGCCGCGCGTTCCGGCCTGCTCAGCCGCAGCCATGCGGGCAGTGCGGTGATCAGCATGAACGCCGTGTACTCGGTTTCCGTAGCAGTTGTTACATCCATGGCGGCGACGGTAGATGTAACAACTGCTACAGTCAAGGGTGTGGCCCGCCCCCCAGACACCGCCCGCCGCGCCGAGCTGATCGCCGCCACCCTCGACGACCTGGCCGCGCACGGCCTCGCCGAGTTCACCCTGCGCGGCCTCGCCGAGCGCCTGGGCACCAGCGCCCGGATGCTGGTGCACTACTTCGGCAGCCGCGACCGGCTGCTGGCCGCCGCCTTCGCCGAGCACCGCAGCCGGGTGCTCGCCCAGCTCGACGGCGCCGCCGAGCAGGACCCGCGGTCAGCCGCCGCGGCGGCCTGGTCGGCGATGACCACCGACCGCGCGCACTTCACGGTGATGTACCAACTCCTGACCGCCGCCCTCACCGAGGACCACCCGGCCGCCCGGACCGCCGTGACCGCCTGGGTCGACTACGCGGCGGCCCTCCTGCCCGACCACGACCCGGCCACCGCCACCGCCCTGGCCTCCGGCCTCAAAGGACTCCTGCTCGACCGCATGGTCACCGGCGACCACGCCCGCTGCGACGCCGCGGCGGCCCTGCTGATCGACCGCCTGCTCAGCTGAGGTCGGCCAGCGCCGCGTCGACCTCGGCCAGCAGCCTGGCCTTCGGGCGCGCGCCGACGATCGCCCGGACCGGCTCGCCGCCCGCGAACAGCAGCAGGGTCGGCAGGGACATCACCCGGTGGTCGCGGGCCGTGGTGGGGTTCTCATCAGCGTTGATCTTGCGGATGGTCAGGTCGGGGCGGGTCGCGGCGATCTCGGCCAGCACCGGGGCCATCATGTGGCACGGCCCGCACCACTGCGCCCAGAACTCGACCAGGACCGGCCCGTCGCGGTGCAGGACCTCCTCGGCGAAGGTCGAGTCGGTCACGGCCGTGACCGCGTTCGCGGTGATCATGGGTTCTCCTCGAAGTGGTGGGGTGGCACGCTCGCGGCGTACCCGGTGGTGACGCGGCAGGGGCCCGGTTCCCGCGCCAGCGCGTCGGCGAGCTTGGCCACCAGACCCGCCCGCACGGCGCCGAGCCGCTCCAGGCAGTCGTCGACCTCGGCGAGGCGGCGGCGGTAGACCTCGACCGAGTCGGCGCAGTCGTCCCCCGCCCCGTGCCCGGCCCGCAGGCAGGCGACGAACGGGCGCGTGTCGTCCAGGCTGAGCCCGGCCGCCTGCAACGCCAGGATCTCGCTGACCAGGCGTTGGTCGTCCTCGTCGTAGTCGCGGTAGCCGTTGGCCGTGCGCCGGGCCCGGCCCAACAACCCCTGCGACTCGTAGAACCGCAGGGCCCGCGTCGTCGTCCCGGTCCGCTTCGCCAACTCCCCGATGCGCATGCCGGGAACGCTAAACCTTGCCGCCCACGTCAAGGCAAGCGTTCTCCCGCCGGCCCGGTCGACCTCGGGCATGTGCGCCTCGGCCCACTCCCGCAGCGCGGCCAGCGGCACGTCGAGCGAGAGCCCCAGCGGCGTCAGCCGGTAGTGCACCCGGGGCGGCACCGTCGGCTCCACCCGCCGCGCGACCAGCCCGTCGCCGACCAGCTCGCGCAGGGTCACCGACAGCATCTTCTGCGACACCCCCGGCACCCGGCGCCGCAGGTCGGCGAAGCGCACCTCGTCCGGGTCGGCCTCGGCGAGCACCTTCACCACCATCGACGTCCACTTGGTGCCGATCCGGTCGAGCAGCCGCCGGGTGGGGCACGCGGGGTCGAACAGGTCACCACGCCGGGCGGTCACCTCGGCCTCACCACCTGTCGCGGAAGTGCCTTCTTGGCACGTCGACCACCGTTTCCTACGGTGGGCTGGTAACCAATGGTAACCCCTGGAGGAGTCCCGTGTTCGCGGTCAACGGCATCGAGGTCAACGCGACCGTCACCGGCAGCGGCCCGGCCGTCCTGCTGCTGCACGGCTTCCCGCACACCGCGCGGGTGTGGTCGGAGGTCATCCCGCACCTGGCCCGCGACCACCGGGTCATCGCCCCGGACCTGCGCGGCCTGGGTGCCACCACCCGGGCCCCGGGCGGCTACGACGGGGGCACCCTCGCCGCCGACGCCGAGGCCCTGCTCGACGCGCTGGGCGAACCGGACGCGGCGGTGGTCGGCATCGACGCGGGCGCCCCGCCCGCGTTCCTGCTGGCCGCCCGGCGCCCGCACCGGGTGCGCGGGCTGGTCCTGGTGGAGTCGCTGCTGGGCACCCTCCCCGGCGCGGAGGACTTCCTCGCGGGCGGCCCACCGTGGTGGTTCGGCTTCCACGCGGTCCCCGACCTGGCCGAGACCGTCCTCATCGGACACGAAGCCGACTACCTGGACTGGTTCCTCACCGCGGGCACCCGGGGCCGGGGCGTCCCCCGGGCCATCCGCGACGAGTTCGTCGACGCCCACACCGGTCGGGAGTCCCTGCGCTGCGCCTTCGAGCACTACCGGGCCATGCCCACCACCGCCCGCCAGATCGCCACCGCGGGCAGGCTCACCGTGCCCACCCTGGCGGTCGGCGCCCACCCGGTCGGCGACGCCCTCGAACGCCAACTGCGCCCCATCACCGACGACCTGACCGCCCACGTCATCCCCGACTGCGGCCACATCGTCCCGCTGGACCGCCCGGACGTCCTCGGCCCCCTGCTGGCCGACTTCCTGGCGTGAGCCTGGTTCACCGGCTCAGGGTGGTCTCCCGCTCCATGTGCGAGAGCTTGTCGGGGTTGCGCACGGCGTAGAGCCCGGTGATGAGGCCACCCTCCACGCGCACCGCCACCACGGTGTCGATCTCCCCGTCGAGCCGGAAGACCAGCGCCGGGTACCCGTTGACCTGCGCCTGCCGCAGCGACACGGCGTCGGCGAGCCTGCCGAGGCCACCGATCAGCAGGCGGGCCACCTTGTCCGCCCCCACCACGGGCCGCGCAATCGCTTGCTTGACCCCGCCACCGTCGCCGAGGAGGACGACGTCCGGCGCCAAGACGTCGAGCAGGCGTTGCAGGTCACCGGTTTCCGCCGCCCGCCGGAACGCCTCCAGCGCCTCCCGCGTCTCGGCCGCGGACACGACCCCGCGCGGCCTGCGCGCCGCCACGTGCGCCCGCGCCCGGTGCGCGATCTGCCGCACGGCGGCCGGGTTCTTGTCGACCGCCTCGGCGATCTCGTCGTAGGCCAGGCCGAACACCTCGCGCAGCACGAACACCGCCCGCTCGGTCGGCGCCAGCGTCTCCAGCACCAGCAGCACCGCCATCGACACGCTGTCGGCCAGCTCGACGTCCTCGGCCACGTCGGGCGCGGTCAGCAGCGGCTCGGGCAACCAGGACCCGACGTAGGACTCCTTGCGGCGCCCGAGCACGCGCAACCGGGCGAGCGCCTGCCGGGTGGTGATCCGCACCAGGTAGGCCCGCCGGTCCCGCACCGCGTCGAGGTCGACCCCCACCCACCGCAACCAGGTCTCCTGCAACACGTCCTCCGCGTCCGCCGCCACCCCCAACATCTCGTAGGCGACGGTGAAGAGCAGGTTGCGGTGGGCGAGGAACACCTCCGTGGCGAGGTCGGGCCGGTCATCGGATGGGGCACCTGCCATGGGGGACTCCTCTTCGCGCTCGACTGCGTCTCCCATCAGATGCCGCGCCCGCCCGTTGTGTGACACCCGGACGCCGACCCGGCCATGGCGTGCGTCACACACCCACGCTGTCACAGGAACCGGCTCGCGGACATCTTGTGCCCGACCGACCCGACACCACGAGCGAGGACACCCCCATGGACACCCGATTCGACATGTTCGGCAACGAGCTCGCCCTCAGGTTCGCCAAGCGGTTCGCCAACGCGGGCCAGGTGATCCACTCCTCCACCCTCCCGAAGTCCACCCAGGAGCTGGTGTCCCTGCGCGCCAGCCAGATCAACGGCTGCGGCTGGTGCATCGACATGCACACCAAGGAAGCCACGGCCGACGGGGAGTCGCCGGTCCGGCTCAACCTGGTCGCCGCCTGGCGCGAGGCCACCGTCTTCACCGAGGCCGAGCAAGCCGCCCTGGCCCTCGCCGAAGAAGGCACCCGCCTCGCCGACGCCCACCCCGGCGTCTCCGACGAAACCTGGGCGCAGGTCCGCGAGCACTACGACGACGACCAGATCGCCGCGCTGGTCGCGCTGGTGGCCTTGATCAACGCGGCGAACCGGCTCGCTGTGATCGCGCACCAGCGGGGCGGCTCCTACGAGCCCGGCATGTTCGCCGCCGCCCTCGCCTGATCGGCGGGCTGACCCGGCCGGGGCCACCCGGTCCCGGCCGGGTCAGCCCGCAACGGTCCTCAGCCGGGGTCGTGTTCGGCGCTCTCAGCGGACCGGCTGCGCGGACGTCCACCAGGTGGTCTGCTTGCGGGCGCCCGCCCAGCTGAAGCTGAAGTGGATGTGGTCGGTGTGCGGGCTGGCGCCGGTGTAGGGCTGCCAGCCCTCGGACGCCGCGTAGGACTGCCAGATCTCGCGGTTCCAGATGATGTACATGATCCCCAGGCGGCGGGCGCGGGCGTGGGCGTTGCCGTGTTCGTCGGTGGCGAGCAGCCAGTCGAGCAGTTCGGTGGCCTGCTTCTTCTGCGCCGAGTCGTTCGCCTTGAACCAGTAGTCGAGTGCGCGGCCTTCCTTGTGCTCGCTCTGCCCGCCCGCGCCGCAGTCGCGGCTGATGATGTCCCCGCCGCGCTTGTACTCGGCCTTGAGGACGTCGCGGAACGCTTCCGCGCCCGGTTTGGGGCTCGGGTCGCACGTCGACTGGCCTTCGTAGTCGGCATAGGCGTCGATCTCGGGCTCGAACGCGGGGGTCGGCAGTGCTGCCGACGCGGGTGTGGCGAGTGTGGCCACCAGGAGAACAGTGGCGGCGAGTACAGCGGGGAACCTCTTCACCGATACCTCCCTGTCGGGTGTTCGACGACCGGTCAGAGAACGCGGGTGGCGTAGGGGACGATGCCGCCGTAGCGGACCGGGGCGATGCGGACCCGGGAGCCGGAGTACGGCGCCTCGACCATCTGCCCGTTGCCGAGGTAGAGCGCCACGTGGTGGATGCGGCCACCGGTGGTCCAGAAGAGCATGTCGCCGGGGGCCTTCTGGCTGAGGGGGACCCGGCGGCCCGCGGTGGCCTGGTAGCCGCTGTAGTGCGGGAGCCGGATGCCCGCGCCTGCGAAGGCGTAGATCATCAGGCCGGAGCAGTCGAAGCCGATCTTGGCGTAGTCGCCGAAGGCGTCGGCCACGCCGCCGTCGCGGATGCCCCGGGTGGGGCCGTGGGCGTTGCCGCCGCCCCAGGCGTACTGGACGCCGAGTTGGGACAGGGCTCGGTTGATCACCGTGCGGGCGCTGCCGATCGGGCGCGGGCCCGCGGAGTCGTCGGCGCTGCCTCCACCGCCGCCACCGCCGCCTCCACTGCCGCCTCCGCCGCCGGTGTTCTGCGCGGCTGCCGCGGCGGCGGCGTTGGCCTCGTCCTCGCGCTGCTTGGCCGCCAGCCACTCCTGGTAGCGCTGCCGCTGGTTCTCCAGGCCGCCGACCGCCGCCTGGGCCTCGGTGAGCTGCCGCTCGTAGTCGGCCTTCGCCGCCTGCAACTCCTGGGACTGGCCCGCCTGGTCGGCGCGGGCGCGCTGGGCGGTGGCGGTCGCGGTGTCGGCCTCGCGCTTGGCCTGCTCGGCCTCGGACCGCTTGCGGTCGGCCAACTCCAGGGCGGCGCGGGCGCGGGAGTCCCTGTTGGCCTTCTCGGTGCGGGCGCGCTGCAACCGGTCGAGGGCGTCGAGTTCGGTGCCGCTGATCGCGTTGAGCATTTCGGCGCGGGCGAGCAGGTCCTCGGGGCTCTTGGCGCCCAGGTAGGCGGAGATGGAGCCGACGGTGCTGCCCTGCTTGTAGCTGCCCGCGGCGAAGTCGTCGAGGAGGTCCCTGGCGTCGTCGATGGCCTTGCCCGCGCCCTCGGACTCGCGGCGGGCGGACTCGGCGTCTGCGGCGGCCTGGGCGGCGACGTCCTGGGCGGTCTGCATGTCGACCAGGGCCTTGTTGGCGTCCTCCAGCTTCGCCTCGACCTCGGCCTGCAACCGCATCAGCCGCGACTCGGCCTGGGCGAGCTGGTTGGTCAGCTCCCCCACCTTGCCCGCCCTGCGGTCGGCCTCGGCGCGGCCCGCGTCGAGCTGCGAGTCGCTGGGGTTGGGGGGCGGGGGCGGCACGGCGACCGCGGTGCCCACCGCGGACACCGAGGACAGCGCGACCACCGACAGCAGGACCACCGAGGTGGCGAACAGTCCGAGCGACACCGACCGCCGTGAGCGCACGACGCACCTCCTCACCGATCCCGGCGGCCCCCGACGACCCCGGACACGGTCCACACCGGACCGGCCCCGACTGTGCCATTGGCGTCCCGCCCGCACCACCGGTAACAGGCGAAACTTCCGTACCGGGGATAACTTCCGCCAACCACAACACTCTGGGTCGCGACAACCGCCCTGACGTGTCGGAACAGGACCTCGACCGCTCACCCGGACGAGGTCGCTGTGACGACCCGTGGTCGGTGCTGGGAGCATGGCGCCATGTCCGCCCGACTGCCCGCGGCCGCCGCCGCGGCCGGGCTCGCCACCCTCGTCGTCGGCCTGTTCCTGCCCTGGTTCCGGTCGGGGGCGGTGCTGCGCGACAGCTTCGAGTCGGTCGGGGTGATCCGCACCCTGGGGTTCCTGCGCGGCACCGGGTGGGCCTGGCTGCCGACGGCGTGGTTCTCCCTGGTGCCGGTGGTGACGCTCTGCGTCGCGGCGTACGCGCTCGGTCTCCGGCGCACGTCGGCAACGCTTTGCCTGGTCGTGACGATTCTCAGTGGAACCGTCGCGGGGGGTGCGGCCGTCGGACAGGGCAGCGGGGACAGCTCGCTGGGCATCGCGGGGACCGGGCCGACGACCACCGCGGTCGGTGCGGTGATCGCGGTGGTGGGCGCCGTGGGCGTCCTCGTGGGCGAGCGCAGGAGCGCTCGCCGGGAAGCAGGAGGGGAACAGTGACGTATCCGCCGGGGCAGGGCGGCCAGTGGCCGCAGAACGACCCGTACCAGGGGCAGCCGCAGGGCTACGGCCAGCAGGGGCAGGGCGGTTACCCCCAGCAGGGGCAGCCGCAGGGCGGCCACCCGCAGTCGGGCGGCTTCCAGCAGCCCGCCCAGCAGGGCGGCTACCCGCAGCAGCAGTACGGCGGTGGCTTCGGCTACCCGCTGCCGCCGGAGCAGCCCGCGCGCAAGGGCCGCAAGGGCCTGGTCATCGGCGTGGTCGCGGCGGTGGTCGCGGTCGCCGCGGGCGCGGGGGTGACCGTGTGGGCGCTCAACCGCGGCGAGGCGCAGGCGGGCGCGGAGTCGCCGACGGCGGCGGCGACCAGCCTGGTCAACGCCATCGGCCAGGGTGACGTGGCTGGTCTGCTGACCGGCCTCGCCCCGGCCGAGCGGGACCTGATGACCACGCTGAACTCCGAGACGACCAAGGAGTTGCAGCGGCTGGAGGTCTACAAGTCCGACGTCGACCCGAACAAGGTCCAGGGCTTCGAGCTGACCAGCGAGAACCTGCAGTTCGACGAGGCGGGCGCCGAGCGGGTCAACGACCACCTGACGATCACCAAGCTGGTCGGCGGCAAGATCACCGTCTCCTCCGACGCCAGTCGGCTCCCGCTGACCAAGGAGTTCATCGACGCCGCGTTCCCGGAGGGCCTGCCCGGCGGCAAGGAGACCGAGACCGTCGACGTGGCGGAGGTGGTCGCGAAGGAGAACCGCGGCGAGCCCATCCGCATCGCGACCGTGCAGGTCGACGGCGAGTGGTACCCGAGCCTGTTCTACACGATCGCCGACTACGCGCTGGCCGAGGAGAAGATGTCCTGGCCGAAGCAGTCGATCGCGGCCAACGGCGGCTCCTCCCCCGAGGACGCGGTGCGCGGCCTGGCCGAGGCGGGCCTGGCGGGCAACCTGACCAGGGCGATCGAACTCCTCCCGCCGGACGAGATGGCCGTCCTGCACGACGTGGGCCCGGCGATCGTCGAGGGCGCGGGCAAGACCGAGTCCGGCGTCCGGCTGGTGGACCTGTCCACCGAGACCCAGGCCGTCGAGGGCGCGACGAAGGTCCTGCTCAAGGAGGTCGTCCTGGAGAACGAGGACGGCGAGCGGCTGCGCGTGAGCAAGGACGGCGAGTGCTACGCCGTCGAGGCCGAGGGCGAGTCCGACCAGGCCTGCGCCGACGACCTGGCCACCCGCATCGGCGGCAAGCGGATGGCCCCCGAGGCCAAGCAGGCGCTGACCAACCTGGTCAAGGGCATGATGGCCAACACCGGCGTGGTCACCACCGAGGTCGACGGCAAGTGGTACGTCAGCCCCTTGCGCTCGCTGACCGACGTGCAGGTCACGGCCCTCAAGAGCCTCCAGCCGGAGGACATCAAGGCCCTGCTCCGGCTCGCGGACTGACCCGGAGCAGCACTCCACCGGACCCCCGGCGCCTCTCCAGGCACCGGGGGTCCGCCGCTGCCGGGGCCCGGGCGTGATGGATCACATCCCACGGGTCGGACGCCACCCCTTGAACCGAAATACAGGACAAGCGTACTGTTTGAACCGTGAGGCAGTCGCGCACACCCGCCCCGGGTGCGACAGACTCACAGCCGAACTGACATGCGCCGCCACTGGAGTTGGACGTGACCACACCGAGTTCCGCACCCGAAGGCACCGAGGGCAACCTCGACAGCTTCGGCGCCCGAGCCACGCTGACCGTCGGCGACGCCTCTTACGAGGTGTTCCGATTGGACGCGGTCGAGGGGTCCGAGCGCCTGCCCTACAGCCTCAAGATCCTGCTGGAGAACCTGCTGCGCACCGAGGACGGTGCGAACATCACCGCCGACCACGTGCGCGCCCTCGCCGCCTGGGACCCGAAGGCCGAGCCGTCGACGGAGATCCAGTTCACGCCGGGCCGCGTGGTCATGCAGGACTTCACCGGCGTGCCCTGCATCGTCGACCTGGCCACCATGCGCGAGGCGGTCACCGCCTTGGGCGGCGACCCGGCGAAGGTGAACCCGCTGGCCCCGGCCGAGATGGTCATCGACCACTCGGTCATCGCCGACGTCTTCGGCCGCCCGGACGCCTTCGAGCGCAACGTGGACCTGGAGTACGAGCGCAACAAGGAGCGCTACCAGTTCCTGCGCTGGGGCCAGACCGCGTTCGACGAGTTCAAGGTCGTCCCCCCGGGCACCGGCATCGTCCACCAGGTCAACATCGAGCACCTGGCCCGCGTGGTCATGGTCCGCAACGGGCAGGCGTACCCCGACACCCTGGTCGGCACCGACTCGCACACCACCATGGTCAACGGCCTGGGCGTGCTGGGCTGGGGCGTGGGCGGCATCGAGGCCGAGGCCGCGATGCTGGGCCAGCCGGTGTCGATGCTGATCCCGAAGGTCGTCGGCTTCAAGCTGCACGGCGAGCTGCCCGCGGGCGCCACCGCCACCGACCTGGTGCTGACCATCACCGAGATGCTGCGCAAGCAGGGCGTCGTCGGCAAGTTCGTCGAGTTCTACGGCTCGGGCGTGTCCGCGGTGCCGCTGGCCAACCGCGCCACCATCGGCAACATGAGCCCGGAGTTCGGCTCGACCGCGGCGATGTTCCCGGTCGACGCCGAGACCATCGAGTACCTGAGGTTCACCGGCCGCTCCGCCGAGCAGGTGGCGCTGGTCGAGGCCTACGCCAAGGAGCAGGGCCTCTGGCACGACCCGTCGGTCGAGCCGGTGTTCTCCGAGGTGCTGGAGCTGGACCTGGCCAGCGTCGTGCCGTCCATCGCGGGCCCGAAGCGCCCGCAGGACCGCATCGAGCTGGCGGCGGCGAAGCAGTCCTTCCGCGACGCGCTGGGCAGCTACGCCGTCGACGAGCCCAAGACGGCGGTGGACGAGGCGGTCGAGGAGAGCTTCCCGGCCAGCGACTCCCCCACCCCGCCCGCCGGTGACGAGGTCCCGCCGCAGGTCACGCACTCCGCGGCCGTCAACGCCACCGGCCGCACCAGCAAGCCGACCACGATCACCCTGGACGGCAACACCTTCGAGATCGACCACGGCGCGGTCGCGATCGCCGCGATCACCTCGTGCACCAACACCTCGAACCCGTCGGTGATGATCGGCGCGGCGCTGCTGGCGAAGAAGGCCGTCGAGCGCGGCCTGGAGCGCAAGCCCTGGGTGAAGACCACCCTGGCGCCGGGCTCGAAGGTCGTCTCGGACTACTTCGACCGCGCGGGCCTGACCCCGTACCTGGACAAGCTGGGCTTCAACCTGGTCGGGTACGGCTGCACCACCTGCATCGGCAACTCCGGCCCGCTCCAGGAGGAGATCTCCGCCGGGGTGCAGGAGGCCGACCTGGCGGTGGTGTCGGTGCTGTCGGGCAACCGCAACTTCGAGGGCCGGATCAACCCGGACATCAAGATGAACTACCTGGCCTCCCCGCCGCTGGTGGTGGCCTACGCGCTGGCCGGGTCGATGGACATCGACATCACCACCGAGCCGCTGGGCACCGGGTCCGACGGGCAGCCGGTGCACCTGGCCGACATCTGGCCGTCGCCGCAGGAGATCAACGACGTCATCGCCTCGGCGCTGTCGGCGGAGAGCTTCTCCAGCAGCTACAAGGACGTGTTCGCGGGCGACGAGCGCTGGAAGTCGCTGCCCACGCCCACCGGCAAGACGTTCGAGTGGGACGGCGAGTCCACCTACGTCCGCAAGCCCCCGTACTTCGAGGGCATGGAGATGCGGCCCGCCCCGGTCACCGACATCTCCGGTGCCCGCGTGCTGGCCCTGCTGGGCGATTCGGTCACCACCGACCACATCTCCCCCGCGGGTGCGATCAAGGCCGACACCCCGGCGGGCAAGTACCTCACCGAGCACGGCGTCGAGCGGCGGGACTTCAACTCCTACGGCTCGCGGCGCGGCAACCACGAGGTCATGATCCGGGGCACCTTCGCCAACATCCGCCTGCGCAACCTCCTGCTGGCGGACGAGAACGGCGGCCAGGGCGTCCAGGGCGGCTACACCCGCGACTTCACCAAGGGCGGCGAGCAGGCGTTCATCTACGACGCCGCGCAGAACTACGCCGAGGCGGGCACCCCCCTGGTCATCCTGGCGGGCAAGGAGTACGGCTCCGGCTCGTCGCGCGACTGGGCGGCGAAGGGCACGTCGCTGCTGGGCGTCCGCGCGGTCATCGCCGAGAGCTTCGAGCGCATCCACCGCTCCAACCTGATCGGCATGGGCGTCCTCCCGCTCCAGTTCCCGCAGGGCAAGACGGCGGAGTCCCTGGGCCTCGACGGCACCGAGACCTACGCGTTCGAGGGCGTCACGGAGCTGAACGACGGCACCACCCCCCGCACGGTCAAGGTGACGGCGGCCAAGGAGGACGGCACGGAGGTCACCTTCGACGCCGACGTCCGCATCGACACCCCCGGCGAGGCGGACTACTACCGCAACGGCGGCATCATGCAGTACGTGCTGCGCAAGATGGTCAACAGCTAGGCTCTGTCCTCTCCACCCGCCGAGGGGCGGGTCTCGTCCACAGTGGACGAGACCCGCCCCTCGGCCGTTCCGGTCGCAACTCGCGATACGCTCGACATCTACAGCGCGGCAGGGGTGCCCCAGACTGTAGATTCCCCGCACCGGACGGCGCGTGTCCTTGCAGGGGTGGAAAGGAAACCGTGTCAGGACAACGGAAGAACCCGCAGGCGCGCGACCGGACGATCGGCGCCCAACTCAAGGCCGTCCGGGTGGAACAGACGTCGCTGAACCTGGAGGCCGCCGCCAAGGCGATCGGCTGGTCGACGGCCACGCTCAGCCGCACGGAGAACGGCAAGCGCCACATCACCAGCGAGGACGTGGCCACGGTCCTCGCCATCTACGGCGTGCCGATCGCCCAGCGCGAGGAGCTGATCGAGAGCGCCCGCGTGGGCACCCAGGCGGGCTGGTGGTCCCGCCCCCTCCCAGGAGTGCTGCCCGACGTGGGCACCCTGGCCAGCTACGAAGCATCGGCCAGAGCGATCACCGACTGGTCGCTCACCATCGTTCCCGGACTGCTGCAAACCGAGCGATACGCCAAGGGCATCATGGTGGACGACGGCGCTGCGCCGGAGAGCATCGAGATGCTCTGGATCGCGCGCCTACGTCGGCAACAGGTGTTGCCCAAGGTCGAGTACGTGGCGTTCATCCACGAGAGCGCGCTCCGAAGGGCATTCGGTGGCGCCGATGCCCTCAGGGAGCAACTGGGCCACCTGATGGATGCCGTCTCTCGGGGCTACAGCGTTCGCATCGTTCGAGAGCCCGTGCCACACCGCGTGCTGATGCATTCATGGATGCTGTTGGACTTCCCAGAAGCCGCCCCTGTGCTCCATGTCGAGCTGCACGGAAGCAGCATCTATCTGCATGACTCCGAGGTGCACGGCTATGAGAACATGCGCTTGATCCTCGATCGCTTGGCCCTTTCCAGTGCGGAAAGCCGCAGTATGATCGAGCGACTACGAGAAAGGTTGTGATCATGGAGTGGCGCAAGTCGTCCCGCTCGACCAGCACCAGCAACTGTGTTGAGCTGCGGCAGGACCTCACGGCCGTGCGCGACAGCAAGCGACCCGGCGTCACCCTTCCGGTGACCCGCACCGCCATCCGAGAGCTGATCACCAAGCTCGGCCGCTGACGAGACCACAAGCCGGGGGGTGGGCCGGGCACACCCCTGCCCACCCCCCGGACCGGCTCGTCAGCTCAACCCCACCGATCGCAAGGCTTGACCGATTCCGAAAACCCCTATCACCCGATCGCACATTTGGCGCACGGGTTGAAACTGCCATTCCGCTGGTACGCTTCACCATTCGGGCTGAATGCGCGAGGGGAAGCAGCCATGGCCACGAAAAGCTGGCAACCGGACCCGTCGGCAACTTTGAGCAGACGACTGGGGATCTCGCCGAGGGAACCAGGCAGTGGGGGCGATGACGACGCCGCCAGCACCACCACCAAGAAGACCTGCCCGGACATCTGGGAACTGTCCAATGGGGACATCGCGGTGATAGGCCGGGACCTGACGGACGTCTACCGGCCCCAGTTGCCCGACGACATGAGCGTCGGCGACGGTGAACGACTGGTCGTCATCCCCGGGCCGATGCTCAGAGCGGCGAAGAAAGACATCCCGGATGCATGAACTGTCACTGCGGGCCAACGGCGAACCACTCGAACCCGAAGCCTATGACAAGAAGTTCACCGAAGACTACGAGAAGCTCGGCCGACACGGCGGCGAGTTCTGGAAACTGGAACGAAGACAACTCTTCCAGGAGCCGGGGATGCCCAGTTGGCACGCCTACCTCAGCGGCGACTGGGAAGAGGCCCTTCGACTTGCCGAAGAATTACGACCCGACCTCGAACAGGAGTACCGCGAGGATGCCGCCCGGGGCATCCGCACGCGGTGGACGAAGGTCGTGGAGCTGCCGATGACCCCGTTCATCCAGTGGGCGTTCCACCCGCTGCGGGTGCGGGCTCAATCCGGTGAGGACATGCGGGTGGTGGAGGCGGAGAAGGTGGCGCGGTTCGAGCGCGACGCACCCCTGCCCGAGGTGGTCACCCTGGGCACCGATGTCATGTACGAGGTCCTGTACACCGACAACGGTGAGCACACCGGCGCCATTCGCACCGAGGACCGGTCGACGGTCGCCCGCTGTCGTCGACTCATGGCGGACCTGCACGAGATGGGCGAGGACTTCGAGAGCTTCTACCAGCGCGAGGTCGCCCACCTGGAACCGCCGCGAGGCCAGTGACCCGATGCGGCAGGACGACCACCCCGCGCGGGAGAACAGCGCCGAGATCGGCGGCTCGGCCTCCGACGTCGTCCAGGCGGGAACGGTCCACGGCGGCGTTCACATCCACGGTCAGGCGAACAGCCCGACCCGGCGGGTTCCACGCCAGTTGCCGGGCGATGTGAGCGGGTTCGTCAACCGGTCGAAGGAGTTGACCGCGCTCAGCACCGCCCTCACCGAGCGGCACGAACCCCTGGTCGTCGGGATCTACGTCCTCACCGGCACCGCCGGAGTCGGGAAGACCGCCCTGGCGCTGCACTGGGCGCACGCCGCTCGGCACAACTTCCCCGACGGTCAGCTGTACGTGAACCTGCGCGGCCACGACCCGGGGCTGCCGGTGACGCCTGAGCAGGCCCTCGACCGCTTCCTGCGCTCACTGGGCGTGCCGCCGGACGGCATCCCGGTGGAATTGGAGGACAAGTCGGCGCTCTACCGCACCATCCTCGCCGAGCAGCGGGTGCTCGTCGTGCTGGACAACGCCGCGAGCGTCGGGCAGGTCAGACCCCTGCTGCCCGGCAACGCGGACTGCCTCGTCGTCGTGACCAGTCGCAACCGCCTCTCCGGGCTGGTGGTCAGGGATGGCGCTCGCCGATTGGTGCTGGACACGCTGTCCGAGGCGGAAGCGGTCGAGTTGCTCAAGACGGTCACCGCGGCCTACCGGAACCCGGACGACCCGGCTGACCTGGTCGAGCTGGCGGCGCTGTGCGCGCGGTTGCCGCTCGCCTTGCGGATCGCGGCCGAGCGCGCGTCGAGCAGGCCGCTGATGCTGCTGCACGAACTGATCAGCGAGTTGCGCGACGAGTCGGGGTTGTGGGACGCGCTGACATCCGACGAGGAGGAGTCCGACGCCGTGCGAACGGTGTTCGCCTGGTCCTACCGGGCTCTGCCCGCCGACGCCGCCAGGGCGTTCCGGCTCCTGGGCCTGCACCCCGGGCCGGAGTTCAGCGCCCAAGCGGCCGCGGCGCTGATCGGGGCGGGCACCGCCCGGGCCCGGTCGCTGCTGGACGTACTCGTCGGCTGCCACGTGCTCGAACAGCGGTCGCCTGCGCGCTACGAATTCCACGACCTGCTGCGGGCCTACGCCATCGACCAAGTGGTCACGCAGGAAGCAGAGGAGGATCGCCGGGCAGCGGTGGAACGGGTGGTCGCCTGGTACGTGCTGTCCGCGCGATCCGCCGTCTCCATTCTCTGCCCGCTGGACCCGGACGTCCTGTTGGACGCGCCCGAGGCAGAGGTCACCGCGCTGGCGTTCGACGGGTACGACGCCGCTTTCCGCTGGTATGAGGAAGAGCAGGCGAACTTCGTCGGGGCCACCCGGGCAGCGGCCGATGCGGGTCTGCACCGGCTTGCGTGGCAGTTGCCCGCGGTGCTGTGGAGCGTCTACGCCATCCAGAACCCCATCGAGGACTGGGTTCTCACCACGACCACCGGATTGGCTTCGGCCAGGGCGATCCGGGACCGGTTCGGCGAAGCGCAGTTGCTGGCCAGCCTGGGGATGGCCCACCTGCAATCTCACCAGTTGGAAAAAGCCGAGGAGTTCCACTTGGCGGCCTTGGCGGTCCGCGAGGACCTCAACGACAGCAGCGGCATCGCCCAGTCGACCAACGACCTCGGCCTGCTGGCCAACCGACGGCACCGCCTGTTCGCGGCTCGAACCCACTTCGAGCAGGCACTGGCGGCCTTCCGGGAAGTGGGTGACCGGGCCAACGAGGCCTACCTGCTGAGCAACCTGGGTGTGCTCCAGAGCGATCTGGACCAGCACGCGGCGGGCATCGAGACCATCCGGGAATCGCTGTCCATCAGCCGCGAGGTCGGCGACCGGCTCGCCGAGAGCAACGCGTTGATCTGCCTGGCCATCGCGCACCGGCGATCCGGGCACCTCCGGGACGCCGACTCGGCCCTGCGGGCCGCTCTGGAAATCGCCCTGGCCGACAGCTACCCCGTCTGCGAGGCGGTCAGCCTGCTGGAATCGGGGTACCTCCGCCTCGCCGAGGGCGATCCGGCGGAGGCGCTGCCGTTGTTCCAGCACGCGGCATCCATGCAGCGGAGGCTGGGAGACCGGAGCCGTGAGGCGATAGCCCTGGACAGCGCGGGGATGGCCTACCAGCGGCTCGGCAGGCCGGACGAGGCCATCCCGTTCCACCGCATTGCCGTCTCCACCCACCGCGATCTCGGCGACCAGTGGCAGTTCGCCCTCGCACTCGACCGGCTGGCGACCGCCCTGCGCGAATCCGACCAGCCCGAACAGGCACGGCCCCAGTGGGTCGCGGCGTTGTCGATCCTGTCGACGTTCGACGACCCGCAGGCGGTGCGGGTGCGAGACCGGGTCACCTCGAACCTGGCCAATCTCGCGGACGAGTAGCGAGATCCGTGCGGGGGCAAGCTCGCGATCTGCGGTTGGGTCACCGCGGCAGGGGTGTCAGGTCGGGTCGGGTGCGTAGAACTTGGTGGTGGCTTCGACTGCGGCCGCGACGTGCTCCGGTTCGCCACCGGCTGCCAGGTGGGCTTGGCCCCAGGCCGCGGCGCTGCGCCTGCTGAACTCGCGCCCCTCGGGCGACTTCTCGAACGCCTCGTGGCCTGCGATCTCGCCACCGGCCAGGAACCGGCCCAGGGCGAGCAGCCCCAGGTCCCAGCCGACGCCGCCCGCGCCGGGGCCGTAGGTCGGGAAGGAGGGCTCCCCGACGGCTGCCGCGTGGATCAGCTCGAACTCGGTGTCGCCGGTCGGGCCCGGGGTCAGGCGCACTTCCACCTCGCTCGTGCCGGGCCAGGCGTCGGCGTCCGGTCCGTAGAGCCAGGACACCCTGAGCAGGCGCGGCGGCTCGCACCGGAGGATTTCGCCGTGCTCGCCACCGTCCAACTCGAACTTCCCGCCGAGGCGCAGGTCGCCGGTGACCGGTTTCAACCAGCGGTGCAGCCGCTCGGGGCTGGTGATGGCGTCCCAGACGTCGTCGATCTGCGCGTCGTACCGTCGCCGCAGCTCCACGGTGTACGCCTCGCCCGCGGGCAGGTTGCCCTTGCCCATCGCCCGGTGCGCGGCGGCCAGCTCCTCCAACACGTCTTTCATCTGTCCTGCCCCTTCGGTGGTGGATCGGTCTCGCCCGCATCGGTGCCGGACCCGGTCGGTCGGGTGGGCGCCGCACCGGTCGGGGTCCTGCGGGCACGCCTGCCCCGGGCCAGTTCGGTTCCCAGGGCGTCGAGGCGTTGTTCCCAGAGCAGGCGGAACCGGTCCAGCCACGCGTCGACCTCGCTCAGCGGCGCGGGTTCGATGGCGTAGAACCGGCGGGTGCCCTGAGCCCGCACCGACGTGAACCCGCTGTCGCGCAGCACTCGCAGGTGCTGGGAGACGGCCGGTTGGGAGATCGCGAACTCGGCCCGGATGACATCCGTGATCGCACCGGAGGTCTGCTCACCATCGGCCAGCAGTTCCAGGATGCGCCTGCGCACGGGATCGCCGAGGATGTCGAACGCGTGCATGACGGAGACCATACCGGCCTCTGCTTATATAAGTCAATCCTGCCCCTTGGGCGCCGCGTCGGCTCGGCCCGCCGAACCGGCGCCGCCGCGCGGGCGGCGCCGGTTGCCCGACGGACGCGCACCACCCGCCCGGCCGCAGCACGCGGTGCGGATCGGCGAGGACACCCCCCAGGGCCCTCGACGGCGCACAGCGGTGCGGCGGCACGGGGTCGAGCAGACAGCCACCGGTTTCCGGTTCCGGCGCGCGGCGGACCGGGCGGGGCCGGGAGGATGGCCGTCATGGCGATCAGCCTCCCGGGCGCGGCCCGCGCGCACATCGGCCGGACGGTCACCGGGCACCCGCCCACCGGAGGGGGCGGGGTCGACTTTGGTCGCTGTCCGACCCCACTGACCCGCCATACGCTGGGCACCGTGGACGACGGGGAGCGGTGTCGGGCGCGGCGGATCGCGCTGCCGCTGGTCGCGGTGGGCGTGTTCGCCGCCACCTACGGCGAATACGTCTCCGGGGTGGAGACCGGCCTGCTGCTGTTCAACCTGGCGGTGGGCCTGGTGGGCGTCGCCGCGGTGCCGGTGATGCTGCGCAGGCCGGTGCCCGTGGCGGTGGTGCTGGGGTGCCTGGCCGCGCTGACGTCGCCGGTCACGCTGCCCGCGAACGTGGCGCTGGTGCAGGTCGCGCGCACCCGGCCGATGCCGCTGGCGGGGCTGGTGGCGCTGGTGCAGGTCTGCGGGCACGCGGTGCGCGGGCTGTGGTGGCCGGTGCCGGGTCTGTCGTTCGGGTGGTACCTGGTGCTGACGGTGATCGTGCACGCCGGGCTGCTCGGGTGGGGGGCGCTGGCCAAGGCGCGGGCACTGGTGATCGGCTCGCTGCGGGAGCGGGCGCGGCGGGCGGAGGCCGAGCAGGGCAGGCTGGTCGCCGAGGCCAGGGTGGCCGAGCGGACCGCGATCGCCAGGGAGATGCACGACGTGCTGGCACACCGGCTGTCGCTGCTGACCACCTACGCGGGTGCCCTGGAGTACCGCCCGGACGCCCCGCCGGAGCGGCTGGCGCAGGGGGCGGCGGTCATCCGCGCCACCGCCCACCAGGCCCTGGAGGAGTTGCGCGAGGTCATCACCCTGCTCCGCGACGAGGACGGCGACGACGCCGAGCGCCCGCAGCCCGCCCTGGCCGACGTGCCCGCGCTGGTCGAGGAGACCCGGGCGGGCGGGACGCCGGTCCGGGTGCGCGACACCGTCGCCGACCCGGCCGCGCTGCCCGGCACCACCGGCCGCTGCGCCTACCGGGTGGTGCAGGAGGCGCTGACCAACGCCCGCAAGCACGCCCCCGGCGCCCCGGTCCGGGTGGACCTGGCGGGCAGCAGCGGTGACCGGCTGCTCATCGCGGTGACGAACCCGCTGTCCCCGCGCGGCAGCGGGGTCCCCGGCACCGGCAGCGGCCTGGTCGGGCTCACCGAGCGGGTGCGGCTGGCGGGCGGCGAACTCGACCACGAGCGCGCGGGCGGGGAGTTCCGGCTGCGGGCGTGGCTGCCGTGGCCCGCGTGAGCGTCCGGGTCCTGGTCGTCGACGACGACCCGCTGGTCCGCGCCGGGCTGACCACGATGCTCGACGGCGCCGAGGGCATCGCGGTGGTCGCCGAGGCGGGCGACGGCGCCGAGGTGCCCGCCGCGCTGGACGCCCACCCGGTCGACGTGGTGCTGATGGACATCCGGATGCCCCGGGTCAACGGCATCGAGGCCACCCGCCGGGTCCGCGCCCGCCCCGGCCCGCCCGAGGTCGTCGTCCTGACCACCTTCGACGCCGACGAGAACGTGCTCCGCGCCCTGCGCGCCGGGGCCAGCGGCTTCCTGCTCAAGGACGCGCCGCCCGCCGACATCGTCGCCGCCGTGCACCGGGTGGCGGAGGGGGAACCGGTGCTCTCCCCCAGGATCACCCGGCGCCTGATGGACCGGGTGGCGGTGGAGGCGGGCGCCCTCGACCGCGCCCGCGCGGCGCTGTCCACCCTGACCGCCCGCGAGCACGAGGTGGCGGTCGGCGTGGGGCGGGGCCTGTCGAACGCGGAGATCGCCGCGGAGCTGGGCGTCAGCACGGCCACGGTGAAGGCCCACCTCACCCGTGTCCTGGGCAAGCTCGCCCTGGGCAACCGCACCCAGATCGCCCTGCTGGTCCACGACGCGGACCTGCCCTGAGCGGACCCGTCCGCTGTGGACGCCCTCCGACCACGCTCAGCCCACCGCGAACGGCGCCACGTCCGGTTCGCACACCCGGCCCGGTTCCGGCAGCCGGAGGTCGACCAGGTACTCGGCCACCGCGCGGTCGACGCAGGCGCTGGAGCCGAGGATGCAGTGGCCGAAGGCGTCGACCGTCAGCAGGTGCGCGTTGCCGAGTTCAGCGGTCATCGCCTCGGCGAACAGGTGGCGGGTGGCCGGGTCGTGGCGGTTGCCGACGACCAGGGCCGGGTTGGGCGTGCGGGCGGTCCACGGGCCGGTGAACCGGTCGGTGCTGCGGCCGGGCCAGTCGGCGCAGGTGGCCGGGTCCCCCCAGCTCAGGCCGCGGCCGAACGTGGGCATCTCCGCGTCCCACCACTCGGCGATGCGCGGGACCAGCGACAGGGGCACCGGGAAGGGCTTGTCGGCGCAGTTGACCGCGGCGTAGGCGTCGTCGTCGGTGTAGGGGCTGTCGCGGCGGGGGTCGATGCGGGCGGCGGTGAGGTCGCGCATGGTGTCGGCGGTGAGCGGCGCGGGGGTGGAGCGTTCGGGGTGGGCGGCGGCGTAGGTGGCGGCGAAGAAGATGGCCAGCTTGGTGAACAGCGCGGGCCGGTACAGCGCGCCCGCCGTGGTGGTCACCAGGTCGTCGCGGCTGATGATGTAACCGCTGGGCAGGGTGACCGGGCCGGACTGCTCCAGAGCGTCGCGGGTGGCGTCGAACTTGGCCCGGGAGTCGGGGGCCAGCGGGCAGCCGACCTCGTCGCAGGTGCGCAGGTAGGCGTCCAGGGCCAGCTCGAAGCCCGCGGTGCGGCGGCGGTCGTGTTCGAGGCCGTCGGTGGTGCGCAGGGCCGGGTCGACGTTGCCGTCCAGGACGACCGCGCGGGTGCGGTCGGGGAACATGGCCGCGTAGGTGGCGCCGAGCAGCGTGCCGTAGGAGAAGCCCAGGTAGTTCAGCGCCGGGTCCCCCACCGCGGCGCGCAGCAGGTCGAGGTCGCGGGCCACGTCCGCCGTCGACATGTGGTCGAGGAGCGTGCCGCCGTTGCGCCCGCAGGACCGCTCGTAGGTGCGGTTCGCGGTGATCGCCTCGCGCACCTGCTCCGGGGTGACCGGAACCGACACCACGTTGGCGAACACCCCGTCGGCTTCCTCCTGGGTGGTGAAGCACCGCAGCGGCGTGCTGCGGCCCACCCCGCGCGGGTCGAAGCCGATCACGTCGAACCGCCGCAGCACCTCCGGTTCCAGGAACACCGGCGCGGCGGCCGCCATCAGGTACCCGCTGGCACCCGGTCCGCCGGGGTTGAGGAACAACGACCCGATCCTGGCGTCCCGGTCGTCGGCGGCCCGGCGCATCATCGCGATGGTGATGGTCTCCGCCCCCGGGTGGTCGTGGTCCAGCGGCACCGCGTACTCGGCGCAGTCGAACCGCCCCCGGTCCGCCTCGGGCACGCCACCCGGTTCCGCGCACTCGTGCCAGAGCACGTCCGGCACCGCGAGGGCCCGCGGCGCCACCCCCGCCACCGCCCCGACCACCAGCAGCGCCACGGCGACCAGCCGTCCCACTCGCATCGAACCCTCCGTCGATCCCCCCCGATCCGCCCCACACCCTGGCACGATCGCGCCCGGCCGTCACCGTGACACCGGGTGAAACCGCGCCCGCTCCGACTTCGTCCGCCGTCCGGGGCCGGTTGGAGGCGATGCCGCCGTGCACCACGCCGATCCGGGCCCGGGCCGGTCGACCGGCTCCGGCCAGGCGCGGTGGCGGGGACGCGGGTGACGGCAGACTGATGGGCGCCACCTGCGGAGCAGGCAACGGCGCGGACAGCGGGGAGGAAGCGTTGGACACCGGGGTGAAGCGGCTCAAGGTGTGCCTCAACGGCGAGCGGCGGCGGGACGAGCACCCCGCCGTACCGGTCACGGCCGCCGAGGTCGGGGCCGCCGCGGTCGAGGCGGTGGCGGCCGGGGCCGAGGCCGTGCACGTCCACCCGCGCGACGCGGGTGGGGTGGAATCGCTCGCGGCCGAGGACGTCGGCGCGGGCGTGCGCGCGGCCCGCGGCGCCGGGGTCGCGGTCGGGGTGTCCACCGGGTTGTGGATCACCGGCGGCGACGTCGCGCGGCGGCGGGCGGCGGTGCGCGGGTGGGCGGACCTGGCGGCGGAGCAGCGGCCGGACTTCGCCTCGGTCAACGCCGCCGAACCCGGGTTCGCCGACCTGGTGGGGGTGCTGCGCGACGCCGGGATCGGCGTGGAGGCCGGGGTGTGGTCGGTCCGGGACGCCGAGGTCGTCGGGCGCGGACCGTTCACCCGGGTCCTGGTGGAGATCACGGGCGGCGCGGACCCGGTGGGCCAGGCCGACGCGGTCCTCGCCAGGCTGGCCGGGCTCGGCGTCCGGGGCCCGCGGTTGCTGCACGGCGAGGGTGCCGCGTGCTGGCCGCTCGTCGCCCACGCCGGACGACTGGGCCTGCCGACCCGGATCGGTCTGGAGGACACGCTGCTCGGTCCGGGCGGCGAACCCGTCAGCGGCAACGCCGAACTGGTGCGGCTGGCCCTGGGCGTGTGGGCCGGTGGCCCCGCCGGGGCGGGGCCACCGGGGTGATCACCCGCACGGGTCGAACGGGGGTCGACCGGCGTGGGACCGCCCGTCAGCCCACCGGGGTCGAGCGCAGGACCAGCAGGCTGATCTCGCTCGGCGCGAACACCCGGAACGGCGGACCCCAGAAGCCCGCGCCCCGGCTCGTGTACAGGTGCGTGCGCTCGTTCAGCCTGGTCAACCCCTGCAACCACGGCTGGTCCAGCCGCACCAGCAGGTGGAACGGCCAGATCTGGCCGCCGTGGGTGTGACCGGACACCTGGAGGTCCACACCCGCCTCCACGGCGGTGGTGATCTGCTTGGGCTGGTGGGCCAGCAGCAGCACCGGCAGGTCCGGGTCGGTGCCCGCCAGGGCGGTGGCGATGTCGGGCTGGTGGCCGGGCAGGCCCGACGACGGGGCGGTGCGGTCGTCGATGCCCGCCACGACCAGCCGGGAGCCGCCGCGCTCGACGACGACGTGGCGGTTGTGCAGGGCCTCCCAGCCCAGTTCGGACATGCGGTCGAGCCAGCCCTGGGCCTCGTTGAAGTACTCGTGGTTGCCGGTGACGTAGACCCGGGCGAGGGTGGCGCGCACGTCGCCGAGCGGGGCGGACTGGGTGAGCCGCTGCGCGGGCGTGCCGTCGGCGATGTCGCCCGCGTGGGCGACGATGTCGGGGTCGAGGGCGTTGACCGCGGCCGTGGTGCGGGCCGACCAGCGGGATCGGTCGATCGGGCCGTAGTGGGTGTCGGCGAGCAGGACCAGCTTCACGCCGTCGAGGCCGGGGCCCAGGCGCGGCAGGTGCACCTCGGTGCGGCGGACCCGGGGCACGCGCATCGCCTCGTGGTGGCCGTGGGCCAGCAGCACCGCGGCGACCACCACGACCGCCGCCGCGACGACGCGGGAGCGGGTGGGGTCGTCCACCCCGGCCAGCACCAGGACCAGCTCGGCGAGCGCACCGAGGATGCTCCACACGAACAGCACCCAGGTGACACCCAACAGCACGTCGCCGACCACCGCGGCGCGGTCGCTGCGGCGGCCCTTGGTCATCGAGTACGGCAGGGCGACGGCACCGGCGAGGAAGACGGCCGAGCCGAGCGCCACGACCCACCCCGGCCAGTCCTGGCCACCGGCGACCAGCACCCACCACGGCACGCCGAACAACAGGGCGGCCACGACCAGCGCGACCACCAGGAACCGCAGGCGGCGCCGGGCCCGGACGGCCTGCTCGCGCTGTTCGGTCTGCGACATCGGGCCGCTCCTCTCCTGACCCCGGAACGATACCCGCGCCCGCACCGCGCCCGCCGTCGGCGCAGTACCGTGACCGGGTGATCGGAACCGGATACTTCGCCTCGGTCGACGAGGTGGTCGAGCGGCTGGCCGAGCAGGGCTACCTGGCCTCGGCCCCGGTCGCCACCACGGTGTTCCTCGCCGACCGGCTGGGGCGACCGCTGCTGGTCGAGGGCCCGGCGGGCGTCGGCAAGACCGAGCTGGCCAGGGCGGTGTCGGCGGCGACGGGCTCGCGGCTGGTCCGCCTCCAGTGCTACGAGGGCGTCGACGAGTCGCGGGCCCTGTACGAGTGGAACCACGCCAAGCAACTGCTGCGCATCACCGCGGGCCGCGACGAGGGCTGGGACCGGGCGCGGGCGGACATCTTCACCGAGGAGTACCTGCTCTCCCGCCCCCTGCTGACCGCCATCTCCGGCGACGAGCCCACGGTGCTGCTGGTGGACGAGGTGGACAAGGCCGACGTGGAGATCGAGGGCCTGCTGCTGGAGGTGCTGGGCGACTTCCAGGTGACGGTCCCGGAACTGGGCACCATCGTGGCCAAGCGCCGCCCGTTCACCGTGCTGACCTCCAACGCCACCCGCGACCTGTCCGACGCGCTGCGGCGGCGCTGCCTGTTCCTGCACATCGACTTCCCCGAGCCCGAGCTGGAACGGCGGATCGTGCGGGCCAAGGTGCCCGGCATCGACGAGGCGCTGACCGCGTCGGTGGTGGCCGTGGTCGGCGCGCTGCGGGCGATGGACCTGCGCAAGGCCCCCTCGGTCGCCGAAGCGGTCGACTGGGCCCGCACCCTGCTCGCCCTGGGCGCCGACACCCTCGACGAGGAGGTGGTGCGGGCCAGCCTCGGGGTGATCGTCAAGCACCAGGACGACATCACCCGCGTCCGCGACCGCCTCCGCCTGGACGAGGCCCTGGACGGCGCGGCGTCATGACCGGCGCGGGCCTGCCGGAGCGGCTGGTGGAGCTGGTCACCGCCTTGCGCGGGCACGGCGTCACGGCGGGCCCCAGCGAGACCGTCGACGCGGCGGCGGTCGCCGAGGTCCTGGGCCTGGCCGACCGGGAACGCCTGCGCGAGGGCCTGGCGGCGGCCCTGCTGCGCCGCGCCGGGCAGCGCCCGGTCTTCGACGCGGTGTTCGACGTGTGCTTCCCCCTGGGCGTCGGCGTGCCGGAGGGCGCCCGCGACCGGGACCGGGACCTCGACGACCTGCGCGCCGAACTCGTCGCCGCCCTCGCCGCCGAGGACGCGGGCGGCCTGGCCAGGCTCGCGGGCATCGCGGTCGAGGCGTTCGGCCGGTACGGCAGCGGCTCGGGCGGCGGCTTCTCCGCCTACGAGGCCCTGGAGAAGGTCCGCCCGCAGACCCTGCTGGTGCGCGTCCTCGCCGAAACCGGCGGCGGGCACGGCGACTTCACCGACCGCCTCGAACGCGACGAGGTGCGCCGCCGGATCGAGGCGTTCCGCACGGCGGTCCGCACCGAGGCCCGGCGGCGCACGGCGGAGGCGCGCGGCAGGCAGCGGGTGCTGGAGCACGCCGTGGCCCCGTCGGCGGACGGGGTGGACTTCCTGGTCGCCAACCGCGAACAGCTCGCCGAGCTGCGCCGCACCATCCGCCCGCTCTCGCGCAGGCTGGCCACCCGCCTCGCCGCCCGCAGGCGCCGCGCCAACCGGGGCCACATCGACATCCGCCGCACGCTGCGCCGCTCCCTGTCCACCGGCGGCGTCCCCCTGCGCCCGGCGTACCGGCGGCGCAGGCCGGGCCGCCCGGAGATCGTGCTCGTGTGCGACATGTCCGGCTCGGTGGCGGGCTTCGCCGACTTCACCATGCTCCTGGTCCAGGCCCTGCGCGACCAGTTCAGCAGGGTCCGCGTGTTCGGCTTCATCGACACGGTGGACGAG
The DNA here is from genome assembly GCF_003182415.1 of Actinokineospora spheciospongiae. Classification (NCBI taxonomy): domain Bacteria; kingdom Bacillati; phylum Actinomycetota; class Actinomycetes; order Pseudonocardiales; family Pseudonocardiaceae; genus Actinokineospora; species Actinokineospora spheciospongiae. The sequence goes on along the minus strand of NZ_QHCP01000018.1, from coordinate 49,481 downwards.
ATCACCCACCTGGTCCACACCGGAGCCGCCGACCCGGAGGGCCTCAGCGCCCGCATCCACGCCGAGGCCACCCTGTCCACCTGGGACGGCCACAGCGACTACGGCCGGGCCTTCCGCCACTTCACCGAACGCCACGCGGAAGCCATCACCGCCAAGACCTCCCTGCTCATCCTGGGTGACGGCCGCACCAACGGCGGCGACCCGAACCTGGAAGCCCTGCGCGCCATGGTCTCCCCCGCCCGCCACGCCCACTGGCTCAACCCGGAACGCCGAGCCCTCTGGGCGGGCGGCGACTCGGAGGCGGACCGGTACGCGGAGGTGGTCCCCATGCACGAGTGCCGCAACACCCGCCAACTCACCACCCTGGTCGGCCGCCTCCTCCCCACCTGACCCCGGGGCTCAGTGCAGCACCTTCAACCCGATGACACAGCCCACGATCCCCACCAGCAGGAGGACCTTGGCCAGTGACACGGCCTCCGACCCCGACCACATCCCGTAGGCGACGGTGAGCGACGCCCCGATGCCCACCCACACCGCGTAGGCGGTCCCCACCGGCAACTCCCGCATGGCGAAGGCCAACCCGCCCATGCTCGCCACGATCGCCACCCCGAACACCAGCGAGGGCGTCAGCCGGGTGAACCCCTCGGACTTGCCCAACGCCGTGGCCCACACGGCTTCCAGGACACCGGACACAACTAGAACAAGCCAGGACACGATCCGCTCCCCGAGCGCCGTCTTGTCGCTGACCGGGTACGGCACCCACTCGTCCGGGGACCCCGTCGACGGGGTACCACCCCCATCGTGGCACACCGCGAACACCGGCAGCCCACCGCTTGACGAAGCTCACCGGATCGATCGACAACCGGCCCGGCTCCGCACCAACACCTGTCAGGACGGTGCCCCCGCCCGGGGCGGTCAGCGAGCCAGCGCGAGCAGTTCGTCCACCGCCCGCCCCGATCCGCCCCGGAGCAGCACGGAAACGGCGGTCGCCGCCGCGACCAGCCTGCACCAGGTGTACAGCCGGTCGACGTCGATCCGGGCGGCGGTGGAGAGCGCGTGCAGGCGGTACTCGATGCCGTCACTCCTGCCCGCCCCACCCAACACGTAGTCGACCGCGTCCCAGCACCGATCGCCGACGCACACCTTCGGGTCGATGGCCACCAGGCCGCGCGGACCACCGTCGAGCACGTTGCCCAGGTGCAGATCGCCGTGCAGCAGCGCCGAAGGCCACGGCGGGGCGAACAGGTCGTCCAGCCCGTCCAGCGCCCGCTCGAAGTCCTCCCGCCGCAACCCCGACGCGGCGAGCGCCGGTTCCCCGAGCCGGCCGATGCCGTGCCGCAGGAACTGCTCCGTCCGCAGGCGCACGTCATCCGGAACCCCATCCGGCGGCTCAACGGCGTGCAGGTCGAGCAGCAGCGCGGCGTACTCCTCCGGCGCGGGCTGCCGCCGCAGGTCCGCGACCTCGGTCCCCGGCCGCACGGCCTCCAGCAGCAACGCCCCCGGCGCCTCCGCCAACAGGACGGGCATCCGGCCACTGGGCTCGAACAGCCGCAACATCTCTGCTTGCGCCGCAAGGAAAGGCCCATCGGGACTGAGCTTGAGCACAGCGGCCCGACCGCCCACGGTGGCGCGGATCGCGACCGAGGAGGCCCCGCTGTCGAACGGCTCACCGACCTCCAGCCGCCACCGCCGCGCGCAGTCCGCCACCAGCGCGGGCAATGCGGCCACCCACTCGGCGGCACCGGGCCCGAACCGCCGCACCAACTTGGCGGTGATCGCGTCAGTCATGCCCGAACGCTATCCGGACCCACCGCACCCGTCCCGCGAATTCCGCCCACCCAGCCCCGCACGACGACCACCGCCCACCCCGAACCCCACCGGCGCAGCCGCCGACCACCCCGCCAACCGCCGGCCCGGCAACCCAACTGCCCGGGTGGGTGGATGTGTTTGGTCGGGGGTGGCGATCATGTGCAAGCCTGTCTGGGCGGTGGGCATCCCTTCAGCCCCACCCTGTCACGCTGGGCCACATGATCGCCGTAGGGGCCCCGACCAAACACATCCACCCAGCCGGGCACCAACGACAAAACCCTCGAAGCACACGGCCAAGCGCATCCAGCCAGGCGCCCCAGTGACAAAATCCCGGGCCTTCAAGCCAATATCCCCTACCCCCGAGGCAGGCAGGAGATGAGCGTGGCCAAGGACCTCAGCACCTCCAACACCTTCTGCGAGTTCGCACCCCCCAGGTAAGCGTTCTCCGCGTGCACCAGATCCCTCCCCACCAACGCCCACGTGCCCAACCGCGCCTCCCGCACCAACGACACCACCTGCGGCGTCAGCACGTACCCCGCCACCCGGGGATCAGTCGCCACCAACCGGTGCCGCCGGTTGAACTTGCGGTCGGCGGTGACGGGGTGTGGGTATTGGCCGGTGTCGAAGTAGACCTGGTCCCGGGAGGTGATGTGGAAGAAGGGCATGGGGGCGGGCAGGGTCAGCACCCACACCGTGTCGGTGGCGAAGCGGTCGTGTTCGTTGAGGGTGATGCCGAGGGCCTGCTTCTCCAGGACCGTGCTGCGGCGGAAGAACTCGAAGGCCGTGAACGGGATGCCGTGGAAGGCGCCGGCCACCGACCCGTACGCCAGGCGCATGTCGCCGCGCTGGGTGAAGGGGAGGACGGGCCAGCGGTCGAGGAGCCACGGGGCCCGGTCGGCGAACTGCCAGCCGTGGGCTCGGGCCAGTTCGGCCCTGGCGCGGTTGGTGGCGTTGATGCCGGGCATGCGCGACCACGCGCGCCTGCTGTCGAATTCCATGGATTCCCCCGTCCCCGGTGCCCAGGATAGGGGCACCGGGGACGGCGGGGCGGGAGGGGTCAGTCGGCTTGGGCGAGGGAGAGCGCGAAGCGGGCTTCGGGGTCGGTCCACCACTCGGCGAGGGCGAAACCGGCCGCGCCGAGTTCGGTGGCGACGCCTTCGCGGCGGAACTTGGCGGAGATCTCCGTGCGGACCTCCTCCCCCTCGGTGAACTCGACGGTCAGGTCCAGGGCCGGGATCGCCACCGACTGGGCGGTGCGGGCCCGCAGGCGCATCTCGATCCACTCGTCCTCGGCGTTCCACCGGGAGAGGTGGTCGAAGGCGGTCACGTCGAAGTCCGCGCCCAGTTCGCGGTTGAGCACGTGCAGGACGTTGCGGTTGAACTCCGCTGTGACGCCCTGGGCGTCGTCGTAGGCGGCCTCCAGGGTTTCGCGGTCCTTCACCAGGTCGGTGCCCAGCAGCAGCCACTCGCCCGGTTTGAGGGTGTCGCGCACGGCGGTCAGGAAGTGGGCGCGTTCGGCGGGCAGGAAGTTGCCGATGGTGCCGCCGAGGAACGCGACCAGGCGGGTGGGGTCGCCGGGGAGCAGTGACAGGTGTTCGGTGAAGTCGCCGACGACGCCGTGGACGGGGGTGTCGGGGTACTCGGTGGCCAGGTCGGCGGCGGCCTCGCGCAGGGCGGTCTCGGAGACGTCGAGGGTGACGATCTGGCCCAGGGAACCCCCGTCGCGCAGGGCGTCGAGGAGGAGGCGGGTCTTCTCCGAGGAGCCGGAGCCCAGTTCGACGAGGGTGTTGGCGCCGGTCACCCCGGCGATGTCGGCGGCGCGCTCGGCGAGGATGGCGCGCTCGGCCCTGGTCGGGTAGTACTCGGGCAGGCGGGTGATCTCCTCGAACAGTTCGCTGCCGCGCGCGTCGTAGAACCACTTGGGGGGCAGGGTCTTCGGGTTCGCGGTGAGGCCCGCGCGGGCGTCGGCGGCCAGGGAGCGGGCGGCGTGGTCCTCGGGGAGGTGGACGTCGAAGGACGGCTGTGGCATGGGTGGGTCTCCTTATCGGGTGCCCAGCGCGCTGACCCGCACGCGGGGGGTGGGACCGAGGTCGGCGAGGACGAGCTGCCGGTCGTCGACCGGGGTCCACCGGGGGTCGTCGTCCCACGGCTCGGAGGCCAGGACGACGTGGTCCGCGGTCGTGTGCACCGACAGCGAGTGCCACCAGGTGGTGGCGGCGAGCGTCGTGCCGTCGGTGAGCAGCAGGTTGAGGCGGGAGTCGGGGGCGCGGTCGGCGACCGCGAGCACCACCTCGGCGAGGGCGTCCCCCGGTGGGGCGCCCGCACGCAAGCGGTTGCGCACCAGGGCCCACAGCACGGCGCTGTCGGTCGGCGCGTCGAGGGTCATCAGGTCGGTGGTGGGCAGGGTGGCGGCGAGGTCGGCGACGCTGCCCGGCCAGCCGCGCACCACCCCGTTGTGGCTGAACAGCCAGCGCCCCTCGGCGAACGGCGCGCACGCGGTCTCCACGACCGGCATGCCCACCGTCGCCGAGCGGGCGGCGGCCAGGACCGCCCCGCTGCTGACCGAGGCGGCCAGCGCGGCGAACGAGGTGTCCGTCCACATCGGAACAGCCCGCCGGTAGCGCACCGGGTCACCGGACCCGGTGTACCAGCCGACGCCGAAGCCGTCGGCGTTCACCGCGCCCCCGCCGCGCATGTCGGCGGGGGCCCAGGTTTGCGTGAGCAGCCCGCGCGGGCCGCCCAGCAGGCTGGAAACGGGCACGGCGGGGCCCAGGTACCCCAGGTGGCGGCACATCGCTCAGCGGACCTCGTCCGGTCGCGCGTCGCGGGCGAGCCGGAACCCGGCGAAGATCTGCCGCCGGATGGGGTGGTCCCAGTTGCGGAACGTGCCGCGCACCGCCGAGGCGTCCGTGCCGAAGGAGCCGCCGCGCAGCATCTTGTAGTCCCCGCCGAAGAACACCTCGGAGTACTCCCGGTACGGGAACGCGGCGAAGCCCGGGTACGGCCGCAGGTCCGAGTCGCACCACTCCCACACGTCACCCATGAGCTGGCGCACCCCCAGCGCGGAGGCGCCCGCCGGGTACGAGCCGACCGGGGCCGGGCGCAGGTGGCGCTGCCCGAGGTTGGCGTGCTCGGGGCCGGGGTCCTCGTCGCCCCACGGCCACCGGCGGGAGCGGCCGGTGGCCGGGTCGAAGCGGGCCGCCTTCTCCCACTCCACCTCGGTCGGCAGCCGCTTGCCCGCCCAGTTCGCGTACGCCTGCGCCTCGTGGAAGCACACGTGCACCACCGGCTCGTCGAGCGGGACCTGTTCCACCACACCGAATCGGGTTCGGTGCCAGCCCGCCGGACCGCGCTCCCAGAAGCGCGGCGCCACCAGGTTCGCCTTCTGCCGGTGCACCCAGCCGACCTCGCTCCACCAGCGCGGGTCGTCGTAGCCGCCCGCGTCGATGAACGCCAGGTACTCGCCATTGCTCACCGGCACGGTGTCGATGAAGAACGCGTCGACGTGCGCGGCGTGCGCGGGCCGCTCGTTGTCCAGCGCCCACGGCTCGGTGGAGGTGCCCATGGTGAACTCCCCGCCGGGCACCAGGACCTCGCGCGCGGGCAGCGGTTCGGCCGCCCGGGGCGGGTCCTCCGCGTGCAGCACCGGGGTTCCGGTGCGCAACTGGTGGGTGGCGAGCATGGTCTCGTCGTGCTGCTGCTCGTGCTGCACGATCATGCCGAAGGCGAACCCGTCCTGGACCAGCTTGCGCCCCTCCAGCGGGGTGCGCTCCAGCACGTCGAACACCTTCTCCCGCACCTCGCGGACGTAGGTGCGGGCCTCGCGCGGCTTGAGCAGCGGCAGCGCGGGGCGGTCGGCGCGGGCGTGCTGGAACGCGTCGTAGAGCTCGTCGATGTCGCTGCGCACCGGGTCGCGGCCGCCGACGTCGCGGACGAGCCAGAGTTCTTCCTGGTTGCCGATGTGGGCCAGGTCCCACACCAGCGGGGACATCAGCCTGGAGTGCTGGCGGACGAGGTCGTCCTCGTCCACGGCGTCGGTCAGGGCCGTGCTGCGCGCACGCGAGCGGCGGAGCTGCTCGGCGACGCGCTCGCGGACCTGCTCGGCGGTCAGGTTCTCGGTGGTGGTCACGTCTCTACCTCCCGTTCGTGGCTGTGCGGTCGAGGAGCCCGCTCAGCCGGGCGACCACGTCCGCGTGGTCGGCCGGGCCCAGGTCGAGCCGGTCGAGCGCGGGCAGGCCCAGTTCCAGCACCCGGCGCGCGGCGGCGGCGGTCGGCCGGTCGGCGAGGCCGAGCCGGGCGGCGGGCAGCCACCGGTCGGCGGCGGGCGCGCAGGCGTCGACGACCGCGTCGACGGTGCCGGGGTCGGCCAGCAGCGCGGTGAGCAGCGCCGCGGGCGCGACCCAGTCCGCGCCGTCCTGGGCGTCGAGGTAGCGCACCTCGAGGTACCCGTGCGGGCGGACCGGCGGGAACAGGCTGGACAGGTGGTAGTCCAGGTCGTCCCGGGTGGGCGGTTCGGGCAGGGCGCCCGCGATCCAGTCGGCGAACGTGACGCCCGGTGGGGCGCCCCAGTCCGAGCCCGGTCTGCGGAGGAACAGCAGCTCGGTGTCCAGCACGTGCCGGGCCCAGTCCGCGGCCGGGTCGTCGCTGACCGGCAGGGGCAGTGACCGGCACGGGTCCACGCCGAGGACGGTGCGGGTGCGCGCCGAGTGCCACCCCGGGGCGGGCGAGTTGCCGAACAGGGCCACGCACACCGGGCCGAGCGAGCTGACCGCGGCGAACCGGGCGGCCACCGCGGACTGCTCACCGACGTCCACGCAGACCTGGAGGCCCGCGGTGGCGCACATCATCGTGAGCCCGTCCGGGCCGATCGGGTCGAAGGCCCGCTCCATGGCCGCGTACCTCGGGGTGTCCAGGACGCGGCGCGGTGACCGGTGCCGGTCCAGGCCCCGGGTGCCCAGGACCAGGCCGACGTCGGCGAGGAGGGAGGTGAGGTGGGAAGTGTCCGCGTTGACCGCTTCGAGCAGGAGCCCGAGGGAGGGTGCGGGGAGGGAGGAGATCTCCACTTGGCCGCCGGGCTCGATGGTGAGCGGTGAACCGGCCGGGAGGGGGAACTGGGGGCTGTCGGCGCGCAGCGTGCGCGGCGCGTGCGGGCCGAGGGCGGCGGCGAGGCGGTCGGGGTCGAGCCTGCGCCCGGGATCGTCGCGGTCGTGGACGGTCCACTCGAGCTCGACGCCGAGCAGTCTCGGCGGCCCGTGCTTGAAGCAGACCGAGGCGACGTAGGCCTCGGCCTCCACGCGGGCGCGCAGCCGACGGCGGTCCGGCTCCACGACACCCGCTTCCTGGGTGGTGGTCAAGAACGATCATCCCCTTTCACCGCACGGGTTCCGGTGCGGCCCCCCGGTCGGGGACCGGCGCGATCGACGCTACACGCGGGCACCGACAGCCGCAGTGGTCCGACTGGGCCGACCGGGTGGCCTCGATCGCAAAACGTACGTACGGATTGCTTGGGCCCGGGGGAAATGTCACGATCGTCGGGTGCCCCGGGTGAGCCAGGACCATCTCGACGCGCGCAGGCGCCAGATCCTCGACGGCGCGCGCTCGTGCTTCGCGCGCTTCGGCTACGAGGGCGCGACCGTGCGCAGGTTGGAGGAGGCTACCGGACTTTCCCGGGGGGCGATCTTCCACCACTTCCGGGACAAGGAGTCGCTGTTCCTCGCGCTGGCCGAGGACGACGTGCTGCGGATGACCGACGTCGTCGCCGAACAGGGTTTGGTGCAGGTGATGCGCGAGCTGATCGCGCCCCCCGGCAGCACCGCCGCGGGCGAACGCCCGGCGGACTGGCTGGGCACCCGGTTGGAGGTGTCGCGGCGGCTGCGCACCGACCCCGAGTTCCGCGCCCGCTGGGCCGAGCGCTCCTCCCAGCTCACCGTCGCCACCCGCGAGCGGCTGCTGCGCCAGCGCGAGGCGGGAAACCTGCGCGACGACGTCGACGTGTCGGTGCTGACGTCGTTCCTGGAGCTGGTGCTGGAGGGCCTGGTGTCGCACCTGGCCATGGGCCTGCCCGCGGACGACATGGACCCGGTTCTCGACGTGGTCGAGGAGACCGTCCGCCGCCACCGCGGCCTGTAGCGCCCCGGCAGGACCACCGCGTGGGGATGAGCCGGTACGTGCTCGCGGCGACGGCCGCCAGGGTGGCCGACGAGATGGTCGGCGTCGCGCTGGTGCTGCTGGCCCTGGCCCGGACCGGCGACCCGGTGCTGGCCGGGCTGATGGTCACCGCGTACGCGTTCCCCTCCGTCGCCTCCGGACCGGTGCTGGGCGCGCTGCTCGACCGGTCGCCTCGGCGCACCATCGTGCTGGCGGGCAACGGGGTCCTGCTGGCGGTGACCTGCCTGGGGATCACCGCGGCGCTGGGCCGGGCGCCGGACGCGCTGCCGCTCGGGTTAGCCGCGATCACCGGGGTGGCGCTGCCGCTGACCAGCGGCGGCTACTCCAGCCTGGTGCCGCTGCTGGTCCCCGCCGACGGGCTGGCCAGGGCGAACTCGTGGGACGCGGCGTCCTTCGGCGGCGCCGCCCTGCTCGGCCCCGCACTCGCGGGCACGATCGCGGCCACCCTCGGCCCGACCGAGGCGATGTACGGGGTCGCGGTGCTGGCCGCGGTCGGCGCGGCGGTGACGCTGGCGCTGCCCCGGGTCGCCCGCGCCGCCGAGGACCGGCCGCACCTGCTCCGCGCGGTCCGCGACGGCCTGGTCCACCTGGCCACCACCCCACCGCTGCGCGGGGCGACGCTGACCACCGCACTGGCTTCGGTGGCGGCGGGGGTGCTCAGCACCGCGTTCCCGCTGCGCGCCGCCGAGATCGGCGCGGGCGAGGCGGCGGGCGGGTACCTGTGGACGGCGCTGGAGGTCGGCTCGCTGCTGGCGGTGGCGCTGCTGGCCCGCAGGCTGCTCGCGGGCGACCGGCCCGAGCGCGTCGTCTTCGGCACCGCGGCCTGCTACGGCCTGGTCATGCTCGCCGTCCCGCTGGCGCCGAACCTGGTGGCCACGCTCGCGGTGGTCGCCCTCGCGGGCGTGGCGACCGGCGTCGGCCTCCCGGCGATCATGGCGACCCGGCAGCGGCACACCCCCGCCGGGCTGCTGGCCCAGGTGTCGGTCACCGGCGCCAGCGCCAAGATCGCCTGCTTCGCGGTGGGTGCGGCGGTGGGCGGCGGGCTGGTGCCCGCGACCGGCGCGGGCACGGCCATCGCGCTGGTCGCCGCCGGTCAGCTCGCGGCGGCGGGCGCGGGCGTCCTGGCCGCGCGGACCCGCGGGCAGGGGCCTGGGCGGAGTGGCGGGCGGAGTCGCGCTGCGCTGGACTGAGGGGGTGACCCACCTCGACACCGCCAGGGAGATCGCCGACCGCGCCGTCCACCAGGTGGTGGACTGGGACGCCCCGACGCCCTGCGCGGACTGGACGACCCGGGAACTGCTCAACCACCTGACCGCCGAACAGCTTTGGGTGCCGCACCTGCTGCGCGGCGAAACCGTCGACGACGTCGGCGACCGCTACGACGGCGACGTCTTGGGCGCCGACCCGGTCGCGACCTGGGAGCGGGCGAACGCGGGAGCGGCGCGGGCCTGGCGGGGCGTCCCGGACGACCGGACCGTGCACCTGTCCTCCGGCGACTCCCCCGCCGCCGAGTACCGCTGGCAGATGACCCTGGACCTGGCCGTGCACGGCTGGGACCTGGCCCGCGCGGCCGGTGTCGACCCCGGGGTCGACGACGGGCTGGCCGAGGCGCTGGTCGAGGAGTTCAGCGGGCAGGTCGAGCAGTGGCGGGGGCAGATCTTCGACACCGAGGTCGACGTTGCCGACGGCGCCCCGCCCGCCGATCACCTGGTCGCCCTGCTCGGCCGCGACCCGGGGTGGCGCCGATGAGCCCCCCGGGCGGGCCGCTGTGGTGAACGGATCTTCACAAATTGGCCGTAGACTGGGTGGGTTCAGAACAACCCGACACGAGGAGCACCTCTTCCGTGCGCAAGTCGTCCGCACGCGAGTCCGCATCACCCGGTCGCAGTAGCGGGCCGGGCGACGGGCCCGGCGACCATACCGACCCGGGAACCGAGCGGGGTGCTCGGTGATCGGCTTCCTGATCAGCGTCCTCGGCCTGCTGGCCGTCGTCGCCCTCACCCTCGGCACCGCGCTGTTCGTCGCCGCCGAGTTCTCCCTGACCACCCTCGAGCGCAGCCAGGTCGACTCCCACGTCGAGCAGGTCGGCGACCGGCGCGCGGTGGCCATCGCCAAGGCGCACCGGACGCTGTCGTTCCAGCTCTCCGGCGCCCAACTGGGCATCACCATCACCACCCTGGTCACCGGGTACGTCGCCGAACCCGCCATCGCCAACCTGATCGAACCGCCGCTGGCGTGGACCGGCCTGCCGGAGGGCGCGGTCGAGGCGGTCGCGATCGTCATCGCGCTGCTGGTGGCCACCGCGCTGTCGATGGTCTTCGGCGAGCTGGTGCCGAAGAACCTGGCCATCGCCAGGCCGCTGCCCACCGCGCGCGCCGTGGCCGGGATGCAGGCGGTGTTCTCCTCGGTGTTCCGCTGGCTGATCAACGGCCTGAACGGGTCGGCGAACTGGGTCGTGCGCAGGCTCGGCGTGGAGCCGCAGGAGGAGCTGCGCTCGGCCCGCTCGGCGCAGGAGCTGGGCGGCCTGGTCCGCTCCAGCGCCGCCTCCGGCACCATCGACACCGGCACGGCGACGCTGCTGAGCCGGTCGCTGCGCTTCGGCGACCGCACCGCCGATGAGCTGATGACCCCGCGCGTGCAGGTGCAGGCGCTGCGCGCGGACGCCACCGTGCTCGACCTGGTCGAGCTGGCCAGGGCGACCGGGCACTCCCGCTTCCCGGTGCACGGCGGCGACCTGGACGAGATCCGCGGCGTCGTGCACGTCAAGCAGGTGTTCAACGTGCCGTCCGCGGTGCGCGCGACCACCCGGGTGGCGTCGCTGGCCCGGCCGGTGCCGACCGTCCCGGAAACCCTCGACGGCGACGTGCTGCTGGAGCGGCTGCGCGGGTCGGGCCTGCAGGTGGCGGTGGTCGTCGACGAGTACGGCGGCACCGCGGGCCTGGTCACCCTGGAGGACCTGGTCGAGGAGATCATCGGCGACGTCCGCGACGAGCACGACCGCGGCGAGGTCAACCCGGTGCGCCCGCTGGGCCGGGAGAGCTGGATGGTCTCGGGCCTGCTGCGCGACGACGAGCTGGCCGACGCCACCGGGTTCCGGATGCCCGAGGGCGAGTACGAGACGGTCGCGGGCCTGGTGCTGAGCAGGCTGGGCCGCATCCCCGAGGTCAACGACGAGATCCGGCTGGACGGCTGGCGGATCACGGTCATGCGGATGGACCGGCACCGGATCGCCGAGCTGCGCGTGGCCCGGCTCCCCCGCCAGGGGGTGACCGCGTGACCGCCGCGCCCCTCCCCGACCGCGCACCGCGACCGGGTGGAGGCCCGCGCATGAGCGACTTCCCCGCCCTGTCCGTCCTGTTGGGCAACGCGTTCTTCGTCGGCTGTGTCACAGCCGCCATCATCACCGCGCGCCTCGACCGGGTGGAGGCCCAGGCATGAGCGACTTCCTCGCCCTCTTCGCCACCCTCGTGTTGCTGCTGGGCAACGCGTTCTTCGTCGGTGCCGAATTCGCCATCATCACCGCGCGCCGCGACCGGCTGGAAGCGCTGGCCCGCGAGGGCGCCACCCGCGCCGGGGTCGCCGTCGAGGCCAGCCGGGAGCTGCCGCTGCTCATCGCCGGGGCGCAACTGGGCATCACCGTGTGCTCGCTGGGGTTGGGCGCGCTCGCCGAGCCGACCATCGCCAGCCTGCTGGAGGGCCCGTTCGGCGCCCTCGGGCTGCCGGAGGCGGTGGTGCACGGGGTGTCGTTCGCGATCGCCCTGGGCGTGGTGGTCACCCTGCACACCGTGCTCGGCGAGATGGTGCCGAAGAACCTGGCCATCGCCGGACCGGAGCGGGCGGCGATGGCCCTGGTGCCGGTCCACTTCGCCTTCTGCAAGCTGGTCCGCCCGCTGCTGTCGCTGTTCACCAAGGCGTCCACGGCGGTGCTGCGGCTGTTCAAGGTGGTTCCCAGGGACGAGCTGGAGAACGCCTACACCTCCGACGAACTGGCCACCCTCATCGCCGAGTCGCGCGCCGAGGGCCTGCTCGACGACTCCGAGCACCGCAGGCTGACCAACACCCTGAACTCGGCCGAGCGCACGGTGGCCGAGGTGCTGGTGCCGATGGACGAGATCAAGACGGTCCCGCACCCGCCCACCGTCGGCGAGGTGGAGGCGGCGGTGGCCGAGACCGGTTTCTCCCGGTTCCCGGTGCGGATGCCCGACGGCACGCTCAACGGCTACGTGCACGTCAAGGACCTGCTGGACCTGGTCGACGCCGCCCCGGACACCCGCCTGCCCTGGGCCCGGGTCCGCGGCCTGCCCGAGCTGCCCACCGACTCCCACCTCGACGAGGCGCTGGCCGCCCTGCGCCGGGCGCAGAGCCACCTGGCGAAGGCCGTGTCGGCGGACCGTACGGTGCTCGGTGTCGTGGCACTGGAGGACCTGCTCGAGGAGTACGTGGGTGTCGTACGGGACGGGACGCACATCAGCAACGGCACCTGAGGTGCCCGAGGTGCTGGCGGAAGCCGACTGGCTGGAGCACAGGGCGGCGCACGAGCGGCGGGTCCGGCGGTGGACCGAACCGCACGTGCGCCGCCGCGCGCTCGGCGAGAAGCACCCGGTGCTGGATTTTCTCTTCACCTACTACTCGCACCGGCCCGCCCACCTGGAGCGCTGGCACCCGGGCGTCGGCGTCGCGTTGGCCGGGCCACGCGCCGAGGAGTACCTGCGGTGGAAGGCCTACCGGCGCACACCGCAGGGGGTCGCGGTCAGCACCGAACTGCCGGAGTCGCGGGTGCGCACCGCCGAGTTCGTCCGCGGCCTGCTGCGGGCCACGGCGTCCCGACCGCCCCGGTTGGCCTGCTTCGGCCTGCACGAGTGGGCCATGGTCTACCGCCAGCCCGAGGAGCAGGTTCGGCACGTGGGCTGGCCGCTGCGGCTGGGCCCACAGGGCACGGACGCGGTGGTGGAGTCCCAGAAGGTCGTCTGCGGGCACTACGACGCCTTCCGGTTCTTCACCGAGCCGGCCCGGCCGCTGAACACCCTGTCGCCGTCGCGGGAGGGCCAACTGGCGATGGAGCAGCCCGGTTGCCTGCACGCGACCATGGATTTGTTCAAGTGGGCCTACAAGTTGGACCCGTACACGCCGTCGGAACTGGTGGCGGACTGCTTCGAACTGGCGCTGGAGGTGCGGGCGCTGGACATGCGGGCCAGCCCGTACGACCTGTCCGAGCTGGGCTACTCCCCCGTGCGCATCGAGACCGCCGAGGGCCGCAAGGACTACGCCGCCCTCCAGGCCGGCTTCGCCCGCCGCGCGGCGCCGCTGCGCACCCGCCTCATCGAGGTCTGCGACAGGCTGCTCGGCTGAGCCTGTGGATGGATTTCCCCCGGGCGTCCCGGGCTGCCGGTACGGTGCCGGTGTGGTTGAGAGCAACGTGGAGATCTACACCGACGGCGCGTGCATCCCGAACCCCGGACCGGGCGGGTGGGGCGCCGTGCTGCGCTTCGGCGGGCACGAACGGGAACTGTGCGGGGGCGAGGCGACGACGACCACCAACAACCGGATGGAGCTGACCGCGCCGATCCGGGCGCTGGAGAGCCTGACCCGGAAGGTCCCGGTGGCCATCTACACCGACAGCACCTACGTGCGGAACGGGATCACGCAGTGGGTGGCGGGGTGGCGCAAGCGCGGGTGGATGACCTCGACCAACACACCGGTGAAGAACGTCGACCTGTGGCAGCGGCTGGACGAACTGGTGGGCGAGCACGAGGTCGAGTGGCACTGGGTGAAGGGGCACAGTGGACACCCGGAGAACGAGCGCGCGGACCGGTTGGCGCTCAAGGGGTTGCAGGGTGCCATGCGGGCGGCTGGGCTGCCGGTGGCGGAGGAGCGGCCTGCCGCTGTGGAGCGGAAGAAGCGGGAGCCCGGGCCGATCGGGGAGGGGGCCTGTCGGGCGGTGACGAAGAAGGGGACGCCGTGCCCGGTCACGCCTCGGCCTTCCGGGTTGTGCCACGTGCATGATCCGGCGGTCCAGTGTGGAGTGACCAAGCGGAATGGGGAGCCGTGTGCGATCGCCACCGGGGGCGGGAGGTGTGATTACCACCGTTGAGTCGTGGGGATTCGCGCTGGGGCCGCTTTTGAGCGTCCATCGGGCCTCGGAGTCCCGGGGTTTGGTGGTGCCCTGTTTAGAGCCCGGTCGTTTGGTGGGTGTGCCCTGTTTAAAGCCCGGTTGTTGGTTGGTGGTGCCCGGCTGGGTGGATGTGTTTGGCCGGGGCCCCTATGGCGATCATGTGCTCCAGTGCGTCAGGTGGGGCTGAAAAGATGCCCCACCGCCCAGGCAGGCTGTCACATGATCGCCACCCCCGGCCAAACACATCCACCCACCCGGGCCTCTGCGTAGCCGGGGCGGCGGTTCTCGGGGTGGTCGGCCTGCGTTCGGACCTCCACCCACCTGGGCAGTCGGTCACCGGGCTGGTGGTTCTCGGGGTGGTCGGCTGACCAAGCAGCACATCCACCCACCCGGGCGGTTGGCTCGCCGGGCTGGTGGTTTTCGGGGTGGTCGGCTGACCAAACACGTCCACCCACACGGGCATTTGCTTGGCCGGGCCGCCGGTTTTCGGGATGGTCGGCTGGCCAGACACCTCCACCCACCCGGCCTCTGCTTGGCCGGGCTGACGGTTTCGGGGGTGGCTGGTAGCTGCGCCCGGTGGGGTTTCGGGTGGCTGGTGGCCGGGCGGCGGTTGAGCGCGCCGCGCCGGGCAGGCTGGTGGCCTGCCCGGCGCGGTGGGATTTGGTCAGCCCTCGAAGGTGTCCGGGTTGGGGCCGGTGCGGGTGCCGTTGTCCAGGGCCGCCAGGGTCTTGCGGTCGTCGTCGTCGAGGGTGAAGTCGAAGACGTCGATGTTGGCTTGGATTCGGGCGGGGGTGACCGACTTGGGGATGACGATGTTGCCCAGGTCGAGGTGCCAGCGCAGGATCACCTGGGCGGTGGACTTGCCGTGCTTCTCGCCGATCGCGGCGATGGTCTTGTCCTTGAGGAGCTGGCCGGAGGCCAAGGGGCTCCAGGCCTCGGTGGCGATGCCGTGCTTCTCGTGGAAGGCGCGCAGTTCGGCCTGCTGGAGGTTGGGGTGCAGTTCGATCTGGTTGACCGAGGGGACCACGTCCGTCTCGGCGAGCAGGCGCTCCAGGTGTGGGACGTGGAAGTTGGAGACGCCGATGGAGCGGACCCGGCCGTCGGCGCGCAGCTTCTCGAAGGCCTTGAAGGTGTCGACGTACTTGTCCTGCCGGGGGGCGGCCCAGTGGATCAGGTACAGGTCGAGGTAGTCCAGGCCGAGCTTGGCCATGCTCTCGTCGAAGGCGCGGAGGGTGGAGTCGTAGCCCTGTTCGGAGTTCCACAGCTTGGTGGTGACGTGCAGGTCCTCGCGGGGGATGCCCGAGGCGGCGATGGCGGCGCCGGTGCCCTCCTCGTTGCCGTAGATCGCCGCGGTGTCGATGCCGCGGTAGCCGGCCTCCAGGGCAGTGGTCACCGCGGCGGTCACCTCGTCCTTGGGGACCTGCCACACGCCGTAGCCGAGCTGCGGGATGGTGGTGCCGTCGTTGAGCGTGACGTTGGGGACTGTGGACATCGAGTGTGCAACCTCCGGATCGCGTTGGTCTCTGCGGGTTGCCAACGACGGCCCGCGACCGAAACTTCCCCGTGGGCTTCCCCTTGTGAGATGTCCCCCGATAGGGTGGTGGCATGACTGCCGGGTCGGCCTCGCGCCGCACACAGAACGGTCGCCCGGCACTGACGTGATCCGGGGCCCTCCCCCCGCGTTGAAAGTCCTGAGTGGACTCGCGCGGGAGAGGAGGTGAGATGCGCATGTTCCCCCAGGTCGACGAGACCTTCACCGGCACGGTTGTGGACGTGGCGCCGTTCGGTTCGTTCGTCGAGCACCCGGACGGCACCCACGGCCTGCTGTACGGCGAGACCGTCGAGGTCGGCACGACCCTCGACGTCCGGGTCCTGCACTCGGACCCCGTCAAGCAGCGCTACAGCCTGGCCAGGGCGTAGCAGCAACCAGCACCGAGCAGCACTGAGCAGCACTGACCGCGCGCACCGCCTGATCAACCGGTGCGCGCGCTGAGGGCGGCCCGCGGCAGGCGCCGCCGCGGGTCGGTTCCACACGAGAACTCCGGGGGTCGGCTCGGGTCCGCGGTGCGCACCGCGGACCCGAGCCGCGTCCTCAGCCGCTGAACGCCTCGATCGGCGGGCAGGAGCAGACCAGGTTGCGGTCGCCCTTGGCGCCGTCGATGCGGCGGACGGGGGGCCAGACCTTGGGGGCGGCCGTGCCCGCGGGGAAGACCGCTTCCTCGCGGCTGTACGGGTGGTCCCACTTGCCGGTGACCGACGCCGCCGTGTGCGGGGCGTTGACCAGCGGGTTGTCGTCGCGGGGCCAGTCGCCCGCCGCGACCTGGTCGATCTCGCGGCGGATGGCGATCATGGCGTCGCAGAAGCGGTCGATCTCGGCGAGGTCCTCGCTCTCCGTCGGCTCGACCATGAGGGTGCCCGCGACCGGGAACGACATCGTGGGGGCGTGCAGGCCGTAGTCGGCGAGGCGCTTGGCGACGTCGTCGACCGTGATGCCCGTGGCCTTGGTGATGGGGCGCAGGTCGAGGATGCACTCGTGGGCGACGTGGCCGCCCTCGCCGGTGTAGAGGACCGGGTAGTGCTCGTCGAGGACCCTGGCGACGTAGTTGGCCGCGGCGACCGCGGTCAGGGTGGCGCGGCGCAGGCCGTCGGCGCCCATCATGCGGACGTAGGCCCAGGAGATCGGCAGGATCGACGCCGAACCCCAGGGGGCGGCGCTGATCGGGCCGACACCGGTCTCCGGGCCCGCGGTGGGCTGGAGGGGGTGGTTGGGCAGGAACGGCGCCAGGTGCTCCCGGACGCCGATCGGGCCGACGCCGGGGCCGCCGCCGCCGTGCGGGATGCAGAAGGTCTTGTGCAGGTTCAGGTGCGACACGTCGGAGCCGAACTTGCCGTAGCGGGCGAGGCCGATCAGCGCGTTGAGGTTGGCGCCGTCGACGTAGACCTGGCCGCCCGCGTCGTGCACCAGCCCGCACACCTCGCGGACGGTGTCCTCGTACACCCCGTGCGTGGACGGGTAGGTGATCATGATGGCGGCGAGGTCCGCCTTGTGCTCCTCGACCATCAGCCGCAAGTGGTCCAGGTCGACGTTGCCGGAGTCGTCGCACTTGACCACGGCGACGCGCATCCCGGCCATGACCGCGCTGGCGGCGTTGGTGCCGTGCGCGCTCGACGGGATCAGGCAGACGTCGCGCTCCCCGTGGCCCTGGGAGCGGTGGTAGGCGCGGATGGCCAGCAGGCCCGCGAACTCGCCCTGGCTGCCCGCGTTCGGCTGCAGGCTCACCGCGTCGTAGCCGGTCAGCTCGGCCAGCCAGCGCTCCAGGTCCGCCACCACCCGCAGGATGCCCTCGGCTTGGTCGGCGGGGGCGAACGGGTGCAGGTCGGCGAAGGCGGGCCAGGTGATCGGCTCCATCTCCGCGGTGGCGTTGAGCTTCATCGTGCACGACCCCAGCGGGATCATGCTCCGGTCCAGCGCCACGTCCTTGTCCGACAGCGCGCGCAGGTAGCGCAGCAGGGCGGTCTCGGAGCGGTGCGCGGAGAACACCGGGTGCGTCAGGTACGCCGACTCGCGCAGCAGCGCGGCGGGCAGCGCGTCGGCGGTCCGCAGGTCCAGGGCGTCCACGTCGCCGGACACGCCGAAGGCCCGCCAAACCAGCTCCAAGTGGGCGCGGGTGGTGGTCTCGTCGGTGGTGACGCCCACGTGGTCGGCGTCGGTCAGCCGCAGGTTGACGCCCAGGTCGCGGGCGGCGACCACCACGTCGGCGGCGCGGCCGGGGACCCGCAGGGTCACGGTGTCGAAGAACCCGTCGGCCACGACCTCGACGCCGCCCGCGCGCAGGCCCTCGGCCAGGACGGCGGCCATCCGGTGGGTGCGGGTGGCGATCGCGCGCAGCCCGTCGGGGCCGTGGTAGACCGCGTACATCGAGGCGACCACGGCGAGCAGCACCTGCGCGGTGCAGATGTTGGAGGTGGCCTTCTCCCGGCGGATGTGCTGCTCGCGGGTCTGCAACGCCAGCCGGTAGGCCAGCGCGCCGTCGGCGTCGGTGCTCACCCCGACCAACCGCCCGGGCAACTGGCGCTCCAGGCCCTTGGCGACGGCCATGTACCCGGCGTGCGGGCCGCCGAAGCCCATCGGCACGCCGAAGCGCTGGGTGGTGCCCACGACGACGTCCGCGCCGATCTCCCCCGGCGGGCGCAGCAGGGTCAGCGCCAGCAGGTCGGCGGCGACGGCGACCTTGGCGCCGCGCTCGTGCGCCTCGGCGATCAGCGCGGCGTGGTCGCGGACGGCGCCGGACGCGCCCGGGTAGGACAGCAGGACGCCGTAGAACTCGCCCTCGGGCAGCCCGTCGGCCAGGTCGGCGACGACCAGGTCGATGCCCAGCGGCTCGGCCCTGGTCTCGATCACCGCGATGGTCTGCGGGTAGGTGTCGGCGTCGACGACGAACCGGGGGGACTTCGACCGGCCGCCGCGGCGCAGCAGGGTCATCGCCTCGGCCGCGGCGGTCGACTCGTCGAGCATCGAGGCGTTCGCGGTGGGCAGCCCGGCCAGGTCGGCGACCATGGTCTGGAAGTTCAGCAGCGCTTCCAACCTGCCCTGGGAGATCTCCGGCTGGTACGGGGTGTAGGCGGTGTACCAGGCGGGGCTCTCCAGCACGTTGCGCCGGATCACCGGCGGGGTCTGGGTGCCGTGGTAGCCCAGGCCGATCATCTGGGTCAGCGTGGTGTTGCGGGCGGCGAGCGCGCGCAGCTCGGCCAGCGCCCCGTGCTCGGTGGCGGGCTCGGGCAGCGACAGGGTCAGGTCGCCCTCGCGGATCGACTCGGGGACCGCGCGGTGCGCCAGCTCCTCCAGCGACCCGACGCCGATGACGTCGAGGATGCGGGCCAGTTCCGCCGGGCGCGGCCCGACGTGCCGGTCGGCGAACGGGGTCCCGTGCTCCAGGGCGGCGAGGGGGATGCGGTCACTGGTCATGCGGGGCTACCTCCGGGTTTCGGGGTCGGGCCGGGGCGGGCTGCGCTGCCCTGGGCCCTCCCCCTCTGTCCGTGCCCGATCACCCGGGCGCCTGAGAGCTTCGTCCGGCCAGTGGGCGGACTTGCACCTTCGGCGGGGTCACCCGGCGATGCCCGGGCGACCCGCTTTCCAGAGGCGCCTCACCCACGCGGTCCGTTTGCCTGAGAGGTTCCGGGGAGGATTTGCTCCTTCGGCGCCGGTGCGGCCGGTGGGCCGTCCGGACTCTCCCGCGCGGGTTCGTCGACGTCCCGACGAGTCTAACCCGCGGACGCGCCGAAACCTCGCGTCGCCGCCCGGGACGTGGTCGGATGCGGGGATGGACACATCCGCCGCCCTCGCCGCCCTGGACCACGACCTGCGCCGCGACCTGCCCGCCCTGGACGACCACGCGGTGGTCGAGCGCACCCCGCACGTCACCCGGCACGTGGACGAGCGCCCCCGCGGCTGGTCCGGGGTGGTGTGGTCCGACCTGGACGCCACGACGGCGGACGCGGTGGTCGCCGAGGAGGTCGCCCGGTTCCGGGTGCTGCCGGGCGACTGCGAGTGGAAGCACTACCACCACGACCGGTTCCGGACGCTGCCGGTGCACCTGGTGGCGGCCGGGCTGCGGCCGGGGCAGGTGGAGGCGGTGATGGTGGCGGAGGCCGCGGCCGTGCCCGGGGTGGCCCCGCCCGCCGGGGTGTCGCTGGTGCCGGTGCGCGACGCGGCGGGGGTCGAGGCGGTGGTGCGGGTGCACGAGGCGGCGTTCGGGGCGCCGTTCGGGTGGCTCGGGGAGCGGCTGCTGGAGCAGTTGGTGGAGTCACCGTCCCGGCTGGACGTGCTCCTCGCCGTGGCCGACGGGGTGCCGGTGAGCGCCGCGCGGACCGAGTACTACCCGGGGACGGCGTTCGCGGGCCTGTGGGGCGGCGGGACGTTGCCCGGGTGGCGCCGCCGCGGGGTCTACCGGGCGCTGGTGTCGCACCGGGCGGAGCTGGCGCGGGCGCGGGGGGTGCGGTACCTGCACGTGGACGCGCTGCCGACGAGCAGGCCGATCCTGGAGCGGTTGGGCTTCGTGGAGCTGACCTCGACCACGCCGTACACGCTGCCGGAGTGACGGCCCGCCCTCGACGGGCGTGCGGGTCTCAGCCCGCGTTGCGGGCGTTGCGGCGGCGGGTCAGCTCGTCCTGGTTGGGCTGGTCCAACTCCAGGCCGTCGGCGCGCTCGGCCGGGAACTCGTGGATCGTGCCGCTGATCTCGCGGATCGCCCCCGAGACGGCGATGCCGAACACGCCCTGCCCGCCCTGGAGCAGGTCGACGACCTCTTCCGGCGAGGTGCACTCGTACACCGTCGTGCCGTCGCTGAACAGGGTGATTCTGGCCAGATCCCGGACTCCCCGCTTGCGCAGGTGCTCCACAGCCACTCGGATGTTCTGCAACGAGACACCGGTGTCCAGGAGGCGCTTGACCACTTTGAGGACCAGGACGTCCTTGAACGAGTACAACCGCTGCGAACCGGACCCGGCGGCGCTGCGGACGGTGGGGACCACCAGCCCGGTCCGGGCCCAGTAGTCGAGCTGCCGGTAGGTGATGCCCGCGATCTGGCACGCGGCGGGACCGCGGTAGCCGACCAGCTCGTCCGGCAGCGAGGCGTCCGGGAACAGCTCACCCTGTTCCCCGGAGTCCGTACCCTGCTCGAACACGCCTGCCTCCCCTCGTCCGGCCATCGGCGGCCGGCGAACGAGACCGCCCGTTCCGCTGTGGGGAACCGTCGGCCGAGCACGTCGGCGGTGGGGGGCGCACGGTCGAGCCCCACCCACCGGAGACGACGCTCAGTTCCTGACGGTAAATCGGGCGCGCGGGGAGGTCAACGCGACGCGCGGGGCGCGGCGCGACTCAGGTGTCGGCGCCGCGGAAGTCCTCGGGCGAGACCGAGTCGAGGAACTCGCGGAACTTCTCCACCTCGTCCTCCTGCTCGTCCGGGATGATCAGCCCGGCCTCCTGCAGGACGGAGTCCTCCGCGTGGATGGGCACCCCCACCCGCAGGGCGAGGGCCACCGAGTCGCTGGGGCGGGCCGAGACCCGGATGTCGCCGTCGAAGACCAGCTCCGCGAAGAAGGTGCCCTCCTTCAGGTCGGTGATCCGGACCTGCTCCAGCTCGCGCCCGAGCGCCCCGATCACGTCCTTGAGCAGGTCGTGGGTCAGCGGCCGGGCAGGTCGCACCCCCTGCTGCTCCAGGGCGATCGCGGTGGCCTCGACCGACCCGATCCAGATCGGGAGGTACCGCTCCCCCTCGGCCTCGCGCAGCAACAGGATGGGCTGGTTCTGGGGCAACTCCACCCGGACGCCCACGACGCGCATCTCGCTCATCGGGCTCGCCTCCCTCCGCTCGATGGGGCATCGGCGTCCCGTATCCCTTGAGGATCGCCGATCCCCGGCCTCGACGCTACCCGCCATCCGGACCCTGTGCGCAACCATTCCACTTCTGATCTGGTCACACCGGGAAGGGCCGGGGCGGTGAACTCAGGTCCCGGTCAGCCTGCGCAGACCCGCGCGGACCAGCAGGGCGTGCAGGTCGACCGACAGGTCGGCCAGGTCGCGGGCCACCTCGTCGGCCCGACCGCGGGCCGCCGGGTCGCGCTGCCGGTACAGCGGGGCGACCACCTGCTCGACCAGCCCCACCTCGCGCTCGGCCGCGGCGCGGAAGGCGCGCAGGTGCCTGGGCTCGATGCCGTAGGCCGCGAGCGAGGCCGCCGTGCGGGCGATGGAGACCGCGCCGCCGTCGTAGTGGCCGTCGCGGTCAGCGGTCAGCAGGCCGTACTCCTCCAGGGCGCTGAGCAGGTCGTCGCCGACCCCGGCCCTGGCCAGCACCTCGGCGCGCGGCAACCGGGCGCCCTCCGGCAGCGGGTCCACCGGCTCGGGTTCGGCCGCCCGCACGGGCGGGCGGCCGTTGTCGAGCTGCTCGCGGATGACCCGCAGCGGTAAGTACTGGTCGCGCTGGGCGGCGAGCACGAAGCGCAGCCTGGCCACATCAGCCTCGGTGAACCGCCGGTACCCCGATGGCGTGCGCTCCGGGCTGACCAGCCCCTCCGATTCCAGGAACCGGATCTTGGAGATGGTCACGTCCGGGAACTCGGGGCGCAGGCGCTCGAGCACCGCGCCGATGCTCGCCCCGTCCCGTTCCGGCCGCGCCGCCGCGCCCGCCACTCGGCGACCCCTAGGCTCCCGCGCCCGGACCGGTGAGGAACACCAGGCGGAACTTGCCGATCTGCACCTCGTCGCCACCGGCCAGCACGGCCTGGTCGACGGGCTCGCGGTTGACGTAGGTGCCGTTGAGGCTGCCCACGTCGATCACCACGAACTCGCCGCCCTCGCGGCGGAACTCCGCGTGCCGCCGGGAGACGGTGACGTCGTCGAGGAAGATGTCGCTGTCGGGGTGCCGTCCCGCGCTGGTGGTGTCGCGGTCGAGCAGGAAGCGCGAGCCCGCGTTCGGGCCGCGCTTGACCACCAGCAGGGCGGACCCGGCGGGCAGGGCGTCCACGCCCGCGACGGCGGGCTCGGGGGCGGGGGCCTCGGTGCGGGCCTCGGGGTCGGCGAGGAAGTCGGCCCGGAAGACCGAAGTCCGTTCCGGAGACTGCTCCGGCGGGACGCCGGGCCCGTCGTTCGTGCTCACCTGAGCTCTCCTCCTGCTGGTACTTCGCTGAACAGTGCCAACGTACCGTGCGCGATCAACCGGCCGGACGGTGGTCCCCCGCTGCCGGGGGAAAGGGTGAAGATCGTCTCACGCCCGCGGCGCCGCGGGCGGCACCGGACGCGGCGCGGCGCCGGACCGGGTTCCGGGAAACCGGCCCCTGATCAGGGCGGTCCCGGGCCTGCCTAGTCGCGGGTCAGCGGCTGGTAGCCCTCGGCGTCGAGGAGGGCCTCGACGGCGTCGGGGTCGTCGATGGTGATCTCCACCAGCCAGCCCTCGCCGTAGGGGTCGGAGTTGAGCAGGTCGGGCGCCTCGACCGCCTCGTCGTTGACCGCCGTGACCTCGCCGGTGAGCGGGGCGTACAGCTCGGAGACGCTCTTGGTCGACTCGACCTCGCCGATCGGGGAGCCCTGCTCGACCCGGTCGCCGACCTCGGGCAGCTGGACGAACACCACGTCGCCGAGCTGCTGCTGGGCGTATTCGGTGATGCCGACCCGGACCAGCACCTCGGTCTTGGTCGCCACCCACTCGTGTTCTTCGGTGTAGCGCAGTTCTTCGGGAATCACCTTCGGTCGCCCTCTCACGACGAGCCTCGCAGGCCGGGTGCCGGAGAGCTTAGATGCAGACCGGTCCGGGGTGGTGGCGCAGTGCCGTGCGCGTCTGCACCACGTAGAGCAATCCTGAGTACAGGAACAGGCCCGCGCCCCAGATGGCCAGCGCGTACGCGATCGGCCGGGCGATCGTGGCGGCGGTGGAGGCCCCCTGGGCGAGCAGCAGCAGCGGGAAGGCGTACATCAGGTTGAACGTGGCCGCCTTGCCGATGTAGGTCACCTCCGGCGGGGCGAAGCCGCCCCGCCGGAGGAGGCCGATGCAGCCCGCCACCAGCAGGTCCCTGGCCACCAGCACGGCCGCCACCCACCACGGCACGATGTCGCGCAGGACGAAGGCGACGATCGTGGCCAGGGTGTAGAGCCGGTCGGCGGCGGGGTCGAGCAGCGCGCCGAGCCTGCTGGTCTGGTCGAGCCAGCGGGCGATCTTGCCGTCGAGGTAGTCCGACAGGCCGCTGAACATCAGCAGCGCGATCGCCCACCCGTCGGCCCGCGGACCCAGCAGCAGGTACAGGAAGACCGGCACGCCCGCCAACCGCAGCACGCTGAGTGCGTTGGGGATGGTGAGCACCCGGTCGGGGAGTCGCTCCCCCGGGTCGTCGGGAGGGCCGGGGGCCGCGTCGGACATGACCGCAGCGTATTCGGGCGGGGCCCCGCCCCGGCGGGTGGTCGCTCGTCCGGGTCAGCAGGCCCGGTGGTGGGTCCAACCCTGCCGGTCCAGCGCGGCGGGGGTCAGGCGGGCGGGCCTGCCGTACCCGTCGAGGCCCACCCAGACGGGCGGTTCGAGGACGAAGGCGCGGCCGTTGCTCCACACCACGCTGCACGGGGCGGTCGGCAGGGACCGCGCGGTGCCGGGTGCGGGCGGGCCGCCGGGTATCGCGGGGGGTGCGTCGGTCGGTGCGTCGATCTGCGTCGTCTTGCTCATCACGTGTCCTCACTGCCACGGGGGCCGGCTTCCGACCGGCATGTCGGAAGCCAAGCACCCCGTGTTAGCAACGGTCCGCACAAAAGGCGTTACCGCTTGTTAAGGTCCCGGGTGTGGGGTGTTAATGCGAAACCTTCTCCTGCGCCAGGACTTCCAGGAGGGTTTCGCAGAACCGGGGCAGGTCGTCGGGCTTGCGGCTGGTCACCAGGGTGGAGCCGTCGGAGGTGTCCACGACGACCTCCTGGTCCACCCACTCCGCGCCCGCGTTGCGCAGGTCGGTTTGCAGGCTCGGCCACGAGGTGACCCGGCGCCCGCGCACGACGTCGGCCTCGATCAGCGTCCACGGCGCGTGGCAGATCGCCGCGACCGGCTTGCCGGTGTCGAAGAACGTCTTGGTGAAGCGGACCGCGCCGGGGTCGGTGCGCAGGAAGTCCGGGTTCGCCACCCCGCCGGGCAGCACGAGCGCGGCGTAGTCGGCCGGGTCGGCGTCGGCGGTCGTCTTGTCCACCGGGAACGTGTCGGCCTTGTCCAGGTGGTTGAACGCCTGCACGGTGCCGCTGTCGGTGGAGACCAGCACGGGGGTGCCCCCGGCGTTCTCGACCGCCTTCCACGGCTCGGTCAGCTCGACCTGCTCGATGCCCTCGGGGGCCACGAGGAACGCGACCTTGCAGTCGGTGAGGGGCGACATGGTGCTCCTTCCGGTCGGGTTGTCCCAGAGGGGTTTCCCGACCGGGGGACGCTCAATCATCCGCGTAGGTCGGGGAAGTCGTCCTCGGTGAACTCGCCCGCGACCCGAGCGCCGGTCCCCGAGTGGGCGTCGCGCTCGCGCCCGCGCAGCTCGACGCGGCGGATCTTGCCGGAGATGGTCTTGGGCAGCTCGCCGAACTCCAGCCTGCGGATGCGCTTGTAGGGGGCCAACTGCTCGCGGGCGAAGGCCAGGATGGACCGGGCGGTGTCGGCGTCGGGCTCGTACCCGGCCGCCAGCACCACGTACGCCTTGGGCACCGACAGCCGGATCGGGTCCGGGGACGGCACCACGGCGGCC
This sequence comes from Actinokineospora spheciospongiae, assembly GCF_003182415.1. Taxonomy (NCBI): domain Bacteria; kingdom Bacillati; phylum Actinomycetota; class Actinomycetes; order Pseudonocardiales; family Pseudonocardiaceae; genus Actinokineospora; species Actinokineospora spheciospongiae. Next base: position 24,142 of record NZ_QHCP01000018.1, on the reverse strand, counting down.
TCGGCCACGGCGGGGTGCTCGATCAGGGCGCTCTCCAGCTCGAACGGGGAGATTCGGTAGTCGGAGGCCTTGAACACGTCGTCGGCGCGGCCGACGTAGGTGATGTAGCCGTCCGCGTCGCGGGAACCGACGTCACCGGTGTGGTAGTGGCCGTCGCGCATGGACTCGGCGGTGCGCTCGTTGTCGTCGGCGTAGCCCACCATCAGCCCGACCGGCCGGGAGGCCAGCTCCACGCAGATCTCGCCCTCGTCGGCGAGGTCGCCGGTGGCCGGGTCGACCAGGGCGATGCGGAACCCGGGCAGCGGGCGGCCCATCGAGCCCGCCTTCACCGGCTGGCCGGGGGTGTTGGCGACCTGCACGCTGGTCTCGGTCTGGCCGAACCCGTCGCGGATGGTCACCCCCCACGCCCTCGACACCTGCTCGATCACCTCGGGGTTGAGCGGCTCCCCGGCCCCGACCACCTTCTGCGGCGGGGTCCGCAACTGGCTGAGGTCGGCCTGGATGAGCATCCGCCAGACGGTGGGCGGGGCGCAGAAGCTGGTGACCCCGCACCGGTCCATCTGCGACATCAGCGCGGTCGCGTCGAACCGGCTGTAGTTGTGGATGAACACGGTGGCCTCGGCGTTCCACGGCGCGAAGACGTTGCTCCAGGCGTGCTTGGCCCAGCCGGGCGAGGAGATGTTGAGGTGCACGTCGCCGGGGCGCAGGCCGATCCAGTACATGGTGGACAGGTGGCCCACCGGGTAGGACACGTGCGTGTGCTCGACCAGCTTGGGCCGGGCGGTGGTGCCGGAGGTGAAGTAGAGCAGCAGCGTGTCGTCCGCCCCGGTCGGCCCGTCCGGGGTGAACCGCGCGGGGGTCTCGGTCGAATCGGCGTAGGACTCCCACCCGTCGACCGGCTCCCCCACGGCGATGCGGGTGTAGTGGCCGGGCACGTCGTCGAACTTCGCGGTGTCGGCGGACCGGACCACCACGTGCTTGGCCAGCCCGCGGTCCACCCGGTCGCGCAGGTCGGCGGCGGCGAGCAGGGTGGTGGCCGGGATGATCACCGCCCCGAGCTTGATCGAGGCCAGGATGACCTCCCACAGCTCGCCCTGGTTGCCCAGCATCAGCACCAGCCGGTCGCCCCGCCGCACGCCGAGCCCGCGCAACCAGTTGGCCACCTGGTCCGAGCGGCGCGACAGCTCCGCGTAGGTCCACTTCCCCTCGGTGCCGTCCTCCTCGACGATCCACAGCGCGGGCCTGCTCGCGGTGGGCTCCTCGGCGGCCACGACGTCGAACCAGTCCAGCGCCCAGTTGAAGCTCGACGGTCGGGGCCACTCGAACCCGGCGTAAGCGCGGTCGTAGTCGTCGCCGTGCTCCAGCAGGAAGTCGCGGGCGGCACGGAACTCGTCGGTGGCCTGGCGCACGGTTCTGCTCCTCGTTGACTCGACAACCGCGATCGAGCCTGCCCTACCGGCGTGCCACCCGCCACTCCCCCGGCGTCAGGCGCCCCTGAACTCCGGCGGCCTGCGCTCCAGGAAGGCCTGCACCGCTTCGCCGAGGTCCTTGCTGGGGAGGAAGGCGGCGTTCCAGGCGGCGACGTAGCGCAGCCCGTCGGCGACGCGGCGGTCGCGCTCCTGGCCGAGGACGTCCTTGGTGCCCTGCACGACCAGCGGCGGGTTGGCGGCGATCTCGGCGGCGAGTTCACGGGCGGCGGCGAGGACCGCGGCCTGGTCGTCGTGGACGTCGTTGACCAGGCCGATGCGCTGGGCGCGGGCGGCGTCGATGTTCTTGCCGGTGAGCGCGAGTTCGCGCAGGTGGCCCTCGCCGATGATGCCGGAGAGGCGTTGCAGGCTGCCCAGGTCGGCGACGATGGCGACCTTGACCTCGCGGACGCTGAACTTGGCGTCGGCGCTGGCGATGCGGATGTCGGCGGCGGCGATGACGTCGACCCCGCCGCCGATGCACCAGCCGCTGACCGCGGCGATCACCGGCTTGCGGCAGGCGGCGATGGAGGTGACCGAGTCCTGCAGGCCGCGGATCTGGGTGAGGAAGTCGGTGCGCGGGCCCGCCAGCGAGTCGGCGCCGAGCAGGCCGCCCCAGGAGGACATCATCGCGGGCAGGTCGAGGCCGTAGGAGAAGTGCGGGCCGCTGCCGGTCAGCACGACCGCGCGGACCTCCGGGTCGGCGTCGAGTTCGCCGAACACCAGCGGCAGCTCCCGCCAGAAGTCGGGGCCCATGGCGTTGCCCTTGCCGGGGCCGAGCAGGGTGACTTCGGCGATGTGGTCGGCCACGTCGACCTTGAGCGAGACCAGGTTCTCCGTCATGGAACCAGTATTACCCATCGGTAACATCCAGACCAACCCCCCTTGCACCCGATCGAGTGACCCGAATGGCCGTGGGTCGTCGGGCCCGGCCGGTAAGTTGCGCACGCGAGCCAGAACGAGGGGAGCCCGGATGGCAAGCCAGAGCGTGATGTCCACGCCGATCTTCGACGAACTGCTGCGCGAGATGCGCGCGGGCGGCACCGAGGACGCGGCCGAGCAGCCCGAGGGGGAGACCGCCGCCGCCCCCCGGCCCGCCGCGCAACCGCCGCAGCCGCAGGCCCAGCCCGGCGGTCGGCGCAGGCGCGACTCGGACTGAGCGCCACCGGTCCCACGAAGCCCTACCGGCGGGTAACCTGAGGGGATGACCGTGGAGCGCGCGCACTCGTTCACCTTCACCGGGCACACCCTGCGCTACACCGAGTTCGGCAGCGGGGACCGGCTGGTCGTGCTGACCCACGGCCAGCTCATGACCAGGACCATGCACGCCCCGCTGGCCAGGTCACTGGCCGCCGCCGGGTACCGGGTGGTCACCCTGGACCTGCTGGGGCACGGCGAGTCCGACCGCCCGACCGAGTCGTGGCGCTACTCCATGAGCACCTGGGCCACCCAGGTCGTCGGCCTGCTCGACCACCTGGGGGTCGAGCGCGCGGTCGTCGGCGGCACCTCGCTGGGCGCCAACGTCACCCTGGAGGTGGCGGTGGCCGCGCCGGAGCGGCTGCTCGGCGTGGTCGTGGAGATGCCGGTGCTGGACAACGCGATCGTGGCCGGGCTGCTGGCCTTCACCCCGCTGCTGTTCACCGCCCGGTTCCTGCCGCCCGCCGTGCGCGCGGTGGCCTGGCTGGCCGACCGGGTGCCGCGCGGGCACCAGTGGGTGGACACCGTGACCGAGACCCTGCGCCAGGAGCCCGCCGCGATGGCGGCGGCGGTGCACGGCATCTTCTTCGGGCGGATCGCCCCGCCCACCACGCTGCGCGCCGCGATCGCGGTCCCCGCACTGGTGATCGGGCACAAGCGCGACCCGATCCACCCCTTCGGCGACGCGCACATGCTGGCAGGCGAGCTGCCGGACGCGCGGTTCATCGAGGCGAGCAGCCCGGTCGAGCTGCGGTTCACCCCGAACCGGCTGACCACGGCGATCACCGGGTTCCTCGACGAGTGCTTCGCCGCGACCGGCGCCGCCACCGCCAGGGCGGAATGAGGCCGGGAATCCGGTTGGTCGGGATTTGACACCTCCCCCCGGTGCTGCACCAGACTCCGCGCATGGGGGGAAACGGGTTCTTCGCGCCGCTGCGCGAGGGGATGTTCCGCAGGCTGGCCATCGGCCGGGTCACCACGTTCGTCGGCAACGCGATCGCGCCGGTGGCGCTGGCGTTCGCCGTGCTGGACCTGACCGGGTCGGTGGTGGCGCTGGGGATCGTGGTGGGGGCGCGGTCGATCGCCAACGTGGCGCTGCTGCTGCTCGGCGGGGTGCTGGCCGACCGGCTGCCCCGGTCGGTGATCCTGCAGGGCGCGAGCACGGCCGCGGCGGTGTCGCAGGCGCTGACCGCGGCGGCGGTGCTGCTCGGGTTCGCGTCGGTGCCGCTGCTGGTGGTGCTGAGCGTGGTCAACGGCGCGGTGTCGGCGGCGTCGCTGCCCGCCGCGTCGGCGCTGACCCCGCAGACCGTGCCGCCGGGGCTGGTGCGGCAGGCGAACGCGCTGGTGCGGATGGGCATCAACACCGCCGTGGTCACCGGGGCGTCGCTGGGCGGGATGCTCGCGGCGCTGGCCTCGCCGGGCTGGGCGATGGCGGTGGCGGCGGGGATCTTCGCGGTCGCGTCGCTGTTCTACGCGCGGGTCCGGGCACCGGAGATCGACGACGACGCCCCGACCCGGCCGTGGGCGGACCTGCGCGCCGGGTGGCGGGAGTTCACCGCCCGGTCCTGGGTGTGGTCGGTGGTCGCGGCGATGATGGTGATCAACGCGGCGGTGATCGGCGGGATGCAGGTGCTCGGGCCCTCGGTGGCCGACACCACCGTCGGCAGGCTCGCCTGGGGATTCGTGCTGGGCGCGCAGACCGTCGGCGCGCTGGTCGGCGGGGTGCTGGCGAGCCGGTGGCAGCCGCGGCGGGCGCTGGTGTTCGGCACCGCGCTGGTGGCGGTGATGGCGCTGCCGCTGCTCACCCTGGCGCACGCGCCGCAGGTGGTGCCGCTGCTGGCGGCCAACTTCGTCGGCGGGTTCGCCGTGGAGCAGTTCGGCATCGCCTGGGACGTGGCGCTGCAGGAGAACGTGCCGCAGGACCACCTGGCCCGGGTCTACTCCTACGACGCGGCGGGGTCGTTCGTCGCCATCCCGATCGGGGAGATCGCGGTCGGGCCGCTGTCGCACCGCTTCGGCACGGCGCTGACGCTGAGCGGGCTCGCGGTCCTGGTCGTGCTCGCCGTGGCCGGCGCCCTGTGCTCACCGAGCCTGCGCGCCCTGACCCGGGGCGACGCGCGGCCGGTGCCCTGACGCTGCCCGGCAGCGCGCACACCGGCGGCGCGATGGGCTTCGCCGGGCCGGTTCCCGGTCGTCCACGTGCCCGGCTCGGCGCCTGCCCGGGTGACCGCCGGGCAGGCGCCCCGGGTCACTTGATGCCCGCCGCGTCCATGCCGCGGAGTTCGCGCTTGAGGTCGTGGATCTCGTCGCGGAGGCGGCCCGCGAGTTCGAACTGGAGGTCGCGGGCTGCGCCCATCATCTGGTCGGTGAGCTGCTGGACGAGGTCGGCGAGTTCGGCCCTGGGCATGGACTTGACGTCGCGCTCGCCGACGATGCCCGCGCTGCGGGTGCCGCCCTTCTCGCCCGCGGCGCGCTTGCCCCGGGAGGTGTTGCGGCCGGAGCCGCCGATCGGGACCGGCTCGTCGGCGTCCTCGACCTCGGTGAACACTCGGTCGAGGATGTCGTTGATCTTCTTGCGCAGCGGCTGGGGGTCCAGGCCGCGCTCGGTGTTGTAGGCGATCTGCTTGGCCCGGCGGCGGTTGGTCTCGTCGATGGCGTGGCGCATCGAGTCGGTGATCTTGTCGGCGTACATGTGGACCTGGCCGGAGACGTTGCGGGCGGCGCGGCCGATCGTCTGCACCAGGGAGGTGCCGCTGCGCAGGAAGCCCTCCTTGTCCGCGTCGAGGATCGCCACCAGGGAGACCTCGGGCAGGTCGAGGCCCTCGCGGAGCAGGTTGATGCCGATCAGCACGTCGTAGTCGCCCAGCCGCAGTTGGCGGAGCAGTTCGATGCGGCGCAGCGTGTCGACCTCGGAGTGCAGGTAGCGGACGCGGATGCCCAGCTCCAGCAGGTAGTCGGTGAGGTCCTCGGCCATCTTCTTGGTCAGGGTGGTGACCAGGACCCGCTCGTCGCGCTCGGCGCGCTCGCGGATCTCGTGCACCAGGTCGTCGATCTGGCCCTCGGTGGGCTTGACGACGACCTCCGGGTCGAGCAGGCCGGTGGGGCGGATGACCTGCTCGACGAACTCGCCGCCGGTCTGGCCCATCTCGTACGGGCCCGGGGTGGCCGACAGGTACACCGTCTGGCCGATCCGCTCGGCGAACTCCTCCCAGGTCAGCGGGCGGTTGTCCACCGCGCTGGGCAGCCGGAAGCCGAAGTCGACCAGGTTGCGCTTGCGGGACATGTCGCCCTCGTACATGCCGCCGATCTGCGGCACCGTCACGTGCGACTCGTCGATGACCAGCAGGAAGTCGTCCGGGAAGTAGTCGATCAGGGTGGCCGGGGCGGTGCCCGCGGCGCGGCCGTCGATGTGGCGGGAGTAGTTCTCGATGCCCGAGCAGAAGCCGACCTGGCGCATCATCTCCACGTCGTAGCTGGTGCGCATCCGCAGCCGCTGGGCCTCCAGCAGCTTGCCCTTGCCCTCCAGGTCCTTGAGCCGCTCCTCCAGCTCGGCCTCGATCGCCCCGATCGCCCGCTCCATCCGCTCCGGGCCCGCGACGTAGTGCGTGGCCGGGAAGATGCGCAGCTCGTCGCACTCGCGGACGATGTCGCCGGTGAGCGGGTGCAGGTAGTACAGCTTGTCCACCTCGTCGCCGAAGAACTCGACCCGGATGGCCAGCTCCTCGTACGCCGGGATGATCTCCACCGTGTCGCCGCGCACCCGGAAGGTGCCGCGGGCGAAGGCGATGTCGTTGCGCGTGTACTGCACGTCGACCAGGGCGCGCAGGAACGTGTCGCGCTCCACCTCGCCGCCGACGCTCAGCCCGATCGAGCGGTCCAGGTACGACTGCGGGGTGCCCAGGCCGTAGATGCACGACACCGACGCCACCACGATCACGTCCCGCCGCGACAGCAGGCTCATCGTCGCCGAGTGCCGCAGCCGCTCGACGTCGTCGTTGACCGAGGAGTCCTTCTCGATGTAGGTGTCGGTCTGCGCGATGTACGCCTCGGGCTGGTAGTAGTCGTAGTACGAGACGAAGTACTCGACCGCGTTGTCCGGGAAGAACTCGCGCAGCTCGTTGGCGAGCTGCGCGGCCAGCGTCTTGTTCGGCGCCATCACCAGGGTGGGCCGCTGCACCCGCTCGATCAGCCAGGCCGTCGTCGCCGACTTGCCGGTGCCGGTCGCGCCGAGCAGCACCGTGTCCTGCTCGCCCGCCCGGATGCGCTTCTCCAGCGCGTCGATGGCCGCGGGCTGGTCGCCCGCGGGCGCGTAGTCGGCGACCATGCGGAACTTCCCGTCGGTGCGGGGGATGTCGCCGACGGGGCGGTGCTCGGAGTGGGCCAGGACTGGGTGCTCGGTCGCGAATGCCACGCCGACGAGGTTACGCCGGACCCCCGACAGAAACCGGGGCGCTCAGCAGGAGCAGTCGCAGCAGCCGCAGCAGTCACACCCGTCACCGCAACCGCAGTCGCCGCAATCGCAGCAGTCGCAGTCGCAGCGGTGGCAGAAGCCCTCCTTGGGCTCCCCGGTCCACGGGTCGTGGTACGGGTCCGCGCAGCACATCTGGCAGGTGCAGCACAGCGCGAGCGCCACGCCGCAGCCCGCGAGGGTGCCGCGCTGCCTGCCCCACTGGTGGCCGCCGTGCTTGCGCCCACCGCCGTGCTTGGGCGCCTTCGGGTCGCGCGGCGGCTGCCACCCCGGCGGGGCCTGCGGCGCCTGCCACCCGGGCGGCGGCTGGCCGTGCAGGTCAAGCCCCTGCCGGTCCAGCTCCAGGTGACCGAAGGTGCGCACCACGGCGGCGCCCAGCTCGTGCACGAGCAGCGCGTGCACCAGCTTGCCGTCATCGAACTCGGCCTCCTTGAGCGCCAGCCGCACGCCGAGCACGGCGTCGTCGCACAGCCGCCGGGCCTCGGCGAGGGTGGTGCCGGTGGCGGCGAGCGGGTTCCAGGCGCCCGCGGCGGCGTCGGCGTCGAGGTCCTCGACCGCGTCGAGCAGGTGCGCGACCCGGCCGAACAGCCTGCCCGCCTCGCGCAGCGGCGCCTCGTTGCCGGGGCGGCCGGTCAGCACCGCGGTGTGGGCGAACGCGGCGGCGGTGGCGGTCTCGGTCGGCTCGGTGGCCAGCAGCACCGACGACCCGGTCAGCAGGCTCGACTCCAGTTCGCCCTGGCGGCCGACGGCGTCGAGCAGGACCGCGGTGCCGAAGCCGATCCGCTCGCCGGTCAGCTCGCCCTGGCGCGCCCAGCGCGCGGCCACCTTCCGCGCCACCCCGGCGACCGGGCGGCGGCGGAACGGCCCGTCGCCGTCGGCGACGTGGTCGTCGACCTTCGCCGAGGCCAGCACCAGCGACACCGCCGCGGCCAGCTTGGCGCCCGCACCCTCGGCAACCGGCGCCGAGCGCATCCCGCGCAGCGGGCAGGGCCCGGCCACCCGCCGCCCGCCCACCGCGGCCGACTGGGCCTCGACCAGGGCGGAGATCGCCAGGCCGTCGTAGTTGGTGACGGTGCGGGCCAGTTGCCCGTGGTCGTCGCGCAGCGCCAGGCACAGCCCGCACAGGTGGGCCATCCAGGAGGTGCGCAGCACCGGTGAGAGCCGGTGCCTGCACGGCCTGAGGATTCCGAACACGCTGGTGACCCCTCACCTCGTCGCTGCCGAACGGCGCCGGAGCATAGCGGCGATCACCCGTTCGGCGGCACGGAACCAGCCAAAAAGACTGGGCCTCGACCTGGCCGCGTGGGCACGATGGCGGTATGGCCCGCACCCGCCCGGTCCCCGTCCCCGCCGCCCGCCGGGACGACCGCCAGCACGAGGTCCACCCGCCCAAGGTCGAGCTGTTCGACCCGGCGGCGCGGACGAACACCGACCCGAAGGGTTTCGTGCGGGCGGTCGACGCCTACCGCGAGACGCCGGAGGGGCTGTTCATGGCCCGCCCGGTCGACGGGCACCCCCGGATCGCCTACTTCCAGTCGCTGCTGCTGCCGGAACTCGGCCTGCGGGTGTCGAAGTGGCGACCGCGGCCGGGGGTCGACCTGGGGCACGACTTCTACCTCGACGTCGTGGACATCTCGGTCGACGACCGGTCGGCCTGGCGCACTGTCGATCTTTATCTGGACGTGCTCGTGCGGACCGGGCGGGATGTGCGGGTGGAGGACACCGATGAACTGCTGGCCGCATTCCGCACCGGGCTGCTTGACTCGTCCACCGTTCAACGAGCAATGGAACGCACATACCGCGCGGTCGACGGTATAGCCCATTCGAGTTATGATGTGGATGCGTGGCTGGTCACGCTGGGTATCACGCCTCCCTGGATCGATCGAACTCGTTAGTGTTCAGGCGCCGTTAAAGTCAACAGAGAGTGGCGTCGAATCGCGTAAATTGGCTCGAAAGAGACCTTCGCGGGTACGAGTCGTGACATAACAAAATGATTCCGGCAATGGCCTCCCGGAAACGCGCCGCTACGCTCAGGCCCGTGGGCACGGTCATCACACCGCAGCTTGTCGACATCGTCGACACGGCCACCGCGGTACGCAGCTTCTCGTCGGGGACGGCGCACGGGTTGCGCGTCTGCCAGGTCGAACGGTGGGGGTTGCGGATGGAGTACACCACTCCGGACGACCCGTTCTCCGACACCGAGATCACCTGGCTGCTGCCGGACCTCAACCTCCGGCTCACCCAGCAGAAACCCCGCTCCCGGCACGCCAAGGGCGGCCCGAGCGTGCTCACCGCCGTCCGCGTGCTGCGCGACGGCCGCTACTGGCGCACCACCGACCTGCTGCTCGGCCTGGCCGCCCCCGGCGGCACCACGGCCCGCATCGTCCGCTCGGAGGAGTTCGCCGCCGCCGTCGGGGGCCAGGTCCTCCGCGTCGGCGACGCCGACCTGGCGATGTGCACCGTCCACAAGACGCTGGAGGAGCTGAGCCGCGTCCGCCACGACCTGTCGTCGTGGCTGGCCCACAAGCACATCTTCGAGGTCTGGCCGCCGTACTAGGCCCGGCTGGGCGCGGCGGGTCAGCGCTTGGGCGCGCGCCAGTAACCGCAGAAGACGATGTCCTCCTTCGGCACGCCCGCCCGCACCCAGTGCCGCCGCAGCCCGGTCGCCAGCCCCGATTCCCCCACCACCCACCCGTAGAACCGGCCGGTGGGCACCGGCAGCGCCTCGGCGGCGGCGAGCGCGGCCCGCCCGGGGACCGCGTGCGGGTCGGCGCGCACGACCCAGGTGACCTCGACCCCGGTGGGTGCGGTCACCTCCTGCCGATCCTCGGCCGCCCCGACCTCGATCACCGCGCGACCGGTCGCGCCCGCATCCAGCGACGCCAGGACACCCGCCACCGCGGGCAGCCCGGACTCGTCGGCCACCAGCACGAACTCCCGGGTCGACGGCGGCGGCGTGAAGCTGATCCCCTCGTCGATGATGGCCACCCGGTCGCCCACCGCGCAGTTCCCGGCCCACGTCCCGGCGGGCCCGTCCCCGTGCACGACGAAGTCGACGTCCAGTTCGGGCCCCTCGGCGCGGTGGGCCCGGACGGTGTAGTTGCGCACGATCGGCCGGGAGGTCTTCGAGGTGGTCAGCAGCCGGACGTACGACGCGGCGGTCAGCCGGTCGGGGACCTTCGACAGCGAGTCGTCCGACACCGGGATGAACAGGCGGAACCACTGGTCGAAGCCCATCGGGGTGAAGCGGGCGAGGTCGGCGCCGCCGAAGGTGACCCGGACGAACCCGGGTGAGATCCGGGTGCTGCGCAGCACGCCCAAGGTCAGCGGCTCCGCGTTCGCGGGCTTGACCCGATTCGCGGCCATGTTGGTCCTCGCCATGCGCAGACTCTAAAGTACGGTGCCTAACTTAGAAAGGGACGAGTTGGATGTCACTGCCGAAACGCGCCAAGACCGGCGGCCGCACGGCGCAGGTTTCCCCGGGCGGCATCGTCGCCGCGGGCGTGCGCGTCGGGCTGGCCGGGCTCACCGTGCAGGCGGTGGCGGCTGAGCTGGGGGTCACCAGCACGGCCGTCTACCGGCGGGTGCCGAGCAGGCAGGCGCTGGAGCGGCTGGTCGGTGAGGCGGTGCTGGCCGAACTGGTGATCACCGACGACCCGACCCGGTCGGCGGCCGAGCACCTGGTGACCTTCGCCGCCGAACTGCGCGCGTTCACCCTGGCCCGCCCCGGGGCGGCGGCCTACTTCCAGCGGGTCTTCCCGCGCGGTGCGTCCGGGGTCCGCCTGCTGGAGGCCGAGGTGGCGGCCCTGGGCGCCCGCGGTTACGCACCCGAGGCGGCGGTGGTGCTCAGCAGCGCGGTCGCCCGCACCGCGCTCGGCCACGCCGCCGCGCAGGAGGCCAGGGAGGCGGCGGCCGCGGCGAACCCGGGAGCGGTGGAGGCGGAGGTCGACGCCGCGCTCGCGGCGGTGGCGTCCTCGCTCGTGCTGGCCGCCGCGCACGCCCGGATTCCGCCCACGTCCGAGGAGCGGCAGTTCCACCTGCTGATGACCGCGACAGTCGCCGGGCTGCTGGCCACCCTGCCGCCGGGCCGCCCGCTCAGCGAGGTGCTGCCCGGGTGATCAGGGGGTCCACCCCGTCCGCTCGGCCCACTCCTCCGCGCGCACGTACGCCTCGGTGAACCAGGGGACCTTGGCGTCCCCGTAGGCCGGGATCTCGGTGGCCTCCTCGGCCAGCTCGCGCTTGAGCGCCTCGTACTCGGCCCGCGCCCGCGCGTCGGCGCGCAGCCAGGCCGGGAACAGCAGGGCGTAGCGCTGGTTCGGCCGCCCCGCCTCCCGGACGTGGATGTTGACCCAGCGGCCGGGGTCGGTGTCGACGTGGACGCGCTTGCGCCAGTGCGCGGGGTCGGGGTCGTCACCGTACGGACTGTCCTCCAGGACCCCCTCCGCGAGGGGGAAGCCCGCGCCCGCCAAAGCTTCGGACAACCCGTCGACGGCGTCGAGGTCGGGAACGGTGATCTGGAAGTCGAGGATGTCCTTGGCGGCGAGGCCGGGGACCGCGGTGGAGCCGATGTGATCGACCCGCACCGCCCGCTCCCCCGCGGCCAGCCGCAGCCGGGCCAGCACCCGCTCGGCCTGCGCGGGCCAGGTGGGGTCGTACTCGACGATGCGCGGGGCGCCGCGGTTGTCGTGGCGGTGCAGGCGGACGTTGCTCTCGTAGCGGACCAGCCGGTCGGCCCACAGCGCGTCGACCGCGGCGAGGACGACGTCCTGCGGGCCGGAGTTGTCCAGCCACACGTCGGCCGCGGCGCGGCGGTCGGCCTCGGTGGCCTGGGCGGCGATCCGGTTGCGGGCGTCGGCCTCGGGCAGGCCGCGGGAGTGGACCAGCCGGTGCACCCGCTCCTCGACCGGGGCGTCCACCACGATCACCAGGTGGTAGAGCGCGCCCATCCGGTTCTCCACCAGCAGCGGCACGTCGTGCACGACCACGGCGGTGTCCGGGGCGGCGGCGACCAGCTCGGCGGTCCGGGCGCCGACGCGCGGGTGCACGATGGCGTTCAGCTTCGCCCGGGAGGCGTCGTCGGTGAAGGCGATGGCGGCCAGCGCGGGCCGGTCGAGGGCACCGTCGGCGGTGAGGATTCCGTCGCCGAAGGCCGCGACGAGGTCGCGCAGGCCGTCGGTGCCGGGTTCGACGACCTCGCGGGCGATCCGGTCGGCGTCGACCACGAAGGCGCCGTGCTCGGCGAGCCTGGTGGCGACGGTGGACTTGCCGGAACCGATTCCCCCGGTGAGGCCTACGCGCAGCATGGGCCGATTGTGTCAGGGGCCGTCCGGCGGTCTCGCGCCACACGGCGAGGAAAGCCGGGAGCCCCCGAACCTGGACAGGTTCGGGGGCTCCCGGGGAGAGAAAGTGCCTAGCTAGCTCACACGCCGCCCGACAGCTTCTCGCGGAGGGCCGCGAGCTGCTCGTCACTGGCGAGGGTGCCGCCCGACTGGGCGGGCTTCTCGGCACCGGCCGAGGAGTAGCTCTGCTCGCCCCCGCTGCCACCGGTGGCAGCGGCGATGACACCCTCGGCCTCGGCGGCGGCGTCCGCCTCCGCGGCCTTGACGATCTGCTTCATGTGCTGCTCGTAGCGGGCGTGCGCCTCGGCGTACTGGCGCTCCCACTCCTCGCGCTGCTTCTCGAAGCCTTCCTGCCAGTCCTGGGTGTCCGGGTCGAAGCCCTCGGGGTAGATGTAGTTCCCCTCGGCGTCGTACTCGGCGGCCATGCCGTACTGGGTGGGGTCGAACTCGGTCTCGGCGGTGAAGCCCTCGTTCGCCTGCTTGAGCGACAGCGAGATGCGACGGCGCTCGAGGTCGATGTCGATGACCTTGACCATGACGTCGTTGCCGACCTGCACGACCTGCTCCGGGATCTCCACGTGGCGCTCGGCCAGCTCGGAGATGTGGACCAGGCCCTCGATGCCCTCGTCCACCCGGACGAACGCGCCGAACGGGACGAGCTTGGTGACCTTGCCCGGCACGATCTGGCCGATCGCGTGGGTGCGGGCGAACTGGCGCCACGGGTCTTCCTGCGTCGCCTTGAGCGACAGCGACACGCGCTCGCGCTCCATGTCGACGTCGAGGACCTCGACGGTGACCTCCTGGCCGACCTCGACGACCTCGGAGGGGTGGTCGATGTGCTTCCAGGACAGCTCCGAGACGTGCACCAGGCCGTCGACGCCACCGAGGTCCACGAAGGCACCGAAGTTGACGATCGAGGACACGACGCCCTTGCGGACCTGGCCCTTCTGGAGCTGGTTGAGGAACTCGCTGCGGACCTCGGACTGGGTCTGCTCCAGCCACGCGCGGCGGGACAGGACCACGTTGTTGCGGTTCTTGTCCAGCTCGATGATCTTCGCTTCGAGCTCGCGGCCGACGTAGGGCTGCAGGTCGCGCACGCGGCGCATCTCGACCAGCGACGCGGGCAGGAAGCCGCGGAGGCCGATGTCGAGGATGAGGCCACCCTTGACGACCTCGATGACCGTGCCCTTGACCGGCTCGTCCGACTCCTTGAGCGCCTCGATCGTGCCCCAGGCGCGCTCGTACTGCGCGCGCTTCTTGGACAGGATCAGACGGCCCTCCTTGTCCTCCTTCTGGAGAACGAGGGCCTCGACCTCGTCACCGACACTGACCACGTCGGCGGGATCGACATCGTGCTTGATCGACAGCTCGCGCGAGGGGATGACGCCCTCGGTCTTGTAGCCGATGTCGAGCAGGACCTCGTCCCGGTCGACCTTGACGATCGTGCCCTCAACGATGTCGCCGTCGTTGAAGTACTTGATCGTCGCATCGATCGCGGCGAGGAACTCCTCCTCGGACGCGAAGTCGTTGATGGCGACCTGCGGCCTCGACGAGGAGGCGGCGGGGACAATGGTGGTGTCGGTGGACATTGGGTAGGTGGCTCCGGTACGGATTGGGGGTCGCTGGGCTTGGTGCTGTTCGTCGTGTAGCTCGTGTGGCGCAGCGGATCACGGCCGCCGACTTACACCCCACGAGCAGGACATACTCCGGACAACACACGCCACCGCCGGTGCATTCCGGGCTTGGAGAAAGACCGGTCGAGCCTGGTGGGAAGCGCGATACCACTGCGTGGATGTATCCTACGCGGCCCGGCGGGGCACGGGCAAACCCGGGTACCTCGAACGGCCGTGGTCAGCGCCCTGCTGCCACCATGCCCCGGTGACGAGTGAGACCAGCGCCGAGGCGGTCCTGGGCACCACCGGCGTCGCCAGGGTGGCGGTGGGCTCCGCCGCCTCCGTCGCGGCGAACATCGCCTGGTGGGACGCCGACGCCGACGACTACCACGCCGAGCACGGCGAGTTCCTGGGCGTGGCCGACTTCATGTGGTGCCCGGAGTCGCTGCGCGAGGAGGACGCGAACCTCCTCGGCGACGTGGCGGACCGCGACGTGCTGGAGGTCGGCTGCGGTTCGGCGCCCTGCGCGCGCTGGCTGCGCGAGCGCGGCGCCAGGGTGGTCGGCATCGACCTGTCGGCCGGGATGCTGCGCTACGGCCGGGCAGCGAACCAGGCCACCGGCATCGATGTTCCGCTGATCAGGGGCAACGCCGAGCGGCTGCCGTTCCGGACCGGCTCGTTCGACCTGGCCTGCTCAGCGTTCGGCGCGGTGCCGTTCGTCGCCGACGTGGCGGGCACGTTCGCCGAGGTGGCCAGGGTGCTGCGGCCGGGCGGCACGTGGACGTTCGCGGTCACCCACCCGATGCGGTGGATCTTCCCGGACGACCCTGGCCCCGGCGGGCTCACCGCGACCGGCTCCTACTTCGACCGCACCCCGTACGTGGAGGTCGACGAGCACGGCACCCCCACCTACGTCGAGCACCACCGCACCCTCGGCGACTACGTGCGCGCGCTGACCGCCGCCGGGTTCACCCTGTTCGACCTGGTGGAGCCGGAGTGGCCGGAGGGGCACACCCAGGAGTGGGGCCAGTGGAGCCCGCTGCGCGGCGAGCGCTTCCCCGGCACGGCGATCTTCCGCTGCCGCCGGTGACCGGTCCGCTGCTGGCCGCCCAGTCGACCCGGTTCGCGGGCCTGGACCCGCTGCTGCCCGCCGCGGTGGCACCGCCGGACGGCGAGGCGCTGGTCGCGGCGCTGCCCGACGGCGAGCGGGTGGCGGCGGTGCTGACCAGGACCGAACACGGGCCGGGCACGGCACCCGCGCTGTGGTCGGCGCTGGACGTGCGGGAACTGCACCCGCTGCTGGGCGCGGCGCCCGGGGCGGCGCTGGACGTGCTGCTGCGCCGCTGGGCGGCGGTACTGGCGCGGGCCGCGCCCGGACCGGACTCCTCGTGCGTGGTGACCTGGCCCAGCCGCGACGTGTCGGCGGCGGAAGCGTTGCTGGCACACGGTTTCGTGCCGCTGTCGGTGCTCGCGGTGCGCGTGGGCCCGGCACCGGGGGCCCGGCCGTCCGCGGTCACCGTGCGCCGAGCGAGCGCGGCGGACCTGGACTTCCTGGTGGACTCCGCGGTGGCGGAGGTCGAGTACTCGTCCCGGGTCGGCGGGGCGGTCCTGCGACCGCGGACGCGGGCGGTCAAGCGGGCGGCGCTGCGGGTGCACCTGGCGCAGGAGGACCCGGTGTGGCTGGCCGAGCGCGGCGGCGAACCGGTCGGGCACGCGGAGGGCTGGCAGACGGTGTCCGCGCCCGGGTCCTGGGCGGAGACCCGGGTGCGGCACGGGCGGTGGGGGTACCTGAACTGCCTGTCGGTGGTGCCGTCGGCGCGGGGGACGGGGGTCGGGCGGGCGCTGGCGGACGCGGCGCACGCCGATCTGCTGTCGGGGGGTGCGGTGGGGATGTTCCTGTACTACAACCCGCCGAACCCGTTGTCGCCGGTGTTCTGGGCGCGGCAGGGGTACCGGCCGCTGTGGACGGTGTGGGAGCTGCGACCCGCGACGGCGCTGCGCTAGGTCGCGCGGCTCTTGGCCGTGCCGCTGTTCAAAGCCCGGTTGTTTGTCGTGGGTGCCCGGCTGGGTGGATGTGTTTGGCCGGGGCCCCTATGGCGATCATGTGCTCCAGTGCGTCAGGTGGGGCTGAAAAGATGCCCCACCGCCCAGGCAGGCTGTCACATGATCGCCACCCCCGGCCAAACACATCCACCCACCCGGGCAGTTGCTTGGTCGGGCCGGCGGTTCTCGGGGTGGTCGGCTGAGTAAGCGCATCCACCCATCCACCCATCCGCCCACCCACCCATCCGCCCACCCACCCACGCATCTGCTTAGCCAGGCCGGCGATTTTCGGGGTGGCTGATTGGGCCGCTGCGCCAGCGGGGTTCGGGGTGGCTGACCGCAGGTTCGCGGGTGGACTTGGCGCACCTCGCGGGCGGACGTATCCCGGATCACCCCATCGTGGTTTGCCTCCGGCTGCCGCGCGGCGCACTATTTGAACTGACCAGTCAGTTCACATGGAGGCGACATGCGGGTGCGGGCCGAACGGGTGGCCGTGACCGGGGCGCACGGGCCGCTGGTGGCGGCGACCTCGCTGGAGGTCGGGCCGGGGCAGTTGGCGGTGGTGGCGGGTGAGCCGAACGACGGGCACACCGCGTTCGGGCTGGTGCTGACCGGCAGGCTCGCCCCCTCGGCGGGCACGGTCGAGCCTGACGCGTCCCGGCTGCGCGCGCACTCCGCGCTCGTCGATGCCCCCGGGGTGAGTGAACCGGAACCGGCTCTGCGGGTCGCCGACGTGGTGGCCGAGGAGTTGGCGTTGGCGGGGCGCCGGGACCGGCGGGCGGACGTGGTCGGGGTGCTGGGCCGGTACGGGCTGGACGCCGACACCCGCTTCGAGGCCGTCGCCCCCGCTGCCCGCACCGCGCTGCTGGCCGGGTTGGCCGCCGAACGCCCCGGCGTCGAGCTGCTGGTCCTGGACACGCCCGACCGGCACAGCAGCGACCATCGCACCTGGTGGGAGACCGCGCTGAGCCTGGCACGGGGTGGGCTCGCCGTGGTCGTGCTCTGCGGCGCGGGGACCGCCCGCGAGCTGCCCCACCCCTGCGCCCGGCTCGGCTCGTCGGACCAGCCCGCCCCCTTCGACACCGCGCCGCCCCTGGAGACGACACCGTGAGCACCTTCCGCCTCGCCCGCACCGAGCTGCGCCGCATCACCTCCGGCACCCTGCCCAGGCTGGCCGTGCTGGCGCTGGTGCTCGTGCCGCTGCTCTACGGGTCGCTGTACCTCTACGCCAACGCCGACCCGTACGACCGGCTGGACAACATCCCGGCGGCCCTGGTCGTCGCCGACACCGGTACCACCGCCGCCGACGGCACCCGGCTCGACGCGGGCCGGAAGGTGGCCGACAAGCTCAAGGACTCCGGGGCGTTCCAGTGGCACGAGGTGGGCGCCGCCGACGCCGAGGCGGGGGTGCGCGACGGGCGGTACACGTTCTCGATGACCCTGCCCGCGGACTTCTCCGCCGCGCTGGCGTCCAGCTCCGCGCTGACCCCGCGGCAGGGGATGATCACGGTGACCACCAACGACGCCAACAACTACCTGGTCGGCACGATCGCCGACCGGGTGGTCAGCGAGGTGCGCCAATCGGTGGCCAGCGAGGTCGGGACCGAGGCGGCGGAGAAGTTCCTGGTCGGCTTCGGCACGGTCTACCAGCGCACCCTGGAGGCCGCGAACGGCGCGGGGCAGCTCAGCGACGGCGCGGCCAAGGCCGTGGACGGCGTGGGCAAGCTGGATTCCGGGCAGCGCCAACTGCTCAGCGGCGCCCAGCAGCTCGCCGACGGCTCCGGCACCGCCGCCGACGGCGCGCGCACCCTGGCCGACGGGCTCGGCACGCTCAAGGACAAAACGGGCGAATTGCCCGCGCAGACAGCAAAACTGGCCGACGGCGCCCGGCAGGTGGCCGCAGGCAACGAGAAGGTCGCCGCCACCGGCGAGGAGGTCGCCACCCTCGCCCAGGGCCTGGTGGACCGGCTCGACGGCGCGGAGCAGGACATCGCCGCCCGGCTGCGCGCCGCCGGGTTGCCCGAGGAGCAGGTGCAGCAGACCATCACCACCCTGCGCGGGCTGCGGACTCCCATCGACCAGGCGAACGGCCGAGTGCAAAGCGCCACCGGCGAATTGCGCACGCTGGCCGACGGCGCCAAGCAGGTCGCCGACGGGGCGGGCGCGCTCGCCGCCGCCACCCCCGCGCTCACCGACGGGATCGCGCGGGCGGCGAGCGGGAGTCGGGAACTCGCCACCGGGACCTCGACCTTGCACGAAGGTGCGGTGAAACTGCGCTCCGGTGAGCAAACCGCGGTCGACGGCACCGCGGAACTGGCCTCGGGCACGCGTTCCCTCGCCGACGGCGCGACACGGTTGCGCGACGGGCTCACCGCCGGTCTGGACCAAATCCCGCACCCGGATGACAACACCCGCGACAGCACCGCCCGCACCATCGGCGACCCGGTCTCCGTGCGCACGGTGGGCGAGAACAGCGCGGGCAGCTACGGCGCGGGCCTGGCCCCGTTCTTCCTCGGCCTGGCAACGTGGATCGGCGCGTTCGTGCTGTTCCTGTTGGTGCGCCCGCTGTCCGCGCGCGCCCTCGCCGCGGGCCACTCCCCCGTGCGCACCGCCCTGGCCGGGTGGCTCACCCCGGCCGCGCTGGGCGTGGCGCAGGTCGTGGTGATGTACGCGGTGGTCACCACGCTCATCGGCATCCACCCGGCGAACCCGTTGGCCACACTGGGATTCCTGGTGCTGACCTCGCTCGCGTTCGTGTCGGTGGTGCACGCGCTCAACGCGTTCCTCGGACCGGTCGGGAAGTTCGTGGCGCTCGTGGTCTTGATTCTCCAGCTCATCAGTGCAGGGGGCACATTTCCGTGGCAGGCGCTGCCGGAAACGTTGCTGCCGCTACACAAAGTGCTCCCGATGGGTTACGTCGTCGACGGACTGCGGCATCTGCTCTACGGTGGTCCCCTGTCCGGGCTCGGCGTCGACGTGGGCGTCCTCGCGGTGTACCTGATCGGAGGGCTGGTGATCACGACGGTGGCGGCGCGCAGGCAGCGGGTGTGGACGGCGGGCAGGTTGCGACCGGAGTTGGTGCTGTGAGCGCGAGACCGGCGCGGACCGGCGCCACCAAGCAGAAGTTGTTCGACGCCACGCTGAACCTCGCGGGCAGCCGCGGCATGGTCGGCCTCACCGTCGACGAGATCGCGGCCGAGGCGGGCGTGGCCAAGGGAACGGTCTACTACAACTTCGGCAGCAAGGACGGCCTCATCGACGCCCTGCTCCGCTACGGCGTCGACCTGCTCGCCGCGCGCCTGCGCACCGCCGAGACCGCCGTCGGCCCCCTCGACACGGTCCACGACCTCGTCGACGGGATGCTCGCCTTCTTCGCCGAGTACCCGACGTTCGCGCAACTGCTGGTGAGCGAACTGTGGCGCACCCCCGGCCAGTGGCACCAGACCCTGGCCCTGCTGCGCGAGGAGGTCACCAGCATCATCCGCGCCCAACTCCAACGCCTGGAGGACGCGGGCGACCTGCCCGAGGGCGTCCGCGTCCGCACGGCGGCGGCATCGCTGTTCGGCACGGTCCTGGTCGTCGCCCTGGACTGGCAGGTCTTCGAACCCGACCAGAGCCGCGACGAGGTCCGCGAGTCGGTGTTGCTGCTGGTGCGCGGCCTGCGCGGCAGGGTCTGACGGCCGCGCCGGTGACCGCGCCCCTCAGACGCTCGTGTACCCGCCGTCGATGAACCACTCGGCACCGTTGACGTAGGTGGCGGTGTCCGAGGCCAGGAGCAGGGCCGCTGACGCGACCTCGTCGGGGTCGCCGAGCCTGCCCGCGGGCAGCACGTCCTCGAACATCGCGACGAAGTCGTCCCGCTGGTCCTCGGAGACGACGCCGAGCAGGCCGGGGGTCCGGATCGGCCCCGGGCTCAGCACGTTGACCCGGAAACCATTCTCCCGCGCGTTGAGCGTCCAGCTACGGGCGAAGTTGCGCAGCGCCGCCTTGGTCGCGCCGTAGACCTCCATGCCCCGGTCGGGGCGCGTGGACGTGCTCGACCCGATGAGGATCACCGAGGCCCCCCGCGACAGGAGGGGCATCGCCTTCTGCACCCCGAACACCGCGCCCTTCACGTTCGTGGCGAACATGCTGTCGAACTGCTCCTCGGTGATGTCCCCCAGGACAGCGGGCACCGCGCCACCCGCGTTGGCCACCAGGACGTCGATCCGACCCGACCGCTGCATGACGACCTCGTAGAGGGCGTCGAGCTCGGCCAGGTTCCCCACGTCGCACCGCACCGCGACGGCCCGCGGCCCCAGCTCCGCGGCCGCCGCGTCGATCTGGGCCTGCCTGCGGCCGGTGATGTAGACCAGCGCGCCCTCGGCGATGAACCGCCGGGCGATGGCCAGCCCGATCCCGCTCGTCCCACCGGTGACCACGGCCACCTTGTCGTCCAGGAGTCCACTCATCGCCCGATCGCCCACTCTCGTCGAAGCCCAATATTGGAATGAATCGTCCACAACGTAGCGACTTATGGACGATGCAGTCAAGAACGGCTAGGCTGCGGGGGTGCCGAGGCCGAGGGAATTCGACGAGCAGAGCGTGCTCAACGCGGCACGCGACCAGTTCTGGACGACCGGCTTCGCGGGCACCAGCATGGACTCGATCGCGGCGGCCACCGGCCTGGGCAAGGGCAGCCTGTACGGGGCGTTCGGCGGCAAGCGCGAACTCTTCCACCGCGTGTTCAACGACCACTGCACCGCAGCGATCGACTCGGCGAACCACCGCCTGGGCGGTGACGACGGGCAGGCGTTCGCGCGGCTCACCGCCTACCTGCTGGACCACGCCACCGCCTGCGCCGAGCCCAGCCACCGCGGCTGCCTGCTGGCCAAGGGCACCGCGGAACTGTCCGAGCACGACGAGGTGGTCTCGGCCCGCGCGCGGAAGACCTTCGAGAGCATCAACCAGGCCATCACCGCCGACCTCGAAGCCTGCCAGCGCAACGGCGACATCGACCCTGCCGCCGACGCACGGCGACTCGCGGGCCTGCTGCTGACCGTCCACCGCGGCATCGAAGCCCTCGGCAAGGCCGGGACCGACGGGAGCACCCTGCGCGGCATCACGGAGACAGCCCTGGCCCACCTCCCGCGCCCACCCCGGTAGCGCAGACAGCCCTGCGTTCAGCCGGCGCGTACCGCCTGCGAGCAGGCGTCAGGCGTCCAGTTCCGCTCGGATCAGGGTGTCGAGTCGGTGCCACGCCGGGGAGGAGGCGTTGACGGCTCCCTGGATCAAGACCGGGATCTCGGAACCGGAGTCGGGTGCGGACAGGTCGGTTCCGTAGCGGTCGCGGGTGGCGTCGGCGATGCGGCGGGCGAGGGTGTCGATGCGGGGCGGATCGTCTTCGTCGACACCCCGATGTGACCGGCGAGCTGTCCGATGGTGAGCACCCGACCATGTTCGCACTTGACCTTGCCCCGGGGGCAGGGGTGCAGCATGGCGCCATGGCAACTGCGAACTTCGACCGGGAAACCCTGCGCGCCCTGGCCGACGAGAGCAACGAGACCGCCCTGGATCGGCTGGCCGACCTCGCCGAGGCCCGCGCGGACCTCGACGAGCTGAGCGAACTGCTGGATGAGGGGTGCGTGCACGCCGGGCACCTGCTCACCCGGCGCGCGGTCGCGGCGGGTGACCTGCTCGAGCTGCACCGGATCTCGGATGCCGGGTGCGACGAGGCGGGGGCGGAGCTGGAACGGCTGCTGTCAGCACCCGGGGTCAGGAGGCGGCGAGCAGGCGGGGCAGGCCGACCTGGTGGACACCCGGGAGCCTGCCCGCGGTGGCCCGGTCGACGGTGGTGACCACGGCGTCGGTGATTTCCGGGGCGGTGAGCCAGCGGGTGCGGCCCGCGTAGTCGACGACGCCGAGCAGGACCTGGTGGGTGGGGTGGCCCGGGATGTCTTCGGTGTGCGCGGAGGAGCCGCTGTGGATTTCCACGATCGGGGCACCCTCGGCCAGCAGCGGGGTGACGGTGGCGGCCATCTGCCCGTGCAGGCCGCCGTGGGCCCAGACGACGAGCAGGTCGGCGGGGCCGTCGAGGGCTGTGGTGAGGCGGTCGCCCAGGTGGGGGTCCGGGTCGGACCAGTCGGCGGGTACCCACCGGGCCGCGCGGGTGCGGGTGGTGACCGGGTCGGTGCGGCGGCTGGCCAGGACCACCCGCCAACCGTGGTCGGCCAGGTCCGCCGCGGTACCGCTGAGCAGCCCGGTTCCGCCGATCACCAATGCCCGCATGACTGCCTCCTCCACGTTGAGTGCAGGTGGGTTACCCAGCGTGGTGCGTGCTCAATCCTTCGGGGTGTACTTCTCCTCGTGGATGACCTCCGCGAGGGGCATCCGTGAGCGCCAGCCGTGCCGCTCCAGGTCGGGGACCTCCCGCAGGCCCGCGACCGGGCCGAGGCACAGCCAGGCCACCGGGCGCACGTGCGCGGGCATGCCGAGCAGGTCGCGCAGGAAGTCCTCGCGGTAGAAGCTGACCCAGCCCACGCCCAGGCCCTCGGCGGTCGCGGCCAGCCACAGGTTCTGGATGGCCAGGCACACCGAGTACAGCCCGGCGTCGGCGATGGCGTGCCTGCCCAGCACGGCCGGTGAGCCGCGCTCCGGGTCGTAGCCCACCACCACCGACAGCGTCGACTCCAGGATGCCGTCGATCTTGATCCGGTCGAAGGTCGCGGCGCGCTCCCCGCTGAGCCCGGCGGCGAACCGGGCCCGCTCGGTGTGCACGTGCCGGTGGAACTCGGCCCTGGTGCCGGGGTCGCGCACCAGCACGAAGTCCCACGGCTGGGTCATCCCGACGCTGGGCGCGGCGTGCGCTGCGGAGAGCACCCGGTGCAGGATCTCCTCGTCCAGCGGTGCGCCGGTGAACTCCGCGCGCACGTCCCTGCGCCTGCCGATGGCCTCGTATACGTCCACAAGGGTGAGCTTATTTCACCTGTCGGTGGACCTACCGGGTGCGCTGGGTGAGGCTGAACCAGTTGCCCGAGTCGTCGCGGAACGGGGCCTCGATGCCGTAGGGGCGCTCGGTCGGCTCGGACATGAACACCACCCCGCGCTCGGACCACTCCCGGTGGGTCTTGTGGCAGTCGTCGGTCCACATGGCACCGGGGCCCAGCGCGCCCTTGGCGACCAGCGCCCGGACCTGCTCGGCGGTCTCCGGGTCGTGGCCCATGCCGGTGTCGGCCAGGATCAGTTCCGCGTCCGGCTGCCCGACCGGGCCGACGGTGAGCCAGCGCACGCCCGAGGTGTCGTCCTCGCCGCCGAGGCGGATGTCGGAGCGGACCTCGAAACCGAGCTTTTCCGTGTAGAAGGCCTTCGCGGCGTCCTGGTCCAGTACCCAGACGGTGGTGTGCGAGAGCTTGACGGCCATGGTGTTCCTCCTCGGATCGGGTTCGAGGAGAACGCTATGGGGTGCGGGGCGGGTTCGGCTTCTCCTGGATTGCTGGGCGCGACCAGGCCATCACGAAGCAGCCGGGGACCATGGGCGGACCGCCCTCGGCCACGACCCGCCTGCGGTACTCGGTGGGCGGGCAGCCGACCAGTTCGGTGAACCGGGCGGAGAACGAACCGAGGCTGGAGAAGCCGACGAGGGCGCAGATCTCGGTGACGGTGAGGTTCGCCGCGCCCAGCAGGTCCTTCGCCCGCTCCACCCGGCGGCGGGAGAGGTAGGTGCCCGGCGGTTCGCCGTAGGCGGCCTTGAACTCGCGGGCGAAGTGGTACCGGGAGAAACCCGCTTCCGCCGCCAGGGCGGTGAGGTCCAGCGGCTCGGCGTAGCGGGAGTCCATGAGGTCCCTGGCCCGTCGCAGGTGGACCAGGACCGCGGTGGCGGGCGTGGGCATGGGGCTCCCTGTCCGAGGGGGAGGGCGAAGGCCTCGCCCTCCCCGCTTGCGTCCTAGGGCCTGTCCTCAAAGCCGGTCGGGTTGATCTGCTTTGATCTTGTGCCGTGGTGCGCAGGCATGAGTTGACCGATGAGCAGTGGCAGGTGGT
>NZ_QHCP01000017.1:0-96373 GCF_003182415.1 Actinokineospora spheciospongiae | reverse complement strand
AAGAACCACAACCAACTCCACGGCATCGACACCCGCGCCCTCCTGCGCGCCGTGACCACCGACCTGCTCACCCGCTAGCCCCCGCACGGCGGGCGTCCTTCACCGGTGACCTCTCCGCCTTCCCCACCGATGCGGACAACGCCGCGTAGACGGGGACGGCCACACCGCCTTCTTCAACGACCCGACCACCCGGGATGCCGCCGTGTCGTTCCTGATCACCGGGCAACCGCGCTGAAGCCCGGCGAGATCACCGACCTGGCCGACCTGGCCACGCACCCCGTACGGGGCCGGAACAAGCCGCAGTCGCAGAAGGCGCCAACCGTCCTACGCGACAGTGCGGATGGGGTCGGCTTTTCCGCAGAAGGCGGCCAGGTACGCGGTGACAGTGGCTGCGTCCTCCGTGCGGTGTCCGATGTGGCCGTCCGGGCGGACCAGGACGAACTCACCGTCGCGCGCCTGGTACGCCGAGCGTGCCGCCGCGTGCGGGTCGAGCAGGTCGGTGCCGATCGAGTGGGCGTTGACCCCGGCGATCTCGGGCAGTGGGCCGCCGCCGAACCGGTAGAGCGTCCAGTCGCCGCCGCGCTGCAACTCGAACAACCGCACCGGGCGTCCGTCGGGCCGGGCGCAGGTGGCGTCGGGGCTGCGGTCACCCGGGTGCGGACCCGCACCGTTCCAGGCGGGGCTGAGCGGGCCGCCGCGGTAGGTGATCCCCAGGCCGGACATCGCGTCGAAGTCGGACACCTCGAACTGCGCGAAGCGCGTCAACAGTTCCCTGGACAGGCCCAGAACCGCCGCCGCCACCGGCAGCCGCTCTTGTTCGTAGGTGTCCAGCAGGAGTTCGGGTGCGCCCCGCAGGACCGAGGCCAGCTTCCAGCCGAGGTTGATCCCGTCGTGGACGCCGGTGTTCATGCCCTGCGCCCCGGCAGGCGCGTGGACGTGGGCCGCGTCTCCGGCGAGCAGGACGCGCCCGACGCGGAAGCGGTCCACCATCCGCTCGTTGTAGCGCCACCGCGACGTCCAGAGAGCTTCGCGGAGGGTCACGACTCCCGGGCCGCACGCGTCGTCGACGAGCGCCTGGAAGGTGGCGAGGGTCGGCTCGACGTCGCCGTCGCTCTCGTTGATCTCGGCTTGGAGCACGAACGAGTCGGTCTCGGGCAGCGGCACCAGCGACAGGCGTTGACCGCCGGAGCGGCGCCGGGCGTGCCACCAGTCGCGGTCGACGCCGTCGAGGCGGAAGTCTCCGAGCAGCATCTGCTGTTCTTCGCGGGTCACGCCGAGGAACGACACCCCCGCGAGCTTGCGGACGGTGCTGGACCCGCCATCCGCGCCGATGAGCCAATCGGCGCGCAGGTGCTCGCCGGAGGAGAGTTCGACGGTGACGCCGTCCTCGCCGGGCCGCATCCCGGTCAGGCGTGTGCCGAACTCGACGCCGACGCCGTATCCCGCGAGCAGGGCGCGCAGGGTTTCCTCCAGCCGCCACTGCGGCAGGACCATCGAGCGGGTGAACGGTGTGGTCGGCGCCTGGTCGGCCCCCTTGCCCATGTCGTGCTCGTGCACGGTGCCGTCGGGGTCCACGCGGCGGATCACCAGGCGCGACCGGCCCGCGGCGAGCAAGCGCCCTGCCACCCCGAAGCCGTCCAGGAGTTCGAGCGTGCGCGGCTGCACGCCCTTGCCGCGGCTCCCGACCTGCGGTCGGGATCGGGCTTCGACCAGGCGCACCCGCACACCTCGGCGAGCCAGGGTGGCCGCGGCGATCAGGCCGGTCGGGCCTGCTCCCACGACGAGAACTTCGACAGTGGCGGTCATGCCCCCAACGTAACACTAACACGTTAGTTTTTCATAACACGTTAGTCTTGTTACCCTGGTTCGATGGACTCGCAGGTGGGGCGCCGTGAGCGCAAGAAGGCGGCGACGCGGAGCCACATCGCGGAGGTCGCGCTGCGCCTGTTCGCGGAACACGGGTACGACGAGGTGGGCCTGCGCGACGTGGCCCGGGAGGCGGACGTCGCCGTGACCACCGTGTTCGCGCACTTCTCGTCGAAGGAGGCGTTGGTCTTCGACGAGGATGAGACCCACGAAGAACAACTGGTCGGCGCCGTGGTGAACCGGAGCGCCGACCAGTCGCTGCTCGACGCGCTGCGCGCCCAAGCCCTGCACTCGGCCCAGTGGTTCCGGACACCGAAGTCCACCACGTTCTGGGCCCTCGTCGAGAGTTCGGCCGCGCTGCGCGGCTACGCCGCCCACATGCGGGCGCGGCACGAGCAAGCCCTCGTCGCCGCCATCGCCGCGGACCCCCAGGCGCCCGCGTCCGCCATCGCCTGCCGGGCACTCGCCCGCTTCGCCCTGGACGTCCACTCCCTGGCCAGGGACGCCCAGGACCCGACTGCCGCGGTCGAGGAATCCTTCGACCTCATCGAGCACGGCTTCGCGTCCGCGATCGGGCGAGGCGGCAGGTGAGGTTCCCCGAGAGCCCGGGGTCTTTCCAGGCATGGTCCGAGAGGGCCTGAAGGGAGTCCTTCGAACCGCCGTCGATCGACACCCGCTGGACTGACGCGACGCTCTCGGAGTCGATCCGCGGAGGTGGCAACGGTGGGCCGACGCCCTCAGGGCGCGGTGGGCCCGTCCCCGTCGACCTTCAAGGTCTCCACCAGCCAGGGGCGCACGACCGCCCGGATGTCCTCCGCGGAGATGCGGGTCAACGCGTCCAGCTTGAGGAAGTGCCGCGCGACCGTCAGGCCGAGGATGCCCGCGACGGCGAGACCGGCGCGCAACTCGGCGTCGGGGGCGTCACTGGCGCGCGCGAGGTTGCGGGTCCGCTCGTCCAGGAACGCCTTCATCGCCGCCGTGGCCTCCGGTGCGGTGAGCATGGACCGCACCAGGGCGCGGGTCTCGGGGGGCGGCTCGTCGAGGCGGACGTCGAGCACGTCGAACAGGTGCTGCTCGATGTCGTCGACCGCCCCGTCGTCGAGTTCGATCGCCACCGCGAACAGGGCGGCCTTGGACCCGTAGTGCTGGATGACCAGCGACGGGTCGACCCCGGCGCGCTGCGCGATGGCGCGCACCGTCGTCGCCTCCAGGCCGCGCTCGCCGAACTCGGCCTGGGCGGCTTTGCGGATGCGTTCGGCGGTGGCGGCCCGCTTGGCCGCGCGGGTCGTGGGTTCGTTCACAGCGCTCACTCTACAACCGTTGAGCGAGTCTGGTAGTTTCGCTCAACAGAGCATGAGCGAAAGGGGCTCTTCATGGCTGACAAGCACACCGAGGTCCTGCTGATCGGCGCCTCGCGCGGTCTGGGCCTGGCGATCGCCGCCGAATACCTCGAGCGCGGGTCGCGGGTCGTCGCCACCGTCCGGGGCGACGGGCGCACCGCGCTGCACGACCTGCGCGACGGCGCGGACGGGCGGCTGGAGATCGAGCACGTGGACATCACCGACGAGGGGCAGGTGGGAGCACTGCGCGAGCGCCTGGCGGAGCGGTCCTTCGACCTGCTGTTCGTCAACGCGGGCGTGACGAACGCGCGCGAGGAGACCAGCGCCGACGTGAGCACCGAGGTGTTCACCCGGCTGATGCTCACCAACGCGCTGAGCCCGTTGCGCGTGGTCGAGGCACTGGGCGAGCTCGTTCCCGCCGACGGGACCATTGCCGTCATGTCCTCCAAGCAGGGCAGCGTCGCCAACAACGAGCGCGGCGATTTCGAGATCTACCGGGCCAGCAAGTCGGCGCTCAACCAGTTGATGCGCAGCTACGCGGCACGCCACCGCGACGACCCGCGCACCCTGCTGCTCCTGGCGCCCGGCTGGGTGCGGACCGAACTCGGCGGGCCCGACGCCACCCTCACCGTGCGGGAGAGCATCCCGCGGCTGGTGTCCGTTGTGGACTCCCAGCGCGGGCGCGGGGGGCTGCGGTTCCTCGACTACCGCGGTGAGGTGGTGGCGTGGTGAACCCGCTGATCGCGATCGAGGAGCACTGGATGTCACCGGAGCTGGCGGCGGCGCTGGCCGGGCGCGACGACAGCCTGGCCTTCAACGAGCGCGGCGACACCGCCCAGCGCCTCGCCGACCTCGACGCCGGGCGCATCGCCACCATGGACGCCCAGGGCATCGACGTCTCGATCATCGCGCTGACACCACCCGGCACCCAGGCGCTGCCCGCCCACGACGCCGTGCGGCTGAGCCGGGCCGCCAACGACGCCGCCGCCGAAGCCGTGCGGCGCAACCCGACCCGGCTGCGCGCACTGTCCACACTGCCGATGTCGGCACCGGAGGCCGTGGCGGCCGAACTCGAACGCGCCGCCGACCTCGGGCACGTCGGCACGATGGTCTACGGCCGCTCCGGTGACCTGCTGCTCGACGACCCGGTCTACGAACCGTTCCTCGCCACCGCCGAACGCCTGCGGCAACCGGTGTTCATCCACCCCCAACTCCCCTCACCGGCACAGCGCGACGCGGCCTACCGGGGGTTCGACGCCACCACCGACCTCGCCCTCGCCACCTTCGGCTGGGGCTGGCACGTCGACGCCGGGCTCGCCGCCCTGCGGCTGATCCTGCGCGGCACGTTCGACCGGCACCCCGACCTGCGGATCGTGCTGGGCCACTGGGGCGAACTGCTGCCGTTCTGGCTCGACCGCGCCGACAGCCTGTCGCGCGTCGCGGGCCTGGACCGGACGGTGTCGGACTGCGTGCGCACGAACGTGCACCTGACCGCGTCGGGCATGCTCAACCCCGCCCTGCTGCACCACGTCCAGACCGTGACGACGCCGGACCGGTTGATCTTCTCCACCGACTACCCGTTCCAGCAGCCGACCCGCACGGAGATCTCGGCGTTCCTCGACCTCTTCCCCGACGACGAGCGCGCGCTGTTCACGACGCGCAACGCGGCCTCGTTGTTCGACCTCGACCTCTGAGGAGGGGAACGCCGAGGTGGGCGGGTCGGGCACGACCGCGTGCGACCGGGTCCGGGGACCCGGTCGCACAACCGGTCAACCGGGTCAGGCGCAGGTCGCGGGGTCGACGGCGAGCACCGGGTCCGTCCGGGGACGACCGGTGAACTCGACCGTGTCCCGCGTGGTCAGCGCGCCGTCGCGGAGGGTGTGGGCGGTGCGGGTGCCGGAGTAGGTGAGCTGGTCGGCCGGGGCGCCGAGGTCGTCGGCCTCGGCGGCGACGGTGTCGAAGGTGCGGGCCTCGTCGTCGGCGGTGCAGCGGTAGCCCAGGTGGGTGGCGACGCCGCCGCCCTCGGCGAAGGAGAAGGGCTGGTTGTCGTCGCCGACGACCTGGCTCAGGGCGTGGCCGTCGAAGTGCACGGCGGTGAAGTGGGTGGTGTTGGCGCCGACGGACCGGGTGACGACCAGTTCGGCCCGGCCGTCGCCGTTGAGGTCGGCCACGCGCGGGGCCTCGAAGGGGGCCGTGCTGTCGGCGGGGAGGGTGATCGAGGCGCGGACCCCGTCCACCGTCGCCCAGATGACCTGCTCGTGATCGCCGGTCAACTGGGCGTTGACGCTTTCGATCTCCCCGTCGCCGTCCAGGTCGGCGACCGTGGTGACCGGGTCCGCGAGCGGGGCGGCCCCGGCCGGGACGACGGTGGCCAGGCCCAGTGCGGCGGCGAAGCCGGTGATGGTGGCGGTGCGGATGAGTCCGGTGCGGTCCATGAACTCTGCCTTCCTCTCCGTGTGGTGATTTCTTGCCCGGAAGTGCTGACATGGAGAAAGACGGCCACGGACGGGAAGGGTGCAGTGTCGGTGTGATGTGTCACACGCGTGCAACCCATGATTTCCCGCCTGGGGTTTCACCCTCGTGTCGTCCGGGTCACCCCACCGTCAGGAACGCGACAAGATGAGCCGCCCCGGCGTCAAGGTCGCATTGCGACAGTCGCCGGGGGACGGGTCGCGGGCGTGTGCTGTCGGCAG
Source organism: Actinokineospora spheciospongiae (assembly GCF_003182415.1). NCBI lineage: Bacteria > Bacillati > Actinomycetota > Actinomycetes > Pseudonocardiales > Pseudonocardiaceae > Actinokineospora > Actinokineospora spheciospongiae. Next base: position 90,474 of record NZ_QHCP01000017.1, on the reverse strand, counting down.
GCACACGGAGGAGGGAACACGGTGACACTGGCGGAAATACTGCCCAGCCTGGGCGCGCTGGACCCGCTGCCGCGCGGCGGGTTGTGGCCCGAGGGCACCCGGGTCGGCCCCGACGGGGACCTGCTGGTCGGCGGGGTGTCGATGAGCGGGGTGGCGGCCCGGTTCGGCACCCCCTGCCACGTCCTGGACGAGCCGCACGCCCGGGCCCGCGCCCGGGAGTTCCGGGCCGCGCTGCCCGAGGCGGAAGTGCTGTTCGCGGGCAAGTCGTCCCCGGTCCGCGCGGTCTACCGGTGGATGGCGGAGGAGGGCCTGTCGCTGGACGTGTGCTCGGCCGGGGAGGTCGAGGTGGCCAGGGCGGCGGGGGTGCCCGGCGCGCGGGTGCTGCTGCACGGCAACGCCAAGACCGACGACGACCTCAAGGCCGCCCTGGCGCACGGCGTCCGCCGGATCGTGGTGGACTCCCCCGCCGAGGTCGACGCGCTCGGGGCGCTGTGCCCGGCCGGGCAGGAAGTCCTCATCCGGGTCATCCCCGGCGTGGACGCACGGACGCACCGCGCGATCACCACGGGGGTCAGCGGCCAGAAGTTCGGCGTGGCCCCGGAAGCGCTGCCCGCGGTGGTCGACCGGATCGCCGCGCACCCGAACCTGCGCCTGGTCGGCCTGCACTGCCACATCGGTTCCCAGGTGGGCAGGGTCGCGGCGTACGAGGAGGCGGTGCGCCGGATGGTGTCGCTGTTCCCCGGCCCGCTCACCACCCTGGACCTGGGCGGCGGCTTCGCGGCACCGTACCGGCCGGGTGAATCCACCTTCGACATCACCGGCCTGGCCAACCGGGTGCGCATCGCCCTGCGCCAGGAGTGCGCCGCCCGGCGCCTGCCCGTGCCGAACCTGCTGATCGAACCGGGTCGCGCGGTCGTCGCCAACGCGGGCCTCACCCTGTACCGGGTCGTGGCGGTCAAACCCGGGTTCGTCGCGGTCGACGGCGGCATGAGCGACAACCCCCGGCCCTCCCTGTACGGCGCCCGCTACGCGCCCCGGCTCATCGGCCGCGCCAGCGGCGCCCGCCGCGTCCCGACCGCGGTCGTGGGCCGCCACTGCGAGGCCGGGGACCTCATCGCCGAGGACGTCGCCCTGCCGCAGGACGTGCACCCCGGCGACGTCCTCGCCGTCCCCGCCACCGGCGCCTACCACTACGCGATGGCCAGCAACTACAACATGACGCCTCGCGCGGCGGTCGTGTCGGTGCGCGACGGGCACACGGACCTGCGGGTCCGCCGGGAGACGGTCAGCGACCTGCTGCGCCGCGACCTGGGCTGATCAGGTGGAGAACCAGCACACGAGAAGGGCGGCGGCGTAGAGCGCCAGGAACGGCAGCGGCGTCAACTCGACCGACCTCGTGACCGCGAGGTCGGTCGGGTCGCCCGCCCGCTGCGCCGCCTCGATCTCCCTCGCCAGCAAGCGCTGCTGCGGGTTGCCCCGGAGGTTCCCCGCGATCGACCACCCGGCGGCGGCGGGGCGCACGTTCGCCGAGCCGCGCACGTGGATCAGCACGTCTTCCTTGGCGACGACGGCGATCACCGCCGCCCAGGGGATGCGGTGGCGGAGGGCCATGTTGACGACCTCCAGGCCGGTGCTGCGCACGACCACCCGGGACTGGCCCGCGGCGAGCCACATGCCCCAGCAGGCCAGCGACAGGACGAGCGTCGCCTGGGCCATGTAGGAGAAGCCGACGCCCTCCGGCGGGTTGACCGCGAGCCACAGGGTTCCCGCGGCTGTGCCGATCACGCAGGCGATGGCGAAGCGGTGTTCGAGCTTGCGCCGCACCACGGTGATGACCTCGCCGTCCCGCATCGGCATTCCTCCTGCTGCGCTGTCGGTCGGGTTCTGCCGGTGGGGTCGGACACACGCCCCACGGCCCGAACAGCCTCGCACGTGATCGCCACCCGAGCACACCCCGTCTGCGCAGCCGGGCAGGCGTTCGCGGGGTGCCCGCCCGCCGTGTCGGGTGGGTGGGTGGGGTCAGGGTTGGAAGCGGTAGCCCATGCCGGGTTCGGTGATCAGGTGGCGGGGGTGGGCCGGGTCGCGTTCGAGCTTGCGGCGCAACTGGGCCAGGTACACCCGCAGGTAGTGCGTCTCGGCCGTGTAGGTCGGGCCCCAGACCTCCGTCAGCAGCCTGCGCTGGGCGATGAGGTGGCCCGGGTTGCGGACCAGGATCTCCAGGATGCCCCACTCGGTCGGGGTGAGGTGGACCTCCGCGCCGTCGCGGTGGACCCGTTTGGCGGTCAGGTCCACCGTGAAGGCTTCTGCCTCGACCACGGGTTCGCCGCCGGGGAGGTGGGTGGAGCGGCGGAGGGCGGCGCGGAGGCGGGCGAGGAGTTCGTCCATGCCGAAGGGTTTGGTCACGTAGTCGTCCGCGCCAGCGTCGAGGGCGGCGACCTTGCGGGTGGAGTCGGTGCCCGCCGAGAGGACGATGATGGGGACCGGGTTCCAGCCGCGCAGGCCCGTGATGACGTCGACGCCGTCGAGGTCGGGGAGGCCGAGGTCGAGCAGGACCAGGTCGGGGCGGTTGTCGGCGGCGAGGTCGAGGGCGCTGCGGCCGGTGTGGGCCACCAGCACGTCGTAGCCCCGGGCGGCCAGGTTGATCCGGAGGGCGCGGGCGATCTGCGGTTCGTCGTCGACGACGAGGACGCGGGTCACGACGTCACCACCGGCAGGGACACCACGACGGTCAGGCCGCCGCCGGGGGTGTCCTCCAGGGCGATGTCGCCCGCCATGGCCTCGACGAAGCCCTTGGCGACGCTGAGGCCGAGGCCGGTGCCGCTCACCCGGTCCCCCAATCGCCGGAACGGTGCGAACACCACGTCTCCCGTCTTCTTCGGCAGGCCGGGGCCGGAGTCGGTGACCCGCAGCTCGACCCGCGACCCGTGGGCGCTGGCCCGCACCGCGACCCCGGTGCGGCCGTGGCGCAGGGCGTTGTCGACCAGGTTGGCCACCACCCGCTCCAGCAGCCCCAGGTCGGCGAGCACCAGCGGCAGTCCCTCGTCGACGTCGACGGTGACCGCCGCGCGTTCGTCGATGCCCGCCAGTGCCCGGGCGACGACCTCGTAGTACCCGACCGGGCGCAGGGTCGGCCGGACCGTGCCGGTGGCGAGGCGGGTGGAGTCGAGGAGGTTGTCGACCAGAGCGGTCAGCCGGTCGGCCGATTCCTCCACCGTGGCCATGAGTTCTCCGGTGTCCTCTTCGGACAGGGTCAGCGACCGGTCGCGCAGGCTGCCGATGGCGGCCTTGATGGAGGTGAGCGGGGTGCGCAGGTCGTGGCCGACCGCCGAGAGCAGTGCCGTCCGCAGTTCGGTGTCCGCGGCCTTGCGCTGGGCCTGCGACTTCTCCTCGGTGAGCTGCTGCTGCCGCAGCGCCAGGAACGCCTGACCCGCCGCCGCGGCGAGCACCCGCTGGTCGTGCGCGGGCAGGGCGCGTCCGCGCAGCACCAGCCGCACGTCCTCGCGCACCGGCACGTCCGCGTCCGGGTCGCCCTCGCACGCGTCGCCCGCGATCCGCACCCACCCGGTTTCGCGCCACTCCTGCAACGCGACCGCCTCCAGGGCGAAGTTCTCCCGCACCTTCTCCAGCAGCCGGTTCACCGGGTCGGGGCCTGCGAGCACGGTCCTGGCGTAGGAGGCCAGCAGCGCCGCCTCGGTGCGCGCCCTGGCCGCCTGGGTGGCCAGCCTGCTCGCCCGGTCCACCACGACCGCCACCAACCCGGCCACGACCACCAGCGCGATCAGCGCGACCACGTTCTCCGGGCTCGCCACCAGCAGGCTGCGGTAGGGCGGGGTGAAGAAGTAGTTGAGCAGACCCGCCGCCAGGAACGCCGAGAGCAGCGCGGGCCACACGCCGCCGAGCACCGCCACCGCGCAGGTCGCCAGGATGAACGCCGCCAGGTCCGTCGAGTACCCCACCGACTCCTGCCACAGCAGCCCCAGCAGGGTCACCAGCCCCGGCAGGGCGATCGTGGCGACCCACCCCAGCGGCCTGCCTCGGCGCGCGGGCCGCGCCCGGGTCCGCCGGGCCCGCGGGTGGGTGACCATGTGCACGTCGATCGAGCCGGAGGCGGCGATGACGGCCGCGCCGATCCCCTCGTCGAACACCCTGGCCAGCCGTGGGCGGCGCGAGGTTCCCAGCACGAGTTGGGTGGCGTTGACGCCGCGGGCGAAGTCCAGCAGCGCCGTCGGCACGTCGTCGCCGACCACGGAGTGGAACGTGGCCGACAGGTCCAGGGCGGTGCGGCGGCACCCGGCGAGCGCGTCCGGTGCCGCCCCGGCCAGGCCGTCGCCGCGCAGCACGTGCACCACCAGCAGGTCCGCGCCCGCGCGCAGCGCGATCCGGCGGGCGCGGCGGATCAGCGTCTCGCTCTCCGGGCCGCCGGTGACCGCCACCACGACCCGCTCGCGGGCCTCCCAGGTGTCGGTGATGTCCTGCTCGGCCCGGTAGCGCTGCAACGCCACGTCGACCTGGTCGGCGACCCACAGCAGCGCCAGTTCGCGCAGCGCGGTGAGGTTGCCGACCCGGAAGTAGTTGCCCAGCGCGGCGTCGACCCTGTCCGCGGCGTAGACGTTGCCGTGGGCGAGCCTGCGCCGCAGCGCCTGCGGGGTGAGGTCCACCAGCTCGATCTGCTCGGCGCGGCGCACCACCTCGTCGGGCACCGTCTCGCGCTGCGGCACCCCGGTGATCCGGGTGACGACGTCGTTGAGGGATTCCAGGTGCTGCACGTTGACCGCGGACAGGATGTCGATCCCCGCGTCGAGCAGTTCCTCGACGTCCTGCCAGCGTTTGGCGTTGCGCGAACCGGGGGCGTTGGTGTGCGCCAGCTCGTCGACCACGGCCACCTCCGGTGCCCTGGCCAGCAGGGCGTCGAGGTCCAGTTCCCCGGCGCCGGGGCCGCCCGGGCGCCGGGGCAGCACCTCCAGGCCCGCGACCAGCTCGGCGGTCTTCTCCCGGCCGTGCGCCTCGACCAGCCCGACCACGACGTCGGTGCCGCGCTCGCGGCGGCGGCGCGCCTCGCCCAGCGCGGCGAACGTCTTGCCGACACCGGGCGCGGCCCCGAGGTAGATGCGCAGCTCACCGCGCTTGACTCGCTCCACGCCCCGAGTCTGCGCGCCCTGCTCAGCCACCATCGGTCAGGGCCCGGTTCAGGGCGGTGACGTTCACCGTCACCTCGCCGACGAAGCCGAGACCGCGCCGGGAGGTGTGCTCGGCGACCAGCTTGCGCACCCACCGCTCGGACAGGCCGCGTTCCCGCGCCACCCGGGGAACCTGCAGGTCGGCGTAGGCGGGGCTGATGTGCGGGTCGAGCCCGGAGGCCGACGCGGTCACCGCGTCCTGGGGCACCCGGTCCTCGGCCACGCCCTCGCGTCGGGCCACCTCGGTGCGGCGGTCGGCCACCACACTGTCGTAGTCGGGGTTCACCTGGGACTTGTTGGAACCACCCGATGCGGGCAACGTCGCGGCGGACGGTCGCAAGTGGAACCAGCCGTCGCCTTCCCGGGCGACACCCACCAGTGTGGTGTTGACGGCTTCGGCGTTGTCGTGCAGGCCGGGGAGCCTGCTGACCGCCCACACGCCCGCCGGGTAGAGGACGCCGGTGATCACGGTCAGCACGAGCAGGAGGCGCAGCCCGGCCAGGGCCTGCTTGACGAGAGTGGACACGCGGGTCACCCGATTCCGGGGATGAGTCGGACGAGGAGGTCGACCAGCCAGATCCCGAGGAACGGCGTGGCGATGCCGCCGACCCCGTAGACCAGCAGGTTGCGCCGCAGCAGCGCGCTCGCCCCGGAGGGCCGGTAGCGGACACCGCGCAGCGCCAGCGGGATGAGCACCACGATGATCAGCGCGTTGAACACCACCGCCGACAGGATCGCCGACTCCGGGGTGGCCAGCCGCATCACGTTGAGGCCGCCGAGTTGCGGGTGGATCGCGGCGAACATCGCGGGCAGGATCGCGAAGTACTTGGCCAGGTCGTTGGCCACGCTGAACGTGGTCAGCGCGCCCCGGGTGATCAGCAGTTGCTTGCCGATCTCCACGACCTCGATCAGCTTGGTGGGGTCGGAGTCCAGGTCCACCATGTTCCCGGCCTCCTTGGCCGCGGAGGTGCCGGTGTTCATCGCCACGCCGACGTCCGCCCTGGCCAGCGCCGGGGCGTCGTTGGTGCCGTCGCCGGTCATGGCGACCAGCCGCCCGCCCTCCTGCTCGGCGCGGATGAGCGCCAGCTTGTCCTCGGGCTTGGCCTCGGCGAGGAAGTCGTCCACCCCGGCCTCGGCGGCGATGGCGCGGGCGGTCAGCGGGTTGTCGCCGGTGACCATGACCGTGCGGATGCCCATGGCGCGCAACTCGGCGAACCGGGCGGCCATGCCGGGCTTGACCACGTCGGACATCCGGATCACACCCAGCACCCGGTCGCCGTCGGCCACCACGAGCGGGGTTCCGCCCCGGTTGCCGATGTCGTCGACGATCGCGGACGCCTCGGCGCTGAGCGCGAACCCGCTCGCCGCGCCCTTGCGCACCGCGCGGCCGTCGAGGTCGATGCCGCTCATCCGGGTCTGCGCGGTGAACGGCACGAACTCGCCGGTCTTCTCGTGCTCGGAGGCCTCGGCGGGCAACCCGTGGCGCTCGGCGCACAGGTCGATGACGCTGCGCCCCTCCGGGGTGCCGTCGGCCAGGCTGGACAGCCGGGCGGCGGCGGCCAGCTCGGCCAGGTCCGCGCCGTCCACCGGGTGCAGGTCCGTCGCGCGCCGGTTGCCGAAGGTGATGGTGCCGGTCTTGTCCAGCAGCAGGGTGTCGATGTCCCCGGCGGCCTCGACGGCCTTGCCGGAGGTGGCCAGCACGTTGCGCTGCACCAGCCGGTCCATGCCCGCGATGCCGATCGCCGAGAGCAGCGCCCCGATCGTGGTCGGGATCAGGCAGACCAGCAGCGCGGTCAGCACGAGCACCGACTGCTCGCCGCCGGAGAAGATCGCGAACGGTTGCAGCGCCACCACGGCCAGCAGAAAGATGATCGTCAGCGTGGAGAGCAGGATCGTCAACGCGATCTCGTTCGGCGTCTTCTGCCGCTGGGCGCCCTCCACCAGCGCGATCATCCGGTCCACGAAGGACTCTCCCGGCTTGGTGGAGATCCGCACGACCACCCGGTCCGAGAGCACGGTGGTGCCCCCGGTGACCGCGCAGCGGTCCCCACCGGCCTCGCGCACGACCGGCGCGGACTCCCCGGTGATCGCGGACTCGTCGACCGAGGCGATGCCCTCGACCACGTCGCCGTCGCCGGGGACCACCTCCCCGGCCTCGACGACCACCCGGTCACCGACCCGCAGTTCGGTGCCGGGCACCCGCTCCTCGGCCCCGTCCGCGCGCAGCCGCCGCGCGACGGCGTCCTGCTTGGTGCGCCGCAGCGAGTCGGCCTGCGCCTTGCCGCGCCCCTCGGCGACGGCCTCGGCCAGGTTGGCGAAGAGCACCGTGAACCACAGCCACACCGCGACGGTGACGGTGAAGGTGTTCGGGTCGCCGACCGCGAACGCGGTCACCAGCAGCGACCCGACCCAGACCACGAACATGACCGGGTTGCGCACCTGGTGGCGCGGGTGGAACTTGCGCAGGGCGTCCGGGAAGGACTCCAGTAGCTGCCCGGGGCTGAACACCCCGGCCGACACCTGCCGCGCCGGGGCATCGGCGGCGGCAGGCGGGGTTTCTACGGTTGTACTCGCGGTGGTGTTCACAGCATCGCCTCCGCGATGGGTCCGAGGGCGAGGGCGGGGACGAAGGTCAGCGCGGCGACGAGCACGACGGCCCCGCCGAGCAGCCCGGCGAACAGCGGCCCGGTGGTGGGCAGCGTCCCGGCGGTGACCGGGGCCCTGCGCTGCGCGGCCAGCGAACCGGCCAGCGCCAGCACGGCGATGATCGGCACGAACCGCCCGAGCGCCATGCACACCCCGAGGGATGCCTGGAACCAGTCGCCGGTGGCGGTGAGGCCCGCGAACGCGCTGCCGTTGTTGTTCGAGGCGGACGCGTAGGCGTAGAGGATCTCCGAGAGCCCGTGCGCCCCGTCGTTGCCGAGCGCACCGGGCGTCGACGGCAGCACGGCGGCGATCCCGGCGCCGACCAGCAGCACGGTCGGCATGGCCAGGATGGACAGGGCGGCGGCGGTCACCTCGCGGCGGCCGAGCTTCTTGCCCAGGTACTCCGGGGTGCGGCCGACCATCAGCCCGGCGAGGAACATGGCGATGACCGCCATGACCAGGATGCTGTAGAGGCCGGTCCCGACCCCGCCCGGCGTCATCTCCCCGAAGAGCATGTTGAGCAGCGCCCCACCGCCGCCGAGGCCGGAGAAGCTGTCGTGCGCGGAGTTCACCGCACCGGTGGAGGTGGCCGTGGTCGTGTTGGCGAACAGCGCGGACCCGGCCACGCCGAACCGCAGCTCCTTGCCCTCCAGCGGGCGCACGCCGCTCGCTTCTGCCGCCCAGATCAGGGCCAGCACGGCGGTCCAGAGCGTGCCCATGACACCGAGCAGCACGTACCCCTGCCTGCGCTCACCCACCATCGTGCCGAAGGTCCGGGTGAGGGAGACGGGGATGACGAGGATGAGGAACAGCTCGACGAGGTTCGACCAGGCGTTGGGGTTCTCGAAGGGGTGCGCGGAGTTGGCGTTGAAGACGCCGCCGCCGTTGGTCCCGAGTTCCTTGATCGCCTCCTGGCTCGCGGTCGGCGCCTGGGCGACGGTCTGCCCGTCGACGGCGACCCCGGACTTGAAGCTCATGGTCACGCCGGTCACGACCAGCACGAGCGCGAACGCGAACGCCACCGGCAGCAGGATGCGCAGCGTCCCCCTGGTCAGGTCGACCCAGAAGTTGCCCAGCCGGTCGGTCTTGACCCGCACGAACCCGCGCACCAGGGCCATTGCCACCGCCAGGCCCACGGCGGCGGAGACGAAGTTCTGCACGGTGAGCCCGACGAGCTGCACGCTGTGCCCCATCGTGTTCTCCGGCACGTAGGACTGCCAGTTCGTGTTGGTCACGAAGCTGATCGCGGTGTTGAACGCCGTCCCGGGCTCGACGTTCCCGCGCCCGAAGTCGAACGGCAGCCACGACTGCACCCGCTGGAGCAGGTACAGGAACCCGACCCCCACCGCCGAGAACCCGACGACCCCGAGCGCGTAGGTCGACCACTTCTGCTCGGTGCCCGGGTCCACGCGCACCACCCGGTAGATCGCCCGCTCCACGGCGGAGTGCTCGGTGCGCTGGTAGACCCGGGCCATGTGGTCACCGAACGGCCGGTACACGACCGCCAGGGCCACGACCAGCAAGGCGGCCTGCGCCACCCCGGCCCACATCAGAACTTCTCCGGCCGGATGAGGGCGGCGAAGAGGTACCCGAGCAACCCCGCCGCGACGATCCCCCCGACCACGTTGCCGACCAAGCCGCTCACAACCGCTCCAGCCCGCGAACGGCCAGAGCCAGCCCGACGAAGACAACGACGATGAGCACCGCGTAGGCCAGGTCAGCCACGCCGCACCCCTCTCCGAACCGGTGCCCACCCCGCTGGCGGGCACGCCGGGAGGAGCGTGCAGCAGATCCGTGCGGTCGCCGCCGGGCCTGACGCCGTCTTGACGACGCCACCGGCGATCTTTACGCGATCCTGACCCCCGACCGCACCGGCCGGATCACCTCATCGGGGGACCTTCCCGCCGCGCCGGGGTACGGCGACCGACGGGGGCGGGACCATCGGGCCGACGTCGCCGTCGGGGGCCTCGTCGAGGTCCAGGACGACCGGGGCGTGGTCGCTGGGCTTGGTGCCCTTGCGGGCGGCCCGGTCGACCCAGGCGGCGCGGCGGCGGGCGGCCACGGGGGTGCCCGCCAGGATCAGGTCGATGCGCATGCCCCGGTTCTGGTGGAACATGCCCGCCCGGTAGTCCCAGTAGCTGAACACCGTCTCGGTGGGCCAGCGGTCGCGGACCACGTCGTGCAGGCCCAGGTCCAGCAGCTCCCGCAGGGCGGCCCGCTCGGCGTCGGTGACGTGGGTGTGGCCCTCGAACGCCGCCGGGTCGAACACGTCGGCGTCGGCGGGGGCGATGTTGATGTCACCGCAGACCACGGCGGTGTCGACGTCGGCGGCGACGGTGTCGCGCAGGGCGCGCAGCCACTCCAGCTTGTAGCGGTAGTGGTCGGAGTCGGGGCTGCGGCCGTTGGGGACGTACAGGGAGTGCACGCGCAGGCCACCGCAGACGGCGGAGACCGCGCGGGCCTCCTGGTGCGGGAAGCCGGGGCCGCCGGGCAGGCCGCGCACGACGTCGTCGAGGCCGACCCGAGACAGCAGGGCCACCCCGTTCCACTGGCCCTCGCCGTGGCTGGCGATCTCGTAGCCGCGCGCCGACAGGTCGTCGGTCAGCAGTTCCAGGAAGGCGTCGTCGGCGAGCTTGGTCTCCTGCAGGCAGACGACGTCCGGGGCGCGCTCGTCGAGCCAGGGCAGCAGGCGGGGGACGCGCTGCTTGACGGAGTTGACGTTCCAGGTGGCGATCCGCACCCGCCCGACCCTAGTGCGGCCCGCCGGGACCGGCTCGGTGGTGGGGCGCCCCCGTTCACCCGATGGTCGGGCGCCACCGACAATCATGTGCGAAGCGTGACGAGGAAGTGGAGGGACCTGCGGTGGCCAAGCGCGGGAAGACGACCTGGGTGTCGCTGGTGGTGGCCCTGGTCGTGCTGGTGGTCGGCATCTGGTGGTCGCAACTGGACGAGGGCACCCCGACCGGGGCGGACGCGCAGCGGGCGATCGACCAGTTGGCGAAGCTGACCGTGGCCGTGGAGGACACCGGCCTGCCCTACAACCGCGAGGACTGGCCGCACTGGTCGGCCCAAGGCGACGGCTGCGACACCCGCGAGGAGGCGTTGAAGGCCCAGGGCAGGAGCGTGCGGACCGACGTCGAGTGCAAGGCGATGGAGGGCACCTGGACCAGCCCGTACGACGGCGCCACCATCACCGACGCGCGCCAGACCGACCTCGACCACCTCGTGCCGCTGGCCGAGGCCAACCGCTCCGGCACCCGGGGCTGGACCCGCGAGCAGCGCCGGGCCTTCGCCAACGACCTCGACCAGTTGATCGTGGTCTCCGCCCGCAGCAACCGGCAGAAGGGCGACCAGGACCCCGCCCACTGGCTGCCCGACGCGGCCTATGGCTGCGACTACGCGGTCCGCTGGGTCCTGGTGAAGGCGAAGTACAACCTGACCGTGGATCAGGCCGAACACGACACCCTGGCGTCGCTGCTCTCCCGCTGCCCGCGCTGACCCCTACTTGATGAACAGTTCCGTACACCAACGGCGCGTTATCCCGCAAACGCATTCCGAGCAGCGGAAATACCCGCCCGGAAATTGCGGGACGCCAAGATCGGACACATCACCGGCAGATAAATCGAAGATTTTTCACCTTCAACCATCTCGGATTGAACCCCAGGTCCGACCAGGTACGCAGAGTTATCCGAACCACGACCCGCGAGTCCGATCGTCGCCCTGCGTAGCGGTCAGGCATCTTTGTCAAACGCACGACACATTCTCATCCACACTTTGGCGCACCGGTACAGTTGTCGCGGATTCGCCATGAGCGGCCCACGACACCGATTGTGAACAAATCCCGCAAATTGTGCCCCCGCTATTTCCGATCACGGCGCCGATCTTCTAGATTGACCGCACCGGTGAATGGTCCGATCCGGGGTGGACAGTCGAGGAGGAGTGGATGAGCGCGACCGAGGAGCGGGCGCAGGCGCGACCGCCGGCCGTGCCGCTCGAGCCCGCGGTCCCCCCGGTGCGGTGGGGTCCGCTGCTGTCGCTGGCGGCGGGCGTCGGGGTGCTCCTGCTGCTGGTCAGCGGCCGCTACGGCCACGACGGCGACGAGATGTACTTCGTCATCGCGGGCGGGCACCCGTCCTGGGGCTACGTCGACCAGTCGGCGCTCGTGCCGCTGCTGGCCAAGGGCATCGACCTGCTGTTCCCCGGCAACCTGCTCGCCCTGCGCACCCCGTCCGCCCTGGTCACCGCCGTCGGCGTGGTCTTGGCCGGGCTGATCGCCCGCGAACTCGGCGGCAGGCCGCGCGCCCAACTGCTCGCCGCCGCCGCGTTCGGCGCGGCCCCGTTCGTGCTCTGGACCGGGCACCTGCTGGCCACCACCACCTTCGACACCACCCTGTGGGCGGCGATCACCTACCTGGTCACCAGGTGGGTGCGCACCCGCCAGGACCGGCTGCTGCTGGCCGCCGGGCTGTGCACGGCGGTCGCGCTGCAGATCAAGTACCTGGTGCCGATCCTGTGGGTGGCCATCGGCGTGGCGGCCCTGTGCACCGGCCGCGGCGACCTGCTGCGCCGCCCGCTGCTGTGGGTGGGCGCCGGGGTCACCGTGGTCACCGCGCTGCCGGGGCTGCTGTGGCAGAACGCCAACGGGTGGCCGTACGTGGCGATGCTGGACGCGGTCAGCGCCGAGCAGGACTCGTTCCAGGGCGGCCGGGTCGGGTTCTCCGCCTGGTTGGCCCTCTACATCGGCCCGCTCGGGCTGGTGCTCGTGGTGCTCGGCATCCGCAGGCTGCTGCGCACGCCGCCGTACCGGTTCCTCGGCGTCGCCCTGCCCGTGCTGTTCGTGCTGATGCTGGTGTTCAACGGGCGCCCCTACTACCTGGTCGGACTGTTCCCGCTGGGGTTCGCCGCGGGTGTGGTGGCGTTGCAGGACCGCGGGCCCGCCTGGTGGCGGCGGCCGTGGGCGTTCGGGCTGACCGGGGTGCTGGGCGCCATCGCGGTGGTGTGCCTGCTGCCGGTGGTGCCGCAGGGCATCGTCGAGCGGCACCCGGCGCTGGTGCCCAACCCGCTGCTGCGCGGCCAGGTCGGCTGGCCCGCGTTCACCGAGGACATCGGCGACATCTACCGGTCGCTGCCCCCCGAGCAGCGCGCCCACACCGTGGTCATGGCCGACGTCTACCCGCACGCCTCCGCCCTGGCCTACGAGGGACCCGCCCACGGCCTGCCGCCGGTCTACAGCGGCCACCGCGGCTTCTGGTTCTTCGGGGCACCACCGGACGACGCCACCACCGCGATCATCGTCGGCGGCGACCCGGGCTTCCTCCGCGCGCACTTCCGCTCGGTCCGGGCGGTCGGCCGCGCCGACGACCACTCCAGCCTGGAGAACGTCGTCCTGCGCTCCCCCACCGTCTGGCTGGTGTCGGACCCGGTCCGACCGTGGTCGAAGACCTGGCCGGAGTGGCTGCACATGAACATCGACGACGACCAGTGACCCCTGACGGCCCACCGCACCGCCGAGGGCCGTTGGGCTGAACCTTTTTGTGAATGATTGACCAATCGCATCCGGGTCTCGTTGACTGGAGACCCGGGTGCGAGGAGGTCGGCCATGCGGACACCGATGCGGCGCAGGTGGGGGGCGGGTTCCGCGGTGGGCCTGCTCCTGACCGCGGCACTGGCCACCCTCCCCACCGCCTCCGCGGCACCGGCGCTGACCACCCGGCAGTTGGCGGGCCAGCGGGTGGTCTACTCCTACCCCAGCCTGACCCCGCCGCAGAGCCTGCTCGACCGCATCCGCGCGGGCGAGGCCGCAGGCGTGATCTTCTTCGGCGAGAACATCTCCGGCACGCCCCAGATCGCGGGCGTCGTCGCCCAACTCCGGGCCGCCGCCGCGCAGAGCCCGGTCCCCGCGCCGCTGCTGCTGATGACCGACCAGGAGGGCGGGCAGGTCCGCCGCCTGCCCGGCGCGCCGCTGCTGTCGCAGAAGCAGGTGGGCGCCCAGGGCACCACCGCCGCCCGCGACGCCGGGACCTCGGCCGGGCAGAACCTGCGCGGTGTGGGGATGAACGTGAACCTGGCCCCGGTGGCGGACGTGTACCGCACCCCCGATGACCTCATGGACCAGTACGGCCGCTCCTACAGCACCGACTCGGGCACCGTCGGCGTGCTCAGCCGCGCCTTCATCCAGGCCCAGCAGGCCACCGGCGTCGCCGCCACCGCCAAGCACTTCCCCGGGCTCGGCCCCGCCGGGACAGCGGAGAACACCGACCTGCGCCCGGTCACCCTGACCACGTCCCTGTCGGACCTGCGCACCAGGGACGAGCCGCCCTACGACCTCGCCGTGTCCGCCGGGGTCAGGCTGGTCATGCTCTCCTGGGCCGTCTACCCCGCCCTCGACGCCTCCCGCCCCGCGGGCCTGTCCCCCACCGTGGTCCGCGACGAACTCCGCCGCGACCGCGGCTTCCAGGGCGTCACCATCACCGACGCCCTGGAAGCGGGCGCCCTCCAGCCCTACGGCACCACGGGCAACCGCGCGCTCCTCGCCGCGGCGGCGGGCATGGACCTCATCCTCGCCTCGTCCCGCGACACCACCCAGGGCGACCAGGTCCTCGACGCCCTCGCCACCGCCTACACCACCGGAACCCTCGACCGGCAGGCGTTCACCGCCGCCACCGACCGCGTGCTGACCCTGCGCGGCTCCCTGCCCTGACCCGCGGCCACCCCGGCCCCGTGACCAACCCGACTCTGTGGACAACTCGGCCCTGTGGACAACTCGGCTCCAGCGCGGCGGAACTGTCGCCCCCGCGTGCTTGGATCGATTCGGAGGCTGCTCTGAACGCCCAGGGAGAACTCCCCGCCCGGTTTCCCTTACGAGACGCCGGATTCGCCCAGTTTGTTCAGCAGTTCGGTCAGCCGCACGACGTCCTCGCGGTCCCACTCCGCCAGCGAGGCGCGCCAGCGGTCGCGCTGCTCGGTCAGCAGCGCCGTCAGTCCTGTGTGGCCGGACGGGGTCAGCCGCAGCAGCCGCGCCCTGGCGTCGGTGCTGTCGACCACGCGCTCCAGCAGCCCCAGGCGGACCGCGGCGTCGACCTGCCTGCTCAGCGTCGACTTGTCCAGCGAGAGCCTGCTCGCCGCCTCGGACATGCGCAGCGACCCGGCGTGCAGCACCAGGACCAGCAGCGGGTAGACGGTGGGGTCCAGGCGGGGGTGCAGGGTCCTGGCCGAATCCCGCACCGACGCCCGCGCACGGCGCCACAGGGCGGTGAGTTCGGTTTCGAGGCCGGGCAGGACGTCTTCGGTGGGCAAAGCCGGGAGCCTCATTCCACGGTGTAGTGGCACTGGCCCCCGATCCTAGTCCGATCGGCCTAGACGGGGTCTGTGCGCTTGGCCGCTTGGAACTCCGGTTCGGCCATGCCCCTGCGCCAGTACCCGGAGATCGACAGCCGGTCGACCCCGGCCAGGACCTTGCGCAGGTCGCGGATCACGTAGGTCTCACCGTGGACGAAGGCGTGGCCCGACCCCGCGGGCAATTCCAGTTCCTCGACGGCGGAGACCAGCGTCCCGGCGGGCACCCAGCGCAGGTCGAGCCGGGCGTCGGTGAGGAACTTCTGCTCGTCGGCCGGGTCCTGCACCTCCAGGACCGCGAGGGCCACGGCGGTGGCGGGCAGGGACTCCAGGGCCGCGCCGATCGCCGGGAAGGCCGACGCGTCCCCGACGAACAGGTGCCAGTCGGCGTCGGCGGCCGGGGAGTAGGCGCCGCCGGGGCCCTGGAAGGAGAACTCGGTGCCCGGCTGGACCGAGGCGGCCCACGGACCCGCCAGGCCGACGTCGCCGTGGTAGACGAAGTCGATCGCCAGCTCCGAGGGTTCGCGGCGGCGGATTGTGTAAGTGCGGGTCACGACCTTGCCCTGGGCGCGCAGCTCGGCGACGTCCACGCCCTCCGGGCGGCCCTCGGGGAAGAACAGCAGCTTGACGTAGTTGTCGGTGAACCCGTTGTCCGGCACCGCGGCCAGGCCGGGCCCGCCCGCCCAGACGCGCACCATGTGCGGGGTGATCCACTCGGTGCGGGTCACGGTGAGGGTGTGCACCGGGCGGGTGCGCTGTGGAGCAGACACGACGAGGCCTCCCAGAAGACTTAGGTAAGCCTAAGCTACTCCTGGGAGGCCCCGGTGCGCGAGTGCGATCGCTAGCGCGACTGATCGATGCTGGTCAGCTCCGCGGTCCGGACCGAGCGACCGCGGGCGTGGGTGACGCGCCACAGCGTGGTGATGCTCTGCAACGGGTGCAGGAACCAGCCCCACGCGCCGATCACCGGCAGCGAGCGGGCGACCCGGCCGCGGGCCCGGCGCTCGCTGCGCGAGTGCCAACCGATGTGCAGCTCGAAGAGCAGGATGCCGACGGCGGCGGGAGCGGCGAACATGATCGACGCCTCGATGCCGTAGCCCTTGCCCGCGGCGTGCTCCCAGTTCAGGTACACACTGCCCGCGAGCAGGAGCAGCAGCGCGATCCGCGGCCCGGCACCGGAGTACGGCGAGAGCGCGTAGCGGTGCGCGAGCCCGGCCACGATCAGCGCCGACGCGTCGAACACCAGCGACACCACGGCCGCCAGCGGGGTCGGGATGCTGAACCCGCGGGCGTACTCGAACAGCGACCACCAGGAGATGCCCATCGCGGCGATCAGCACCACGATCCAGGCCATGTTCGCCGACCAGGACAGCACGACCGGCACCCGGGGCAGCGCGGGCGGCAGCGGCTCCGGGTCGACCGGGGCGGCCATCCGCTCCGCGTGCGCGGTCACCGGCTCCGCGGGCGGCTCGGGGGCCTCCGCGACGACCAGGTCCTTGCCCACCCGCTCCTCCGGTCCAGCCTCGGTGGTCGCGGCCTCGGCCTTGCCCGCGTCGTCCGCGCCGCCCTTGTCCGTGTCGCCCTTGGCCGCCTCGCCGGGCACCTCGACCTGGTCCAGCCAGGACAGGTCCGGTTCGACGGTGTTCGCCTCGACGGTGGCGGCGGTGTCGGCGTCGTCGCGGACCGGGGTGAAGGTGACCAGGGTCGGGGAGTCCTCGTCGGCGGCGGCGCGCTTGGCCGGGTCCACCTCGAAGATCTGCGTGGCGTCCTCGGCGTCCGCCTTCGGGGCGTCCGCTCTGCCCGATTCGACCGCAGTGTCCATGTTCTCTGTGCTGTCCTTGTCTGCCAGGGTGTCCACGCCGGGTGCTGCTGCCCCGCCCTCGTCCGACCGCTCGACGACCGCCCCGCCGCTGCCCGCCGCGGTGGCGCCGTTCGCGGTGGCGCCGTTCGCGGGAGCACTGTTCGCGGGAGCACTGTTCGCGGGAGCACTGTTCGCGGTGCCGCCGTCGGTGGCGCCGTTCTTCGCGGCGTCCCGCGCGGCCTTGGCCGCGGCGCTGCGCGCCGCCGCGCCGGTCAGGCGCTTCGCCTTCTTGCCACCGGTCGAGCCTTTGGCACCCGCCGCGCCGTTGGTGGCCGCTGCGCCGTTGGAGGCTGTCGAGCCGTTGACGGTGGTCGACCCCGCGGCGGCCGAGCCGTTCGCGGCGGCCGAGCCGTTGGTGGTCGACCCGCTGGTGGCGGTCGCGCCGTTGGGGGCCGCCGAGCCGTTCGCGCTGGTCGAGCCGTTCGCGGCGGCCGAACCGTTCGCGGCCGAACCATTCGCGGCCGAACCGTTGGTGGCGGCCGACCCGTTGGTGCCGTTCGCGCCGGTCGTGCCGCCGGGGGCGGCCGAGCCGTCGGTGCCGCCGGAGCCGGTGCGCAGCGCGTCCAGCTCGGCCAGCAGGCCGGGGCTGAGCGCGACGAGGTCACCGGTGTCGCCCACCTGGTGCTCGCGGCGCCAGGTGTCGATCACGTTGGTGGCGTACGACCGGGCCGTGGTCACCCCGTAGGTGTCCAGCCACTGCTGGACCTCGAGGGTGGTGGGCGGGTCGACGTGCTCGCAGGCGTAGCGGATCTTGTCCGCGATGGTGGCACGCCCGGCCAGGGCGACGGCGTGGGCGGGGTCGATGGCGCTCTCCGGACTCACCTGCGCGGTCCTCCTGGATATAGACGGCTGACGAGTGGGGCGGAACTGCTTTTGAGTACGTGCACTGTGTCGGACGGGTGAGTACCGAGCACTATCGGGCTACCCTGCGGCCCCGATCTTGACGTTTTCGTTCCCGGCCTGTTATCTCCGCCTCGGCGCGGCACACCGAGGGTCACAGTAGACGTCGCCTCGAAATAACTTTCGGGGACCCTGTCGATTCGGGGGTCACTCGTTCGTGTGGGGGGTGACCAAGCACCACCGAACAGGGAGAACACCATGCGGCAGTACCTGCTCAGCATCTTCCAGCCGCCCGGCGAGATGCCCGACCACGAGGCCTTGGCCGCCATCATGGCCGAGGTCGGCGCCCTCAACGACGAGATGCGGGCGGCGGGCGCCTGGGTCTTCGGCAACGGCCTGGAGGCCCCGGAGACCGCGACCGTCCTGCGCGCCGACGGCGGCGACGTCCTGGTGACCGACGGCCCGTTCGTGGAGCTCAAGGAGCACCTGGGCGGGTTCACCGTCATCAACGCCGAGGACCTGGACGACGCCCTGGGCTGGGGGCGCAAGCTGGCCCGGGTCCTGGGCCTGCCGGTCGAGGTCCGCCCGTTCGTGCCGCAGGGGTGAGCGAGCGCATCGCCCGGGTGTTCCGCGAGGAGTACGGGCGGGCGGTGGCGGTGCTGGTCCGCTCCCTCGGCGACATCGACCTCGCCGAGGAAGCGGTCCAGGACGCCTTCACCGAGGCGGTCCGCCGCTGGCCGGAATCGGGCGAACCGCCCAGCCCGGCCGGGTGGATCATCACCACCGCCCGCAACCGCGCCATCGACCGCCTGCGCCGCGAGTCGACCCGCGACACCCGGCACGCCGCCGCGCACGCCCTCCAGGCACCTGACGACAGCCCGGCCGAGGAGGAGGGCCCCGTGCACGACGACCGCCTGCGGATGCTGTTCACCTGCTGCCACCCGGCGCTGGCCGCGCCCGCCCGGGTGGCGCTCACCCTGCGGCTGCTCGGCGGCCTGACCACCGCCGAGATCGCCCGCGCCTTCCTGGTGCCCGAACCGACCATGGCCCAGCGGCTGGTCCGGGCCAAGGCGAAGATCAAGAAAGCGGGCATCCCCTACCGCGTCCCGCGCGACGCCGACCTGCCCGACCGCCTCAGCGGCGTGCTGGCGGTCGTGTACCTGGTCTTCACCGAGGGCCACACGGCGTCGGCGGGTGGGCGGCTGGTGCGCGAGGACCTGTGCGCCGAGGCCGTCCGGCTGGGCAGGCTGCTGGTCGAGCTGATGCCCGACGAACCGGAGGCCCTGGGCCTGCTGGCGCTGATGCTGCTCACCCGCTCCCGCCACCCGGCCCGCACCACCGCCGACGGGCGGGCCGTGCTGCTGGCGCAGCAGGACCGCTCCCGCTGGGACCGCGCGCTGATCACCGAGGGCCAGGACCTGGTCCGCCGCTGCCTGTGCCGCGCCCGCCCCGGCCCCTATCAGGTCCAGGCGGCCATCCAGGCCGTGCACAGCGACGCCCGGCGGGCCGAGGACACCGACTGGGCGCAGGTCCTGGCCCTCTACGACCACCTGCTGGCGCTCACCCCGACCCCGGTCGTCGCGCTCAACCGGGCGGTGGCGGTGGGCGAGGTGCACGGGCCGGGGGCGGCGCTGGCCGAGGTCGAGCGGATCGGCCTGGACACCTACGGCCCCGCCCACACCCTGCGCGCGGAGATGCTGCGCCGCCTCGACCGGCCCGCGGAGGCCGCCGAGGCCTACGCCACCGCCGCCGCGCTCACGGAGAACGAGGTCGAGCGGGCACGGCTCACCAAGCTCTGGAAGTCCACAGTGGAGTAAACCGTTTTCGCTGCCGGAGGCCGGTTTCGTTGTGGGAAACCGGCCTCCGGTATGCGCAGTGTCAATAGGGTGACCGCATGGAACATGACGAACGGCTTCGGCACGCCTCATCGTTCGGGGCGGCGGCGACCTCGTACGCCGAGAACCGCCCGGACTACGCGCGGGCCGCGGTGCGCTGGGCGCTCGACGATCCGGCGCCCGGTATGCGGGTGCTCGACCTCGGCGCCGGAACCGGCAAGCTCACCGGCACCCTGGCCGCGATGGGCACCGACGTCACCGCGGTCGAACCCGACCCGGCGATGCTGACCGAGCTGCGCCGCGCACTGCCGGGGGTCCGCGCACTGCCGGGCAGCGCCGAGGCGATACCGCTGCCGGACGCGTCCGTCGACGCCGTGCTGGCGGGCAACGCCATGCACTGGTTCGACATGACCGTCGCGGGACCCGAGATCGCCAGGGTCCTGGTGCCGGGCGGCACCCTGGCCGGCCTGTGGAACGTCGTGGACGACCGGGTCGACTGGGTTGCCGGGCTGGCGCGGGTCAGCGGGAGCGCGGCCATCGGCCCGCGTGACACGCCCACCGGTTGGCGCGCCGAGACGGCCGAGGCGCACCTGCCCGGGACGGGCGGGGCCGCCCGGTTCGGCTCGCCGGAGCAGGCCGAGTTCCCGCACGGGCAGCGCCGCACCGCCGACTCCCTCGTCGCGGCACTGGCGACGCGGGCGGGGGTGCTGGTCATGCCGGAACGGGAACGACAGGTCACGCTCGACCGCATCCGCGCTTTCCTCGCAGGTGAGTCGGAGACCGCCGACGGCGAGTTCACCCTCCCGATGCTGACCTGCGTGCTGCGTGTCCGGCGGCTGTGACGGGTTCGCGGCAGGAAGCCGGAACCCCCCGGTGGTGGAATCGGGAGGACATCCTGGGCGCCCGCCGCGCGTGGGCCGGGCGGCACCCGGCATGATGCGGCGGTGCCCAGAACCGTCACCGCCACCCGGTACGTGACCCCGCTGCGCGAGGGCGGCTCCCTCCCCGGCCTGGTCGAGGCCGACGACCTGGGCATGTACGTGGTCAAGTTCCGCGGCGCCGGGCAGGGCCCGCGAGCCCTGGTCGCCGAACTCGTGGTCGGCGGCCTCGCCAGGGCACTGGGGTTCCGGGTCCCGGAGATCGTCTTCGTCGAGGTGGACCCGGAACTGGGCCGCACCGAACCGGACGAGGAGGTGCAGGAACTCCTGCGCGCCAGCGACGGCCGCAACCTGGGCCTGGACTACCTCCCCGGCTCGTTCGACTTCAACCCGCTCGTCCGCGACCCCGGCCCGGTCGAGGCGGCCCGGCTGCTGTGGTTCGACGCGCTGGTGCTCAACGTCGACCGGAGCTGGCGCAACCCGAACCTGCTGCTGTGGCACCGCCGGATGTGGCTGATCGACCACGGCGCCTCGCTGTACTTCCACCACCGCTGGGAACCGGGGTGGCAACCCGCGAGGCAGTACCGCTGGGAACCGGCCGACCACGTCATGCTGCCGGTCGCGGGCCCGATCGAGAACCTGGCGGCGGAGGTCGACCTGGACGCGCTGGACGAGGTGCTGGCCGAGGTCCCTGACGAGTGGCTGCTGGGCTTCCCGGACCCGGCGGACACCCGCCGCGCCTACCGGGCCTTCTTCACCGCCCGGCTGGCCGCGGCCGCGGAGTGGACCGAGGGTTTGGAGGCCGCCCGTGCCGCACGTGTTTGAGTACGCCCTGCTGCGCGCCGTCCCCCGCCAAGACCGGGGTGAAGCGCTCAACATCGGCGTCCTGGTGCACTGCAAGGCCTTCGACTACCTGGGCTGCCGCACCCACGTGGACGACACCCGCCTGCGCGCCCTCGACCCGGCGATCGACCTGGCGGTGCTGGCGGAGATGCTGGGCGGCCTGACGTCGGTGTGCGCGGGCTCGGCGGGCCCGGTGACCCGAATCCCCCCCGGCCAGCGCTTCCGCTGGCTCACCGCACCGCGCAGCACCCTCGTGCAGACCTCCCCCACCCACACCGGCCTGACCGACGACCCGGAGGCGGAACTGGAACGCATGTTCCGCGCCCTGGTCCTCATCACGCCCGCGAACACCCCCCGGCTCGACCCCGTCGACTGACCGGGCCTGCCGGACCGGTTCCCGAGCGCGGCCTCAGCGGGAGAAGAGCAGGTCGTCCAGGAACGCCCGGGTCTCCCCGACGGACAGCGCCCCGCGCTCCACGACCCGCAGGGCGGCGAGGTGGGGCGCGGCGGCGTCGAGCTCCAGCAGGAGGGTCGCGGCGCCGAGGTCGAAGAACACCACCGGCGGGAAGTGGCGGGTGGTGATCACCTGGAACGGATGCGCGGCCGGGGGCGGGGTGCGGTCCGGGAGCACCCGCAACCGCCGGTCGTCGCGCAGCCGGGCGAGCTGCGCCGTCATCACGGCCGGGTCCACCCAGGGTGCGCGCAGGGCGTGGGCGTGCACGTAGTGGGCGGTGTAGGCCTCCACCCGGTCGGGTCCGCGGGCTGTGGGGGCGGCGCCAGTGGCGGCCAGCACCGCCCGGTGGTAGTCGGCGGTGCGCAGCGCGAGCGGGAGGGTCGCGGTGTCGTAACCGGTGATGGACTCGGCCACGGCGTGCAGCTCGCGCAGGACGGCGAACCGGTCCGGGTCACCGGGGTCGTGGTGGGTCAGCCACTGGGTGCGGTCCCCTTCGCGGGCCAGGGCGTAGAGGACGGGCCGCCGCTCGGCGGGGACGTCGAAAAGCGCGCAGAGCCCGCCGACCTCCAGCGCGGTGGGCAACCTGCGGCCGGTCATGACCCGGTTCAACATCGCGGGCGACATGTCCATGCCACTCGCCGCCTGGCGGGTGCTCAGCCCCACGCGCCTGCGGTTGTGGTCCAGCTCGCGGCTCAATAGCAGCGCGCGCACGGTCCGCGCGCGGAAGTCGGGTTCGGGTGTCCTGGCAGCCATGGTGGTCCTGGGTGGTCGGAGTGAACGGTGCGGCAGGCGGGGACCGTGGGGTTCGTGGCGGTGGGACCGGCCGGGGCATCGACCGGCCCCACCGCCGCGCTCAGGCGCGGGGGCAGTCTGTCCACAGGGGACGCTCCGGGGTCGCCAACCGGCCGTAGTCGTGCGGCCGGGGGCGGGGAAGCGGTGCGGGCCACCGCGCACGCAAAGCAACCAACCATCGGCGTGTCTGCCACCGCTTGCGGATGCGGTAGAGGAACATGTTCTCTCCCAAGGGATCTACGTGGTCGAGGAATTTTGCGCAAGAGGATGTCCTTGCGGGCAAATGGATTGGGTGCTGAAACGCGATCAGCGGTTCGCTCCACTTCCCCTCAACCCGACACCAAGGAGACTAAGCTTCGCCACGACGAAATGACCAGTTGAATGCCGCCCGAGTCGGCGAACGGCAGAAAAGTCCCATCCAAGAGGACTAGTCTCACGAAAGGAGCGTCGTGCCCACGACGATCACCCCGCAGCGGCGCGCGCTCGGCGAAGCGCTGCGCCGCTACCGCAAGGCGGCGGCACTGACGGCCGAGGAGGTGGAAGAGCGCTTCGGCTGGCACCCGGGGAAGACGAACCGGGTCGAGCGCGGGTTCCGCGTGCCGGTGCGCGCCGAGTTGCAGGAGCTGTTCAAGCTCTACCGCGTGCCCGCCGCCAAGCGCAAAGAGCTGCTGGAACTGCTGGAGATGGCCAGGCGCAGGCAGGCGGTGTCGCACACGGCCGAGTTCGGCAACGCCTACCTGACGATGGAGCGGGAGGCCGCCGAAATCTGCCACTTCGACGACGTGCTGATCCACGGCCTCTTGCAGACCGAAGACTACGCCAGGGCACTGGTGACCCAGGAGGGCGTCGAGCACGCCGAGCTGCGCATCCAAGAGCGCTTGGCCCGCCAAAAACGCGTTCTCGGCGCCGCTGAGCCCCCACACCTGCGCGTACTGCTCGGCGAGCACGTGACCATGCAGGCCGTGGGCGGCCCCAAGGTGCTGCGCGACCAACTGATCCGCCTGGTGGAAGCCGCCGCGACGGACACCACGGAGGTGCGCTTGATCCCGTGGCGGGCGGGGGCGCACACGGGCTTGGGCAACAGCTTCACCCTGCTGCACCTGGAACGGCCAGCACGCCTCGGGCAGGTCTACAGCGAGGGAATCACCGGTGCCACCTACCTGCACCACGACGACGAGGTGGCTGCATACCGAACGGCTTTCGAGCACCTGTGGAACACTGCCGCCGCCGACCACGCAGAATCGATGAGAATCCTCGGCAGGCGCATCGACGACATCGGAGAAGCACATGGATCAGGCACGGTGGCGTAAAGCCTCGCGCAGCACCGGAGTGAACAACTGCGTGGAGATCCACCCGGACGGCTGGGTCCGAGACAGCAAAGATCCCCACCACCGCCCCATCGCGGTCGACCTCCACGCCCTGCTGGCAGCAACCCGCACCAACCGGCTCACCCGCTGACACCCCCGCGCCGGGTGCCTCGACAGCGGGCACCCGGCGCGCGCCACCCATCAGCGGATTTTCGAGGCAGAGGCGTACCCGGACCTGTGATGACCTGGGCGGCCCCGCGCCTGACCTCCGCCCCGGTGCGACCCCGACCGATCCTCAACCTCACTTAGCCGACGTGAACTCGGCACCGATCCCACTTTCCGGCCGCACACTCATCGCCCCGCCGCACGGACCGGCTCGTTCAACACCTCGACCCCACGCCGCCCATCGGCACCGACTCCCGCTCAGCCCCCGACCACCGACAGAACCGCCAGTCACAGTCATTACCAGCGCATCCACCCAGCCCACCACCATGGCGAACACAGACAGTGATCTGTCGATTACAACACCTCGTTCCATCGCCAAAAGTGATGCTAAAATCCACTCTGCCCACCTAAACCCCCAGGTCAAGAAGTGTCTTCCCCGCGCGAGCGGGGCTGTTCCCCACGGGTGTGTCGCGGTCAACGCCCAGGCGGTGTCTTCCCCGCGCGAGCGGGGCTGTTCCCCGGGGCAGGTGCCCGGCCTTGAGGAGGTCGTGGTCTTCCCCGCGCGAGCGGGGCTGTTCCCGCCAGGAAGTAGGCGCGCCGGGCGGACTCGGCGTCTTCCCCGCGCGAGCGGGGCTGTTCCGCCGGACCCGGCGCAGGTGCGGGAAGCGCTGACGTCTTACCCGCGCGAGCGGGGCTGTTCCCTCCCGCGCGAGGCACAGCAGGCGGCCGCGGGCGTCTTCCCCGCGCGAGCGGGGCTGTTCCCTCGTCCTGCTCGTCCGGGGGGGAAGTCGGCGGCGTCTTCCCCGCGCGAGCGGGGCTGTTCCCCAGAACGGGCTGTTCAAGCTGACGCGCTGGGAGCCTTCCCCGCGCGAGCGGGGCTGTTCCTGCCATGCCGGGCCCCGGGGTGTGGATCGGGTAGTCTTCCCCGCGCGAGCGGGGCTGTTCCCCCGGTGCGCCGGTCGATTGCGTAGTGGGTCACGTCTTCCCCGCGCGAGCGGGGCTGTTCCCACCGCCTCGGCGGTCAGGTCGGGGTCGCGGGTGTCTTCCCCGCGCGAGCGGGGCTGTTCCCTGCCAGAGTGCCCCGGAACGCATCGGCGGCCCGTCTTCCCCGCGCGAGCGGGGCTGTTCCCACGCTGCCGTTGTGTTCCTTCTGCGCGCACATGTCTTCCCCGCGCGAGCGGGGCTGTTCCCGCCGTCGCCGGGCTCCTGCCGACCCTGGTCACGTCTTCCCCGCGCGAGCGGGGCTGTTCCGGCGCTGCCGCCGTCCCTGCTGCCGCTGCCGTCGTCTTCCCCGCGCGAGCAGGGCTGTTCCGCCCGAGTGCTTCACCCCACCGGGAGGAGGCCCGACCTTCCTCACGCGACCGGGGCTGTTCAGTAGCCGCCGATCGCCGACCCCGCTGACGCCCCGTCGTCTCCGATACGAGCAGACAACCTGACGGCGAGCGGCTTTCCCGCCCCAGCCCTGCGACCCGCCGACCGAGTGGGCGCTCACCCCTACCAGAGCCGTCTCCCACATCACACCCCCGCTAGTTGTGTTCCGCAACCAATGAACTTATAGTTGCAGATATCAACCGATTGGGGAGGCGACATGATCGCCACGACAACGGCGTCTGACCTGGTCGAGGCGTTGCGCTGGATCGTGCGGGCCGGGCGGGCGGTGCACAGTGCCGACGACGACCTGCACAACGCGCCCGCCGCGCTGCTCGGGTTGTTGGCTCGGGAGGGTGAGCAGCGGATGGGCAGGCTGGCCGGGGCGCTGGACGTCGATCCGTCTGTGGTGAGCAGGCAGGTGGCGATGCTGTGTGCTGCGGGGTTGGTTTCGCGGCGGCCTGACCCGCAGGACGGGCGGGCGAGCCTGTTGGGGTTGACCGACTCCGGCCGTGCCTGCCTCGATCAGCACCGGGCCCAGTGGGCGGGCAGGCTCACCACCGCCTTGGCCCACTGGGACGACGACGACGCCGCCCGGTTGTTGGCACTGCTCCGCAGGCTGTCCGCTGACGTGCGGGGGCACCTGGTGCAGGAGAAGTCATCTCCTGCACCAGGGCACGGGGTGCACCCCGAACTCCAGTCCGGGTAGCCCACCGGCAGTGAGTGGGCCGACCTCGGTGGTGGCCCGGTCCGCAGCGGCGTGGTGTGTTCACGACACGGGGTCACACCTCCCACACCGCGTCGAGGGGGCCGGGCAGGCGCAGCTTCCAGCCGTGTGGTGCCGCCTGCCTGCCCGGGGCGGGCCGCACGTCTGGCATCCGGTCGAACAGGACGTCCAGGGCTGTGTGTGCCAGGGCGGTGACCAGGGGGGCCGCTGGGCACCGG
This sequence comes from Actinokineospora spheciospongiae, assembly GCF_003182415.1. Lineage (NCBI taxonomy): Bacteria > Bacillati > Actinomycetota > Actinomycetes > Pseudonocardiales > Pseudonocardiaceae > Actinokineospora > Actinokineospora spheciospongiae. Next base: position 64,028 of record NZ_QHCP01000017.1, on the reverse strand, counting down.
TGCGGGCCGGTGCCGAACCCGAGGTGCGTGCGCAGGTCGCGGTGTGGGTTGAAGCGGTCCGGGTCGGTGAACACCGTCTCGTCGCGGTTGGCTGAGGCTATGGCTGCCGCTATCACGCTGTTCGCCGGGAGTTGCCGTCCGCCCAGTGTCACCGCGCGGGTGGTGCGCCTGCCCAGGACGCCGACCGGGCCGCTCCACCGCAGGGCCTCGTGCACCGCCGCGCCGAGCAGTGCCCGGTCGGCGCGGACCTCGGTGAGGTGGCCGGGGGTCGACCACAGCGCCGCGAGGGTCCAGCCCGCCAGCCAGCCGGGCTCGATCGCGCTCAGCGCCAGGTGCTTGAGGACCGGCAGCACGTCGGGGTCCGGGCGTGGACGGCCACGTGGGCGGTTGGCGTGCAGCAGGTGGGAGATCACCGAGCCGTCCGGTTCCGCCCGCAACCGTTCGACGACCGCGGTCACGGCTGTGTCCTGGGCCAGTTCGGCGGCCACGGTCCCGTCCAGCGCCGGGTCGCGGCCGAAGTTGTTCGCCACGTCGGTGAGCAGGTTTCCCCAGTGGCGCAGGGTGTCGGCTCCCTCGTCGGGGTCGAGGCCGAGCAGGGTGGTCACGGCGGTGGCCGCGACCGGCTCGAAGTAGTGCGCGGCCAGGTCGGCGTGGGCGGACGGGGCGAGCTGGTCGGCGGCCTTCTCCGCGATGGGCCGGGCGATCGTGTCCACGAAGCCGTCCGCCCGGTGGGGGGCGAAGTCGTGGTGGACCGCCTCCCGCACGTCCCGGTGGGGTTCGCCCTCCCGCATCAGCAGCGGCGTCCCGCCGCACACGCCGATCATCGGCGACCCGGGCTGGTCCGTGGTGAACCGCTCCACATCGGTCAGCACGGTGTGCACGTCCTGCCAGCCGGTCACCAGCCACTGGCGGGCCTCGGGGACCCAGGTGACCGGCTCGTCGGCCCGCAGCCGCGCGTAGGCCGGGTAGGGGTCGGCCTCCAGCTCCGAGAGGGTGGGCACGGGGTCAGTCCGCGAAGCTGAGCACGGCCGCGGGCTCGGGCAGCGGGAACGGGTGGCCCGCCAGCCGTTCGGCGTGCTTGACGAGGCTTTCGAGGAACCTCGCCGCGAGGTCGAGGGTGAAGCCCTGCCTGCACACCACGCGGATCACGTCCACGTGCTCCAGGTCGGGCGGCAGGCTGTAGGCGGGCACGTGCCAGCCGTCACCCTTGAGGGCTTCGGACAGGTGGTAGACGGTGAAGCCCTCCCGTTCCGGGTCGCGCACGCGCAGCGCCACCACGGGCAGGTCCTCGCCGTCGCTGATGACCTCGAACGGTCCGATGGCCGCGACGCCCTTCGCGACGTACCGGGCGACCTCCTGGCACCGCTGCGCGATCAACTGGTAGCCGGCGATCCCGTTGCGCAGGAACTGGTAGTACTGCGCGATCACCCCGGAGGCGGGCCGGGAGAAGTTGAGGGTGAACGTGGGGTGGTGGCCGCCGAGCACGTTGCAGTCGAAGATGAGCGACTCCGGCAAGTGCTCCGGGTCGCGCCACAGGCACCAGCCCGCTCCGGGGTAGACCAGGCCGAACTTGTGCCCGGACGCGTTGATCGACACCACTCGGGGCAGCGTGAAGTCCCAGGCGAAGTCCGCGTCGAGGAACGGCGCGACGAACCCGCCGCTCGCCGCGTCGACGTGCAGCGGCACGTCGACGCCCCGCTCGGCCGCCACGCCGTCGAGCGCGGCCGCGATCTCCGCGACCGGGTCGTAGCGCCCGTCCTGCGTGCTGCCCAGCACCGCGACGACACCGATGGTGTTCTCGTCGACCGCCGCCGCGGTCAGCGCCGGGTCCAGGATCGTGCGGCCCTCCGCGAGCGGCACCATCCGCGCTTCCACGTCCCAGTAGTTGCAGAACTTCGGCCAGCACACGTGCACGTGCGTCCCGAACACCATGTTGGGCCTGCCGGTGCCCCCGCTCTCGCGCCACCGGCGCAGCATGGCCAGACCGGCGAGCATGGCCGCTTCCGAGCTGCCGCTGGTGGAGCAGCCGATGAACCGGCCGTCGTCCTCGTGCCACAGGTGCGCGAGCGCGTTGACGCACTCCTGCTCGATGCGGGAGCTGGCCGGGTACTCCTCGCGGTTCATGATGTTGATCGGGGCGGTCTCGGCGTAGATCCGCTCCAGTTCCGGCTCCGCCGCCGTGGTGCAGAACGTGGCGAGGTTGAGCGCCGCCCGCCCGTCGAGCAGCAGCCGGGACTGCACGATGCCCGCCGCCACCCCCGCGGGCATCGGGTCCTCGGGCAACCGTCCCTTCGGGATCACGTCCTCGTCGATCCGCTGGGCGAACACGGGCGCTATCTGCAAGTCCTGGTCGTCGGTGATCACGCGCTGCAAACTCATGGCCGACCTCTGAATTCTTCAGACGTTTCCGGGGTGGTTCGATCCAGGCGCGTGCCCGGGGTGCCGATCGCGGCCGAACACCTGCTGTCCGGGCACGCCTGCACTCCGCGCTCGTCGCGTTGTTCATCGAAGGAGGGAAAAGGCGTCGATGCCCTCACCGACGCTGGAGCAGTCCGGTCGTGGTGCCGTTGTCCGTCTTCACGCATCCTGCCAGGCCCCGCGCGGCCAAGGGAACCTCACCGACCGCGCACAACCCGGGTGGGCAGGCCGAAGTCCCGGTCGACTGACAACCCTTTCACCCGCTGTCCCCGCGATCCGCTTGCCGTACTTCGGATGCCCACCGACGAGCTACTTGAAATTGCCGAACATCACCGAAAGTCACCGCGCGGTGGCGCTTTTCCGGGGGAAGGTGGCGCTTTCGCCGCTGTCGCAGGTGGGTCGGCGTGGATAGCTTCGTGATCGTTTCCACGAGACGACCACACCACGGGAGAAACCGATGAGTCAGGCGCCGTTCACCAACCCCGTCGACTCGGGGCGGCCGATTGTGGCGATGCTGCTCTACCCGGGGTTGACCCTGCTCGACCTGGTTGCCCCGCACACCGCGTTCTCCCCCGTCATGGACGTGCTGTTGGTGTGGAAGGACCTCGGGCCGATCACCTCTGACGCCGGGGTGCGGGTGCACCCGACGACGATGTTCGCCCAGTGCCCGGGTGAGGTGGACGTGCTGTTCGTGCCCGGTGGGCGCGACCAGGCGGCGACGGCCGAGGACGAGGAGGTGTTGGAGTTCCTGGAGGATCGTGGTGGGCGGGCCCGCTACCTCACCGCCGTCTGCGGGGGCTCGTTGATCCTGGGGGCCGCCGGGCTGCTGCGGGGGCGCCGGGCCGCGACGCACTGGACGGGGCGGGACGTGTTGGGGTTGTTGGGGGCGGAGAACGTCAGTGAGCGGGTGGTGGTGGACGGGAACCTGATCACCGGGGGTGGGGTCACCGCGGGCTTGGACTTCGGCCTGGTCGTCCTGGCGCGGATGTTCGGTGAGGACGTGGCGAAGATGGCCCAGCTCGCGATGGAGTACGACCCCCAGCCGCCCTTCGACGCGGGTTCGCCGGAGAAGGCCGGGCCGCGGCTCGCCGACCTGGTGCGCGGTGCCACCAGCGGCACCAACGACGACATGATCCGCGCCGTCACCCGGCTCACCGAGCGCGGTTGGGGTGGCGCGCGGAAGGTCCGACCACCTGAGCCCCACGGGGTGCGGGTCCTGAGCCCTGCGAGGCTCAGGACCCGCACTCCGGGCCGCCGCCACCGGCGGTCCGGACGAGGACCTGCCCGGCGGGGGTTGCGACGGCGGGCGACTCGAAGTCGTCCGTGCCGCCGAGCATGGTCATCGTCCGGGCCCACGCCCGGTCGTCCGTCCGAACCGGTGACCGGACCACCGCGCGCCCGGCTTCCCCGCGCAGGCGTACGGCGGTGTCGCGGCCGTTCGGGTCACGCCCCGGCCAAGCGCGCCCCCCGCCGCCAGATCGCGCGGGTGTTGAGGGTGTCGTCGACGTTCTCCGTGGGGTCGCCGTCGACCAGGAGGAGGTCGGCGCGGAGGCCTTCGGCGACGCGGCCGCGATCGCCGAGGTTGAAGCGGCGGGCCGGGGTGGCCGTCGCCGCGCGCAACGCCTGTTGCGGTGTCAGGCCTGCCGCAACGAGGTACCGCAACTCCTGGTGCAGGCTGGCGCCGTGGGCGACGCCGCCGAAGAACGTTTCCGCCATGGAGGCGTCCGTGCCCGCCAGCAGGTCCACACCGGCGGCGGCCAGTGCCCGCACGGTGTCCAGGACGTCTTCCAGCTTCCCCTGCGGATAGCGGTTGTAGCTCGACCGCAGGGTTTCGTCCCACTTGGCGTCGAGGCGGCGGGCGACCCGTGGGTCGTCGGCGAGTTCGTCGCCGGTGGTGCCCATCATGGACGCGTTGAGGCACACGCACGGCACGACGAACATCCCCGCCTCCGCCACCAGGTCGACGACCTCCTCGGTGTGCGGGCGGTCCATGAACACGTGGACCACGCCGTCGACCCCGGCCTCGGCGGCCATGCGGGTGGCGTCGAGGGTCAGGGCGTGCGCCACGGTGAGGGCGCCGTGGCGGTGGGCTTCGGCCACGCCCGCGTTCAGGGTGGCCTGGTCGAGCACGGGCAGCCCGGGGTGGCCCTCGACGCTGCCGTCGTCGATCATGAACTTGATGTAGTCGGAGCCCCGGGCGAGCAGGTGCGGGACGAACGCCACCGCCTCCTCCGGTGTGGTGCTGAACGGCATCAGCGGTGGGGTGGGCGGCAGCTCCCAATCGGGTCGGAAGCCCTCGGGCATCAGCTCGCTCGGGTGCCCGCCGGGCGGGGTGATGGCGAAGCCCGCCGACCGCACGTCGGCGACCGCGTCGTCCTCGGTGATGTGCGCCCGGTTCTCCCGGGTGTTCATGCCCTGCATCTCCAGTTCGGTGGTGACGCCGAACCGCAGGGCCAGGGCCAGCGCGCCGGGGGCGACGTGGACGTGCGCGTCGATCAGCCCGGGCAGCAGGGTCGCGCCGCGGCCGTCGACGACCTCGGCCCCCTCGGGGACCTCGCCGCCGACCTGGCGAATCCTGCGGCCGTCGAGGACGACGGTCCGCACCCCCAACGCCTTCTCCCCGTCGAAGACCCTGGCCCCGGTGATTGCGGTGACGGCCACGGCGGCCCACCTCGCTTCCTCGCTCGCAGTTGCATACCCGATGCTATACATTTGCCAATTGCTATGCAAATACCACGGGTACTACACTTCGCCGGGTGAGCAGCGCGCGTTCCGCCGAGGACTCCCCGCTGGACCGGATCGGTCCGGCGCTGTCGCGGCTGCGCAGGCGCATCCCGGCATCCAGCCGGGACCTGTCGCGCAACCTGGTGCTGAACGTGATCACCGACGCCCCGGGGGAGATGACCGTCGGCGGGCTCGCCGCGGAGATGGGCGTCGCGCAGCCGGTGGCCAGCCGCACGGTGACCGCCTGCATCGCCGACGGCCTGCTGCGGCGGGCCGCTTCGCAGGTCGACGGCCGCCGGACCGTGCTCGAACTCACCGAGCGCGGCGAGGCCGAGCGCGACCGCTTCGCCGCCGAGCAGCGGGAGGCGTTCGAGGACATCACCGCCGCCTGGTCGGCGGAGGACCGCGCGCAGTTCGCCCGACTCCTGGTGCGCTACACCACCGACGCCGACACGTGGTCCCACCGGCGGACACCGGGCGAACGCTGACGCTCGCCCGGCGGTGCCCGGGCGAGCCGCGCGGAACCACTCGACCCACCCCCGCGACAACCGAGGTCGCGGCGGACTTCACACAGCACGGCCCGGGTGACCCCCCGCGACCACCCGACCGTCCGCCACGTCACACCCCGAGTAGTTGTGTTCCACAACCAATCAACCTATAGTTGCACCTATCAACCGATTGGGGAGGTGCCATGCTCGCCACGACAGCGGCACACGACCGGGCCGGGGCCCCGCGGACCCCGGACGGGTGGCCGTAGGCGACCCGCCTTCCCATGACGTCCCGATGACCAGCGTCCCGCCGCCGAGCGGCGCACGCCGAGCGGCGGCACCGCAGTGGCCCGCCAGGGTCCGAACCAGGATCAATGCCCCGCAGAGCGTCCGGCTCCGGGTGGGGCCATCCCGCGATCACGTGTAGGAGAAGTCTGTGACCACGTCCACTGGAGCGGCCGCCGCCAGGCCGCTCACCGCCGAGGAGAGCGGCCGGATGGACCACCGCCGGGTGATCGAGGCCCTGACCGGGCTCCTCCTGGCGATGCTGACCGCGTTCCTGTCCTCCACCATCGTCTCCAACGCGCTGCCGACGATCATCCGCGAGCTGCACGGCACGCAGAGCCAGTACACCTGGGTCATCACCGCGACCCTGCTCGCCTCGACCGCCAGCACCCCGATCTGGGGCAAGCTGGCCGACCTGATCAGCAAGAAGCTGCTCGTGCAGCTCGCCATCGGGATCTTCACCGCCGGCTCGGTGCTGGCGGGGCTGTCGCAATCGGTCGACACGCTGATCGCGTGGCGGGTGTTGCAGGGGCTGGGCCTGGGCGGGTTGCAGTCGCTGGTGGTGATCGTGATCGCGGCGATGATCAGCCCCCGGGAGCGGGGGAAGTACACCGGGCCGATCTCGGCGGTGATGTCAGTCGCCACGGTCGGTGGGCCGCTGCTGGGCGGGGTCATCGTGGACACCAGTTGGCTGGGGTGGCGGTGGTGCTTCTTCGTGTGCGTGCCGCTGGCGGTCATCTCGCTGCTCGTGGTGCAGCGCACGCTGAACCTGCCGCTGGTCAAGCGCCAGGTGCGGATCGACTACCTGGGTGCCGCGCTGATCGCCGCCGGGGTGAGCGCGCTGCTGATCTGGGTGACGCTGGCGGGCAACCAGTTCGCCTGGGGGTCGTCGACCTCGCTGCTGCTGATCGGGCTCGGGGTGGTGCTGCTGGCCGCCGCGGTGTTCGTGGAGACCAAGGCCGCTGAGCCGATCATCCCGCTGCGGCTGTTCCGCGACCGGACCACCGCGCTGGCCACCATCGCCAGCATCGCCGTGGGCACCGCGCTGTTCGGCAGCGCCGTGTTCCTCGGGCAGTACTTCCAGATCGCCCGGGGCTACTCCCCCACCGCGGCGGGGCTGCTGACGCTGCCGATGATCATCGGTTCGATGGTGTCGGCGACCGGGTCGGGCATCCTGATCACCCGGCTGGGCAAGTGGAAGTCGTTCCTGGTGGCCGGTTCGATCCTGATGGTGGCGGGCTTCGGGCTGCTCGGCACGATCGACCACACCACCGACATGGTGCTGCTCGGCGCGTTCCTGTTCGTGCTGGGCGTCGGCCTGGGCATGACCATGCAGAACCTGGTGCTGGCGGTGCAGAACACCGTCGCCGCCACCGACCTGGGCGCGGCCAGCTCGACCGTGTCGTTCTTCCGCTCCCTGGGCGGCACGATCGGCGTCTCCGTCCTCGGTGCCGTCCTGGCGAACCGGGTCTCCTCGCTGACCACCGACGGCCTCAGCGCGGCGGGCGTGCAGGTCCCGGCTGGGTCCTCGTCGGCCGGGATCGGCAACCTCGACCAGTTGCCCGGGCCGATCGCCGAGATCGTGCGCGCCGCCTACGGCGACGCGACGGCGACCATCCTGCTGGTGGCCGCGGCGCTGTCGATCATCACCGTGGTGGCGATCCTGTTCATCAAGGAGAAGCCGCTGCTGACCACCACCGGCATGGAGCGGCAGAGGGCGGAAGAGGCCACTGAGGACGCCAAGGCCACCGAGGACGCCGGAAGCACCGAGGAGGCGGCGCCCGCCAGGGCCTGACCCCCCACCCCGGAACGCCTGTGCCGCCGAGGCCCGAACACCTCGGCGGCACAGGTGCGTCCGGGCACCGCGCCGCCCGCACGGGCGCGGTCAGCCGGACAACGCGGTGCGGGCGGCGGGGAACCGGCACAGCGGTCGGGCTCAGCCGGGGTGGACGGGCCCGTGGTCGGGGTGGGTGAGCGCGGCGATCACGGCCTCGGCCATCGGGGCGCTCGACGCGGGGTTCTGGCCGGTGAACAGGTTCCCGTCCCGGACGGTGAACGCCGCGTAGGCGGGTCCCGCCAGGTGTTCGGCGCCCAGTTCGCGCAACCGGGTCGCGAGCAGCCACGGTGCGGCGTCCGCGGTGCCGAACAGCCGCTCCTCCTCGTCGGTGAAGGCCGCCATCCGCCGCCCGGCGAACAACCACCCGCCTTCGGGGTCCACAGCCGACAGCAGGGCCGCCGGGCCGTGGCAGACGGCCGCGATGGGCTTGCCCGCCGCGTCCGCCGCGGTGAGCAGGCGCCCGAGGTCGGCGTCCCGGTGCAGGTCGACCACCGGCCCGTGCCCACCGGGCAGCACCACCGCGGCGTAGTCCTCGACGTCGACCTCGGCGAGGTCGAGCAGCGGCCCGAACTCGCGCAGGGCCCGTTCGGCGTGCTCCACGTGGCGGGCGCAGTCCGCCCCGGCGACCTCCGGGTCGGCGCTGTGCCGGTCGAGCGGCTGGAGGACCCCGCCCGGGGAGGCGAAGTCGACGGTGAAACCGGCCTCGACGAACCGCTGGTGCGGCGCCGCGACCTCCTCGGCCCAGTAACCGGTCGGGTACGCCGACCCGTCGGTGCGCTCCCAGGTGTCGGCGGCGGACATGACGATCAGGACCTTGCTCATGGTGTCGCCCTTCGCGGGGGTCGTGGACCGCGCCGTCCGGGCGGTGCCCGGTGGCATGACTCCACCGTGGCCCACCGGAACCCGCCCCGGGGGCGCACAGCGCGCCCTGTGCGACCTGGGACGCGGCAACCTGGGACGCGCAGGTCCAGGCACCGCCGACGAGCGACGACCCGGTCCTTCCACTTGGACCTACTGCTGGGTAGGGTTCGGGGTGGACTCACTGTCGAGGAAAGGGGACCGAGATGGCTCTGTCGGCCAAGACCGCCGGGCTGGTGCTGGCGGGGACCGGCGCGGCGCACTTCGTGGCACCGAAGGCGTTCGTCCCGATCACCGTCAAGGCGTTCCCGAGCGACACCAAGCAGTGGGTGCTGCGCAACGGCGCGACCGAACTCGCCCTGGGCCTCGCGGTGAGCAACGCCAAGACCCGCAAGCTCGGCCTCGTCGGCCTCCTCGGCTACGTCGGGTGGCTGGGCAGCCGCATCCTCCAGAACCGCTGACCCACCAGGTGGCCGCCGGTCGAGCGGCGGTCACCCCATCGCGGTGATCAGCCCGTCGCGGCGGCCAGGGCGGTGCCCAGGCGGGCGGACGCGGTCACCGCGTCCGGGCCCAGGGCGGTGGCCAGGTGCCCCCGTGGGGCCGTCGCGGGACCGAGGGGCACCAGGGACCACCAGTCGCCGCTGACCGGGGCGGGAGGCGGTGGGGTTCCCACGGAGATCTCCGTGGTGAGGACCTTGTGCCCGGCCAGGCCCGCCAGGGATTGATCGGTGGCGGGGTCACCGGTGGTGAGGGATTGCCGCAGCAGCGGGCGCGCGTCGTGGGTGATGTGGGTTTCGGTGGTCAGGTGCCCCGGGGCCTCCGACTTCCGGCCCAGGACCAGGGTTTCGCGCAGGCGCAGGCGGGCGGTGCCGGTCAGCTCCGCGGTCAGGGTCGCGTGGTGGTCCGCGTGCCGGGTGACGACCGTCGGTTCGGGCAGGTGCTCGAAGCTCGCCCCGTCGCCGATGGTGAGGCGCAGGTGGGTGGCGCTGCGGCCGGTGCCGGGGAGGGCGACCGTGGCCGCGACGCCGACCAGGCGGAGCGCGGCCCCAGGGGCCACCTCCACCGACAGGGTCAGGTGGTCGCCGCCCAGGGGCGCCGCCGCCGAGTTGACCAGGTGGACGACCGCCGCGCCCCGGGTCCCCCGCCGCGGGAGCAGGGTCAGCGGCGCCGCGGACTCCAGCACCCGGATGACCGACCTGGGGCCGACGGCCTCGACCACCAGGCGGGCCCGGGCGCGCATCACCGCAGCAGGCCCCGGACCCAGGCCGCGACGTCGGGCGCGTCGGGTGTCTCGACCAGGGACTGGGTGATCACGGGCAGGGTGCCGCGCATCCGGTGGGCGTCGGAGACCATGACCGCCATGTCCGCGCCGACCAGCGGGGCCAGGTCGGTCTTGTTGATCACCAGCAGGTCGGCGGTGGTCACCCCCGGGCCGCCCTTGCGGGGGACCTTGTCGCCGCCCGCCACGTCGACCACGAAGACCTGGGCGTCCACCAGGCCCCGGCTGAACACCGCCGTGAGGTTGTCGCCGCCGCTCTCGATGATGACCAGTTCCAGGCCGGGGTGGCGTTCCTCCAGCGCCTCGACCGCGTCCAGGTTCGCGGTGATGTCGTCGCGGATGGCGGTGTGCGGGCAGGCCCCGGTTTGGACGGCCTCGATGCGGTCGGTGTCCAGGACGCCCGCGCGGCGCAGGAAGTCGGCGTCCTCGGTGGTGTAGATGTCGTTGGTGACGACGGCCAGCCGGACCTCGGTCAACGCCCGGCACAGGGCGGCGGTGAGGGCGGTCTTGCCGCTGCCGACGGGGCCGCCGATGCCGATGCGGAAGGCGCGGCCCGTGGCCGGGGTGGGCTCGTGGGCGTCCGGGTCGGTGGCCGTGGGGTCGAAGTTCACGGTGTGCGTGTGGCCGTGCCCGTGGCTGTGTTCGTGGCTGTGCTGGTCAGCTTGCAAAGAGCCGTACCTCTTCCTTGTGGTGGCGGGCGTGGGCCTCGGCGAGCAGGTCCAGGCCCGGGGAACCGGGGGCGGGCAGGTCCGCCGCGGGCAGGGCCGCCGTCGCCGCGGCGCGGGTGGCCTGGGCGCGCAGTTCGGCGGACAGGTCGGCGACCATCGCGTTGACGGCGAAGGGGTCCAGGCCCAGGAGGCGGACGGCGGCGCTCGCCGGGCCGCTGACCGCGAGGTAGCCCGCGACCGCCGCCGCGTCGGCCGGGGTTCCGCCCGCGACCCCGGTCAGGGCGCCCAGGGTGATCGGGTGGTGCGGTCGGGGGACCGCCGCCAGCAGGGCGTCGAGCACCGGCGACGGCCAGGCGCGGACACCGGCGCGCATCGTGCCGCGCCCTTGCGCCCGGGACGCGATCCGCTGCGCGGGCGAGGGCGTGCGGGCGTCCAGTTCCGCGTCCAGCCCGGCCCAGTCGGTGGGCAGCAGGGCCGCCGCCGCGGCGAACACGGCCGCCAGCTCACCGGCGGTGCGCAACCGTCCCAGCAGGAACCCGGGCAGTTCGCGCTCGCCCCGCACCAGGCCGCGCGACACCGCCTCCTCCAGGCCGCCGGAGTGCACGTGGCCGCCGCCGGGGTAGCGGGAGTCGGCCAGCACGAGCGCGCTGATGTCCACAGTGGCCTTCCGGCTCAGAACAGGAAGTAGCGCTGGGCCATGGGCAGCTCCGCCACCGGGTCCGCCACGACGGGGTCGCCGTCGATGGTCACGGCGAAGCTGTCCGGGTCGACCCGGACGTCCGGGGTGGCGTCGTTGCGCAGCATGTGCTGCTTGCCGACCCGCCGGGTGTCGGTGACGGCGATCAGCGGCGTGGATAGGCCCCAGCGGTCGGCCAGGTCCTCGTCGGCCTCGGCGGCGACGAAGTACAGGCTGCTCGCGGCGGCGGGCGTCGGGGCCGCGCCGTACATCGGGCGGGCCAGGACCGGCTGCGGGGTGGGGATGGAGGCGTTCGCGTCGCCCATCGCGGCGTAGGCGATGAACCCCGCCTTGAGCACCACCTGGGGGCGGACGCCGAAGAACTTGGGCTCCCACAGGACCAGGTCGGCGAGCTTGCCGACCTCCACCGAGCCGATGTGGGTGTCCATCCCGTGCGCGATGGCCGGGTTGATCGTGTACTTGGCGACGTAGCGGCGGGCGCGGAGGTTGTCGGCCGCGCCGTCGCCCGCGAGCGCGCCGCGGCGGGCCTTGTTGACGTGCGCGGTCTGCCAGGTGCGGATGATGACCTCGCCGACCCGGCCCATGGCCTGGGAGTCCGAACCGATCATCGAGATGGCGCCCAGGTCGTGCAGCACGTCCTCGGCGGCGATGGTGGAGGGCCGGATGCGGGACTCGGCGAAGGCCAGGTCCTCGGCGATCGACGGGTTCAGGTGGTGGCAGACCATCAGCATGTCGAGGTGCTCGTCGATGGTGTTGACCGTGTGCGGCCGGGTCGGGTTGGTCGAGGACGGCAGCACGTTCGCCTCGCCGACCACGCGGATGATGTCCGGCGCGTGCCCGCCGCCCGCGCCCTCGGTGTGGTAGGCGTTGATCGACCGGCCGCGGATCGCGGCCAGGGTGGACTCGACGAAACCGGCCTCGTTGAGCGTGTCGGTGTGGATGGCCACCTGCACCCCGGACCGGTCGGCCACGGTCAGGCAGGTGTCGATCGCCGCCGGGGTGGTGCCCCAGTCCTCGTGCAGCTTGAAGCCGCCCGCGCCGCCGCGCAGTTGCTCGTGCAGGGCCTCTTCGCTGACGGTGTTGCCCTTGCCCAGGAACAGCACGTTCACCGGCTGGTGGTCCATCGCCTGCAACATCCGACCGAGGTTCCAGGAGCCGGGGGTGAGGCTGGTGGCCTTGGTGCCGTCGGCCGGGCCGGTGCCGCCGCCGATGAGGGTGGTCAGGCCGGAGGCCAGCGCCTGGTCGGTGATGGTCGGGGTGATGAAGTGGACGTGGCAGTCGATGCCGCCCGCGGTCAGCACCCGGCCGTTGCCCGCCAGCACCTCCGTGGACGGGCCGATGACCAGCGTCGGGTCCACCCCGTCCATGGTGTCGGGGTTGCCCGCCTTGCCGATGCCGACGATCCGGCCGTCGCGCACACCCACGTCGGCCTTGACCACGCCCCAGTGGTCGAGGATGACCGCGCCGGTGATGACCAGGTCGGGGGCGCCCTCGGCGCGGATGGCCCGGGCCTGGCCCATCGACTCGCGGATGACCTTGCCGCCGCCGAAGAGCACTTCGTCGCCCGCCGCGGGGCCCCGGCTGCGGTCCTCGGTGACCTCGATGAGCAGGTTCGTGTCGGCGAGCCGGACGCGGTCGCCGGTGGTGGGGCCGTACAGCGCGGCGTAGCGGGCCCGGTCCAGCTCGGTCATCGGTCCAGCTCCCCGGCCCACTCCGGGCGCAGCCCCGGCACGACCCGGTTGCCCGCGATCGGCACCAGGTCCACCTCCCGGTCCACACCCGGTTCGAACCGGACGGACGTGCCCGCCGGGATGTCGAGGCGGTGGCCGTGGGCGGCTTCGCGGTCGAACTCCAGCCCGGGGTTGACTGCGGCGAAGTGGTAGTGCGACCCGACCTGCACCGGCCGGTCGGCGGCGTTGAGGACGGTCACCCGCACCCGGGGCCGCCCGGGGTTCAGCTCGACCGGCTCCGCGCCGGGGATCACCTCACCGGGGATCAACTGGCCCTCCATCACGGGATCGGGTCGTGCACGGTGACCAGCTTGGTGCCGTCCGGGAAGGTCGCCTCGACCTGCACCGAGTCGATCATCTCCGGCACCCCGGCCCGCACCTGCTCGCGGGAGAGCACCGACCGCCCGCTGGACATCAGCTCGGCCACCGACCGCCCGTCCCGCGCGCCTTCCAGCACGTGGTCGGTGATCAGCGCGACCGCCTCGGGGTGGTTGAGGACGACCCCGCGTTCCAGCCGCCGCCGGGCGACGTCGGCGGCGACGTGGACGAGCAGTTTGTCCCGCTCGTGCGGCGTCAGGTGCATGGGCCAAGGTCTACCACGCGGAACCGCCGGGCACGCCCCTGACACATGTTGTTAACCGGCCCCGGCTCACCTCACGGGGAGGTCCAGGTGGGCGCCGCCGTCATTGGTCAGGGTGACGCCGCTGCCGGGCTGGTTGGCGTCGACGAAGATGGTGTCCTTGCCGTCCACCACGACCGACAGGCGGTGGCCGGGGTCCAGGTCGTAGGCGGTGGGCTGGAAGGCGAAGTCGGCCGCGCGGGGTCGGCCGGGGGCGGCGTTCGCCCAGGCGTGCGGGGCGTAGCCGATGATGCGCGCCTTGCCCAGGTGGTCGACGTCGAGGAGGTAGGCGACGAGGGTGCCCTTGGCCGCCGACGGGGTGTGGGGCAGGTGCAGGGTGGCGGCGCCGCGGATGCGGGTCGTCGCCGTCCACGTGGGTTCGGCGGACCAGACCGCCGCGACGGTGCGGTCCAGGGCGCTGACGTCGATCGGGCTGGGTTCCAGGAGGAAGGTCTGGAGGGTGCCGGTGACCATGGCCTGCCCACCGGAGACCGCGCTGTCGGTGTCGGTGGCGATGGACTTCGACCAGGCGGGGCCGGTCGCGGTCGAGGTGGTCAGGCCGTTCTCGGTGAGCCGGTAGCGCCTGGGGGTGCCGAAGGCGGAGGCGGTGTCGGTGTACCTCTCGGTGCCACGGGCCACCGGGCGCGGGGTGTACTGGAGGTTCGGTTCGGTCGTGATCGACCTGTCGGTGCCCGCCACGTACGCGTCCAGCCAGCGGTAGACCGGGTCGAGCACGCCGGTGGGCAGGCCCATCAGGGCGGGGATCTCCGGGGTGGCGTGGTCGCCGGGGCGGAACTCGACGCGCTTGGGGCCCCGGTAGGCGTTGTAGAAGTCGAGCATGGGGCCGGGCGGGAAGGCCGTCTCGCCCCATGCCTGTTCGATGAGGATCGCCGGTTTGTTGGCGTTCAGCTCGGCCAGGTACGTCTTGGGTGAGCGGATCTCCGCCCACGCCACCAGGTCGGCGTAGTCGGCGTCGGACAGGGCCGGGTCGATGACCTGGCGCAGGCGCAGGTCGGTCTCGGCGCTGAGGCGCCCACCCGCCCGGCCGGAGTCGTGGAGCAGCTTCCCGGCCGAGGCGCTGCGCACGTCGTCGCGGGCGAAGGAGGCGGGCAGGTCGTACCAGCCGCTGAGGGCGGTCACGGCCTTGATGCGGCTGTCCTTGGCGGCGGCGAGGATGCCCATGCCCGCGCCGTAGGACAGGCCGTAGACGCCGACGCGCGTGGCGTCGGAGGCGGTGTTGGCCAGGGACCAGTCGAGAACGGTGCTGGTGTCGCGCACGTCGGTCGGGCTCGCCACGCCGACCTCGCCGCCGGAGTTCTTGAAGCCCCGGGTGACGTAGCTGACGACGGTGTAGCCCTTGTTCGCCAGGGTGAGCGCGGGGAGGGTGTTCTCGGTCCAGTCCATCGACCACGGGCTGATGAACACCACCAGCGGGTGCGGTCCGCTGCCCCACGGGCGCAGCACGAGCGCCTCCAGCGACACCCCGCCCTCGACCGGGATCATCTGGAGCTTCGCGTCGAAGCCGAGCGCGGACGCCGGGCCCCCGGTGGGCACCGCGAAGGCCAGCCCGAGCACCGCCAGCGCCGCGACCGCGACCCGGACCAACCGTCCCCGCACAGGACCTCCCGAAACCGACGCACCATCGAGATAGTGTCATTATCTGAAACGTTCGGTCCACAGTAACGGGCGGGCCGCCGGAATTCGAGACCGGGAACCGGCACCGGGTGGCGGGCCGGGCCCGCTGCGGCTGAGTGGAGGCTTGTCCGCCCGCCCGGTACGCGGGAGGGTGACCGGAAGGGACGGAGGTCGCCGTGGAGACGGTCCGGGTCGCGTTCGAGGGGTTGCCGGGCGGGGCCGCGCCGCCGTCGTGGGGGCAGCGGGAGGTGTGGTGCGTCGGCGGTTCGGGGACGGTGATCTCGTTGCGCGGACTGGTCCCGCTGCCGCCCGGCACGACCGTCGACGACGGCGCCCGGGTGCTGCGGGACCTGGTGCGGCACGAGGCGATGCGCACCCGGTTCACCGTCGGCGCGGGCGGTTCGCTGGCCGAGCAGGCCGTGGCCGCCGAAGGTGAGGTGGAGATGGAGGTCGTGCCCGTCGTGGACGTGGACGGGGACGGGGAGGCGACCGCGCGCGGCGTCCTCGCCCGGTACGACGAGCGCGGGGTGGACTGCGTCGAGGACTGGCCTATCCGGACCGCGGTGGTGGTGGACGGCGGCGCGCTCACCCACGCGGTGGCGTTCTACAACCACCTGGCCATCGACCTCGGCGGCCTCGACCTGCTCCTGGCCCAGGTCGCCGGGAAGGACCCCGCGACCGGGCGGACCCCGCGCGAACAGGCGCGGTGGCAGAACTCCCCCGCCGGGGCCGCGCAGAGCGACCGGGCGCTGCGGCGCTGGCGCACCCTGCTGCGCGGGGCGCCCGCCCGCCGCTTCCCGCGCGGGCGCGGCGGTCCGGGGGTGGGCTACCGCAAGCTGCTGCACACCTCCCCCGCCGCCGCGCTGGGGGCGGCCGTGCTGGCCGAGAACACCGGGCAGGGCACGGGCAACGTGCTGCTGGCGGCGTACGCGGTGGCGGTGGCCCGGCTGACCGGGGTGGCGACGGCGGTGGTGCGGCTGGTGGTGCACAACCGGTTCCGCCCGGACCTGGCCGGGTCGGTCGGCGCGGTGAGCCAGTTCGGCCTGTGCGCCATCGACACCGGCGCCGACTTCCGCGCGGTGGTCGGCAACGCCTGGCGGGCCTCGCTGCACGCGTACAAGAACGCCTACCACGACCCGGTGCAACGGTTGGCGCTGCTGGATTCGGTGTCCGCCGAACGCGGCGAGCAGGTGCACACCGACGTGCTGTTCAACGACCGCAGGCGCGTCCGGGACACCCCGGCCACCGCCTCCGCCGAGGAGGTCCGGGCGGCCCTCGGGCGGGCGACGGCGCAGTGGGAGCCCTGGCCGTTCCCGGCGCCTCCCGGGGAAACGCTGTACCTGCACGTGGACGACACCGACGCGGGCACGGTGTTCACCGTGTGCGGCGACACCGACCACCTGAGCCCGGAGGAACTGCTGGAACTGCCGGTGATCATGGAGACGGTGATCGCCGAGGCCGCGATCGGGGTGCTCAGGACCGGTTGAGCGGCCGGGTGTTGTGGGGGCGGGCGGGGCACGCCCCCACAACCGGGGTCGACGGGCCGGGCCTGCGCCCGGCGGTCGCCTGCCTCACTTGATCTCGATCATGTGCGCACCTCCCGGGGATCTGGCCCGCGTGCTCGGCGGGGACGGTGGGTTCGGCCCGCGCGGCGGGGTCACTTGATCTCGATCATGCGGACACCTCCTCGGGTGCCTGGCCGGGGTGCTCGGCGGGGGTGGCGGGAACGCCCGTGCGGGCGCCCGGGTCGGTGTGGGCCTGCACGGCGGCGGCCTCGATCGCGCGCACCACGGCCTCGGTGTCGGCGGCGGTGAAGTACCGGGTGTCCACCGACAGCGCGAAGTCGACCACCACCTCCCCGGTGACCGGGTCGACCGGGTCGTCGAGGTGCAGGTACAGCTTCTGCCTCGGCATCCCCGGCTCGTCCTCCCAGTGGACCTCCGACCGCGCCAGGGCGGCGGCGATCTGCTCCGGGGTGGGGTCGGGGGCGTCCTCGGCGACGCGGTCGGCGGCGCGGCGGTCGTTGTAGAAGCAGGAGTAGTCGAACGGGGTGCCCAGCTCGCCATTGACCCGGGCCAGGACCTCGTCCTGGTGGTTGGGGTCGTAGTAGGCGTGCTTGTAGGCGTTCATCGTGCTGCGCGCCGCCCTGGCGACCGCCTCGGCCACGGTGGTGTCGCCGACGTCGATCAGGTACGGGCTGATCTGGACCAGGGTGCTCACCGACCGGGCGAAGCCGGGGCGGAAGCGGTTGCCGACCATGAGCATCGCCAGCACCGGGTTGGACCCGGTGACCCTGGCCAGGCCGACCGCGAAGCAGGCCAGCAGCACCGCCGACGTGCTCACCCCGGAGCGGCGGGCCACCGCGTCCACGGCGAGCCGGGTGGCGGGCGAGCGGTAGCGGATCATCCGGTACGGGCGCGGGTCGGTGTGCCGGGGTGGGCCGAACCGGCTCGCCGGGGCGGTGCGCAGCACCCGCTCGAAGTGGCGCAGCGCGGCAGCGGACTGGCGCAGCGCGGCGGGTCGCTGTTGTTGCGCGGCCTGCTCCAGCGGCGCCACGGCGTCGAGGTCGGGGCCTTCCCCGGTGGCGGGGTCGCGGGCGGCCATGTCGGCGATGAGGGCGGCGAGGCCACCGGCGTCCATGGACAGGTGCAGGTAGACCGCGACCATGTGGGTCAGTTCGGTGCCGACGCGGACCACGCCCATCCGCACCGGCCACTCGTGTTCGTAGTCGAACGGGACGGCGGCGTAGCGCTCCTCCAGGGCGGCGGCGACCTCGGCCGGGTCGGCGCTGCCCGCGTCGACGACCTCCAGCGGCACCTCGCCTGCCGCCGAGCAGACCTGGAGCGGGTCGGCGCCCGCGCGCAGGAACAGCCGGGTGCGCAGCGCCGGGTGCCTGCGCATGACGTAGGCCAGCAGGTCGGTCAGGTCGGCCACGGTGAGCCCGAGACCCGCGATCGAGGTGGACCCGCCCATGGTCCGCGACTCGCCGGACCCGGCGATGGCCTGCCAGATGCCGATCTGCCCCCAGGTCAGCGGTCCGGTGCCCGCGCCGTCGCCGCGGAAGGGGACCGGGACCCGCTCGACCGCCGGGAGGGTCGCCGTCACGCGCCCCACCCCGACTCCTTGAGCACCGAGCGGACGGCGTCGGCGATCTGCTCGCGGGTCGGCTGCAACACCGCGTCCAGTTCGGGGGCGGCGCCCACGACCGCGCCGTCGGGTCTGCTCACCCGCTTCGGCGGCACCCGCAGCGGCAGTTCCTCCGCGGCGGTGGCCAGGACCTCCGCGCCCAGGCCGGAGAAGCGATTGGTGTCGTCGGCGACGACCAGGCGCCCGGTGCGCCCGACCGACTCGGCCAGCAGGTCCCAGTCGAACGGGTACACCGTGCGCGGGTCGAACACCTCCACCGAGATGTCCCCGGCGAGGTCGTCGGCGACCGCGATCGCCTCGTGGACCAAGTGCCCGGTGGCCACCAGGGTCACGTCGGTGCCCGCGCGGTGGATGCGGCCCTTCCCCAGCGGGACCGGGACCAGGTCGGCGTGGTCGACGTCCTCGCGGACACCCAGGCAGGCCAGCGGGCCGATCACCACCACCGGGTCGTCGTCGCGGATCGCGGTGGTGAGCAGGCCGTAGGCGTCGGTGGGGGTGGCCGGGAGGACCGTCTTGACGCCCATGTGCGCGAACAGGCTGTAGGGCTGGTCGGAGTGCTGAGCGCCCCAGCCGGGCCGGTGCCCGCCCGCGGGCATCAGGTAGGTGACCGGGACGCTGCGCTGCCCGCCGCTCATCAGCAGGAACTTGTTGGCCTGGTTGGTGATCTGCTCGAACACCAGCAGCAGCAGGAACGGGATCTGGAACTCCACCACCGGGCGCCGCCCGGCCAGCGCGGCGCCGGTGGCGAAGTTGGTGAAGCCCTGCTCCGACAGCGGCATCTCCAGCACCCGGTCGGCGCCGAAGCGGTCCAGGAAGCCGGAGGTGGTGTTGGTGAGGGCGAAGTTCATGTCCTCGCCCAGCACGAACACCGACTCGTCGCGGTCCATCTCGTCGCGGAGCGCGCGGTGCAGGGCCTTGAGGTACGACAGCTTGGGCACGGCGTCACTCCTCCCCGGCGGGGCTCATCGGGCGGACCCGGGGCGCGGGCGGAGTCCGTCGGCGTGCAGGTGGTCGGTGGCGGTGGCCGGGTCGGGGTACGGGCTCGCCACCGCGAACCGGACCACCTCGTCGAGCCGCGCCTCCACCTCGGCGTCGACGCGGGCGCGCTCGTCCTCGGCGACCCGGGCAGCCTGGATCAGCAGCGGGTCCCTGCCCAGCCACGAGTCCACTTCGGATTGTTCGCGGTACCTGAGCCGGGTTTTCAGCTCGAACGTGTGGTGCCCGTGGTAGCGGTAGGTACGCATCTCCAGCAGCGAGGGACCACCGCCGGACCTGGCGCGGACCACCGCCTCGCGCACGGCGGCGTACACGGTTTCCGCGTCCTGACCGTCCACCGAGGACGACGGGATGCCGAACGCCTCGCCGCGGCCGACGACCGTGCCCGCGATGGCGGCCCCGGCGGGCAGGGTGGTGGCGTAGCCGTTGTTCTCGCACACGTAGACGACCGGCAGCCGCCACAGCGCGGCGAGGTTGAAGCCCTCCAGCAGCGCGCCCTGGCTGACCGCGCCGTCGCCGAAGAAGCTCAGCACCACGCGCGGGGAGCCCGCCGTGGCCGCCGCCCAGCCGATGCCCGCGGCGATGGCGGCGCCGTGGCCGACGGTGCCGGTGGCGTTGAAGACGTTCGCGGAGAAGTCCGAGGGGTGGAACGACCCGCCCCGGCCGCGGTCGATCCCGGTGGCGCGGCCCGCCAGCTCGGCCATGAGCCGGGCCGGGTCGCAGCCCTTGGCCAGCAGGTGGCCGTGACCGCGGTGACCGGAGAGCACCACGTCGTCGGCGTCGAGGGTGGCGACGGCACCGGCGGCGACGGCTTCCTGCCCGATGCAGGGGTGGATGCCGCTGCGGATCTCCCCCGCCTTGACCAGCTCGACCGCGCGTTCCTCGAAGCGGCGGATGAACCGGATCGTCCGGTAGAGCGCCGCGCTGTCCGGCACCGCGCTGCGCGCCTCGGTGGCGGGCACCTCGTCGAGGACGCTCACGTGGTCGCCTCCAGCACGGCCGCCGCGTCGTCGCCGTGCGCGTGGATCAGCGCCATGGCCAGCCGTTCCAGGCCGAAGGCCAGGCACGCGGTGTGCGCGGGGGCGGCGTCGGCGGTCAGGTCGAAGGCGACGCCGAAGTGGTCTTTGTGGTGGTTCGCCGACGCCACGGCCTGCACCACGCCGTCGGCCACCGGGACCTTCAGCTCGAACTTGAGTTCCTGGAGGCGTTGCGCGGCCTGGAACACCTTCTTGCCCGGTCCGAAGAACGGGTCGTCGGCGGCCTCGACCACCGGCGCCAGCCCCAGGTCGGTGAACCACCGGCCGACCCGGTCGAGCCAGTCCGCCCGCCAGCGCAGGCAGTGCTCCTCGGCCCCGGCGGTGACCAGCTCCAGCATCCGGAACGAGCGCAGCCGCCCGGCCTCGCCGGTGGCCTCGTCGCGGAAGCAGGTGGCCTGCACGGTGACCCTGGCCGGGGTGTCGACGGCGGTGCCCGCGAGCGCGGCGTAGACCGGGTAGCAGGCGGCGGGCAGCAGCACCAGGTCGCGGATCTCCTGCTGGGCGTGCCAGTCGCCGCCCGCGCCGACCAGCGGGCGGAGCCGGGCCCAGCCCGACGCGGTGCCCCGGTAGCCGTGCACGGTGCCGAGCAGTTGCGGGAACGCCTCGACGTAGCCCGCGCGTTCGATGGTGGCCCGGGAGATCACCGGCGGCACGACCAACCGCTGGAACGGCTCGGTCGCGGCCAGCCGGGCCACCCCGGCGCGCAGCGCGTCGACCACCCGCTCGAACGCCTCCGGGTAGAGGAAGACCCCGGGGACGGCGGTGGGGATCGGCAGGCCGCTCCCCGGGACCCGGGGCGGCACGGGGGCGGTGGGGTTCGCGCTGGGGATGGTGCTGGTCATGGGGTCTCCCGTTCGTGCCATCGGTGTGCGCGCACCCGGTACGGCGCCGTGCCCCCGACGGCGACGGCGGCGGCGAAGCCCGCGGGTGCGGTGAGGTCGCGGACCCGGTACCGGCCCCCGTCCGCCTCCCCGACCATGTCCCGGTCGAGCACCGCGCGGCGCAGGCCGGGGAACAGCCGCCCGCCCGCGGCCTTGACGCAGGCCTCCTTGCGGGTGAGCAGGCGGGTGAGCAGGGCGGGGCGTTCGGCCGCGGCGGCGGCGCGCACCCGGTGCGCCTCCTCGGCGGCGAAGAACCTCTCGGCGGTGCGGACCGCGTCGGTGTGCAGCAGGCGTTGCAGGTCCACGCCGAGCGGCCGGTCGCGGGTGAGCGCCACCATGGCGACCCCGGCGGAGCGGGACAGGCTCACGCTGACCCCGGGCACCTCCGGTTTGCCGTGCGCGCCGATCCGCCAGCGCACCTCGGCCGGGGCCAGGCCCAGGCGCCTGCCGACGACGGCCCGCGCGGCGCCGTGCGCGGCGACGAACTCCCGGCGGCGCGGCGGGTCCAGCGCCGCGGCCCGGCGCCGCTCCTCGGGGTCGAGCACGCCTTCCAGCCGGTCCAGGACGGCGTCGGGGAGGTCGGGGACGAGCCAGACGTGCACGCTGGTCATCCGGCCACCGCCCGCGCGTCGGCCAGTGGGCGGGCGGGGGCGGGCACGTCGAGCGCGGACAGGCTGAGCACGCCCGCTTCCGGTGTGTACTCGGCCAGCAGCACCAGGCCCTCCGGGCGCCCGGTGGCCAGTTCGTACCAGACCCCGGTGCAGGGCTGCCCCTCGGCGGCGACCACGTGCGCGATGCCCGGGGGCAGCAGCCCGGCGAGCCGGGCGCAGGCGATGAGGGTGGTGTCGGCGCGGTCGCCGCGCAGCGCCGCGACCTCGGCGGCCAGCACTGCCGCGACGCGCGCGGGCTCGACCGCCGTGCGCTGGCGAACGGTCAGCGGGGCGCCGTCGGTGTCGAAGCGCAGCCCGACGGCGGTGTGCCGGTCCGGCAGCGGCGCGGGGGCGGCCAGCTCGTAGTGCAGCGCGGACTGCTCCACCACCAGCAGCACCGCCCGGGAACAGGCGCCACCGGCGAAGTAGGACTCGATCAGCCGCACCGCGGTGAAGGGCGCGGCCGAACCCTGGTCGCACACGGCGAACGCGGCCGGGCGGCCGGGGCAGCGGTCGCTGAGGTGGGTCGCGGTGGAGCGGCCCAGCCGCAGGTCGTGCAGGGCGTAGGCGAGGACAAGCAGGTCCACCGGTTCCCGGTCGTCGACGAGGTCGGGCAGCAGCGCCTCGGCCATCTCACCGAAGGAGTGCCCGGCGCCGTCGACGAGCAGGTCCTCGCGCAGGCCGGTGCCGAATGGGCGGACCAGGTCGGCGAGGAACGGGCGCAGCGCCGGGTCCCACGCCGTCGGCGAGGTGCCGGTGAAGACCCTGCCCACCGCGCCGGACAGCCGGGGCGCGGCGGCGGCCATCGCGGGGGGCGGGCCGACGGTCAGCATCACTCGTCCGCGACGGTGTGCGTGGCGACGTACTCGGCCAGGGTGGCGACGGTCTCCAGGTCGGCTTGGTCGATCTCCTCCACGTCGATCTGGAGTTCCAGGGTGTCCTCCAGTTCCAGCAGCAGTTCCAGCGTGCCCGCCGAGCTGAGGCCCAGCTCGCTGAACAGCCGAGTGTCCGGGGTGAGGTCGGGGACCTCGCGCTTGAGCACCCTGGGCAGCAGCAGGCCGATGCTCTCCACGACCTGCCCGCGCAGGTCCGCAACCTGTGTCATCGGTTCCCTCTCGCTCTCACGCCGTCCTGGTCTGTGTTGTCCTGGTCTGTGCTGTTGTGGGTCGGTCCGGTCGGGTCGTGTTGCAGCACCATGGCCGAGAACGTGGCGCCCAGGCCCGCGGCGCCGACCAGGTACCGGTCCCCCGGTGCCAGCCGCCCGCCGTCGACGGCGGTGCGGTGGTTGAGGAACGGGTCGGCGGCGAAGCTGTGGCCGACGACGGCGACGTTGTCGAGCACCACCCGCCGCACCGGGAACCCGATCCGCTTGCACACCCGCCGCCAGGAGACGGCGTTGACGTTGTGCGGCAGCAGCAGCGCGATGTCGTCCAAGGTCAGCCCGGCCTTGTCCACGGCGGCCAGCAGCACCTCCGCCAGCAGTCGCGGATACTCGTTCTGGAACCGCACGGCCAGGTCGCGGTCGAGCCGGAGCCTGCCGTCGAACTCGCCGTGCGCGCTGGTGGCGTAGGCGAGCAACCGGTCACCGCGCCCCGGTCCGTCCCCTGTGGACACCAGGGCGGCGGCGGCGCCCTCGCCGAAGATCGCGGTCTCCGGCACGAGCTGCGCGTCCGGGGTGTAGGTCTTCTCCCCCGCCAGCACCAGGGCCAGCGCGTCCGGGTCGCCGTCGGCGGCGAGCATCCGGCCCACCGCGTCCACGGCCAGCAGGCCGGTGGCGCAAGCCTGGTGGGTCAGGGTGAACGACAGGGCGTGCTCGAGCCCGAGCGCGCGGCACAGCTCGCGCAGCGGGTTGTGCGGGTAGGGCACCGCGACCGGCATCCCCCTGGCGTGGACCACGTACCGGACCCGGTGCTCGTTGCCCGCCAGGCCGTCGAGGCGCGCGGCGGCGGCGAGCAGCAGGTCCAGCAGTGAGCCGCCCGGGGCGAGGCGGACCTCGGCCAGGCCGTGGAAGCGGCGGAACAGCCGGACCTGCCGGTCGTGCAGGCCCAGCCGCTCGGCCAGGTCCTCGATCGGGAACCGGGTCGACGGCAGGTGCGCGGCGACCTCCAGCAGCGCCGTCACGCGCCGACCCCGCCGGGATCGGCGGCGGCCACGAGCACCGACTCCACCTCGGTCAGCACCCCGAGCAGGGCGGCGGGTGCGGCCCGGTGGGTGTCGCCGGTCAGGCCGAAGCGCAGCGCGCCGGGTTCCTCGTCGATGTTGAGGTAGAGCAGCGGACTGGGCGCGTCCGTCCACTCTGTCCACTCGTGGATCGACAGCGCGCGGGCGGCCTCGATCTCGGCGGGGGTGGCGACCTCGGTGAACCGCTCCTGCCTGCCGGGCGGGCGGCGGTCGTTGAAGTAGCAGTCCAGCTCCACCGGCACGCCCAGGTCCTCCTTGACCGCCGCGACCATGGCGGCGCGCTGCTCGGGGTCGTAGTAGGCGTACTTGTAGGTCACCACGGCCGCCTGCCGGGCGCGGGCGACCGCCTCCGGGAAGGTGGCGCCCGCGAGGTCGATCAGCAGCGGGCAGGTCTGGGCCATGGTGCACACCGAGTCGCGCACGGCGTCGCGGAAGCGGTTGCCGACGGCCAGTTGCAGTGCCACCGGGTTGTTGCCGATCGTGGTGGCCAGCGCGGTGGCGAAGGCGGCGAGCAGCACCGGGGAGGTGTCGGTGGCCAGCCGGGCGGCGACCGCGCGGCCCGCCAGCAGGGCGGCGGGCGAGGTGAACTCGACGGTGCCCCAGCGCGGGGAGCGCGGGTCCTCGGAGGTGCCCTCGACGCGCAGCGGGGACACGGTGCGCAGCACCCGCTCCCAGTAGTCCAGGGCGGAGGCGCTGTTGCGGCGCACGTGCGGGCGCTGCTGCTGGCGGGCCAGCTCAAGCGGCTGCACGGCGGTCAGCGGAACCGTGGCCTCACCGGTCTCGGGGTCCATGGTGGCCAGGTCGGCGATCAGCGCCTCCATGCCGTGCGCGTCGAGCGCGAGGTGGTTGTAGACGGCCACCGAGTGGGTGGGGGCGCCGTCGACGACGACCACGCCCATCCGCACCGGCCACTCCTTCGCGGAGTCGAAACCCGTTGTCTCGTAGCGCTTGCGCAGTTCGGCGGCCACCGCCGCCGGGTCGCGGCCCCCGGCGTCGACGACCTCCAGGCCGATCGTGCCGCGGGCGTGGACCTCCTGGCGCGGGCCGCCGTCGGGGGCGTCGAACCGCAGCAGCGTGCGCAGCGACTGGTGCCTGCCCATGACGTAGCGCAGGACCCGGGTGGTGTGCTCGACGGTGGTCCCCGGCGGCAGCTCCACGATGCCGCCCATGGTCTCGGACTCCCCGGTGAGCGCGATCGCCCGCCACACCGTGCGCTGCCCCCAGGTCAGCTCCCCCACCCCGGCGCCCGGTCCGTGGAAATCGACGAGGATGGTGTCGGCCATGTGATTTCTCCCCCGCCGGACAATGCGTTCTCCGGGGCATTCTCAGCAGCGGACTCCGACCGTGTCAATACACCGATCGCCAGCCGGGAAGTGCCGAATGGCGGCGCCGGTGAACTTTCCCGTGACGGCCGCGCGAGTCCTGGGGTACGTTCCGCGCAAGCGAGGGAAAGGGTTTGGCGGTGTGCATTTCCCACGAGATCGCCGGAATGGTCCGACAGGTCGCGCAGTCCTGCGGCGGGCAGGTGCCGGAGATTGGGCCGAACGCCACTCTGGAGGGCGACCTGCGGTTCGACAGCGTCGACCTGGCCGCGCTCCAGGCGGCCCTGGCGCGCCGGTTCGGGCCGGGGGTGGACCTGCCCGCGCACGTCAACTCACTGCCGCTGGAGGCGATCATCGGGCTGACCGTGGCCGACGTCGTCGACCACGTGCGCGCGGCGGTCGCCGGATGAGCCGGTTCCTGCTGGTCGTGCCGCCGCTGGCCGGGCACGTCAACCCGGCCCAGGGCATCGCCGACGCACTGCTCGCCGCCGGGCACGAGGTGGCCTGGTGCGGGTCGGAGGCGGTGCTGCGCCCGCTGCTGGGCGCCGGGGCGGTGGTCTTCCCGACCGGGTCGCGGCTGCTGCGCCCGCAGTCCGACCACGGGTTGGCGGCGGTGAAGTCGGTCTGGGAGCGGTTCATCGTCCCGTTCGCCACCTTCACCCTGCCCGCCGTCGAGCGGGCCGCCCGCGAGTTCCGCCCGGACGTGCTGGTGGTCGACCAGCACTGCCCGGCGGGCGCGCTGGTGGCCCACCGGCTGGGCCTGACCTGGGCCACCGTGGTCGCCTCCACCATGGACCTGGGGCACCCGCTCTCAGCGATGCCGCAGGTCACCGCGTGGATCGAGGAGCGGCTGCGCGGCCTGTGGGCGAAGGCGGGCCTGCCCGCGCACGCCTACACCGACCCGCGCTTCTCCCCGCACCTGGTGCTGTCCTGCGCGGCGGGCCCGCTCGCCGGACCGGGCCCGTTCCCGGACCACTTCGCCCTGGTCGGCCCCACCGTGGGCACCCGCCCGGACCAACCGGACTTCCCCTGGGAGTGGCTGGACGGGCGGGCCGGGGTGCTGGTGTCGATGGGCACCCTGGCCGACGACATCACCGCGCGCTTCCTGCGCGAGGCGGTCGCGGCGCTGGCCCCGCTGGGCGAGCGGGTGCGGGCGGTGGTGGTCGCCCCGCCGGAGGCGCTGCCGCCGCTGCCCGCGCACGTGCTGGCCCGGCGCCGGGTGCCGATGCTGGACCTGCTGCCGCGCATGTCGGCGGTGCTCACCCACGGCGGGCTCAACACCGTCAGCGAGGCCCTGGCCGTGGGGGTGCCGCTGGTGGTGGCCCCGATCCGGCACGACCAGCCGATCAACGCCGCGCGGGTCGTCGGCGCCGGGGCGGGGGTGCGGGTCAACTTCGCCCGCTCGACCGCGCCGGTGCTGCGCGCGGCGCTGACCGGGGTGCTCGACGACCCGGCGCCGCGGGCGGGCGCGGCGGCGGTCCGCGACACCCTCGCCGCGGCGGGCGGGGCACCGGCCGCCGCCCGGCACCTGGCCGCACTCGCGGGCGCGGCGGCACCCGAACCGCCACCCGAACCCACAGAGCAGGCCGCGGCCTGCCGGAGCAGGAGCGCGTGATGATCGAGGTCAGCGGGTTGCGCAAGTCGTTCAGCGTCGGCAAGCGGGGCAAGACCCGCCAGGTCGATGCGGTGCGCGGGGTGGACCTGTCGGTGGGCGAGGGCGAGGTCTTCGGCTTCCTCGGCCCCAACGGCGCGGGGAAGACCACGACCCTGCGGATGCTGTGCACCCTGCTCGAACCCGACGGCGGCACGGTCACCATCGCGGGCGCCGACCTGCGCAGGGAGCCGGGCCTGGTGCGCAGGCGGGTCGGCTACGTCGCCCAGGGCGGCACGACCACCGACGAGGTCACCGGCCGCGAGGAACTGGTGCTGCAAGCCAGGATGTACGGCATCGGCAAGGCCGAGGCGGTCGAGCGCACCGAGCAGGCACTGGTGGCCTTCGAGCTGGCCGACTTCGCCGACCGGCTCTGCCGCACCTACTCCGGCGGGCAGCGGCGCCGGGTGGACATCGCCATGGGCATCATCCACCGCCCCCGGGTGCTCTTCCTCGACGAACCCACCACCGGCCTGGACCCGCAGTCCCGGGCGCACCTGTGGGACGAGGTGCGCAGGCTGCGCGACGAGGGCATGACCGTCTTCCTCACCACCCACTACCTGGACGAGGCCGACGCCCTGTGCGACCGGATCGCGATCATCGACCACGGCGAGGTCGTGGCGGGCGGCACGCCGGCGCAGCTCAAGCACGAGGTGGCCGGTGACGTGGTCACCGTCGGGGTCAACGGCTCCGGCCCGCGCGCCAGGGAGCTGTTCGGCGACCGCCCCTACGTGCGCAAGCTCGACCTGGACGAGCGCGGCGGGCTGCGCCTCTACGTCGACGACGCGACCACGGCCATGCCGCAGATCATGCGCGCCCTCGACGCCGACGACATCGCCTTCGACACCCTGGAGCTGCACCGGCCCAGCCTCGACGACGTGTTCCTGATCAAGACCGGCCGCTCCCTGCGCGACAAGTAGCAGCGGGCACGACGACGAGGAAGCGAGACCCCCGGACATGAAGTTCCTCCGCGACACCTGGCTCGTCTACCAGCGGCAGTTGCTGCTCGTGCTGCGCACCCCGGCGCGGCTGGTGATCGGGTTCGTGCAGCCCATCACCTACCTGGTGCTGTTCGCCCCGCTGCTGAAGACGGCGCTGGCCCCCACCGGCGCCACCACCTACGCCGAGGCGTACCGGGTCTACGTGCCCGGCCTGCTGGTGGTGCTGGTGCTGCTCAGCGGCTTCTTCGCCGGGTTCGGCCTGCTCGCCGAGCTGCGCTCGGGGGTGATCGAGCGCTCCAGGGTGACCCCGGTGAGCAGGCCCGCGCTGATCCTGGGCCGGGCGTTCTCCGAGGTCACCACCCTGATGGGGCAGGCGGTGGTGATCACCGTGATCGCGCTGCCGTTCGGGCTCAGCGTCAACGTCGGCTGGCTGCTGCTGGCGTACCTGATGCTGGCCCTGATGGCGCTGATGGCGTGCGCGCTGTCCTACGCGATGGCCATGCTGATCCCCAGCCCGGCCGCGCTGGGCCCGATCATCAACGCGGTGTCGCAGCCGCTGTCGCTGCTGTCGGGGGTGCTGCTGCCGCTGACGCTGGCCCCGGCGTGGCTGGTGGGCATCGCCGAGTGGAACCCGATCTACTGGACGACCAACGGCACCCGGGCGCTGTTCACCGGCTCCCCCGGCGACCCGGCGGTGTGGCAGGGAATGCTGATCGTGATCGCTTTGGCCGCCCTTTCGGTGTTCTGGGCGACCCGGATGTTCGCCCGGCAGATCCGATAGCGGAATTGTCGCGCGGAAACAGCCCGGCCGACTTCCGGCCGGGCTTTTCCGCTTTTCCCGGGTCAGGCCCGCCAGAGGACGGGGCAGAATTCCGGGTCGGTGTAGTCGGGATTCCCGGCGGCGTCGCGGCGGACGAGGACGTCGTGGTTGTAGATGACAGGTGAACCGTCGGGCCGGTGGTATTGCCGCCACCGGTTGTCGCCGTCCTGCAGGTGCAGCGACACCGCCCGGCGCGGGGAGGCCGCAAGGTTCGGGCCGCTGCCGTGGTAGGTGCGGCAGTGGTGGAAGCTCACGTGCCCGGCGGGGATGAGCACGGGCACCCGGGACACCTCGGCGCCGTTGTGCGCGGCGTTGGCCGCCAGCAGCGCCTCCAGTTCGGCCTTGTCGCGGGCCGCGAAGTGCCGGGTGGAGTCGTCGCCGGGGACCTCCGCCCACCGGTGGCTGCCGTCGACCATGGTGATGGTGCCGTTGACGACCGCGCAGTCGTGGAACGGGATGAACGCGGTCAGCATCCGCTCGGAGGTGCAGGTCTGCCAGTAGTGCCGGTCCAGGTGCCAGGGCACCAGGTTCGACGGCTCGTGCGGGCGCGGCGGCTTGAGGATCAGCGTGCTCTGCCAGATGCGGATCTCCTGGGCCCCGGCCAGCCGGGCGGCGACGGCGCCGATCAGCGGTTTGCGCAGGATCGAGCCCAGTTCGTCGTGCAGGTGGTGGACGTAGTCGTTGTGCCGCTGCACGTCCGGGCCGTCCTCCGGGGTCCAGTAGGCAAGGTTCGGCGGGCGCACCGGGAGTTCGCGGTCGGCGCCGTGGGCGTAGAACCGTTCACTGGCGTCGATGAGGGCGGCGACCTCGTCGTCGGTGAACAGCTTGCGGCTGAGGTACCAGCCGCGCCGCGCGTACTCGGCCACCTCGGCGTCGGTGGGCAGCAGCGCCGCCTCGACGTCGGACAGGGCGTGGGTGTCGGTGAGTTCAGCGGTCATGGGGGTCCTCCCCGGTCAGCGGGTCGCGGTCGGTGTCGGGGCGGCGGCCCGCTCGCGCTCGACGGCCTCGTAGAGGGCTTTGATGTTGGCGCTGCCGAAGGTCAGCGCACCCAGCCGCTCGATCAGCTCGAAGAACAGGGTGCGGCGCGGGTGCGTGCTCTGGGCGAAGATCTGGAACAGCTCGCCCTCGGTGTCCTGGTCGACCAGGACGTTCAGCTCGCGCAGCACGTCCACCGGTACCGCGACCCGCCCGACCCGGCGCTCCAGCTCGTCGTAGTAGGCGCCGGGGGTGGACAGGAAGCGCACCCCGCGCCCGGCCAGGGTGCGCACGGCGGTGGCGATGTCGGCGGTGCCGAACGCCAGGTGCTGCACGCCCGCCCCCTCGTGCGCGGCCAGGAACGCGTCGATCTGGCCGGGCAGGGCGGTGGTGTCGGGCTCCAGCAGGGTCAGCGTCACCTGGCCGTTGGGGCTCTGCACCACGATGGAGTTCATCGCCTGCGACCCCACCTGGATGTGCTCGGTGAACACCTGCCCGAACCCGAGGACCCGCTCGTAGTGGGCCACCGTGGACAGCAGCTCACCGGCGGGCACGCACACCGCGACGTGGTCGATGGTCTCCAGCAGCTCCAGCGGGCTGTCCGCGCCCCCGTCGACCGGTTCCACCCGCTCCAGCAGCGCGTCGGCGCGGACGAAGGTGTGCGCCACGTCGCCGAAGCCGCCCATCCGCCCGCCGGGCCCGACGACCGCGCCCAGCCGCACCGCCTCGGCGGTGGCCGCGTCGGGGTCGTCCACGGCGAGGGCGATGGTGGCCAGGCCGTCGCCGTGGCGGGCCACGTAGGCCGCCGCCGGGTGCCCGGCGTCGGTGGCCTCGGTGAGCAGGACGCGGATGGCGCCCTGGGTCACCAGCACCGACCGGCTGCCCGGCCCGGTCAGCCCGCCGCGCACCCGGAAGCCGTAGTCGGCGCGGAACGCGGCCGCCGCGTCGTCGGCGTCGCCGACGTGGAACTCGACGTGGTCGATGGTGTGAACGTGCATGGCTGGTCCTCTTGCTCTGCGCTGCTGCGGTCGGTGTGGCGGGGTCGGGCGGGGTCAGTCCGGGGTCGGTGCCGTGGTGCGGGTGCGGGTGGTGGTGGGGGCGCCCAGGAGCAGGCTCACGTTGTGCCCGCCGAAGGCGAAGGAATTGCTCAGCGCCGCCCGGACCGCGCCGGTGCGCGGGGCGCCGCGCACGTGGTCGAGCGGGCAGGCCGGGTCGGGGTCGTCGAGGTGGTGGGTCGGCGGCAGCACGCCCTCGGCGATGCTCAGCGCGGTGGCGGCGGCCTCGACCGCGCCGGAACCGCCGAGCATGTGCCCGGTCAGCGCCTTGATGGAGCTGACCGCTGGCCCGTCGTCGCCGAACACCGCGCGCAGCGCCAGCGCCTCCGCCGCGTCGCCGAGCGGGGTGGAGGTGCCGTGGGCGTTGACGTGGTCCACGTCGGACGGTCGCAGGTCCGCGTCGGCCAGGGCCCGGCGCATCACCGCGGCGGCGCCCGCGCCGTCCGGGCGCGGGGTGGTCGGGTGGTGGGCGTCGGTGGTCACCCCCCAGCCGAGCAGCCCGGCGTAGGCGGCGGCGCCGCGGGCGTCGGCGAACTCCGGGCGCTCCACCACCAGCACCCCGGCGCCCTCGGCGAGCACGAAACCGTTGCGCCGCCTGTCGAACGGCCTGCTGGACCGGCCGGGGTCCTCGGCCCAGCCCCGGGCGAGCGCGCGGGCGTTGCCGAACGCGGCGGCGACCGTCGGGTGCAGCGGGGTGTCCACACCGCCGCAGACCACCACGTCCGCGTCGCCGGAGCGCAGCAGCCGCAGCGCCTCGGCGATGGACTGGGCCCCGGCCGCGCAGGCGGTGGCCAGGCAGGCGCTGTGCCCGCGCACGCCGTGCTTGATCGCGATCCGGGCGGCGGCCATGTTCGCCAGCATCCCGGGCAGCAGGTACGGGGTCACCTTGGCCCGACCGCCGCCCGCCCGCAGCCGCGCGTACCGGTCGTAGGTCTCCAACCCGGCCCCGCCGGTGGAGACCACCACGGCCACCCGCTCGGGGTCGACGTCGGTGCCCACGGTGATCCGGGCGTCGGCGAGCGCGTCGTCCGCGGCGGCCACGGCGTAGAGCACGAACCGGTCGACCGCCAGCGACTCCCGCGCGGGCAGCACCTCGGCGGCGTCGACCTCCGGCCCGATCCCGGCCGCCTCCACCAGCCCGGCCAGCGGGTGCCCCTCGGGTGGGGTGACGATCCCGGTGCGCCCGACGCACAGCGCGTCGAACACCTCGCCCGGCTTGCGGCCCACCGGGGTGACGAGCCCGATGCCGGTGACCGCCCCCGCTCGGCTCACCGGGCGCCCAGGTCGGCCAGGTACCGCTCGCGCAGCGCCACCTTGCGCACCTTGCCCGTGGGGCCGAGCGGGATCTGCGCGTCGTCGACCACGACCACCTCGCGCAGCGTGGCCGCGACGTCCTCGCCCAGGGCCGCGCGGACGGCGGCGGTGCGGTCGAGCGCGGGGTCCGCGGCAGCGTCGAGCTGCACCAGCACGTCGGTGACCACCCCCGTTCCCGCCCGCACCGCCACCACCGTGCAGTCGGCGACGTCGGGGCAGGCGTTGAGGACGCGCTCCTCGGACATGGCGGTGTGCAGCCGCTTCCCGCCGCCGAGGTCGACCGAGTCCACGACCCGGTCCACGTGGTAGAAGTAGCCCTCGGCGTCCCGGTAGACCGCGTCGCCGGTGAGGAAGTAGCCGCGGACGCGGGTGCGGTGGGTGCTCACCGAGTCGTTCCAGTACCCCAGTGACAGCGTCGGCGACTTCGTCGCCAGCTCACCCACCTCCCCGTGCGGCAGTTCGTTGCCCCGGGCGTCCACCACGATCGGCTCGGCGAAGGCGTGCGCGCGGCCGATGCAGCGGCCGTAGCGGTCGGTCTCGGTGGTGTGGGTGTTGTGGAAGTGCGAGTGCCCCATCTCGCTGGAACCCAGGCCGTCGATGAACACCGACCCGGGCAGCCGGACCCGGCCCTCCCGGGTGAACACCGTGCGGTGGCCGTGGGAGATCAACCTGCGGATGTGCGCCTCGTGCGCGCAGTCGCCGGTGTTCCACCACAGCGACACCGAGTCCAGGTCCCGGCCGCGCAGGTCGGTCCTGGCCATCTCCGACCAGGTCGCGGCGAAGCCGAACACCCCGCTCGGGCGCCACCGCTCGATCGCCGCCACCACCGACCGGCCAGTCTGCTCCGAGAGCGCGAACAGCTCGCTGCCGCTGCACAGGGCGAGGTTGAGCGCGATCAGCGTGGCCGCGTGCGGGGCGGGCAGGGCGGAGAGGACGCGTTCGATGCC
This sequence comes from Actinokineospora spheciospongiae, assembly GCF_003182415.1. NCBI lineage: Bacteria > Bacillati > Actinomycetota > Actinomycetes > Pseudonocardiales > Pseudonocardiaceae > Actinokineospora > Actinokineospora spheciospongiae. Next base: position 30,873 of record NZ_QHCP01000017.1, on the reverse strand, counting down.
CTGGGCCTTCGGCATCCGCAGGCGGTGGCGGATCGCGGCGAAGAGGCTGGAGTGCGAGTGCGCGACCGCCTTCGGCACCCCCGTGGTCCCGGAGGAGTGGGTGATCGCCACCGGGTCGTCCCCGTGGAACCGGTACGGCTCGGGGGCGTCGGCGGGGTCGCCGGTGCCGAGGGTTTCGACGGGGGTCAGCCCCGACAGTCCGGTGCTCGACAGCGCGGCGCGGCGGGCGGCGTCGGCCAGCACGGTGACCACCCCGACCCGGTTGAGGTACAGGGCGGTGATCTCCGGTGACACCCCGGCGTTGACCAGCGCCGGGATCGCCCCCAAGCGGGCGAGGGCGAGGAAGGTCAGGACGTTCTCCCCGACGCTGCTCGCGGTGACCCCCACCGGGTCGCGCATCCCGATGCCACGGGCGTGCAGGGTGGCGGCGCGGGCGCGGACCAGTTCGTCGAGGCGGCGCACGGTGACGGCCGTCCCGGCGGGCACGCCGTCGACCTCGCGGTCGAAGGTGAGCGCGGGCCGGCCCAGGTCGAGGTCGCGCTCGACCAGCGTGGTGAGCACGTTGCCCGCGCCCAACCCGGTCTCGGCGGCCAGTGCCGCCCGGATGCTCCTCATGCCCGTCCCTCCGCCGTCACCAGCAGCGCCTCCGCGCCACCGGTCTGATCCCCGTCCTCGCCCAGCTCGGCCACCACGACCACCGCCTCGTCCGCGTCGCCCGCGTCGAACAGCAGCTCCGCGCACGCCAGCGCGTCGGCCATCGGGTCGCCGGTGGGGCTCACGCACACCACCGGACCCCCCAGTCCCCACCGGGCCGCGACGTGCCCGAGCACGGCGTTCGGGTTGGACTGGAAGAACAGCAGCGGCGGCACCCGGCGCCCGGCCGCCACCGCCTCGGTCACGATCCGCAGGGTCGTGGTGTCCCCGCGCGCGCTGGCCAGCACCAGCCCCGTGCGCGCGGCCCGCGCCGGGTCGGCGGGCGGCTCGCCGTGGTGCACCCGCAGGCAGCGCTCGGCCACCGCGGCCACCAGCGGGGTGAAGTCCGACAGGATGAACCCGGGGATCGACGGCAGCGTGTCCACATCGGACTCCGGCCACCTGGCGTCGACGACCCGGGCGCCCAGGGTCGCCTCGGCGGTGCTCCGGGTGCCGGTCACGGCGCACCGACCAGCAGCGCGGTGTTGGCCCCGCCGAACGCGGAGTTCAGGGTCAACGCGTAGCGCGGCGCGGCGACCCTGGGTTCAAGGACCAGGTCCAGCTCGCAGGCCGGGTCCGGGCCGAGGTACCCGGCGTTCACCGGCAGCCTGCCCTCGCCCAGCGCGAGGACGGTCACCACCAGCTCCACCAGCCCGGAGGCCTCCAGCGCGTGCCCGTGCACGGACTTGGTGGAGCTGACCGGCACCGGCGCGCGGGCGAACACCCGGCGCAGCGCGGCCACCTCGGCGGCGTCGTTGAACTCGGTGCCGGTCCCGTTGGCGTTGACGTAGCCCACCTCCGCCGGGTCGACCCCACCGCGCTCCAGGGCGGTCCCGATCGCACGGGCCAGCCCGCCGCCGTCCGGGGCGGGCTTGACCACGTGGTGCCCGTCGCCGGTGCGACCCCAGCCCTCGATCGTCGCGAGTGGACTTGAGGTGTTCGGGGTGAGCAGCACCGCGGCCACCCCGTCGCCGAGGACCATGCCCTGGCGGCCCCGGCTGAACGGCCGCGCCCGGCCGTCGCGGGCCAGCGCCCGGCCCGCGTCGAACAGGCCGAACATGGCAGGCTCCACCAGGTACCCCGCCGCCACAACCACCCGCTCCGCCCGGCCGGTGCGCAGCACCGTGGCGGCGTCGGCCACCGCCGTGCTCGCCGCGACGCAGGCGTTGGTGTAGGTCCTGGGCACCCCCGCCACCCCGGTCCCGGCGACCACCGCGGCGGCCACCTCGGCGTTCGCCGCGTCGGCGTGCGCGGCGAGCAGGACCGGGGTGGCGGCCCGCTGCGCCGCGGTGAGCCCGGCGCAGACCTCCGCGACCACCCCGGTCAACTCTTCGGCCAGGTCCGGGCACCCGGGCAGGGTGGCGGCCCGGTCGGTGCGGCGGCCCGCGGTGTCGAACCGGGTGACCGGCGCGAACGCGGGCGTGCCCGCGAACCCCGCGCCCAGCAGCCCGGCGCCGCCCCGGCCGAAGCCGGTGCGCACCGCCACCGCCGCCACCGCCACCCGCTCAACCACCCGCTCGACCACCGGTCGCCGCCGGGAGCACCGCGCGCAGCGCGTCCACCGCCCCGGTGACCGTGGCCATGCCCGCGAACACCTCGTCGGTCAGCTCCAGCTCCACGCCGTAGCGCTGCTCGACCTGCGCCACCAGCCAGGTCAGCTCCAGCGAGTCCAGCTTCTCGCCGACCTCACCCGGCGCGCGGTCGCGGTAACCGGCGACCATGGCCAGCACCGCGTCGCGGTCGGGGGGCGGGATCTGCGCGGCGGCCATCTCAGGCGGACGCCTCGGCGACCGGCAACCGCGCCACGACCGCCGCCGCGTACTCGTCGAGGGTCATCAGCGCCAACCCCTCGGCCTCCTCGTCGTCGAAGGCCACCCCGAACTCGTCCTCGACCCGCACCGCCAACTCGGCCATCCCCAGCGACTCCATGTCCAGGCCCGCCGGACCCAGCTCACTGTCCCCGGTCACGTCGCCGACGTCGTAGTTCATCTCCGCCAGCGCGGCCACGACGAACTCGCGCACCTTGTCCCTCATCGGGTGTCCTCCCTCGTGCCGGACCTCATGCCTGGGCGGCGGTCGCCGCCACCGCGCCCGCCCGGTCCCGCGCGGCGCGCAGGACCACGGGGTCGCGGACGATCTTCCCGGTGGCCGTCCTGGGCAGGACGGGCAGCACCACCAGCTCGCGCGGGCGCTTGAACGCCGCCAGCCGCCCGGCCAGCGCCGCCTCCACCGCCTCGACCGCGCCACCCCCGGACAGCACCAGGTACGCGCGCACGGTGCCGTCGAACAGCACCACCGCCTCCGCGACACCGTCCACCCCGGACAGGATCTGCTCGACCTCGGTCAGGTCGACCTTGAGGCCGCCCACGGAGATCTGCGAGTCCAACCGCCCCAGCACGGTCACGTCCCCGGTGCCCGGGTCGACCGCGCCCGCGTCGCGGGTGCGCAGCCAGCCGTCGACGAACCGGGTCGGGTCGGCCAGCCCGAGGTACGGGGAAGCGGGCACCCGCAACCACAGCTCGCCGCCGTCGGCCTTGAGCTCCACGCCGTGCGCGGGCCGCACCGCGGGCCACAGGTCGCCGTCGAGGTCGGTGGCGATCACCCCGACCTCGGTCATCCCGTACATGGTGCCCAGCGGCACCCCGAAGCGCTCGCGGAAGCGCGGCGGCACCTCCGGGCGCACCAACTCCCCCGCCACGACCATGCGGCGCAGCAGCGGCACGGGCGCGGGCTCCGGGCCGGAGGTCAGCAACTCGGCGTGGAACGGCACACCGAGCACCGTCGCGGGCGTGTCCCCGCCCGCGACCGCGGCGAGGATGCCCTCGGCGGTGAGCCTGCGCGGGAACACCAGCTCGGCACCCGCGTGCAACCCGTTGAGCAGACCGCCGACCAGGCCGAGGACGTGCACCACGGAGGCCAGCACCACGACCCGCTCACCGCGCCGGGGAAACCCCGGCAGCCGGTCGTAGCGGTCGAGTTCGGCCACCAGGTCCCCGGCGGTGCGGGCGATGACCTTGGAGGCGCCGGTGGACCCGGAGCTGAACTGCACCAGGGCATGCGGCGTGCGCGCGGGCAGACCACCGGGGCGCGCGGCGACCGAGGACACGACCTCGGCGTAGCCGCACAACCGGTGCCCCCGGGAACTGACGACGCCCACGACGAACTGGGCGGCGACGCGGTCGAGCGCGCCCGCCACCTCGTGCTCGGTCAACCGGTGGTCCAGCAGCGCCACCTGGGCGCCGATCCGCCACCCGGCGAGCAGCACGGCCACGAACTCCAACGACGGCGGCAGTCGCAACGCGACGGTGCCACCCGCGCCCAACCCCGCCGCGCGCAGCGCCGCCTCCCGCTCGCCGACCACCGCGCGCAGCGCCGCCCGGTCGACCGGGGACACCAGCCGCAGGCACACCTCGCCGGGGTCCCCGGCGAGCAGAACGGTGTCCACCCATTCCCCGGCGGAAAACGGGGACGGGTCCGAGAAGAAATCGGCGTGCGTCATCGAAACCTTTCATTGACCCGGGTGGGCCGAATGTCGCATCGACTCAATTACCGTCCGACTGGCAGGAACAATCGCATAGGGACCAGCCCGCGTCAATGTCGACCGTAAGGAGTAGCCCGCACTCGCCCGTACGACCGTTTTCCCAGTTGCGGCAGGGTGTCCACGGTCCGACCCCGCCCACGTCGAGCAGCGTAGAGTGACCGGGGGGAGCGGTGCGTGGCCGACCCCCGCAACCGTGTGGAATTAACCGGATATCGACCATTCTCTTCACTGGAGGGCATTGTGCGTCCGAACGGCGCAATGGGCGGCGGGAAAAAGGCGAAACCCGACCGACTGGCCGACTTCGCCGCCGCGGCGGCCGCCACCCTGCCGGGTGAGGTGTGGGACTACCTCGACGGCGGGGCCGGTGCGGAGTGGACACTGCGGGAGAACACCGCCGCCTTCGCCCGCCGCACCCTGCGCCCCCGGGTGCTCACCGACGTGTCCCGGGTGTCCCCCGCCACCACCCTGCTCGGCGCGGCCCTGCCACACCCGATCGGCATCGCCCCCACCGCCTACCACCGCCTGGCCCACCCGGACGGCGAGGTCGCCACCGCCACCGGCGCGGCGGGCGCGCTGCACGTCGTCAGCATGTTCGCCAGCACCCCGCTCGCCGACATCGCCGCCGCCGCATCCGGTCCACTGTGGATGCAACTCTACTGGCTGCGCGACCGGACCGTGCTCCTCGACCTCGTCCGCCGCGCCGAGGCCGCCGGGTTCAACGCCCTGGTCCTGACCGTCGACACCCCCACCGTGGCCCGGCGGCCCCGCGACGCGCGCAACGGGTTCACCGTACCCCCGGGCGTCGCGGCGGTGAACGTGGCCGCGTCGGTGATGGCGAGCAGCCACGTCGCCCAGGACGGCAGCTCCGCGATCGAACGGCACTCGCGCGAGCAGTTCGACCGGACCACCACCTGGGCCGACCTGGCCTGGCTGCGCGAACGGTCACCGCTGCCCCTGGTGCTCAAGGGCATCCTGACCGCCGAGGACACCCGACTCGCCCGAGCGCACGGCGTCGACGCCGTCATCGTGTCCAACCACGGCGGCCGCCAACTCGACGGCGCCCCCGCCACCGTCGACGCCCTCACCGAGGTGGTCGACGCGGCAGCCGGACTCCCGGTGCTGCTCGACGGCGGCGTGCGCAGCGGCCGGGACGCCCTGGTCGCCCTGGCCCTGGGCGCCCGCGCCGTGCTGCTGGGCCGCCCCGTCGTCTGGGGCCTGGCGCACGCGGGCGCGGACGGCGTCCGCGCGGTGCTGGACCTGGTCGTCGACGAGCTGACCGAGGCCATGACCCTCACCGGCCGACCGACCCTCGCCGACCTCGACCGCAGCGCGGTCAGCGGGACCCGATGAACGCCGCCAGCCTGCGCACCCCCTCCACCAACTCCTCCGGGTCGACGTAGCTGCACGACAGCCGCAACCGGTCCCGCCCACCACCGTCGAGGTGGAAGGACTCCATCGGCGTCCACAGCACCCCGAACTCCCGCGCCGACACCTCCAGCGCGGCGGCGTCCGCCGCGAACGGCACGGTCAGCACGGCGAAGAACCCACCCGCCGGGGTGTTCCACCGCACCCCCGACCCCGGCGGGAAGTGCCGCCCCAACTCCGCGAGCAACAACGCCATGTTCCGCCGGTAGAACGCGATCCCCTCCGCGTTCGCCTCCCGCAACCGACAACCCGACCGCACCAACAACCCCCCGATCACCGCCTGGCTCAACGACGGGGTGTTCACCGTGGTCATGCTCTTCACCTGCGCCAACGCGTCAGCCAGCAGCGAGGTCGACCCATCGGCGGCCACCACCCGCTGGTCGGCGAGCACGTACCCCAGCCGGGCACCGGGGAAGCAGGTCTTCGCGAACGACCCGATGTGCACCACAGACCGATCCCGGTCGAGCGCCTTGAGCGTCGGCACCCGCACGTCGACACCGGTGAAGAACCCGTACGGGTTGTCCTCCACCACCAACAACCCCTCGGCCGCCGCGAGCGCCAGCAACCGCTCCCGCTGCGCCACCGACATGCTCGCCCCCGACGGGTTGGCGAAATCGGGCACCACGTACAGCGCCCTCGGCCGCCGCCCCGCCGCCCGCACCCGCCCGACCGCCTCGGCCACCCGCCCCACGTCCAACCCCGCATCGGTCTCCGGCACGGGTTCGAACGGGATGCCCAACAGCCGAGCGGCCCCGGTGATCCCGACATAGCAGGGGGAGGCGACCAGCAGCACGTCATCCGGGTCGGCGAACAGCGCGCGCAGGACCAGCAGCATCCCCTCCTGCGCCCCCACCGTCACCACCACGGCGTCGGCCGGGACGTGGATGCCCTCGTCGTTGGCCACGGTCCGGGCGATGAGGTCGTGGATCTGCCCCTTGGTGCGGCCGTACTGGAATAGCGCGGTGCGCACCTGCCCCCGGTCCAGGCCCTGGGCGTGCAGGTGGTCGCGGTAGGCGGCGAGGTTTTCAGCGATGCTGTCCGGGTCGAAGAGCTTCTCGTACGGCCTGCCCGGGGCGAAGGAGATGGCCTCGGGGAAGCGGGCGGTGACCTCGTTGAGGAAGGTCATGGCCGACAGCAGCGGATCGGACAGGCTGCGGTGCAGCTCCGCGAGCCGCAGATCGGCGGCGCGGGGTTCAGCGGCACGAGGGTCGGCGGGGCGCGGGCAGGCGAAGTGCGGATCGGCGGAGAGCGGCCCGGAGGGGCGCGAACCGGCCGAAGGCGGTTCGACAGAGGGCGAGCCGAAAGGGCGGGCCTCGGGGGCACGCGGGTCAGCGGCACGCGGGTCAGCGGCACGCGGGTCAGCGGCACGCGGGTCAGCGGCACGCGGGTCAGCGGCACGCGGGTCAGCGGCACGCGGGTCAGCGGCACGCGGGTCAGCGGCACGCGGGTCAGCGGCACGCGGGTCAGCGGCACGCGGGTCAGCGGGGGGCGGGTCAGCGGCACGCGGGTCAGCGGGGGGCGAACCGGAGGTGCGGGTCTCGTCGGTGTGCGGGTGGGCGGCGCGGAGATCGGCGGTGGGCCTGCCGTCGGGGTGCGGGTCGGCCGCGCGGGGGCCGGGGCCGGGAACCAGGCCGGTCATCCCGCGTCCGCCGCGAACGCCGCGCGCAGCCGGTCGGCGGCGGCCCGCATGGCGTGCCCGGCGGCGTCGACGGTGCCGAACATGGCGAAGAACCCGTGCGCCATCCCGTCGTACCGGGTCAGGTCGACGGCCACCCCGGCTTCCCGCAGGCGTTCGGCGTAGCGCTCCCCCTCGTCGCGCAGCGGGTCGTACTCGGCGGTGATGACCGTGGCCGGGGGCAGGCCGGAGAGGTCCGGCTCCTTGAGCGGTGAGGCCAGCGGGTTCTCCCCGTCCTCGGGGGAAGCCAGGTAGTGCCCCCAGTACCAGGCCACGGAGTCCCGGTTGAACAGGTACCGATCGGTGCTCTCCCGCAGGGAAGCGGTGTCCGCCCCATACTCGGTGTTGGGGTAGACGAGCAACTGGTGCACCAGCCCGACCCCCCGCTCCCGAGCCACCAGGGTCACCGCCGCAGCCAGGTTCCCCCCGGCACTGTCCCCACCCACGGCCACCCGGCCCGCATCCACCCCCAACTCCCCGGCGTGCTCCCCCACCCAGGCAGTCGCCGCAGCACAATCGTGCACAGCGGCGGGGAACCTGTGCTCCGGGGCCAACCGGTACCCCACGGAAACGACGACACACCCCGCCGCGTTCGCCAGCCGCCTGCAAATGGCGTCCGCCGTCTCGATCGTCCCCAGCGTCCACCCCCCGCCGAAGAAGTAGACGAGCACCGGGAGCACCCCCGCCCCCGGCCGGTAGACCCGAAGCCGGATCGCCCCACCCGGCCCCGCGATCTCCCGCTCCCCCACCTCGGCCACGACCTCCCGAGCACCCTCATTGTCCCGAATGGACTTGAGGTCCTCCGCCCGCGCCTCGGCCAACGACAACTCGTAGAGCGGAACGACCCCGTTCTCCGCCCGAAGCTCGCGGTGGCGGAGAACCTGCGAATCCAAAGGCATGGAAGAACTCCCGGGAGAAGTGCGGGTGCGACCACGCGTGCGCCGCGACCACACCCACACCGCACCCGGTCACACAAGTGGTGTGGACCGAAGGGAACTCAGACCTCGCGGACGCTGCGCATCGACAACACCTCCCGCCCACACCGGAGCACGGTCAACTGCCGCGTGAGTATATGCGGGTCCCGACACCCCGGTCGATACGCCGAAAACAGCAACCCCACCACTGAGCCGAACAGCCCATCCATCCATTGTGGACACACCTTCCCCACCTGTTCCACCAGGGGGACCAGCCCGGACCGACAATCCCGAAACCTCCCCACCAACCCACCCCGCGAACAGTCGCCACCCAACCACCCCGGCACTCCCCGACCACCCGACGATCCCACCCCCGAACCGCCGCCCCGGCGGCAAACCACCCGAAACCCCACCGAGCACAGCCACCTCCCACCCGGCCAACTTCCCGCCACCGAACCGCCCACCCGGCCAACCTCCCACTCCCAAACCGCCCACCCCGCCAACCTCCCACCCGGCCAACCCACCATCCCGCCAATCGCCCGACTGCGACTGCGACTGCGGCTGCGGCTGCGGCTGCGGCTGCGGCTGCGGCTGCGGCTGCGGCTGCGCCGAGCGGATCACCCCACCCCACCTCTACCCCACTCAGGACCACTGGCTATCAAGATAGGAAATAGAAAATACCGATCACCAGCTCGCATCCCCCGCCCACCCCCACCGCTAGGATTCGCCCATGACCGCCGTCTTCCCGCTGCACCGCACCACCCGCCCGACCCCCGACCCGGACCGGGACGCGATCCTGGCCGACCCGGGTTTCGGCACCCACTTCACCGACCACATGGCCTCCGCCACCTGGACCCCCGACGCGGGCTGGCACGGCCACCGGATCGGCCCCGTCACCCCGTACACCCTGCACCCCGGCGCCGCCGTGCTGCACTACGCGCAGGAGGTGTTCGAGGGGCTCAAGGCGTACCGGCACGCCGACGGGAGCGTCTGGCTGTTCCGCCCGGAGATCAACGCCGCCCGGTTCGCCCGGTCGGCGCGGCGGTTGTCGTTGCCGGAGGTGTCCGAGGCGGAGTTCCTGGCGGGCGTCGAGGAACTGGTGCGGGCCGACGAGGCGTGGGTGCCCGCGTTCGGCGGGGAGCAGAGCCTGTACCTGCGGCCGTTCATGTTCGCCAGTGAGACGTTCCTGGGCGTGCGGCCCGCGCACCGGGTGGAGTACTCGGTGATCGCCTGCCCGGCGGGGATGTACTTCTCCTCCGGGTCGGGGGTGACGCTGTGGATCAGCACGACCTTCACCCGGGCGGCGGCGGGGGGCACGGGGGAGGCCAAGTGCGGCGGCAACTACGCGGCGAGCCTGGCCGCCCAGACCGAGGCGCACGAGCACGGGTGCGACCAGGTCCTCTACGTCGACGGTGTGGAGCACGAGTGGTTGGAGGAGTCGGGCACGATGAACGTCTGCCTGGTGACCTCCGACGGTGAGCTGGTCACCCCGCCGCTGGGGACGATCCTGGAGGGCGTCACCCGCGACAGCATGTTGGCGCTGGCGGGCGAGCACGGGCTGACCGCCGTGCAGCGGCCGGTGAGCGTCACCGAGTTGCGGGAGCGGTGCGCGGACGGGTCGGTCACCGAGGTGTTCGCGGCCGGGACCGCCGCGGTGATCACGCCGATCGTCGGGTTCAAGGGGGCCGACCTGGACGTCCGGGTGGGCGGTGGCGCTCCGGGGAAGACGACGTTGGCGCTGCGGGAGCACATCCTGGACCTGCAGTACGGCCGAGTGGCGGACACCCGGGGGTGGCTGCGCCGCGTCGTCTGAGCGTTGCCCGGGGAGAACCGCCCCCACCTGCGCAGACGGCGCCGGGCGGGGCGCGCGGGCGTGTCGCTCGTCGCTGCGGTTCCGGGTGGGCGGGCACGTAGGGTGTGCGGGGGCGAAAGGTGAAGGATGGCTGGGAACGAGGGCGTGCTCGGGATGCCGCTGACCGCGGGGATGGACGACGCCGAGGTCAGCGCCGGGATGCTGGCGGTGCAGTTCGCCGGGCTGACCAGGGCGCTGGTGGCGGCGGGGAGCGTGGCGGAGGTGCTGCGGCGGGTGGTGGCCGCCGCCAAGGAGGTCATCCCGGCGGCGGACGTGGTGTCGGTGACGCTGCGCGGCCCGGACGGGAGCTTCCACACCCCCGTGGAGACCGACCCGGTGGCGGTGCAGCTCGACGAACTCCAGTACGCCCTGGGTGAGGGGCCCTGCGTGGACGCGGCGGCCCCGGAGGGGCCCGCCTACACCCTCAGCGACCACATGGCCGACGAGCCGCGCTGGCCGCGGTTCGGGCGGGCAGCGGCGGAGCGCGGCTACGGTTCGATGTTCGCGGTGGCCCTGCTGACCGACAACCGCCCCGTATCCGGCGCCCTGAACGTCTACTCCGGGGGCCGCGGCGCCCTGACCCCCACCGACATCGACACCGGTCTCCTGCTGGCCACGCACGCCTCCCTGGCCCTGGCGCACACCCAGGCGGTGGAGTTCGCCGAGCTGCGGGTCGCCCAGCTCACCCGGGCGATCGAGACCCGGGACGTGATCGGCCAGGCCAAGGGCATCCTCATGCAGCGCAGGGGCATCGACGCCGACGAGGCCTACGAGGTGCTGCGGCGGACCTCCCAGCAGCTCAACGTGAAGCTGTTCGAGATCGCCGAGGCCCTCGCCCACCGCGGCGGCGAACTCCAGTGACCCACTGAACCGGTGCGCGTGACCCCTACGGCCCCTTGCCCGGCTCCGCCGGACTCGCTTGGCTGGCGGACATGTCGGGACGACGGATAGCACTGGTGTTGACCGCGCTGCTGGGTGTGGTGGGGCTGGCCTCGCCCGCCCAGGCGGCCTTGCCCGGGGTGGACATCAAAGCAGTGGACATGGCGGTGGTCGATATGGAAGCGGTGCTCAAGGCCGCGCAGATCGACCCCCGCAGGCCGGACTCCGCGCTGACCCCCGGTAGCAAGGACAGTGTCCTGCTGGTCGAGCGGGCGCTGAACGCGAAGGGGCTGCTCACCTCGGGGTACGTCGACGGGCACTTCGGCACGAAGACGGTGGAGGCGTACGCCGCCTACCAGCGCTCGCTGGGCTACACCGGCATCGACGCCTCCGGCCTGCCCGGTCAGACCTCGCTGAAGAGCCTGGGCACCAACCGCTACACGGTGACCAGGGTCGTCACCGCGGGCACCCGGGTCACCTTCCGCGGCGCCACGGTGAACACCCGCACCAGGGCCATGCTGGTGGAGGCCGAGCGCCTGCTGAACCGGCAGTTGGTCATCACCCAGGGCTCGTACAACCCCGGCGGTGACCCCACCTCCGCGGGCACCCACGACGGCGGTGGTGTGGTGGACCTGTCGGTGTCCGGCATGACCGCGGCGACCCGCACCTCGGTGGCCAGGGTGCTGCGCCAGGTCGGTTTCGCCGCCTGGGTGCGCACCCCCGCCCAGGGTGACTGGGCCTACCACATCCACGCGGTGGCCCTGGGCGACCCGGACCAGTCGACCCCCGCCCAGCACCAGTCCGGCGACTACTACCTGGGCTTCAACGGCCTGGCGAACCACGGCGCCGACGACGGCCCCGTGGTCACCCCGAAGGTCACCTGGGAGGAGTACCAGCGCTGACCGCCGACGCGCCCGCACCGCTCGCCGGTGCGGGCGCTCCCGCGTCCACGGTGGATCAGCCCGCCTGGGCCGGTTCGTCGGCGGTGGTGGGGGTGAAGGCGCGCGGGTCGAAGGTGCCGACCCGGCGGCGCAGGCGCGGGGTCGACCAGGGCCAGATGAAGCTGTTGCGGCCGTTGGCGTCGAGGTAGTAGCTGCGGCACCCGCCGGTGTTGTAGACCGTGGTGGCCACGGCCTGCTGGACCTCGGCGTTGTAGGCGTCCTGCACCTCGGGGCGCACCGACATGGTCTGCCAGCCGTGCGCCCTGGCGTGGGCGATGGCGTCGCCGACGTAGTCCAGTTGCGCCTCCAGGATCATGAACGCCGACGAGTGGCCGGTGCCCAGGTTCGGCCCCAGCAGGGTGAACGCGTTCGGGAACCCGGCCGTCACGCTGCCCAGGTACGCCTGCGGGCTGCCCCGCCAGTGCTCGCCGAGGGTGCGGCCCCCGCCGTCGCGGAGCAGGTCGGCCAGGGGCATGTCGAGGATGTGGAAGCCGGTGCCCAGGATGATCGCGTCGACCTCGGTGGTGGTCCCGTCGGCGGCGACCACGGTGCTGCCGCGCACCTCGGCGACCTCGCTGGGGACCACGGTGACGTTCGGCCGGGTCAGCGCGGGCAGGTAGGCGTTGGAGAACAGCAGCCGCTTGCACCCGATGGTGTAGTCGGGGGTCAGCGCGGCCCGCAGGGCGTCGTCGCGCACCCGCGCCCGGAGGTGGGCGCGGCCGATGGCCTGGATGGCGCGCATGAGGCCGGGGTGGCGGAAGCCGGTGCCCAGGGCCTCCATGACCCCGTACTCGGCCCCGCGCAGCCACCGCTGCACGACCGGGAACGCCCCCATCAGCCGCCGCACCGCCCGCGCGACCCGCACGTCCGGCTTGGGCAGCACCCACTGCGCGGTGCGCTGGAACAGGTGCAGCGCGGCCACCCTGGGCGCGATCTCCGGCACGAACTGCACCGCTGAGGCCCCGGTGCCCAGCACGGCGACCCGCTTGCCGGTCAGGTCGAAGTCGTGGTTCCAGCGGGCGGAGTGGAAGATCTCCCCGGGGAAGCCCGCCAGCCCGGGGATGTCGGGCACCAGCGGCTCGTTCCACGGGCCCGGCGCGGCGATCAGGAACCGGGCGTCGTACTCGCCGTCGGTGGTCTCCAGCCGCCAGCGCGCCGCCGCCGGGTCCCAGCGGGCGCCGAACATCTCCACGCCGAACCGGGTGTGCTCGGCGATCCCGTTGCGGCGGGCCACGTCCCGCAGGTAGGCCAGGATTTCCGGCTGGGTGCCGTAGACCCGGGACCAGTCGGCGTTCGGCTCGTCGCTGTAGGAGTACAGCGCCGAGGGGACGTCGCAGGCGCAGCCGGGGTAGGTGTTGGCCCGCCAGGTGCCGCCGAAGTCGTCGGCCTTCTCCAGCACGGCGAAGTCGACCCCCAGCCGCTTGAGCCGCACGGCGGCGCCGATGCCGGAGCACCCCGCGCCCACGACCAGGACCTCGAACGACCGGCTCATCTCTCCCCCGTGACCGTGGTGCGCAGCGCTGCCTCCAGCGTCGCCGGAACGCGGCGCCGGTCCATGAAGTTGGGCCCCATCACGGCCAGGGCCTCCGCGGTCGGTTCGACCCGCCGCACCCGGACCCCGGTCTCGCGCAGGACCGCCACCTCGGCGTCGAGCCGCCGGGTCATCGGGCGCCGCAGCACCCGCTCGACCCGGTCGATCCCGCGCGCGGGCACCGGCCCGGAGGAGGTCATCGGCGCGACCACGACCACCTCGTCCAGCCCGAACGGCACCAACAGGTCCGCCGAGGTGGGTGAGACCACCCCGCCATCGATGTACTCCCGCCCGCCCACGGTGACCGGTGGGAACCAGCCGGGGATGGCCCAGGACGCGGCGATGGCGTGGCCCAGCGGTTCGCGCAGCGGCACCCGCTTGCCGGTGCGCCGGTCGGCGGCCACCAGCATCAGGTTCGGGTGGCGCACCGACGGCGCCAGCGCCTCGCCGAGGCGCAGCAGCCAGGAGGCGTCGCCGGTGCCGATCGGCAGCAGCCCGGCCGCGGCGGCGGTGCCGTCGACCCGGCCGCGGGCGCGGGCGCGCAGCAGGCCGGGGGCGGCGAACCCGGGGCGCGGCAGCGGCGGCACCCCGCTCGGGCCCGCGGCGAAGTGCTCCAGCAGCAGCGCGGGCGCACCGGGGTCGCCGAGCCGGGCGGCGAGGACGTCGTCGAGGTCGAACCCGGCGGCCAGGATCGCCGCCAGCTCCGCGCCGCCGGAGGTCCCGACGACCACCTCCGCCGAGGCGGGGTCCCAGTCGAGTTCCCGGCGCAGCGAGTGCAGCGCGGCCACCGACCAGGCCAGGCCCAGGGTGCCGCCGCAGCCGAGCACCAGTCCGCGTCGGGTCATGACGGCAGCTCCCGCTTCAGCAGCTTCCCGGTGGGGGTGCGCGGCAGTTCACCCAGGAACCGGATCTCCCTGGGCACCTTGTACCGGGCCAGGTTCGCCTTGACGTGGGCGGTCAGCGCCTCGGCCGGGGGCTGCTCGCCCCTGGTCACGACGAAGGCGACCAGCCGCTGCCCGTACTCCTCGTCGTCCACGCCGAGCACGGCCACGTCGGCGACCGAGGGGTGCCGGGCCAGGCAGTCCTCGACCTCCTGCGGGTACACGTTCTCCCCGCCGGAGACGATCATATCGTCGGCGCGGCCCTCGACGTAGAGCCTGCCCGCCGCGTCGAGCCTGCCCAGGTCGCCGGTGTCCATCAGGCCGTCGACGACCTCCTTGGTGGCCCCGGTGGCGTGGCCCTCGAAGTGGCCCTGCCCGCCGACGAAGATGGTGCCGGAGCGGCCGTCGGGGACCGGGACGCGGTTGTCGTCGAGGATGCGCACCGGCACGCCGATGGTCGGCCTGCCCACCGTGCCCGCCCCGGCGCGCAGGTCGGCCGGGGTGGCCAGGGCGGCGATGCCGATCTCGCTGGAGCCGTAGCCGTTGTAGAGCACGTCGCCGAACTCGGCCATGAACCGCTCGGCCAGCTCCGGGCGCAGCGCCGACCCGCCGGACAGGACGGTGCGCAGGCTGCGCCGGTCGTGCGCGCGGCGCACCGGCTCGGGCAGGGCGAGCACCCGTTGCAGCATGACCGGGACCATGGCCACGAACGCGACCCGGTGCGCGGCGACGTCGGCCAGCGCCTGCTCCGGGTCGAACCGGCGGCGCAGCACCACCGGGCAGCGCACGAACAGCGCCAGCGCCCAGATCGCCAGGCCGAAGCCGTGGAACAGCGGCACCGCCACCGACACCGGGTCCCCGGAGCGCAGACCGGTGCGGCGGATGATGGTCACCGCCGGGCTGAGCACGGCCATCGGGCTGAGCTTGCGGGCGGCGCCCTTGGGGGTGCCGGTGGTGCCCGAGGTGAGGATGGTGACCTTGCCCGCGGGGACCTTGCCCTGGGGCACGAACGGGGTGTGCTCGGCGGCGAGTTCGTCGATGGTGGGCACCGGCAGGTCCTCGCCGTCGTGCCAGCCGACCAGGGTGGGGACCTCGCCGGTGGGCACCAGCGGCAGGAACTCCGCGTCGGTGATGAGCAGGTCGGGCTTGACCCGCTCCCACACCCCGGCGAGCTGCGGGCCGGAGAACTCGGTGTTCAGGTAGACCACGTTCGCCCCCAGCCGGGCGGCGGCGACGGTGGCGGCCACCCAGCCGCGGTGGTTGCGGCACAGGATGGCCAGGGTGGCGCCCTGGGCGGGGCGGTAGCGCTCGGCGATGCCCTGGGTGAGCCGGGCGGCCAGGTCGTCGAGCTGGGCGAAGGTGAGCGACCCGGCGTCGTCGACCAGGCCGGGGGCGTCCGGGCGGTGCTCGGCGGCGAGGGCGAGCAGGGTGGCCGCGGAGGTGCCGGTGGTGCGCAGCGCGCGGGCCGAGGCGCGCAGGTGCCGGGGTCTGGCCTGCCGGGCCAGGCCGGTGGAGGCGAGCGCGGCGACGGCGTTGCCCAGCACCGCCGCGGTCGGGGGGAGGGGCATCAGCGGAGTTCCTTTCGCCTGCGGCCGAGCGCGAACCGCTTGCTCACGACGGCTTCCAGCGGCCTGCGGACCGCGGCGGTGGCGACCTCGGCCACGTCCGCCCACCACGGACTGATCTTGGCCGGGCGGTCCACGATGGCCCGGCAGACGATCTCCGCGGCCTCCTCGGGGCTCATGCCGGGGATGTTGTCGAAGGTCTTGGTGGGCGCGGACATCCGCGTCTTGATCAGTGCCATGTAGATGGACGTGGCGGTGACGTGGTCGCTGGCCGCCTCCGAGGCGACGCTGCGGAAGAACACGTCGAAGGCGGTCTTGGACGCCTGGTAGGCCGCCCAGCGCGGGGCGGGCGGGATGCGCACGCCGATGGTGGAGATGTTGACCAGGTGCCCCTCGCCGCGGGCGCGCATCGACGGCAGCAGGCCGAGGAGGAGCTTGACCGGGCCAAGGTAGTTGATCGCCATGGTGCGCTCGAAGTCGTGCATCCGGTCGTAGGAGTCCGAGATCGACCGCCGGATCGACTTGCCCGCGTTGCTGACCACCACGTCCACGTGCCCGTGCTCGGCCAGCACCCGCTCGGTGAGCGCCGCCACGGCGTCCATGTCGGTGAGGTCGGTGGGGTAGGCGTGGGCGGTGCTGCCCGCGTCCGCGAGGTCCTTGACCACCTCCCGCAGCGCGTCGCGGGTCCTGGCCACCAGGAGCACGGTGGCCCCCGCGTGGGCCAGGCGGCGCGCCGTGGCCTCACCCAACCCGAAGGAGGCGCCGGTCACCAGTACGATCTTGCCGTGGACCGCGTCGCGCAATGCCCGCTCGTCGACCCCACCGCGCGGATTGGTCAGCCAATCCGCCACCGGGCCCCGGGTCAGTGCCGCCAGCACCGGGTTGATGCCTGCCATGTTCCCCGCCCGCCGTTGGGATAATATGGGAATTTGAATACCCGTACGATCCATTCCTTGTCAACCTGTAGAGTTGAGCACATGTCGCGTCTGACCCGGGTCGAGAGCCAGACCCGCAACCGCGAGTCGCTGCTGCGGACCGCGCGGCAGATGTTCCTCGCCGACGGCTACCACGCGACCTCCATCGCGCGGATCGCCGAGACCGCCGGGTTCAGCACCGGCGCGGTCTACTCCAACTTCGAGGGCAAGGCCGAGATCGCGCTGCTGGTGCTGCGCGACATCCACGGCGAGCAACTCGGCGCGCTGCGGGCGATGATCGCCGAACCGCTGGAGCTCGACGAGCAGCTCGACCGGCTGCGCGAGTGGGCCAACGGCGCCATGACCTGCGGCTGGCCCCGGCTGGAGCTGGAGTTCGCCCTAGACGCGCGGACCGAGGACGCGCTGGTGCGGGTCGAGGCCGACCGGCAGCGCTCCACGGTGGACTTCCTCACCGAGGTCATCGAGCAGCGGCTGACCGCCATCGGGGCCGACACCGGGGCCGTGCCGGTCCGCCTGCTGGTCGAGGCCGGGGTCAACCTGGCGATCGGGCTCGCCACCCGGCGGGTGATCGACCCCAAGGTGACCGCGGACAGCCTGGTCGACATCATCCGGACCACGCTGGCGGTCATCCCCCGGCACCCGGTCAAGGACTGATCCACCGGCTCTGATCTGCGGGTCAGACTCCGAAGTCCGGCAGGGGTGCCATCAGCAGCTCCACCAGGGTGCGCACGCCGAAACCGGTCCCGCCGCGCACCCACTCCCCGTTGTCGGCGTCCGCCACGGCCGTCCCCTGGATGTCCAGGTGCGCCCAGGGGATGCCCTCGGGGACGAATTCAGCCAGGAAGAGCCCCGCCAGCAACGCCGTCCCGTGCCGCACCCCTGTGGTGTAGTTCACCAGGTCCGCGATCGGCGAGGCGAGCTGCGCGCGGTAGGAACCCGGCAGCGGCAGCGGCCAGATCCCCTCCCCGGCCCGCGCCCCGGCGCGGCGCACGGCGTCGGTCCAGACCGGCGAGGTGCCCATCACCGCCGCCACCTCGCGCCCCAGCGCGACCGCCGCGGCGTCGGTCAGGGTGGCGATGTCCACGATCGCGTCCGGTTCCCGCTCCCCGGCGAGCACCAGGGCGTCGGCCATGATCAGCCTGCCCTCGGCGTCGGCGTTGCGGACCTCCACGGTGCGCCCGCCGCGCAGGGTCAGCACGTCGCCGACGCGGATCGGGTCGGCGCCGAGCATGTTCTCCGTCAGCGGCAGCCAGGCGTCCACCCGCAGCGGGCAGTCCAGCACCGCCAGCGCGGACACCGCCGCGAGCACGACCGCGGCACCGGCCATGTCGGCCTTCATGTCCACCAACTGGGCCGTGGGCTTGAGCGACAGGCCGCCCGCGTCGAAGGTCACCCCCTTGCCGACCAGGGCCACCGTCGCCCGGGGCGACTCGGGTTCGTGCGTGAGCCGCACCAGGCGCGGCTGCCTGGGTGAGCCCCGGCCGACGCCGAGCAGGCCACCCAGCCCCTCCTCGGTCATCCGCTCGACGTCCCAGACCTCGCAGCGGACCCCGGTCTCGGCGGCCATCGACCGGGCCCGGTCGGCGAACACCTCCGGGGTCAGGTCCTCCCCTGGTTCGTTGACCAGGTCGCGGGCCAGCAGCACGGCCGAGCCCAGCACCTGGGCGACCGCCAGCGCCGCCCGGGTCTCCCGCTCGTCGGCGACCACGATGTCCACCCTGGCCAGGATCGGCTCCACGGCGTCGGAGCGGTAGCGGGTGAAGCGGTAGCCGCCCAGCAGCAGGCCCTCGACGACGGCGCGGACGGCGACCGGGGCGGGCACCTCCCCCGGCACGGTCACGGCCAGGCTGGGCACGGTCACGGCCCTGGCCACCGCCGCCATCGCCCGGCGCAGGACCGCGCCGTCGACCCGCCCGCGCGGCCCCAGCCCGACCAGCACCTCCGTGCGGCCCAGACCGGGGATCGGCAGGACCTGCCCGACCGAGGCGTCGAAACCCGCGGCGCGGAGGAATTCCGGGGTGACGGCGTCGGCGCCCTCGCCCGCGAAGACCCCGACGACGGCCGCCGCCGCGGTGGCGGGCGGGCGCCGGACCAGGTCCCACTCGATGCTCATGGCCGTCGAGTCTGCCTCCCCGCGCCCCATGCCTCCAGGGTTGTGGCGTACTCGTCGGCCAGCCCACCCATGCCGCAGGCGCCGCCGACGCGCCGCCAGCCGCGGGCGGCGGTGATCGCGTACGGGTCGACCCGCAGGGCTTGCAGGTAGCAGTCCTCGGCGAGGACGGGCTGGCCCGCGCGCTCGAAGCACTCCCCGGCCAGCGCGTAGCCGCGGGCGGTGGCGATCGGGCCGAGGCGGGCGGTGCGCAGGTAGCTCTCGGCGGCGGCGTAGGTGTCGGGGTCCTCCCCCATCAGGATGGCCTCGGCGACCTCCATGTGGGTCTTGGGCTCGTACGGGTCCAGGGCCAGGACCTCGGCCACCCGGCGCGCGCCCAGGGCGGTGTCGCCGAGGGCGAATGCCTCCTTGGACCGGCTCTCCAGGCAGGCGCGCAGGTTCTCCCGGGCCAGGAAGTCCTCGTACGGGGTGCTCGGGACCAGGGCGCGGGCCAGTTCCTCGGCGCGGTCCATCTCCCGGGTGAGCCGGTCGCGGTCCCCGCGCAGGAACGGCACGTAGGTGACGCTGCGGTAGAAGCGGCTCTCCATCATCTTCTTCTCGAAGTCGGAGTACCCGTCGTCGGCGAGCAGTTCCGCCAGCGCCGCCTCCGCCGTGTCGCGCCAGGCCTGGGCCTCGTCGGGGGAACGGGTCTCGCGGGCGTGGAAGACCACGGCGAACACCGCGATCACGAACCGCAGGTGCGTGGGGCAGGCGGGGTGCCCGGCGATCTCGAACGACGCGGTGGGGGTCACCACGGCGGTGCCGACGCCGCCGACGTAGGCCACGACGTCGCGCCAGTGCCGCAGCCGCAGCTCCGCCGGGTCGGCGCCGAGGTCGGCCACCGGGACCGGGGGCAGCAGGTCGAGCACGACCTTGCCGAAGCCCAGCCGGAACAGCACCGCCGCGGTCAGGTACCGGCGCTCGGCGTCGGCCCCCGGGAACTCCTCGACCCACGCGCAGAGCCGGTCCCAGGCGGGGGTGCGCAGGTGCGCGGGGAGCTGCGCGGGGTGGTCGACGGCGAACTCGTCGAGGCCGGACTCGCGGACCAGGTTGGCGCGGAACGCGGGCGGCATCAGCCGCTGCCAGTGGGGTTCCGGCGGGGTGCCGCGCTCGGCGAACCCGTGCGCCAGGGTCGGCAGGTCGGCGTAGAGGCCGGGTGAGAGGGACTGCCCGAGGTCGAAGTAGGCCGCGTGCATCCGGTGGTGCCAGTTGCCGGTGTGCGGGCGGCCGGGGTCCGGGGCGGCGGCGCGGCGGACGACCTCGGCCAGCGGCTCGTCGTCGGCGCACAGGCCCAGCAGGACGTCGCGGGTGCGGGTGGAGCGGGGGGCGGTGCGGAAGGCGCGCTCGGCGAGCACCCTGGCGAACTCCTCGTGGCCCAGCCGCCGCGCCGCGCCCACCGCGCCGAGGAGGGCGAACGCCGTCCCGTACGGGCCGAGCCGGGCGGCGTGCAGCCACCCGGCGAGGGCGGTCTCGTCGTCGCCGTCGCGCTCGGCGGCCTGGGCGAGCTGCGCCCGCACCTTGATGTCGGTGGGGTCCAGGGCCACCGCCTCGGCGAGCACCGCGTCCTCGGCGGCGCGGTCGCCGGACTTCGCCGCGATGTCGGCCCGGCGGTCCAGGACGCGGCGGCGCATCTCCAGCGCCAGCAGGGACTCCTCCGGCGACTCCGGGGTGAGCGCGGCGGTCAGCGCGGCGGCGTCGGCGAGGACCCCGGTGGCCCGGCCCAGGTCGTGGGCGCGCTCGGCGTGCAGCGACTCGCGCAGCCGCAGCCGGGCGGTGAGCAGCGTGTGGTCGAAGGCGGACAGGTCGGTGACCATCCGCTTGAGCAGGTCGGCGGCGCGGCCGAGGTGCAGCGGGGCGTCGGCGTCGCTGTCGGCGTGCCGGGCGAGCAGGTAGCCGTACGCGGCGAGGGCCTGGGCGTGCGCCGGGGTGGGCAGCGGGTGGTCGACGAGCCGAGCGTAGGCGGCGCGGGTGCGCTCGCCCAAGCCCTCGACGGCGAAAAGGGCGGTGGCCCGCGCCAATTGCAGGTTCGCCAGCACCGGGTCGGCGCATTCATTGTCGGCGAGGTCCGCCGGAACCACGTCCAGAACGGCGGAATGCAGACAGACGGCGATCAGCCAATAGGCCAAACCGACGCGGTCGACGGAATCCAGTTCGTCTTTTCGGACGAATGCGGTGGTGAGTTTCCGCCAATCAGCACCCGCGAGCGGTTCCGGGAGGCCGGTCGGGTCGGTCGCGCGGTGCTCGCGCAGCCCCGACTCCCGGTGCAGCAGGGTGCGGAAGCTCGCGGGCATGCTCATGCCGAAGCGCGGCGCGAGCGGTGCCCGCAGTCGGAACAGGCGGGCCGCCAGCAGCGGCGAGCGGGCGTGCACCGGGGCCGCCGGTGAGTCCGATCCGTCCAGGTAAGGGCGGTACAGCTCGAAGGTCAGCCAGCTCGGGGCCTGCACCCCGGTCCGGCCGCGGGCGCGTTCCCAGCGGTCCACGACGACTCCCCCTCGGACCGGTTCGACCACCGCGGCGGTGCACCCGCCGCGGTGGCTCCCGGACGTGTTGTGCCTTCTCGAGCGCGGCGGCTCAGGCGTCGACGAGGCAGACCCAGCAGTCGGCGGCACCGGTGCTGATCTCGACCTCGTCGGCCAGGGATTCCCAGGACTCGTAGGACATTTCGCGCTCCTTTTTCCCGACGGCGAACGTGAGCGGAACATAGCAGCGGGAAACACGTCCGACAAGACGGTCACCGGGGCCGTCCTGTCAAGAAACCCGGCGGGTGACGGCCGTGAGGAATCGTCCGATCTCCGCGTCACCGGTCCAGTGGTGCGGGGCGGCGCGCACCCAGCCGTCCGGGTGCGACACGTGGTGCCCGTCGGCGAGCAGAGCGGCCACCAGGTCGCCGCCGGTCCGCGCCGGGTGCCGGAACGCCACGATCCCCGACCACTCGTCCGCCGACGGCTCGCCCGGGGTGGCCAGTTCGCAGCCCGCCTCCAGCAGCCCCGCGCGCAGCCTCGCGGTGAGCCCGCGGACCCGGGCGGCCACCGCGCCCAGGCCGATCCCGGCCAGCTCGGCCAGGGTCTCGGCGAGGCCCACCATGGCGAGCACGTCGTACATGCCGCCCTCGACCCTGGCGGCGGACGGGCGCGGGCGCAGGTCGTAGCGCAGCAGGCCGGGTCCGTCGAACAGGTCGTTGGCCCCCTCGTACCCGACCCACCCGCAGGGCAGCCGCAGCTCGTCGAGCCTTTCCCCGCGGCAGAAGAAGATCCCAGTGCCGGTGGGACCGCACAGCCACTTGTGCGCGCCCGCCGCGAGGAAGTCCACCGGGGTCGCCCGCAGCGACAGCGGCACCACGCCGAGGCTCTGCACGGCGTCCACGCACACCAGCGCCCCCGCCGCGTGCGCCAGCGCCACGACGGCGTCGAGGTCCACCCGGAACCCGGTGGCGAAGTGGACGTGGCTCACCGCGACGAGCCGGGTGCGCGGGCCGAGCGCCGCGGCGACGTCGTCGAGCCGGTACCCGTTGCCGCGCAGCGGGACCCAGCGCAGGCGCACGCCGTCGAGGCGCCGCCACGGGTGCACGTTCGCCGGGAAGTCGCCCTCGAACACCACCACCTCGTCGCCGGGGCGCCAGTCGATCCCGTCGGCCACCAACTGCAACCCGGTGGAGGTGTTGGGCACGAACGCGATCTCGTCCTCCCGGCAGTCGAGCAGGCCCGCGGCGAGCGCGCGCGCCCGGCGCCGCGCGGGGAAGACCCGCCCGATCTCGGCACTGCCGAAGGGGAACACGTCGTTCAGAGCCGCGGCCATGGCCACCCGCGCCGGTTCCCGCAGCCGCCCGAGACCGGCGTAGTCCAAGTAGGATTCCATCACGCCGCCCGGCGCCGGAGCAGGGCGACGCCCAGCGCCGCCAGCAGCGGCACGCCGTGCAGCAGCAGCACCCACTCGGCCACCCTGGACGGGGCGAGGACCGCGCTGGTGACCACCAGGCCCGCCATGAACCCGCTGTTGACCACCACCTGCGACAGCCCGAACACCGACCCGCGCTCGCGGTCCGGCAGCCGCTGCACGGCCTGCTTGAACGCGATCTCGCTGAACGCGTCCCCGATGCCCGCGGCCACCCCCGCCGCGATCCGCAGCCCCCAGGTGTCCGCCTGGAACAGCCCGATGAACCCCAGCGACATGACCACCGTGGACAGGCAGAACACCAGTCCGGGCGCGCGGGCGATGAGCCGGTTGGCCAGTGGTCGCAGCGCGAAGCTGCCCAGCAGCAACCCCGCCGCCCACCCGCCCCAGAGCAGCCCGGCGACGCGCTCGGCGCCGTCCGCCGACAGCGCGCCGCCGAGGATCGGGATGCCCACGTGCTGCGAGGAGCTGCCGAAGGCGTCCAGGGCGCGCAGCGCGAACAGCGGCACCAGCCCGGCCGCCACGACCACCGGCCACGCCGCCACCCGCGCGGTGCCCACCGCCCCGGGGTCGTCCTCGCGCAGCCGCACCCGCAGCGCCAGCAGCACCGCCGCCGACAGCGCGTAGGTCGCCGCGTCCAGGGCGAACACCCCGCGGAACCCGACCAGCGGCACCACCAGCGCCGAGAGCCCCATGCCGAGCAGGAACGCCACGCCCTTGAGCCCGGCCAGGACGCTGTTGACCAGTTGCGCCCGCTCCCCGGCGAGCACCGGCGTGGCCGCCGACAGCGTCCCCTCGAACACCGACCGCCCGATCCCCACGGCGAACACGGCCGGGTAGAGCCACCACCGCTGCGCCCCGTCCGGCAGCACCGCGAGCAGCCCCAGCACCACCAGCCGCAGCACGTCGGCGGTGATCATGGCGGTGCGGCGGTCCCACCGGTCGCCGAAGGCGTGCCCGAGCCTGCCGCCGACGATGGCGCCCGCGTAGAGCAGCACGCTGACCAGGCCGGTGGCCAGGGCCGAGCGCGTGCGCTCCCAGACGAACACCGACAGGCAGACGAAGTCGAGCGCGTACCCGATGTCCGAGACGGCCTTGGCCGCCAGCAGCGCACCGAGCTGCCCGCAGCCCGGTCGGGCCTTCACCGCGGAGGTCATCGGCACATCAAACCGGCAACCGGCCGCGGGGCACAGGGTTTCGCGCGACAACCGGTCGGTGTTCCGCCCGTCGGCCCGGTGTGGACACGATCATCACCACCCGTTGCCGGAGATCATCCGGATACCCCCGGTCGGTGCGACCGACAGCGGCGAGTCGTCCGCCGCGACGGTGTCCGCTGACACGCTGCGTGAAAGTTTGGCGTTATGCCGCCGCTCCACGGTGGTAGGTAACCGGCAAGCAGCACCGATCACGAGCCCGCCCCGGCGGGCGGATGGGAGGAATCCGATGGGAACGCTGCGGAGGATGGCAGGGATCGCCGCCGCGACGGCGGCGGTCGGAACCGCGGTGACGCTCGGGGCCCCGGCCGCGAGCGCCGCCGAGCAGGGCCGGGTGTGCGCGCCGGAGGCCAAGGCGTGCGTCTCGCTGAGCACCCAGACGACGTGGCTGATGGCCGACGGGGTCGCCTACTACGGCGGTGTGCCGATCACCAGCGGCAAGCCGGGGTACGAGACGCCCCCGGGCACCTACCACGTGACCTTCAAGAACATCGACCACTGGAGCAAGGCCTACGACGCGCCCATGCCGTACGCGGTGTTCTTCACCGAGAGCGGCATCGCGTTCCACGAGGGCAGCCTGACGCAGGCGTCGCACGGCTGCATCCACCTCTCGCAGGCCGCGGCGAAGCTGTACTTCGATTCGCTGCAGCCCGGTGACGTGGTCCAGGTGGTGCCGTAACCGGCAGCGGGGCGATCCGGGGAGCAGGCCGCAGCGCAAGCTGCGGCCTGCTTCTTGCATATCGCACTCGAAAACGGAAGGCGCCGAAAATCCGGGGCATCCCAATGCTCGCGGTATTTCGACACCGGTGTTCGCAATGATCCGCGTCACCGAGCATTCACCGCCATTGTGGCTGTACATTGGGGGTGGAGGTTCACCGGTTTGGCGGATTGCCTCACGTTCCGCTGTGGACGGTGTCCCACTTTCGGGTTGACCTGCGAGAAGTTGTCCGTTCACCGAGACCCGGACAGCGGCACCGAGTAGGCGATCGACTACTGTTCGGTGCATCATTGACACGATCGTGGCGACTTCCCTAGTGTCGCCGCCCGGAACAGCACCAGCATGAGTAGACATTCGTCGTCCATTTGTCACACGGGAGCGGGCCTGAATGCGCAGTGAACGGATCGTCGACGTCGGCCAGGGAATCACCTCGGCCCTCGCGCGCGTCCCGGCGCAGGCGGGTCCGGACCGGACCCCGGTCGGGGCGGTCGTGCCCCCGGCCTTCGCGGGCAGGCTGCGCGCGCTGACCGGCCGGGTGACCGCCGAGGCCATGCGCGAGATCCGCCGCTCGGTGCCCGCCTACCGCCAGCCGCTGGAGGGCCGCTTCGGCGACGTGTTCACCGCCCGCGTCGAACTCGCCGTGCGCCAGGCCTTCGAGCACCTGATCGACCCCACCGCCCCGGACGCCCGCTGGCGCGCGGAGTTCCACCGCGCGGGCCGCGTCGAGTTCCAGGAGGGCCGCACCAGCGACGCCCTGCAGACCGCGGTCCGCATCGGCACCCGGGTGGCCTGGCGGCTGCTCAGCGTCGAGGGCCAGCACGCGGGCGTCCCCGCCGACACCCTCTTCGGCATCGCCGACGCGCTGTTCGTCTACGTCGACGAGCTGTCGGCCATCGCCATCGAGGGCTACACCGACGCGCAGGGCGAGGCCTCCGGCGCCCGCGAGCGCCGCCGCCGCCAACTGCTGGACCTGCTGCTCGGCTCCCCCGCCGCGGCGCCGTCGACGGTGGCCTCGTTCGCCGCGACCGCCGACTGGGTCGTGCCGGATCGGGTCGCGGTGCTCGCGCTCGACCGGCGCGCCGTGCCCGCGGTCGAGGGTGCCCCGTTCGGCCCGGAGAGCCTGCTGGACCTGGAGAGCGACGTCCCGTGCGTGCTGCTGCCGGACCCGGACGAGGCCACCCTGGCCGAGGTGTCCCGCTGGCTCGGCGGCGCCACCCCGGCCACCCGCGGCGTCGGCGCCCTGGGCCCGAGCGTCCCAGCCGCCGAGGCGGGGCGGTCGCTGGCCGTCGCCCGGCGGGTGCTGGAGCTGTCCGGGCGCGGGCTGCTGCGCGGCGCCACCCCGCTGGTGCGCTCCGGCGAGCACTTCACCGAACTGGCGCTGACCGCGGACGAGTTCCTGGTCGACCACATCGCCACCACCGCGCTGGCCCCGTTCGACGCGCTGACCGAGCGGCAGCGCGAGCGGCTGGAGACCACCCTGCTGGCCTGGCTGGACACCCGGGGCGGGGTCGCCGAGATCGCCGCCCGGCTCGACGTGCACCCGCAGACCGTGCGCTACCGCATGCACCAGGTGGAGGCGCTGCTCGGCGACCGGCTCACCGACCCGGACTCCCGGTTCACCATCGAGATCGCGCTGCGGTCACGGCGGATGCGCGAACCGTCCGACAAAGCCTGAGACATATTCGCCTTTTTCCGTTCGTTTGTTCTCCCCGACGTGGTTCCCCACATCCGGGTGCTGTTTGCTGACAATTACCCTGCGCGGTATTGCCGACCGGTGACAGCCGAAAATACGATTCGTGACGGCACGGTTTCCCCACCCCGACCTCTCTCGGTCGGCGGTGCGCACCCGGGCTCCGAGGGGGGTGTGTGATGGGTCGACGACTGTCGACACTGCTCGCGGCGGCGTTGCTGGCGCTGCCCGCGCTCCCGGCCGCGGCCACCGAGCCACCGGCGTCCACCGAGCAGGCCGCCCCGGTGGCCAGGGCGCCGATCCCGACCGCGCCGATCCCCTACACCTGCGACTTCCCGGTGATCGGCGCGCAGCCGGTGCGGGTGGTCGTCGGCGCCGACCTGCCCGTCGCGGTGCCGCTGGGCGCCCCGTCCGACGGCTTCGCGGTCGCCGCGGCGCTCACCGTGCCCGACGAGGTGACCCGGGCGCTGGTGCTGGCGGGCACCGGCCGCCTCGCCGGTTCCGCCAGGGTCGACACCGCGGTCACCGGCCCGGAGGGGCCGCGGACCGTGCACGTGGCCGCGGCGATCACCGAGGTCGCCGTCCCCGCCGACGGGGAGCTGACGGTCGTGGCCACCGGCACCTTCCCCGAGCAGGTGCTGCCCGTCCCCGGCCTGGCCGAGGTCGCGATCGCGGCCATCACCCTGAGCCTGGCCCCGGACTCGGCGCCGGGCTGGGCGGGCGTGGACGCGGGCCCGGTCGAGGTGGCCTGCGCCCCGGACGCGGGCGCCACCACCGCCCTGGGCACCACCGAGGTCTCCGCGGCGGTCGACTGGGCCGCCCCCACCGACGTCACGGTCACCGGGACGACCGCGGACAGCGTCACCCTGTCCTGGGCGCCCCCGACGGGCCGCCCGGTCACCGGCTTCGACGTCCGCCGCGGCGACGAGGTCGTCACCGCCGTCACCGGCACCACGGCGACGGTCGACGGCCTGGCCCCCGGCACCGAGTACACCTTCGCCATCCAGGCCCGCGACGACACCGGCGGCCGCTCCCGCACCAGCGACCCGGTCACCGCCCGGACCCGCAGGGGGACGGTGAACCGCAGCTACGACATCGCGGCGGTCACCCACAACGTCGCCTCGGACGTCTCCCTGCGCTTCACCGGCGAGGCCCACGCGGAGATCGACCTGGCCACCGGCATCTCCACGGTGGACCTGAGCCTGCACCCGACGACGGTGCGGGTGCGGCTGTACGGGGTGCTCCCGGTCACCGCCACGGTCGCCTTCGAACCCGGCGCCACCACCGGGACCCTGTCCGAGGAGGGCCTGTCGGTGGCCACCCGGATCACCATCCGCCTCCCCGGCATCAGCGTCTTCGGCTACCCGGTCAGCACCGGCCCCGCCTGCCGCACCAGCGTCCCGGCCGACATCACCCTGCACTCCGACGGCACGTTCGACCTCGCCGACGGCGGCACCCTCTCCAGCACCTACACCATCCCGCCCCTGGCGGGCTGCGGCGGCATGACGGCGATGATCAGCAGCATGGCGGCGGGCACCGGCAACACCCTCGACCTCACCCTGACGACCCCCGGGTCGTAGACCCGGTCCCCGACAGCCGCAACCACCGGCGCAGCAACAACCAGCCACGCAAAGCACCACCGCGCGCAGCGGTCGACCGCCCCGCCACCCGCCGGCCGGGCGCCCAACCACGCCGAACCCCCAGCGGCGCAGCCGCCAACCACCCGCCAGCCGGGCGGCCCGCCACCCGCGATCCCACCGGGCATAGCGGCCAACCACCCCACCAACCGCCAGCCAGGCGGCCCCCACGCCGAACCGCCAGCGGCGCCGCCGCCAACCACCGGCCGGGCGGCCCGCCACGCCGAACCTCATCGGCGCAGCGAAAACCGACCACCCCCGCAACCGCCGGCCCGGCTACGGATATGCCCGGGTGGGTGGATGTGCTTGGGTGGGGGAAGCGATCATGTGCAAGCCTGCCTGGGCAGTGGGGCACTCTTTTCGCCCCACTCGGTCACACCAGGCACATGATCGCTGCAGGGGCCCCACCCAAGCAGATCCACCCACCCGGGCGCCAACAACAAACGACCGGGCTTTGAAACCACGACACGGCTGAGCAGATCCACCCGGGCACGCCCACAAAACGACCGGGCCTTGAACCGACAGCACACGACGCAATCCCGCGCGAAGCAGATCCACCCACCAAACGATCGGCGCTTGCAGACCAACGGCACGCTGAGCGGATCAGCCCCCGAGCGGCACAAGACCACGGCAAGCCCCACCCGGG
The DNA here is from genome assembly GCF_003182415.1 of Actinokineospora spheciospongiae. Taxonomy (NCBI): domain Bacteria; kingdom Bacillati; phylum Actinomycetota; class Actinomycetes; order Pseudonocardiales; family Pseudonocardiaceae; genus Actinokineospora; species Actinokineospora spheciospongiae. Next base: position 2,096 of record NZ_QHCP01000017.1, on the reverse strand, counting down.
GTTCCGGCCCGCCCAGAACGGGTATGTCGGGCGCGTGACGGATCTTGGATGGGTTGGTGTGGTCAGGCACGGTGAGAGCACCGGCAACGTGGCCAGGGAAGAGGCAGAGGACGGCGGGCGCGACGTCATCGACATCGCCGAGCGGGACGCGGACGTGCCGCTGTCCCCGCGCGGCGAGGACCAGGCGACGGCCGTCGGGCGGTGGTTGGCCACCCTGCCGGAGGAGCAGCGGCCGGAGGTGATCGTGTGCTCGCCGTACCAGCGGACGTTCAGCACCGGCCGACTGGCGGTGGCGGAGATCGACTACGAGCCGGTGTGGGTGGTGGACGAACGGCTGCGGGACCGCGAACTCGGCGTGCTCGACCTGCTCACCGCGCGCGGGGTGGCCAACCGCTTCCCCGACGAACTGGTCCGCAAGGAACGCCTCGGCAAGTTCTACTACCGCCCCCCGGGCGGCGAGTCGTGGGCCGACGTGGCCCTGCGGCTGCGGTCCCTGCTGGCCGACCTCGAACGCCGCCACCCCGGGGCGCGGGTCCTGCTCTTCGCCCACGAGATGACCGCCTACCTGCTGCGCTACCTGCTGGAGGGCGTCCCCGAGAAGGAACTGCTCACCGTGGCGCACAGCACCGTCGTCGCCAACGGGTCGGTGACCTCCTGGGTGCGCGAGGACGACGGCGGGTTCCGCATGGAGCACGAGCACGCCACCGAACACCTGCGGGTGCGCAACGTCCCGCCGACGGAGAGCGAAGATGCCGAAACCGAATCGGTCTGACCCCACCCCGATCACCTCGGCGCTGCTGCGTGAGTGGGGGCCGCCCGGAACCGGCAACGGCACCGTGCTCGTGGTGGGCGGCGCCCGGCGCGCACCGGGGGCGGTGCTGCTCAGCGGCATCGCCGCACTGCGCACGGGCGCGGTCACCCTGCAACTGGCGGTGGTGGAACGCCACGCGTCCGCACTCGGCCTCGCCGTCCCGGAAGCCCTGGTCGTCGGCCTGCCGGAGGCCGACAGTGGTGCCGTGTCCCGCGACGCGGCCGACGTGCTGGCCGACCTCGTCGCCGACGCCGACGCCGTCGTGCTCGGCCCCGGCCTGACCGACGTGGACGAAACCGGCGCGCTCCTCGAAAAGCTGCTGCCCCTGGTCGCCGAGGACACGCCCGTGGTGCTCGACGCGTTCGCCCTGGGCGCCATCGGCACCCACCCGGAACTCGCCGAACCGGTGCACGGCAGGCTGCTGCTGACGCCGAACACCGTCGAGGCCGCCTACCTGCTCGGCCGCCCGGAGGACCCCGTCGAGGACTTCGTGGACGCGGCCATGGAGATCGCGGAACGCCACCGGGCCGTGGTGAGCCTGATGGGCGTGGTCGCCGACCCGGGCGGGCAGGTGTGGCGGGACGCGACCGGGCACGTGGGGTTGGCCACGTCGGGCAGCGGGGACGTGCTGGCCGGGCTCGTGGGCGGGCTGCTCGCCTGCGCGGTCGATCCGGCTCGGGCCGCGTGCTGGGCCGGGCACGCGCACGCCATGGCGGGTCAGCGGCTGGTGCCGAGGACCGGGCTCACCGGGATGCTGGCGCGCGAACTGCTCGACGAGGTGCCGCTGGTGCTGGTGGAGCTGCGGATGGGTTAGGACTTGTTCGTTGCGGCCGGTCTCTTGCTGTGATGCCCGGGGGGGGTCTGCTTCCCTTGGCTGTGTTTTCAGAGCCCGGTCGTTTGGTTGGTGGTGCCCGGGTGGGTGGATGTGTTTGGCCGGGGCCCCTATGGCGATCATGTGCTCCAGTGCGTCAGGTGGGGCTGAAAAGATGCCCCACCGCCCAGGCAGGCTGTCACATGATCGCCACCCCCGGCCAAACACATCCACCCACCCGGGCAGTTGGCTCGCCGGGCCGCCGGTTTCCGGGTGGCCGGCTGGGCAAGCACCTCCACCACCTAGGCACTTGCTCGCCGGGCCAGCGGTTTTCAGGGTGACCGGCCTGCGTTCAGGACCTCCACCCACCCGGGCAATCGCTCGCCGGGCCAGCGGTTTTCAGGGTGACCGGCCTGCGTTCAGGACCTCCACCCACCCGGGCAATCGCTCGCCGGGCCAGCGGTTTTCAGGGTG
>NZ_QHCP01000016.1:0-172215 GCF_003182415.1 Actinokineospora spheciospongiae | reverse complement strand
GGTGGCCCCGCCGATGAGCAGGGATGCCGCCACGCCGACCATTGCCGCCATCGATGCCAGCTTGTTGCGCACGAGAACCTCGTATTCTTGGGTTTCGGGGAGTTTTTCCGCCACCTACTCGGGGGTGGCTCGACATATGTAAGCCGATCCCTTTTCCATTGACAAGCCATCGATCCGGGACGACAACCACCAAACATCCCATGATCACCTCGGGTGGATCACCGATGCCGTTTTCGGTCGACGCAAACATGGCATCCGGGTGATCCCGGGGCGAACGAGCGTGCGCGTCGCATTCGGACAGAGAATGCCGGATGCCGCAGTTCGTACGACCTACGCCACGAGCGTTACAGGGTGGACACCTGTCACCGTTACCAGTTTTAAGGTCAGCCGATTCCTGGTTTTTGACTCTCTGTGACCGTGGATGGCAAGCGTCGACCGTGGGCCGACAAATGGGTGGTCTCGCAAAGAACAAGCTCGACAGGCGGGAATCCGCCGTTCCTGCACCTGAAAGGAGTAGGAGCAACTCATCGAGGAATGAGAGGTGCTCCACCGCCGACGACCGGCCCGGTTGAGGCGCTGCGCGGTGCCTCATCCCTGTCGGCAGTCGACAGGGATGCCCGCCGGTCTCTCCAGGGATGCCCTCGTGCACCGGCAAAGCGCCGAACATGGCGGTCTGTAGTGACAGAGCCGGTTCCACCGCCTGCGCGCGTGGCGTCGTCGACCACAGGCAGGCGAGGAGCCGGGTCAGGGCAGGGAACTCTTCAGCGGCTCACCGCAGCGGGGCGGGTGGGTCATCGAGTTCGCGTTCCATGTCCAAGGCCAGGCATTGCACCACCTGCTCCCAACTGCGCCCCGTGGCCTCGGCGAGGGATCGCAGCAGCCAGAACTCGACCATGGTGTGCACCGCCTTCTGCCTGCTGCGCACAACGCGCTGCCAACGCAACGCCTCCTCGATCACCACCCGGTCCCGCACGGGCACCTCATCGGAGAGCCGCAGCACGTGCCTCCGCCGAACGGACCACACCGAACACCACCGCGCTCGGACGGCACCCGACACAGCCATCCGACCGGTCGGACACCACCACCTCAGCGGAACACCACGTCCCGCGGGTCGACACCGGCGGGCAGGGTGATCCGCAGGGGCCCTGCCGGTGTTCGGTGCCGTCGAACACCGGCACCCACAGATGCGCGGGCCCATCCCCGTCCTCCGAGACAGCGACATCCCACCGAGTGGGCGCCCACCCCGCCATCGACAACGACGCCCCGCCCCACGGGCGCACAAGGTGCGGCTCCCGCTGCCAGCGGCCGACCAGATACAGCTCCGCCGACGATCGCCGAGAACACCCCTGCCGGGACCGACCCTCATCGCCCACCCGGAAAGAGGGGATCACCGCTTCGACCGATCCTGTCGTCGCCTGCTCGGGCGGGGAGAGCCGCAATCCGAGGCTGAGGTCATCACCGCGAGGGCCGACAGCACCCACGAACACCCGGATGATCGTGGAGCGTCACACGAAACCGCGGGCTCCGGTGGCGGGATGGTCAGCGGCTTCTTCCCGTGTCCACCCGGTGTACCGAAGGGCGGGAACGTGGGTGCCACCAGCAGGCGGGGTAGCCGTCCCGAACACAACGCAGGCGGTCGCTGACGGCGATGATGCCGGGGATCGCGGCCACCCGGGTGCGGACGACCTCGGTTGCTGCACCAGCCCAGGCGACTGGCCGGCCAGGCGGTGCCGTCCTCAACTGATGTGCGCACCATCGAGGCGCCCACGTCGGGGATGGCGGGCAATACCCGGTGATCCTCAGGTGTCGGGGGTTGTCGGCAGGCACCACTGCTCGGCCAGGCGGATGAGTTCGGCGTCGGCCTCGGCGATGACGGTGTCCGGGACGTGGCCGCGCAGGGCGACCGCGACCTGCAGCGCCACGGTCGCCGGTGGTCCGTCGGCTCCCGCGGCCAGGACTTGCAGCAGTCGGGCGGCCCGTTCCAGCAGCCTGGGGTCGGCGGGAACCTCGGGGAGCGGCTGCGTCATGGTCAAGGGTGGTGCGGAACCGGGCGCCGGGCGCACGTGTCTCATGGCCATCAGCGTCACCAGGTCGGAGGTCGGGTCCACGGGGGCATCCTCCTCGCCCGGTTCCGTCGGCAGTGGGAGCGGTATCCGAACGGGTGTGTCGTTTGTTCGAGGTTCTGGTTCGGGCCGTCGACCAGTTCGCCGATCCGGGTGGCCAGGTGATTCGCCGCCGCCGGGGTGAGATAGGGCGGTCACGGCGCCAGGTCCGCCGAACATGTGAGATCCACGGTGCGACGGGGTATGTGCGGGGCGGGCCAGCGGCGGTGACGCGCGCCGAATGCCGGTCAAGGCCTGCGGGGTTCACCCCGTGTGCTCCGCAGGCCGCCCTGACGCACCCGGGTCAGGTGGGGGTGGGTTCTGCGGGGATGGCGGCCAGGGTTGAGCATAGTCGGGCTTGTCGACCGAACGCGGTTTGATCAAGGGTTGGTGTTCGGGACGTTGTTCGACACCATCCGACACCGCTGATCGATGCCGTGTCCATGTTCTTCCTTGCCGATCCGCTATCGAATTCTCTCCACCGGTGCGCACGACGGGTGCTTGCTGTTCACGCGTAGTCCAGGACGGTCTTGAGCCAGCCTTCTTCGCGGCGGTCGAAGGTCTCGTAGGCCTCGACCGCGGAGGTCGGCTCCTCGTGCTGGGTGATGAACGTGGTGGGGTCGACCACGCCGCTGACCACGAGGTCGAGCAGTTCGGGCAGGTAGCGGCGGTGGTTGCAGTTGCCCATCTTCACGGTGAGGTTGCTGTTCATGGCCTCGCCGATGGGGAAGCTGTCGAACCCGGGCGGGTAGACGCCGATGATGCCGATCGTGCCCGCCTTGGCCACTGACTGCACGGCCCACCGCAGCGCCAGGCTCGGGGCGTCGCCCGGCACCCACTGCTGCCCGCGCGGGCGAGCCTGCGGTGCCGCGGCGGCCCGTTCCCGGTCGAACTCCTCCGCGGAGTCCGCGAGCTGGTCGGCGGCGGGTCCGGAGGAGGGCCGCTGCGCGTCCACCCCGACCGCCTCGATGACTCGGTCGACCCCGACACCGCCGGTGAGTTCCTTCACCACCGCCACCGGGTCCTCGCGGTTGAAGTCCACGGTCTCGGCGTTCTGCTCGCGGGCCTTGTCCAACCGCGACGGGTGCCCGTCGACGACGAACACCCGGCCCGCGCCCTGCCGCTTGGCCGAGGCGACGGCGAACTGGCCCACCACGCCCGCGCCCAGCACGAGCACGGTGTCGCCGGTGCTCACCTCGGCGAGCTTCGCGCCGAACCAGGCGGTCGGGAAGATGTCCGACAGCAGGATCGCCTGGTCGTCGGTAACCGCGTCGGGGATGCGCACCAGGGTGGTCATGGCAAAGGGCACCCGCGCGTACTCCGCCTGCAACCCGTCCACCGGCCCGGTCGTCTCCGGTCCGCCGAAGAAGCAGGTGCCCGCCGACGGGCCGTTGGGGTTGGCGGTGTCGCACTGGGCGTAGTACCCGGCCCGGCAGTAGGAACAGGTGCCGCAGCCGATGGTCGAGGGGATCACCACTCGGTCCCCGGGGCTGAACCCGCGCACCGCGGGCCCGACCTCCTGCACCACGCCGACCCCCTCGTGCCCGAGGATCGTGCCCGGGACCATGCCGGGCATCGTGCCGCGCACCAGGTGCAGGTCGGTCCCGCAGATCGCGCTGCGGGTGATCCGCACGATCGCGTCGCCGGGCTCCAAGACCTTTGGGTCGGGGACCTCCTCGACGCGGATGTCACCGGTTCCGTGCCACACCACTGCCTTCATGCCGTCTCCTCGCTCGGGGCCCGATCGTGCGGGGGTTCCCGGGTCGGGGAGCCCCAAACGGACACGGAGGGGTGGCGGCCTGCCCGGGGCCACCGGGATGTGCGGGTCACGCCTCGTCCGGCGCCCAGCACACCTCGTCCCAGGGGACCTCGCGCAGGCCCCGGTGCAGGAACAGGGCGATGCGCTCGATCACCCACGGGCGGTGGATGCCGGGGCGCTCGTAGCCCAGCAGCCTGCCGCGGTGGCGCGGTGCGACCAGGACGGCGGTGATCACCGGGACACCGTCGGCGCCGGGTGCGGCGAGCAGGTCGACCGCCCGGCCCAGCGGGGTGCCGTCGCGGTCGAGGACCGTGCGGCCGAGGAGGTCACTGGCGCGCATCGCGGGCTCCCGGGATTCGGGCGATGAGGTGGTCGCGCAGCCACCGCTCCAAGGGTGGCTCGTCCAGGACCGCCAGGTCGATGCCGAGGGTGATCGCGCTGCCGACCTCGCGGACGTGCTCGATCGGGATGCGCATCGGCCGCGGGTCGCGCTCGGTGTGCAGGCGGCGCCCGACCGCGGTCAGCCACCGACCCAGCGCACCGCCGAAGCGGCGGCCGAGGGCGACTTGGCCGACCAGCAGCGCGACCACGGTGGGTGCCCCCGCGGTGGTGTCGAGTTCGACGTCGTCGACCTTGCCGACCGGGTGGCCTCGGCGGTCGAGGATCTGCCGGTCGAGCAGGTGGAAGTCCAGGCGCAGGGGGTCGGGGGTCATGAGCTGCCCATTCCGGTGAGGACCATCAGCGGGATGGCGGCGACCGCCGCCACGAGGACGACGCCGAGGTAGCCGACGCCGAGGGTGTTGGCCAGGCGCCCGTTGACCTGGTCGCCGAGGTAGTCGCGGTCGTTGGCCACGACCAGGATGGGCAGGTACGTCAGCGGCAGCGCCACGGCGCTGAACACCAGCGACACCTCGGTGACGCTCACCGGGTCCACCGTGGTGAGCAGCGCGGCGACGCCGAGCAGCAGGCTGATCAGCACGACGGTGTGGAACCGGGCCGCGTCGCGCGGTGCCACGGTCTTGCCCCATCGCCAGCCGAAGTACTGGGCGATGGCGTACCCGGAGGACAGCCCGGTCTCCAGGGCGGCGCCGAAGGTCGCCGCGAACACGCCCAGGATGACCACGACGAGCCCGATCTTGCCCAGTGCCAGCGCGACCGGCAGGACCGTCTGCCCGATCGAGTCGACCCGCACCCCCAACGGCGTGAACACCGTCGCCGCGCAGGCCATGATCGCCAACGACAGGACACCGCCGAGCGGGAACCCGACGAACACGTTGACCCGCTCGGTGATCAGGTCCCGGCGACCCCACTTCTCCTCCACACCACCGGAGGAGAAGAAGAACACCTCGTACGGGGTCATCGCCGCGGCGAACAGCGACACCGCGAAGAACCCGTAACTCGCCCACCCCTCACCCGAGGCCGGACCACCGCCCGTCGCCTGCTGCGCCAGGTCGCGCCACGGCGGGTCGAGCGCGACCAGGGCGACCACGAACACCACCAGCGCCAGGCCCAGCAGGCCGAACACCCGCTCCATCGTCTCGAACCGCATCCGCCATAGCACCACCCAGATCACGAACGCCGCCACCGGCACCCACAGCAGGTAGTGCACGCTGCTGGCCAACTCCAGCGCCAACGCCACACCCCCCACCTCCGCGGCCAGCGTCAACAACGTCACCAGGTACGACCCGCCGAGGTTCGCCAACGCCACCCTCGGCCCCATCCGCTCCCGGATCAGGTCGAACACCGGCCGCCCGCTGACCGCCGCCACCCGGCCCGCCATCTCGGCGTAGACGCAGATCCCGACCACGCCCAGCACGACCACCCAGGCCAGCCGCATCCCGAACCGGGCCCCGGTCTCGGCGTTGGCCACCAGGTCGCCGATGTCGACGAACCCACCGATCGCGGTGAGAATGCCCAGCGTGACCGCCAGTACCCGCTTCACGCGGCCTCGGCCCCGACCTCGCCCAACCCGCGCGACACCCGGACCAACCGCCCGACCGCGTCCGCCAACCCGCCCCGGTCACCGTCCCCGGCGGCCCGCGCCGCGTCGGTGATCGCCCCGACCGCCTCGGTCAGCAACGGCACCGCCCGATCGCGCAGGCGCACCCCCTCCGCACCCACCACCTCGCAATCCAACACCACCCGCACCGCCTCCGAAGCCCGCTCGCGCGCGTCGTCGAGCACGGCCGAGCGGTAGGGCCCGGTCACCCGACCGTCCAACTGCGCCTGCGCCACCAACCTCGCCGACTGCGCCGCCGCCCCCGCGTCCTGGGCACCGGAGACCACCGCGTCCCGGATGTCCCCCTCATCCGCAGGGAGCAACCCGGGCACCACCACCGCCGCCGACAACACACCCACAGCCACCCACCCCGCCGCCTGCCGTCTACGCATGCGCCCGCATACCCTGCGGAACATCCCTTCAATCCTGGATCTCCGAACACTGCGGACCAATTCCGACCGAATCGGGTGAAACACCCTCGTCGGAGTACCGAAGCCCTCACCTCGGCCTGAACCGGCTCACCCGCCCTCCGCGAACACGGTCTCCCGGCACGGGTCGTCGATCACCGAAGATCCGGATACAGTCGTGGGCGGTGGTCACGCCCACCTGACTCCGAGCCGCAGCGCCCACGCCGCGCCGCGACCGAGGACGAGCTGTCACGACGCGGCGTGTCACCTGGTATTGCCCATTTGCTTCAAGGGGCAGCGTGGGGGCCCGTGGGGAGGGTGCAATGAGCGAATCCGACAGGGCTCGCACCCGGGCCGTGCAGCCCGCGCAGAATCGCACCGATTCGGTCTGTGCCCACATCCAGGCGTTGTTGTCGGTGCAGGCCCGGGACATGCAACGGCGAGATGCCGCGATCCAGGCGTTGCAAGCCCAGGGGCGACGCGTCGTGGACGGTGGGCAGACCGGACCGGACTCCTGGGAGATCCGCGACTGGAACACCGGCGATGAACTCGCCCGCGGCGACGGTGGCATCGACGGCTACGATGCGGTGGCCGAGCGCCTTGATCCCGATGGAACGTGGGTGCACATCGACCACGTCGAGGTGGAGTCCGATCCCCGGCCTGTGACCGCAGGCATCCCGGGCAGTCTGGGTGCGGCGTTGGACGACTGGCTTTCCATGACGAGCACGTCCGACGAGGACATCGCGGAGTTCATCGGCTGGCCGGTGGACAAGGTGCGTGACCACAGGTGAACCACCTCGGTGCGGCAACGACGATGACCGCACCGGAGTCTGTCGGTGCTGTGGAACCGTCGATTCGGATGTGCGCGGAATGATCGCCCGGCGGCGCTCGGGCATGGCGCGACTGGTGGTCGAACGATTTCTCCGGAGCACGGGGTGCATCATGGTGGCGTGAGGTTCTTGTTCGTGCCCTATCCGGCGTTCGGTCACATCTCACCCCTGTTGCCGGTGGTGGGGGAGTTGGCCGCTCGGGGAGCGCGGGTTCGGGTGGTCGCAGATCACCGGTACTCGACGGTCCTGGCGGCTGCGGGGGCAGAGGTGTTGGTGCTCCCGGTGGCCGCGGATGTGTTCTTCCCGGCGCGGGTGGGCGGGGCCGGGACGGTGCGCTACCTCCGGGGCCGGGTTCGCAAGCGGGTCGTGGGTTGGCACGCGGCGCGGTTGGTCGCGGCGGAGTCCGCCGTTGATCGGGGTGAGTTGGTGGTGGTGGACCCCATGATGGCGGCAGTCGACCGTTTTGTGCTGCGCGCGGGAATTCGTTCAGCATTGTTCAGCACCACGTACCTGCGCCGCGGTATCCCTGGCGGAGACCGCGTCGTTCTCGTCAATTCGATTGCCGCGTTGCAACCCGCGCCGATGCCCCGGGCCGGTCATGTCCATTTCGTCGGCCCCTTGATCCGGCAGGAGCGGGGCGGTGGTTTGAGCCGCTTCGGGTTGCCGACGCACAAGCGGGTGCTACTGGTGTCCCCGGGGACGGTGTTCGCCCGGGCGCCGGGCTACTTCCGCGAGGTGGCGTGGGCGTTCGCGGGCTCGTCGTGGTGGGTGGTGGTGGCCACGGGGGCGGTCGATCCGGCAACGCTGGGCTCGTTGCCGTCGAACGTGGTGGCAGTCCGCCGGGTCCCGCAGGTCGAGGTGTTGGCGCACTGCGCGGTGTTCGTCACGCACGGGGGGATGAACTCGGCGTTGGAGGCATTGACCCTCGGGGTGCCGATGGTGGTGTCCCCGAGAGCCGGGGACCAGCACCACATCGCACGCAGGCTGGTCGAGTGGGGAGTCGCGGCTTACCTGCCCACATCAGGCTCGGCGATCCGACGCTCGGTGGAGCGCATGGCCTCGGACCCGCGGGTCCGCGCGGCGGCCGATCGGTGGCGTGCTCGTCTCAGCGGCGGCCGGTCGGTGGCGGAAGCGGCGGATCTGTTGCTGGCACAAGCAGGTGGTTGACCTCCCGTGTACGTACCGACGGGCGCTTCGACCCGTGGCGGAACCACCGCGGTTGCCTACTCGGCAGCGGGGAACGGCGGTTCGAAGGGCGTTCGCACGTTGATGTCGGATCGGGCGGCCTTCGTGAACTCGTTCAGCGCGATCGAGAAGTCGGCGGTCGCCCGGCCGTACCGGGGCTGTTGACGTTCGTCCACGGCGCCCTGGTGCCCGGGCTTGCTATCGCGGCGGATTTCCTCGATCGTTGTCGCGAGCGCGCGAGCGGCGGTCGTGGCCGCGGCGAACCGGCGGGCGACGTCGCGGTGCGCCACGAGCGCGCTGTGCATGGATTCCTTCCGGATGCGGGCGAGGATCGGAGCGGTGTCCGTCGGCGCCGCTGAGCGGTCCTCGGGCCAGACCGCCACGTCGAGCAGTTCGACGCACGCCGCGAGGAAGTCGAAGTAGATGGTTCGCTTCTGCTCACCCCACCGGGACCGGGCCTCCCGCTTGCCCGAGACCAGCAGGGTGAGCATGACACCACCGATGCTGCCGACCAGTGCCAGGACCGGAGTGACCCACCACGGGCCGGACGAGTTCATGGCCCGACGGTAGTACGCAACGCGAATCCGGGGACGTGGGGTGCTGAACCGGTCACGGTGAGCGTCGATCATGGGTAAGGTGGGCCGGCATCGTGGGGACGAGGGGAGTGCTTCGGTGGCCGACAGTGTGGGAGCGCCCAGATTGCTGCCCGGGGATACACCGGGTTTCCTCAACCGCGAAGGTGAGATCGCGGAGGTCGAACACCGCTTCTCCGCCCTCGACGGGTCGTCCGGGCCGTCGTTGATCTGGCTGACCGGGTCCGCGGGCATTGGGAAGACCACCCTGGCCATCCGCCTCGGGCACATGTTCGCCGACCTGTTCCCCGACGGCGCCCTCTACTACGAACTCGGTGGTTCCACCCCCGCGGGCCCGGCCGACGCCGCCGACGTGCTGCGCCACTTCCTCGCTCGGTTGGGCAAGAAACCCGAGGACATCCCCACCCACCTGAACGAGCGGGCCGCCGACTTCCGCTCGCTCACCAGCGGCAAGCGGATTCTCGTGGTCCTCGACGACGCCCACACCGCGGCCCAGGTCCGCTCCCTGCTGCCCTCCTCCCCGCGTGCCGCGGTGATCGTGACCAGCCGCAGGCACATGGACGGTCTGCTGGCCGCCGGTTTCCGGGAGGTCGCGGTCAACGCCTTCGACGCGGAGACCGCCGCCAGGTTGGTGGCGCAGGTCGTCGACCCCACCCACCTCGCCGCCGAGCCCGCGGCCGTGGCCAGGCTCGTCACCCTCTGCTCGGGGCTGCCGCTGGCGCTGCGCGTGCTCGCCGCCCGCATCGCGGGCAGGCGCCACCGCTCGCTGGGCGCGCTCGTGGAACAGGTGACCAGCGCCCCCTTCGCCCACCTCCGCCTCGACGGGGACCCCTCGGTGGAGGCGGTCTTCGACGCCTGCTTCGCCGACCTCGACGCCGACCACAAACGCGCCTACTGCCTGCTGGGGTGGCACCCCGGGCCGCGCTTCGCCCCGGAGAGCGCTGCGGCGCTGCTGGATCGCCCGGTCGAGGACGCCCTCGACCTGCTCGACGGACTCGTCGACGCCTACCTGCTGCAACGCCACGACATCACCGGCCGCTACGGCTTCCACAGCCTGATCGCCCTGCACGCGCGCACCCGCTCCGAGGAGTACCCCAGCTACGACACCGCCTCGGCGCGGCGGCGGGTCGTCGCCTGGCACTGGGAACGCGCCGTCGCGCTCGGCCGGGTGCTCTCCCCGCGGTGGACGGTCGGCAGGCAGGACGTCCCACCCGCGTACACCGGCGGTGACGCCCGTCACCGCGCCGAGGTCGAACTGGAGTCCGACGAGACAGGCCACCGGGCCGCGGTCCACCTCGCCCAGGAACTCGACCTGGCCGACGCCGCGGCGGGCATCTGCGAGGCCCTCAAGCCCTGGTACTACGACACCGACCGCACCGGTGACCTGATCGACATCCTGGGTGTCGGGGCCCCGGCCGCCGACCGGGCGGGCGATCCCCGGCTGGCGATGCGCCTGCACCACGACCTGGGCTCGGCGTACGAGAAGGTCGGCGACTTCGACTTGGCGCTGGCCGAGTTCGACTACTCCCGCCTCCTCGCCCGCGCCACCGGCGATCCCCTCGGTGAGGCCAGTGCGGTGGAGTGGCCGGGCCTGGTCCACCGCCAGCGCGGCGACCACGATCGGGCCCTGGCCTGCTTCGAGGAAGCCCGCGGCATCCTGACCGGGGCCACGACCGGTGATCCTGCGCAGCGCGAACGCGCTCTCGTCCTCATCAGCCTGCACGTGGGCACCGAACTGGCCCTCGTGGGCCGCTGCGAGGACGCCGAGGTCGAACTGCGCCGCGCCCACGCCTGGTTCGCCGACCGCGACGAGAAGGTCAACGAAGCCCGGGCCCTGGCCGGGCTGGCCACCGCCCGAGTCAACGCGGGTGTGGCAGCCGAGGCTTTGCCCATGCTGGAACGCGCCGCCACCCTGTTCGGCGAACGCGGACTGCGCTCCAAGCAGGCGGAGGCGCTGTTCACACTGGCCGAGCTGCACGCCGAGGCAGGCGAGGAGCAGCCCGCCCTCTCATGTGCGAACACCGCCCGCGCACTGGCCCAACGCCTCGGGCTGTGGTCAGTGGTCTCCCGGATCGACGCTTTCCTCGCCGAGAGGTGACACCCGCACCACCAGGTCGATCGACGCATCACCGAGCACCACCCGCACCGAAGGGGCAAGCCCGGCCAGGGGGACGCCCGCGTTCAGCCACGCAACCACCACCGAGGGCCATGCCGTCACGTCCACGTCCGGCAGGTCCGAGGTGATCTCGACCTCCTCGCCGTCGCGGCACCGAAGCGTGCACCGACCGTCGCCGATCACCGCCGCCACTGCGGCGCCGGGGTGATCCGCCAGCAGCCGCGGTCGCCCTTCGCCGCGACCCAGCTCGTGCTCGTGCAGGAAGACCGCGTCGGCGTGACCGCGCAAGCGCCTGCCCGGGTGCAGGGCGTGCACCACCAGGTGGGTGCCGGGGGCGTCCTGCGGGGCTGCCCCGGTCGGTTGCACCTCCGCCGCATACCTGACCAACCGGACCTCCCGTGCCGGGACGTCGACCTCCGCGCTGGCGACGACGGCGGAGACGCGCGGAACGGCGGACTCCGGAATTCCTTCGAACGGAATGAGGTGCAGCATCGGTTCTGACTCGGGTTCCGCCAGATCCAACATGCCGTAGAACAACGCCCGCAGCCGCTTCGGCGACTCGTCGGGGACCGACGACACCAACTCCTCCACCGACGCGAATCGATTCTCCCGGCCCCCCGCCACCGCGGCCTCGACCTGCGGCAGCAACGGCCGCCCCGACACCAGGCGTGGCGCCAGCCGACCCAGCACATCCACCGGCGACCCGGCCGCGACATCCCGCTCGGGGAACGCCCCCAACAACACCGGACGCCCGATCGCCGCGCCGTAGCAGGTCACCGCCCCGTTGTCCCCCACGACGCAGTCCGCCGCGATCAGCGCGGCCCGCCACCCCTCCAACTCCGGCACGAGCAGGAGCCCCGCTCGCAGGCAGTCCGCCAGCCACGCCCGAACCTGCCAGGGCCCGTGCCCGTGCCACACGTTGGGGTGGACGACCGCGGCGACCCGGTAGGAGTCCATCGGCAAGGCCGCCAGCAACCGCCTCAGCAGATCCGGCCACGAGCCCACCAACGACCCGGACGACCATGTGGACGACACGACCACCAACACCCGTTGATCATCCACACCGAACAGAGCCCGGTAACGCGACCGCAACCCCGCACTCGCCCGCATCCGGTCGAAGCACGGGTCTCCCGCGACCACCGCGGTGTGGGCAGCCTCAGGAACCGCTTCCCGCAACCGGTCCAACTGCTCCTCGTGGGAGAGGACGAGCGCATCCGCGATCGGGGCGCCGTCGTAGAGCAGCCACTGCGCGGACAAGCCGAAAACGCTCCTGGCTCCTGGCTCCTGGCTCCTGGCTCCTGGCTCCTGGCTCCTGGCTCCTGGCTCCTGGCTCCTGGCTCCTGGCGAATTCTTAGTATATCCGACCCCATGCGACAGAATGACGAGTTTACCGTGTAATTCGGTCAAATGGCCATGGTGGCTGGCAGCGACGATCAAATCGAAACGCGTCTGCGTGGCCTGCTCCCAGGAAATCATGATGATCCCGAGATCCGATACCGCTTCGGCGAGTCCGTGGACGAACGGGTCCGTGCCGCTGGTGGTGGCCACCACCTGCACTCGGAAATCCGACTCGAACAGTCCCAGGACATCGCACAACCGCGTCAAGGTGGTGATGTTGTGCACCACGGCGAGGACAACCCGCACCGGCCGTACGGTCGTCCACCTCTCCGCGCCGAGTCCGACCGGAACCTGCTGTGCCACCATGCCCACCAAGTGCTTCCCCGACCCCGATCACCCTCGCCCGATGCTCACCCGCCCAGCTTACTTGTGGGCTCGCCCGAAGCCGCCTGGCTGGTCGGCGCGACCGGCGGCTGCTCCCGCCTGCGCAAGCAGCCCGAACCACGGACGCTTCGCGGGAGCGGACCGTCCACTAGGGGTCCAAGAGTGCGAGCGACCTTCCACGGAGACCTGGCCCAGCTCGGCGTCGAACTGGGCGGTATGTGCCGGCAGGCCGCGACGGCGATGCGGCAGGCCACCCAGGCGCTGCTGGAGTCGGACCTGCCCTTGGCCGAGCAGGTGTTGGTCGCGAACAGTGACCTGGGCGAGCGGCGTGACCGGTGTGAGGAGCAGGCCAACAGCCTGCTGGCCTTGCAGGCCCGGTTGCCGGGGACCTGCGTGCGGTGCTGGCCGCGGTCTACGGCGCCGAGCGCGTCGAGCGCATGGGTGACCTGGCTGCCCACATCGCCGCCCACGCCCGCATCGCCCACCCCGCCCAGGCCGTCCCGACCGAACTGCACCCGGCGTTCAGCCGCATGGGGCAAACGGCCGCTGACATGGCCGACCGGGTCGGTGAACTGGTCAGCGGGCCCGCGCAGGGCGGGCACGCCGAGCTGGTGGCCGCTGATGAGGTCCTCGACCGCCTGCACGGTGAGGTCTTGGCGCACGTCACCGCCTCGTCTTGGGGGCATGGCCCCGCCGCCGCGGCCAGCCTGGCGCTGGTCGCCCGCTTCTTCGAGCGCTTCGGCGACCAGGCGGTGTCGGTGGCCAAACGGCTGGAGTTCGCCGCCACCGGCGAGCTGCCCCGCTGAGGCCGGCAGGCTCCCAGCGGGCGCGGGAACGTACCCGACCGGGTGCGTGCCGCACCCGCCGCCGAACGGGCCGGGCGGGAAGGATGCGGTCATGGACCTGACTGCCGACCTGGTGGCACTGATGGCGATGCGCTACGTGCGCCCCACCCCCGGCCCTGGTCCACCGTCCGGTCCCCGGTCGGAACCGGTGCCCGGTGTGTCCGTCGACCCCAGGCTGGTGGAACGGGCCGCCCGGCTGCTGGAAATGCTCGCCGCCGATACCGACGGACCGCCCGCGACCGCGGCGCTGTGGGCGGCGGTGGCGCTGCGCGCCCACATCCCGGACGAGGTCGTCACCGAGGCCGACGCCGAACTCCTCCGGCTGGCCGACCAGTGGTGCGCCCCGACAGCGCCGAGCCCCGGCAACCCCACCGGGCACACCGCGCGCCTGCCCGTGCCGATGGCACACGAAGCGCCCGGCAGGACCGGCCCGGCACCCGGCTGAGGATGGTCACCACGCCACATTTCGACAATGACGCGCCGGTGTCCTTGATGAACCGCCCGCGCACTGGGTGCGTCTCGACCGGCAACGGATCGAGGAAGGCGCTTTCCAGTTCAACCCGCAACCCACTACGTCACAGGCCTGTGCGTGGGGTTGCAGTCGGCGTCCTCAGAGGTTCGTCGCACGACTCTGTTGTCACCGATGGTGACCGTGGCGGGGGTATAGCCTGCCGAACCTCCTTGTTCGTCGGGTCGGTTCGCCGAGTGGGCGCCGATGCTCGTGTGTGCGCTGTTGTACCGTGTGCAGGCCGAGGTTCCTCGTGCGCACCGGATCAGCGGTGTGTCACCTCTGCGGTATGCCGATTTCGCGCGAACGCCGTGGGAACCTCGTCGTGATGGGGAAGCTGCGCGTGTCCTCTTGGTCCAGCAGCGGGCCGGGAACCCACCGGTCACCGGTGGGGATGGCCACCGACGTGCTCGGGGCGCCATCTGACCCGCTCGTGCCCCCCGCACGCACGACTGCCTCCTGTTCGGCGCGGCCGATGAGGAGAACTGTCATGGGCCAGCAACCCGAGCGGGCGTGGCCGGTTGTCCTCGACGAGGTCACCGCAGCGGTGGAGTCCCTCACCGCTGCCCTGGACAGGGTGGAGGACTTCACGCTGCTGCTGCAACAGGTGTGTGAGCAGGTCACCCGAGCCGTGCCGGGGGTGGACGAGGCCAGCATCACCTTGCTCGTCGACGGTTCCCCGCGCACCGCGGCCACGACCAGCGACATCGCCGCCCGGTTGGACCGCGACCAGTACGCCGCCGGTGACGGCCCGTGCCTGCGCGCGGCGAGCACCGGGCACCTGGTGCGGGTGGCGGTCACGGAAGCAGCCGAGCGGTGGCCCGCCTTCGGCGAGGACGCCCGAGCGGCCGGGTTCGGCAGCTTCCTGTCCGCGCCCCTGACGATCGACGAGGAGTACACCGGCGCGGTGAACTGCTACAGCGCCGCCGAACACGGGTTCGCCGAGTTGGACGTGAAACTGCTCGACCTCTACACCAGCACCGTGACCGCGACGCTGCGCGTGCACCGCCGCTACCGGCGGGCCCACAACACCACCGAGCAACTCATCACCGCGCTGAAGACCCGGGCGGTGATCGACCAGGCCAAGGGCATCCTCATGGCACTACGACAGATCTCAGCCGATGAGGCGTTCACCCTGCTGGCCGAGCAATCCCAACGGGACAACATCAAACTGCGTGACCTGGCCGCCCGATTCGTCGCCCACGCCACCGGCCGACCCGACCACGACACCCCGTAGAACCGGCTCTCCCGCACACCACGACGAACCGCCACCTCACCCAGAGGCCGAGCCGACGACAGGTGCGCTGAGCGGTACATCGCATTGCCCGGGTTCGGTCGACCAGGCTCGCACTCGTCCGGCCGCGGTCGGGCGCGTCGACCAAGGCGCCTGGCCGTCCCGCTGTTTGATCACGGCCGGGGTGGGAAGACCGCCCGGGGCTCATCGCTGTTCGTCAGGCGCGATGCAGAAGCCAGGATGAGCGGGGGAGCGACTTCGTCACCGTGGAACAGCAGGCTGCGCGACGGTGAACCGCGGGCAGGCGGTCCGCTGGACGACGAACTCCGCGGTGTCGACGCGTGCTGGGGGTGAATTACCTGTCGGCCGGGCAGACCCGCCTGCTGGCCAACCCGCTGCTGCGTGAACCACTGCAAACCGAGCACATGAAGCCCGGCTCCTGGGGCACCACTCCGGGGCTGAACTTCGTCTACGTCCACCTCAATTGGGCAGCCGGTGCTTGTGCTCCGCAGCTCGAAGGGACGGACCCTCGCACGTGGACGGCGCCGAGGTGGTCGCCACCGGGGCCGGGACCCGGTTGGCGTCCGTGGCCGCGGTCACCGCGAGCGCGACCAGGCCGCGCAGCCCGCTGGCGACGTAGCTGCACCGCGTCGTGCTGGTCGTCGCCGCGGTCGCGCTCGCGGTGGAGACACTGGGCGCGACCACCTTCATCTGCACCGATAAGACCGGCACGCTCACCCGCAACGAGATGACCGTCGTGCGCGTGTGGACACCGGTCGGTGAAGTCGCGGTCTCGGGCAGCGGCTACGCCGTCGAGGGCACCGCGATCGGTCCCGACGCCGCCCTCGCCGCGCTGCCCGCCTTGGCCGACACCGCTGCTCGCTGCTCCCCGGACGCGCGGGTCGTGGTGCGGGCGGGCCGCCCGCAGCCGGTCGGCGACCCGATGGAGGTCGCCCTGCACGTCCTGGCCGCCAAGGCCGGGGTCGCCACGGCCCCTCAGCCGACCGCGCGGCACGCGTTCGACCCGCGCAGGCGACGGTCCTCGACGGTCGACCACGACGGTGTGCACGTCACCGGGGCCCCGGACTCGGTGTTGCCGCTGTGCCGCGCGGTTCCCGCCGACGCGCACGAGGCGGTGGACGCGCTGAGCCGCCGCGGCCTGCGTGTGCTCGCCGTCGCCCACCGGGCAAGCCCGCGGCGGGCGGACCTGGACTCCGCGACCGCGGCCGAGAGCGACCTGGACCTGCTCGGTCTCGTGGCGTTGCAGGACCCGCCGCGCCCCGACGTCGCGGACGCGATCACCGCGTGCAGGCAGGCAGGCGGGCATCGGCATCGGGATGATCACCGGCGACCACCCCGGGACCGCGGCCGCGATCGCCCGGGAGGTCGGCCTCGCACTGCCGGACACCCCCCGTGCTGACCGGGGCTGAACTGCCCGCCGACGACACCGCACTGGCCGGGCTCCTCGACCACGACGGGGTCGTGGTCGCGCGGGTGGCACCCGAGGACAAGCTGCGCATTGCCCGCGCCCTGCAATCGCGGGGGCACGTGGTCGCCATGACCGGCGACGGCGTCAACGACGGCCCCGCGCTGCGCGCGGCCGACATCGGTGTCGCGATGGGCGCCTCCGGCACCGACGTGGCGCGCGAGGCGGCGGACCTGGTCCTGCTCGACGACCACTTCGCCACGATCGTGACCGCGGTGCGGCTGGG
The DNA here is from genome assembly GCF_003182415.1 of Actinokineospora spheciospongiae. Classification (NCBI taxonomy): domain Bacteria; kingdom Bacillati; phylum Actinomycetota; class Actinomycetes; order Pseudonocardiales; family Pseudonocardiaceae; genus Actinokineospora; species Actinokineospora spheciospongiae. Next base: position 155,203 of record NZ_QHCP01000016.1, on the reverse strand, counting down.
CCGCGCGACCTTCGCCAACATCCGCAGGTTCCTCACCTACCACCTCACCGACAACGTCGCCGAACTCGTCCCGTTCGCCCTGTGGGCACTCTCGGGCGGTCAGATCCCGCTGGCAATCACCGTGTTGAAGGTCCTGGTACTCGGCATCGGCACCGACCTGCTGCCCGCCATGACCTTGGGCGCCGAACCCGCCAACCCCTGCACCATGCGCGGGGCGGCCCGCCGGGGCTCGCTGCTCGATGGTGCCGTGCTGCGCCGCGCGTTCGGTCTGCTGGGACCGGTGGAGGCGATCACCGCGATGGGCGCGTTCCTGCTGGTGCTGTGCTCGGGCGGCTGGTCCTTCGGAGCCGAGGCCGATTCCACGCTGCTGGTCACCGCCTCGGGCACCGCGTTCACCGCGATCGTGCTCGGCCAGCTTGGCAACGCGTTCGCCTGCCGCAGCGCGACCCACCGGCAGGGCTGGCGCGGCAACCCCGTCCTGCTGGCTGCCGTCGCGGTCGAGGTGGCCGTGCTCGGTATCTTCCTGTTCGTGCCACCGCTGCCCGAACTGCTGCGCGGAACAGCACCGACGCCGCTGGGCTGGGCGCTGGCCGCGGCCGCGATCCCCGTTGTACTGCTCGCCGACCTCGCCGCCAAGCGGCACCGGGCCGCACGTGTCCCCGATCCCGCCCACCGCTCGATGGAGGCAACCGGATGAACAGCCAGGACCGGGCCCGACACCCCGTCGTGGTCGGCATCGACGGATCGCAGTACGCGCGAGAGGCCCTGGACTGGGCGATCGCCGAGGCCGTGGACACCGACCGCCCCCTGCGCGTCGTGCACGCCTTCGTCTGGTCGCTGCTCGGGGTGCCCGACAGGCCGACGAAGGCCGCCCCGCACGGCGGACTCCGCGCGGACGCCCAGCAGATCCTCGACGCCGCGGTGGCCCACGCGCGCTCGGCGGCGCCGGGGGTCGAGGTCACCGGCGCCTTCCCGACCGCGACCGCGGCAGGCGCCCTGGTGCAGGAGAGCGCGAACGCCGCCGTGGTCGTCGTCGGCGCCCGCGGCCTCGGCGCGGTCGGCAGGCTCCTGCTCGGTCCCACCAGCGACCAGGTGGCCGCGCACGCGCGTTGCCCGGTGGTCGTGGCAGGCCAGGAACAGGGCGGAACGGGCGGCGTGGTGGTCGGCATCGACGGGTCCCCGTCATCGGCCGACACCCTCGCCTTCGCCGCCACCGAAGCCGCCCGGCTGGGAGTCGCCCTCACCGCCACCATGGTCGTCCCGTCCCTGATCCCCGGAGACCACGAGATCCAGGTCCGCGACGAGCACGACGCGCCACTGCACGCGGCCCAACTCGCCGCCGCCACCGAAACCCTGCACACCGGGTTCCCCGACGTCCCCGTCCACCTGTCCCTGCTGGGCGGACACCCGGGCCGCGCGCTCACCCAGACCGCCGCCGACGCCCGGTTGCTCGTCGTCGGCGCCCGCGGCCACGGCGGCTTCACCGCCCTCCCCCTCGGGGGCACCGGCCGATACGCACTGCACCACGCCCCCTGCCCGGTGGCGGTGGTCCGCGCGGTGTGATGAACCCCGCCAGGCGAATCGGTCGGAACACATCGATCGGGAAGGCCTGCCGTGGATCATCCACGTGCCGACCGTGCCGCTCGCCGCAGGTGGCGCTGTCTTCACCGGAAAGGCGGGCGCACCAGCACTTCGAGCCCCTGGGCACCGGGCCGGATCTGTCGGGCGCGGGCTTGGGGCGCCGCTATGCGGCTGGGTCGTCCCAGACGATGACGTGCAGGACGAACGCCTTGTCCTCGCGGGTGCGGGTGGTGCTGGCGAACGCGGTTCGCCCCTCGGAGGTGCGGAAGCAGAAGTCACCACCGCCGGTGTTGGGGTTGGCGGGCCTGTCCATGTCACTTTTGCAGGTGTGGTAAGCCTGGCTGGGGCTGCCACCGGAGTACGGGTAGATGTTGGGCCCGTTGACGGCCTGGATGTTGTCGGACCTGACCTGCCCCCAATCGTGGAACAGGTCGTGGTCACCGGTGGCGCCGTCGTCGTGGTCGGTGACGGCTTCCTGGCCGGGTGCGTCGACATCGACGGCGGCGTCGCGGGGCAGGACAACGGTCTGGTCCACGAGCTTGCGCGGGCCTGTGCTGGTCGCCCCCGATGAGCGCGCCGCGGTCGTCGTGGGGACAGGTGGCATCGTTTCGGCGGCGGAGTCGGGATCGGCGCGTGGTGGCGGTGGCAGCGCGGTGTCGGTGCCGCGCGGGTTGACGAGGCGGTCGACACCGATGGCCGCGCTGCCCCCGGCGAGCAGGCAGCCCACCACCAGGAGGCCGACGGCGGCCCTGAGCAGGACGTCCCCCTTGAGGAAGCCCTGGACCGCGGCGACCACGCCGAAGGCGTTAGCGAGGATGCCCACGACGGCGAGCCGCCTGGTGTGGCGCTCTGCCGCGATGTCGTCATCCTGCTGGGCCGCCATATGTCCTCCCACTCGGCCGCAACGTCATGCATGATCCACTGGACTCGTCGCGCCCCACCACCAGCTCGTTACGGCCGCACTCATCCACCGCGCGCGATGCGGTGAACTCGGGCGCAGTAGGAGAGTGCCTGCCTGCCGGGGCTGCCCGTGCCAGGTGGTCAACGACGGTCCGCCCCACCGGCATCGAGCGGATCGCCCTCGACGCCGCGGACCGGATCATCGGCCACCCACCATGGGCAGCCCGGACACCCGGCCGGAGCGGGTGTGGGTAGGTGTTCTTGACATATCAAGCGTCAACCGGTCGTCCGCAACTGTCGGACAGGGCCGCGAGCGACCGGGGCCGAGCGCGCTCCGAGAAGCGGGACGGGCAGGTTGTCGGGCCGGAGCCCGGTGACGGTGAACAGGGCGTCGTTCCAGCGGCGTTGCAGGGAGTCGAGGAGGCGGATTTCGACTTCGGGGGCGACGTGGCTGTAGAGGTGTTCGATTTTGTCGGGGATGCGGTGGCCGAGGCGTTTGGCTTGGGCGATCTCGGGGATGAGGTCGGCGATGAGCCAGGTCTTGTGGCTGTGGCGCAAGCCGTGGACGGTGAGCCCAGGCTGGACGGGTGGGAGTACGGGCCAGTGGTCAGGGTGGTTACGGGTGCCGTCGGCGGCGGGGCGCATAACGCGGCGGGAGAAGTTGGAGCGGCGGGGGTGATCACCGTTGGGGGTGAGGAAGACGAAGTCGTGGTCGTGGGTGGTGAGGTGGTGTTGCAAGAGGACGATCAGGAACGGGGGCAGGCTGATGGTGCGTGCGGATTCGTCGGTTTTCGGGTATCCGAAGGAGAACTTGCCGTCGACTTCGAGGAGGTTGCCCTCGTCGGGGTCGATGACCATGTGCCCGGTGGTGAGGTGGAGGTTGTGGCGTTGCAGGGCGAGTAGTTCGCCCCAGCGGGCGCCGGTCCAGGCGGCGGTGATGAGGAGGATGGCGGCCCAGGGGCCTGCGAGGGTGGCGGCGTGCAGGGCGATGCGCAGGGCGCGGTCGGGGGTGGTGTGGACGCGTTCGCGGGGTGTGGCGCGGCGGCGGCGTCCGCGCCGGTGGGGGCGGTAGGGGTTGGCGTGGATGAGGCGCTCGTCGGCGGCGTCGGAGAGCATCATGGACAGGAGTTTGACCATGGCGGCGACGGTGGTGGGGGCGTAGCCGTCGTGGTGTTTGGTCTTCATCCAGGCGCGGATGGACAGGTTGGTGATGGAGTCGAGACTGTGCCGGCCCCAGTGGGGTGTGAGGTGGTTGATCCAGAAGCTGCGGTACTGGCGTTCGGTGTTCGGGCCGACGTCGAGGGCGTCGAACCATTCGGTGGCCCATGCGGTGAGGGTGATTTTTCCGCCGTCGGGGTCGATGAACTGCGCGCGTCGTTGGTCGACGGTGATCTCTTGTGCCTTGTTCTCGGCTTCAGTCTTGGTGGTGAAGCCGGACAGGGAGCCGAGGCTGCCGTCGGGTTTGGGGTAGCGCACGCGCCAGGAGTCGGGTCCGCTGGGTTCGACGTAGGCCATCGTCGTTCGTCGCCCTTCGGTTGGGTCGGTCCAGGGGGTACGGGTGTATGGACCCGTGATGGGGCCGAGAAGGGCAAGCGGTGTCACCGAAGGTTCCCCGATCAGGGGACGCGGTGGCCGCGGGTGCGCGGGTCTCCAGTGGTGCCCGCGGCGCTTTGCTCGGCGATCGCGGTGAGGTCGGCGTGGGTGAAGCGCAGGTGCTTGCCCAGGTATCGGCAGGGGATCGCGCGGGCGGCTGCTTTGCGTCGGAGCCAGGACGGGCGGACTTGCAGCAGTGCAGCAGCCTGGTCCGGGGTCAGCAGCATCTGAGAGTCCACGGGCGCTGCGTTCGGTCGCGGTGGTGGCGTCGCCCGGTTGTGGGGGTGCGCTTCGGTGGTGGGCGGCGCTTCGCCGGTGAGAGGCGGCCGGGGCGCGGCGGGGTCGCCGGTGCCGAGCCGGCGCGTGCCGGCGATCCGCCTGGTGGGTGTTTTGCCGTGCTGCATGGGCCACTCCGTTCAGCCTGCGGCACCGTGCTGGTGCTGGTCGTGTCGGTGTGTGGGCTGAAGTCCAGGCGTTGGGTGACGCGCCGGTACCAGGACAGGGCGAAGCCCCGGCAGTTCGACTCGCTGCGGTGGGTAGGGGAGCAGCCGGGCACGAACCGTCCGCTGAAGCTCCAGGACATCGAGTCGCTGGAAATGATGGTGTCGCCGTAGCGGTCGAGGCCGAGGATCTTGGCGCCGAAGGTGTGCAGCCGGTATCCGCGGGCGGTGAGGGCGCGGACGATGGCTTCGACCTCGGCAGTGTGCTGGCGGCGACATACGCTCCCAACCCCTACCAAGGGAAGCGTCGCCAGGTCGACGCCGTGGCGTTCGTAGAGGTCGGCGCAGTGGTGGTAGTCGGTGAGGGACTGGCCTTGCAGGACCGGGATGAACGGCAGGTCCGGGGCGAGGTCGCGCAGTCGCAGGTAGTCGGTGACGGTGCGACGCTGGTGGGTGCTCAGGCTCAGTCCGGTGCGGGCCAGCACCGAGCCCTCGGTCATCCAGTCGCGGGGTGCGGCCCAGTCGAGGTTGCCGATCTCGGTGGCGTAGCGGCGCACCGCTGTGGCGTAGGTTGCCGCGTCGGTGCGCCATCGGCCGTGCAGGGACAGTTCGGTGAAGCCGCCCGAATCCAGTGCCCACGGGCCGCTCGCTCGCGGGAAGCCGCGGCGCCCGGCGAGGCGCCGGTGGCTGACCAGCAAGGGGACGCCGAGGTCGCGGGCGAGCCAGGCGGGTTGATGGGTTCCCAGGTAGAACCTCACGGCCGCACCGTCCGACCCGCGGCGTGCAGGGCGAGCAGGGTGCACGCCGTGGCGGCTGTCTTGCCCAGGATCTGACCGGGCACGGCGGCCACGTCACCGAAGGCCAACGGGACGAACACCGCGCTGTCGACCACGAGGCCGACCACGTTCGACACCGCGACAGCTCCCAAGCGCGTGCGGTGTCGAATCCGCGTGTAGATGACGGCGTCGAGGGCTTCGGAGAGGGCGAAGGCCGCGGTGCTGGCCACCGCAATCTGCGAGGAGGCCAGCACCGCGGACACCCCGGTCCCGGCCACGATGCCCGCGGCCACGCCGCGCGATCCGCACACCTCGTGCACCAGGTCCCGGGCGGTCAAGCTCACCCCGGCGAACAATGTTCCCGCCGGGATGAGCAACCCACCACCGGCCAACGGCGACCAGTACACCGAGACGACGTTGGCGGCGACGACCGAAAGCAGGTATCCGACCATCGCCGCCACACCAAACACCACCGACGGCTTCGATGCCGCCGGACACAACACCGGCGTGGACGTTGCAATAGAGGCTGGCGTCGTCGTGGTTGCGGTGCTCACGCCGCACGCTCCCCGGAGCCGGGCACCGGTTCACCGGAGCGGCACGACCACGGCGAGCAGCCGTCCGGGTCGCCGTCCTCCTCGGTGTCCGCGCCGAGCGCCGCTTCGGCGGTGATCAGCCGCAGGTGCTTTTTGGTTCTCTTGGGCGCGTCGAGGTCGACCTGGTCGAGAGGGAGGCAGGAGCGGTGCAGGAAGTACTGCCCGCGCAACTGCTGACCCTGCTCGGTGGCGCGCGGGTAGCCGTGGCGGATGGCCCGGTCGAACTCGATGGCTTCGGCCCATCCGAGTGGGTCGTGGTCGCGGATCCACCGCCATCCGGCGTTGCCGTGGAACGGACACCCCACGCAGGCTGACTTCACCGTCGCGCCGAAGCCGCGCTCGGTGAGGTAGTCCATGCAGCGGGTGCGGTCGAAGCCGAGGTCGATCAGGGGGAACACGTTGCGCAGGAACCGCAGACCGGAGTCCTTGGCGCGGGTGAACTCGTCGGTGCTGATGCCGATGGCCTGCTCGGCGTACACCCCGCGTGGCACCCGCCGCGGGTGCGGATACCCCAGCAGCTCCCGGGCGGCCTTCTTCAGCGGTACGAGCTTGTACTCCTTGGTGCATTGCCTCCTCGCGAGCCCTCGCGACCCGTCGGGGTTGAGGGTGTGCAGCGGCATGGACACGAACCGGTGGCGGGGGTTGAGGGCGTCGGCGCGGATGTCCCCGGCGGAGACCTGCCGTACCGGGATGCCTCGCTTGCCTGCGTGGATGGCCAGGCGCCGGAGGTTGGCGTAGACCGCGCGGGGTTCCCAACCGGTGTCGGCGAACAGGGCCACGTCGAACGGGGGGATCTCGCCTTCGCAGGCCAGCAGCAAGACCGTGGTGCTCTGCACTCCGGCACCCAAGGACAGCAGCCGCAGCGCGGGCCCGGGACCAGGGGTGGGTGCGGTCGGGGTTGGCGTGCTCATGCCGCCGCCCTTTCCTGCCCGGTGCGGGGCTGGTGGTCGGTGTGGATGAGTGCGGCGAGGTCGCTCAGCAGCAGCGACACCGCATGGGTGGCCTGCTGGGGGAGAACGCCGTTGCCCAACGCCCGCAGTTGCGCGGTGCGGGGCAGGGGCAGATCGGTGACCCACCCGCTCGGCAGACCCATGAGGTGCTCGACGAAGGCGGGCGCGAGCACGGGGCGGCCATGGTTGCCGGGCTGGGTCGGGCACGGCGCCGGACGCCCGAGCACCGCCTCCCAACGGCGGACCGCGGCCTCGTAGGGGCCCCAGTTCACCGACCCCGCGGGCGGCGGGCCGACCGGCTCGACGACCGGTCCGGGAACCGCTGTGAGGTGGCGCCGTCGTGGGCGCCCGGTGGTGGGGTGAGCAGGCTGATGATCGCTGAGGGCAGCATCAGGTCGCCCTTGGACCCTCGCTGCGCGGGGCAGCCTTTCGTGCCGTCGGTGGCCCGTGGTGTCGGCAACAGCCGCACCGTGTCCGGCAGTGACGGCCCACCGCCCTGGGTCCGGTGCGTGCAGTTCTTCGCGTCGGAGGCTGTCGGCGTTGGCAGCAGCCGAAGCCGGTCGGGCACCGGGAGGTCGCTGCGCGGCTCGGCGGCGCAGATATCGTTCGACGAGTCGGCGGGTGCGGTCCTCGACGACGCTGTGCCCGTGTCCTCGTCCGGTGCCGGACACACGCGGCCAGGCGAGGAGGAACACGCGTTCGCGGCGGTGGGCGGCGCCGATGTCGGCGGCGCGGACGCTACGCCATGCCGCGTCATACCCCGCTTCGGCCAGGTCGCCGAGTACGCGGTGCAACCCGCCGTTTCTCCAGCGGAGGGCGGCGACGTTCTCCACGACGACGAGCGCGGGTCGTAGTAGGCGAAGGCCCGCCACGATGTCGGCCCACAGCCCACTGCGGGCCCCTTTCTCGATGCCCGCCCGGGTGCCCGCGGCGGAGATGTCCTGGCAGGGGAACCCGGCGGTGAGCACGTCGACCGGGGTCAGGCTCGTCCAGTCGATGTGCCGCAGGTCCCCAAGGTTGGGGACGGCGGGCATCCGGGCGGCGAGGATGGTGGTGATGTGCGGGTCGGGGTCGGCGCACCAGGCGATGCGGCCACCGCCGAGCGCGGCGAGCACGCCGAGGTCCAGGCCGCCGTGTCCGGTGCACAGCGACCCGACGACCGGCTCCCGGGCGTCGATGACCCTCGGCGCTGGTGCCATGGTTGCCCGCCCCACCCCCGCCCCCGCCGTCGTCGAGGTGACGGCGGCGGGGACGCGGGCGCACCCGGACCGGCGCGGTGTGGTGTGCGCTCGGGTGTTCATGCCGCCCGACTCTCCGGCGCACCCGGCCCGTCGCTGGGCTCCGCGGTGTGTCGCGCTCGGTCGCGGGAGCGGTGCGCCTGCCGGCGGTCGGTCGCGGTCTCCGAGGTGGCGGTGCGGCGTAGAGGGGTGCGGAAGATGAGCACGTCCTCGTGGGCGATGAGGTGCAGGGGCAGTCCGGCTTCGCGCTGTTTGCGGATGAAGTCGCGTTGGAAGAACGACCCGCGGGCGACGAGGTCGGTGTCCGCGGCGCGGGCGAGGAGCGCGACGTTGCGTTCGACGGGGATCAGTCCGGCGTGCAGGCCGCAGGTGAGGATTTGGGAGGGCAGGTCGATCAGTTCGGCGTGTTCGCGCCAGGGGCGGATGGTGATGGCGATGTGCCCGCCCGGCCGCAGGTACGCGGTGAGTCCGGCGAGGATGCGGGTGAACCCTGACAGCAGTCGGTGGTGGCCGATGTTGGCGAGGTTGCCGCGGTCGAGGGTGTTGCCGTAGAGGTGGTGGTACTTCTGCACCCCTGCTCCGGGGGCGACCGCCACCTGCCCGTGCGTGGAGGGACCGTACGGCGGTGAGGTGACCACCAGCGCCGCCTGCCCGAGGTACTCCGCGGGCAGCAGCGAGGAGAGTCTGCGGGCGTCGCCGTGGAACACCTGGCCTTCAGGGGTTGCTCCGGTGTCGTGGGCGAGGGCGAGGTTGGCGCGGGCGACGTCGACCCAGTGCGGTTCGTACTCGACCCCGACCGCACGCCGCCCGGCGTGCAGGGCTTCGACGAGGGTGGTGCCGATCCCGCACATCGGGTCGAGCACCAGGTCCCCGGGGCGGGTGTAGTGGGCGATGGCGTGCGCGGCGACGGCGGGGAGCATCTTGGCGGGGTGCGCGGTCGAGCCGGGCACGTAGCGGCCCCTGCGCTGGGTCACCGGGGCGGACTGCGCGGTCGTCCACACCGACACCGCCACGTCCCCCACCAGATCCTCGACCATGTCCGTGGGCGGGACCGCGGTGGTGGTGTCGAGGTCGTCGATGACGGCGCGCGGGATGCGCTGGGTGGGTCCGTCGACGGATGCGTCGGCGTGCCCCGGGCTCGGCTCGGGCACGGGGGAGAGCGGGGTGCGGTCGTCGGCCACGGGGGTGCCTTCCTGGCGGTGGGCTCCGGGGTGGGTGGGGTCGGGAACCCGGGCGCCGCTCACCGGATGACTCCGCTCTGGCCCGCCTGTTCGGCCGGGTTGGGTCGAGGCGGCTCGTACTTGTGGTCGTGCGGCTGGGCGAAGACGAGGACGTCGGAGTGGATGCGCCGGTGCGGGGCGGGCAGCCCGCGCACGGCCGCCCGGTGCCGGACGTGGGCCCGGTCCTCGACCGCGGCGCCGTCAGCGGCGGTGGGCGGTTCGGTGGTGAACCGGCTGCCGCGGACGGGGGCGTGCAGGGCGACGATGTGCTGCAGGTAGAGCAGGTCGGCGTTCTGCGCCGAGGCCACCACCGCCCCGGTCGGGTCGACCAGCTCACCCGAGGTCCAGTCACAGTGGGTGAGCACGACGAGGATCCCTCCGACCCGCAACAGCCGGGCCGCGGCAGCGGCCACCAGGTCCCCGGACCGCTCGTCGCCGTCCTCGGAACGCAGACTGGTGATGACCAGGTCCGTGTCCGCCGGTGCGTCCTCACTCGGGCCGAGGACACCGTCGTCGACATCCAGGTGCGCCTGCGGGAAGCCTGTGAACGGCGGGTGCTCGCCATCGTCGACGAGGTCGACCCGCGACGACCGCACGCGGGCGCCGAGGGCGGTCGGATCGACCGCGACGCGCACCACGCGTGCGGTCCGGTCGAGGCCCTCGATGGTGGCGAGCGCGGCGGCGAGTTCGTCGTCCAGACCGGTCACCGGAGAACGGTCGATCACCCCGTCCGAGCCGACCGGGGCGAGCCGCGGGCGGGCGGGGAACACCGGCCAGGGCAGCAGCGTGACGCGTGCGCCGGGCTCGCTGAACGAGCCGACGACCGTGGTGATGATCGGTGTCGGCCACGGGGTGTGCAGCTCGATCGGCACCGGACCGGCGGTCCAGACCGTCGCCGGGGTGGGCGTCGTGGCCGACCCGCGCGGCCGGGGGCCGGTGCCCGCCGGATCGGGCTTGGCCGGGCTGATGCGGGTGGTGGTCGCCGCGGTCGGATAGGGGCGGCGGTCCCCGCCGCGGCGGGCACCGGAACGGGTGCTCGCCGGGCGAGGGCTGTCGCCGCGCCGCTTCGGTCCGCGGGAGGCGGAGTGCTCGGACTGGGGCATGGAATCCTCACAGGAACCCGGTGGGATGCGCCCGGTGACTTGGGGCGCTCTCGGACACCCCCCGACTCCGAAAAACGACCCACTTTTCCAGTCCTGTTATTCAATCTTTATCAACGGTTTTCGTGGGCCCGTGATGGGCAAGCACCGGGGCAAGGCTCGCGCGTGCACCCGCGCGGAACATGGCCCGCGCCGACAAGGGTGCCCCTCGCTGAATGGTTCCGACGATGTTGGGGAACAGGTCGGCGAGTGGTGCGCGACCGGCGCCGGACCGCGTCTCGCGACCACTGAGTCGATGCCACCACATCGCCACCGGGTCGCCACCGGAGCGGCATCACGGCAGGTAGAACGGTATGTTCGCTGCTCCTGGATGATCTCGCGCGGTCGCCGTGGTGGGCGTTGCGCCGGACCGCAGATGATCTCCGTGGCGCCCGGGATTGATCACCTGCGGGTGTCGGTGGCGCTGGGGAGGCAGCGCGGAGGCGGCGCCGTGGCGTTGCGGTGGAGGTAATCGGGCTTTCTTGCCTGGTCGTTGTTTCCTCCGACCGGACAAGGAGCCGACATGGCCCCGGATTCCCTTTCCAGTAACACGTCATTCGATGTTGATTCGCTGCCGCTGGATTCCGTGCGGGCGGCGTTCGAGTGGTTGGTCACCGGGCCGCGCCCGTTGTCGATCGAGGGCCGTCACTTCCCCGGCCTGCCCCGGCGGCGGGTGCCTCTCGACGAGCTGCGCGAGCTGCTGCTGGGCGCCGACCTTCCGATGCCGACGGTGGACTCGGTGTGGGTGCACCTGGTCACCCGCTCCCGCGACGAGGGCGACGCCTGGACCGTGGCCTGCGTCGGGCTCGCGCTGCCCGCCCTGTTCGCCGTCGCCGCGGGCCTGTGCTCGCGCTTCGCCGACGACCACCGCGACATCCACGGCGCGATCCTCACCGGATTCCTGGCCGAGTTGGCGGGCATGGACCTGGGCAAGCCGTGGGTGCTGTGGCGGCTGCGCTGCGCGGGACTGCGCGCGGGACACCTGGCCATCCGCGACGCCCTGGCCCGCCCGACACCCTCCGATGAGGACTTCCACGGTGAGAAGCCGGCACCGCCGTGGGGGCACCCGGACTTCGTCCTCGCCCGCGCCGTCGCCGCCGGGGCGATCACCGGCGAGGAGGCCGAACTGATCGGCTCCACCCGACTCGAAGACCACACCCTCACCGCCGCCGCGGCCGAGCGCGGCGTCGGGGTCACCACCCTGCACTGGGCTCGCAGCCACGCCGAGGCACGCCTGCTCGCCTGGCTCACCGAACAAGCGCCGCACGACGACCCCGCCGACCGCCGCGACCGCGACGCGCAGATCCGCGCGGTGCACTCCACGACCATCACCACTGCCGCGGACACCGCCGCCGACCCCCCACCTCGACCGGCCCGGCTGTCACCCACGGTGAGCAAGGGCGGCGGAAAAACGTTGGTCACGGTTCGGCATCGCCACTGGAAAAAGAACCCCGAAACCGGAGTCGAGGATCGCGAGGCAACGGCACCGACCCTCACGCCGACCCCCGCGTCCACCCCCTCGCCCGACCACCCCACCGGGACATCCCGACGGTCGTCGAGCACGACTGCGGAGGTGCCCCGATGCGCCTGACCCATTCACCCTCCCGCCACCGGCCCGACCACCGCGCCCACAACCACCGGCCTCACCGCGAGCCCGCCACCCCACTGCGCGCCGCGGCACGCCGAACCCGACCGACCGGGCCCCACACCGCCACACCGAACACCACCCCCGCGACATTCCCCGCCTCGGCGAGCCGCGGCGGGGACACCCTGCGCGCGATCGTGGTGCTCACCGGCGCGGTCATCCTCGCGCCCGTGCTGTGCGCCTCCACCGCACACGCCGACGCCACGGTCCTCGCGCTCGCAGGCAGCGTGGAGGAGGTCCTCAACAACATCCGCAACTGGCTCATGGGCATCCTGGCCACCCTGGCGACGGTGTTCCTCACCATCGGCGGTGTGCGTCGGGTCTTCGGCGGCGGCGATCCCGGCGAGCAGGAGAAGTCGAAGGAGGCGTTCAAGGCCGCCGGGATCGGCTACGCGTTGGCCGCGCTGGCGCCGCTGGTGGTCACCGTGCTCAAGGGCATCGTGGGGGCCTGAGCGATGACTCCTTCGATCAGGCCCATCCCGTCCCGCCCACCGGCAGGCGCGGGCCTCGACGCGGTGTCCTCCGCGCCGACATCAACGCAGGGTGGTGCGGCGTCGGCGGACCGCCGGACGATGCTCGCGCCCCCGGCGGCGAGCCCCCGCCGAGCCCGCCGGGTGGTGCGAGGTGTTTCCCGCGGGCGGGTGCTGGCTGCGTTGGCGGTGAGTCTGCTCGTCGTGGCGGGCGGGGGCCTCACCGCTGCGGCTCTCGGCTCCGGCGCGGGCTCGCCGACGGTGTCCGCCGCCGCGGCGCAGCCGCCGTTGCCGACCGTGGACCCTGGCCCGTGCGCCCCTGGGACGCCGCTGCCGGTCTGCACCCTGCCCACCTCACCCACCACGCCGCCGGTGAACGGGGTGCCGTTGCCCACGGGGGTTCCGACGCTGCCGCCGTGCGACCCGACGCTGCCGTTGCGCCCGTGTGCGCCGACCGGCACCACGGTTCCGCCGGCGCCGTGTTCCGGTGTGGGCTGCCTCCCCCAGCCCGGCGCCACCACAGCCCCGCCGACCGGCCCCGGGACCGAGGCGCCCGGCCAGGGCGGGGAGCCGGAGGACGAGTGCGGGATCACCGACATCGGGGCGTGCGTCACCGAGGCCATCGACACCTTCTTCCGGGGCTTCGTCATCGAGGCGCTCAACCCGCTGCTGGACCTGCTGTCAGCGACGTTGCTGACCACCCCGGCACCGGGGGCGCTGCCGCGGCTGGGAGAGCTGTGGAACAACTCCTGGCAGATCCTGCTCGTCTGCTACGGGCTGCTCGTGCTCATCGCCGGGATCATCACCATGGGATACCAGAGCGTCCAAACCCGGCACTCGGTCAAGGAACTCGCCCCGCGCCTGGTACTCGGGTTCCTGGCCGGGGCACTGTCGTTGTGGGTGGCGGGCACGGGCATCACGATCGCCAACGCCCTCGTCGCGGCCATCATGGGCGGTGGTGTCGATGCGAGCACCGCCGGGCGGGCCCTGCGCGAACTCGTGCTCGGGTCGGTCCGCGGCGGCCTCTGGATCGTCATCATGGCCCTCGTCCTCGCCGGGATGCTCATCGCCCTGCTGCTGACCTACATAGTGCGGGTGGCGCTGACCATCGTCCTGATCGCCAGTGCCCCGGCGGTGTTGATGTTCCACGCCCTGCCGCAGACCGAAGGCATCGCCTACTCGTGGTGGAAAGCCTACGGCGCCTGCCTGGGCATCCAACTCGGCCAATCACTGACACTGATCACCGCGATCAAGGTGTTCCTGACCCCCGACGGGTTCGCACTCTTCGGCCCGACCACATCCGGGTCGACCAACCTGCTCGTCGCCCTCGCGCTGGTCTACACCCTGTTCAAGATCCCGTCCTGGATGCTGTCCTCAGTTTGGGGCGGGGGCGGCCGAGGTGTGATCGGGTCGCTGGTGCGCGCCTTCGTTGCCTACAAGACTTTCGGCCTGCTCGGCGGCCGAGGCGGCAAGGGCCCCAAGCCCCGCCCGCCGGGCGGTGGCCGAGGTGGAGGCGGACGCCCCGGCGGCGGGTCGCCGGACCCGTATGCCAACCCGCGCACCGCCGCAGGCGGGCAGTACGTGTTGCCGCTGCCCGGGGTGCGCCGCGCCCGCCCCGCACCGAAGCCGAGGTCCGCTCCGCCCCCGAAGTCCTCGGCGCAGCAGGGCCGCCAGTTGGCGTTGCCGTTGGGGGAGGACTGGCCGGAGAACAAACCGGTCCTCGGCCGCGACGGGCAGTACCAACTGCCCCTGGACGTTCAGCGCACCACACCGCCACCGGCCTCGCCCGCCGCTGAGACCCGTGCCCGGCGCCCGGCGCGCAAGGGCCGAGGCAAGCAGCAGGAGTTGCCGTTCGACCCCTACCAAGGCAACCGGGCGACCCGGACCGGGCAGTACCCGCTGCCGTTGGACGGCGTGCGCCGGGTGCCGCCCCCGACCGCTCCGTCATCGCCCGCCGCACCGCGCCCACGCGGACGCCGGGTGGTCCAGCCGGAGTTGCCGTTCGATCCCTACCACGGCAACCGGGCGGCCCGCGACGGGCAGTACCCGCTGCCGCTGGACGGGGTGCGAAGGGTTCCGCCGCCCAAGCCCACCCCCGGCCCGCCGCCCGCGACACCGCCACGGTCCGTCCCGCGCCCGGGGCGGCAACTGCGGCTGCCGCTGGACCTGCCCACACCACCCAAGGCGCCGCCGCCATCGGCCTCCACCCCAGCGCCACCACCGCCGCGGCGGTCACCACGGAAACCCGAGCCTGGAGGTAAGTCCTCATGACCGCGCCTGTGCGTATCCCGGCCGATGTCGACATGGCCGACCGGGTGCTCGGCCCGTTGACCGCACGCCAACTGGGCATCCTCGCCACCGCCGGGGCGGTGCTCTACCTGACCTGGCTCGCCACCCGCGCGTTCCTGCCGCTGCCGGTGTTCCTGGCCTTCGCCGCACCCATCGGGGCGGGTGCGGCGATACTCGCTCTGGGGCGTCGCGACGGCGTGCCGATGGACTTGCTGCTCGTCGCCGCGATCCGCCAGCACCTGGCCCCACGCCACCGCGTCGCCGCACCGGAAGGAGTGCGTCCGGCGCCGGTGTGGCTGACCCCAGGTGGCGAACAGACCGCAGGAGTGGGCGCGGGCGGCCGGGGCCGGGCCGGGCAACCGGAGCAGGTCTCGCCCTCGGCACTGCGGCTGCCCGCCGAGGCCGTCACCGAGACCGGGGTCATCGACCTGGGCGCCGACGGCCTGGCGGTCGTCGCGGTCGCCTCCACGGTGAACTTCGCGCTGCGCACCCCGAACGAGCAGGAAGGGCTGGTCGCCTCCTTCGGCCGGTACCTGCACTCGTTGACCGCCCCGGTGCAGGTGCTCGTGCGCACCGAACGCCTCGACCTGTCGGGCCAGATCACCGAGTTGCGCGAGCGTGCCGGTGGGCTGCCGCACCCGGCGCTGGAGGCCGCCGCGGTCGAGCACGCCGACTACCTGGCCCACCTCGGCGCCCAGTCCGACCTGCTGCGCCGCCAGGTGCTGCTCGTGCTGCGCGAACCCCTCGCCGCCGGGGCACCGACCGACGGCCTCGGTGGGCCCGGCCCGCTGGCTGTGCTCACCTCGATGGCGGGCAAGCGCCGCAGGCAGGCCGGTGAGCGGGTCGACGCCGGAACCCGACGGGCCGCGGAGTCACGTTTGGTGCGCCGCCTCGGCGAGGCGATCGAGCTGCTGTCCCCGGCCGGGATCGTGATCATTCCGCTCGACGCCGGGCAGGCCACCGGGGTGCTGGCCTCGGCGTGCAACCCCGACAGCCTGCTGCCCCCGTCCGCGGGGCTGGCCGGGGCCGACGAGGTCATCACCACCACCGGCCCGGACCCGTCCGAGGACGACTACCCCACCGACACCACGTTCTCCACCACTCCGCCGCCCGGAGGGGATAAGGACTTCGACGACTGGGACTACGAGGACGACCACGACGACGAGGAGAGGGCGCGATCCTGATGGCCACCCGCACACGCAAGACCCGCGGCAACCACCGCCCAGCCGCCTCGGCGTCCTCGGCTGCCGCGGCGTTCACCCCCGACGCCCTGTCGGTGGCCGCCCGGCACCTGGAGGTCGGCGGCGAATGGGTCTCCAGCTTCGCCGTGGTCGGCTTCCCGCGCGAGGTGCACCCCGGGTGGCTCGCGCCGCTGCTGACCTACCCCGGCCGCCTGGACGTGTCGGTGCACATCGAGCCGATCGACCCGGCCACCGCCGCGTCCCGGCTCAAGAAGCAGTTGGCGAAGCTGGAGGCCGGGCGACGGCACACCGCCGAGCACGGCAGGTTGTTCGACCCGCACGTCGAGGCCGCCACCGAGGACGCCTACGACCTGTCCTCCAGGGTGGCCCGCGGCGAGGGGCGGCTATTCAGGGTCGGGCTGTACCTGACCATCCACGCCGCCACCGAGAAGACCTTGCCCGACGAGGTTGCCGCGCTGCGGGGGTTGTGCGCGTCGTTGTTGCTCGACGCCAAGCACACCACCTACCGCAGCTTGCAGGGTTGGGTGTCGACGCTGCCGATGGGCTTGGACCTCATCGGCATGAGGCGCACCTTCGACACCAGCGCACTCGCGGCGGCGTTCCCGTTCACGAGCCCCGACCTCCCCGCACCTGATCCCACCAGCGTCGCTGCGCCATCCGGGGTGCTCTACGGCTACAACGTCGGCTCCCAGGGACTGGTGCAC
Source organism: Actinokineospora spheciospongiae (assembly GCF_003182415.1). Lineage (NCBI taxonomy): Bacteria > Bacillati > Actinomycetota > Actinomycetes > Pseudonocardiales > Pseudonocardiaceae > Actinokineospora > Actinokineospora spheciospongiae. The sequence goes on along the minus strand of NZ_QHCP01000016.1, from coordinate 138,463 downwards.
TGGGACCGCTTCGGCGACGGGATGCACAACCACAACTCCGTCATCCTCGGACGCAGTGGGGCGGGCAAGTCCTACCTGGTGAAGCTGGAGCTGTTGCGGTCGCTGTACCGGGGCATCGAGATCGCCGTGGTCGATCCCGAGGACGAGTACGCCCGGCTGGCCGCCGCGGTGGGCGGGGTCTACGTGCACCTCGGTGCCGCGGGGGTGCGGCTCAACCCGTTCGATCTGCCGATCCACACCCGCGCCGACGGTCGCCGCACCGCCCCGAAGGACGCGCTCGTGCGCCGCAGCCTGTTCCTGCACACCGTTCTCGCCGTCCTCATCGGCGGCGAACCCGACGCCGCCGGGCGGGCCGCGCTGGACCGGGCCATCGCGGCGACCTACCAGACCGTGGGCATCACCGCCGACGCCCGCACCTGGACAAGGCCGTCGCCGACCCTGCGCGTCCTGCGCGACCGGCTCGCCGACGCCGGTCGCTCCGGTGACCGGGCCGCAAGTGAGCTGGCGGCGCGGCTGCACCCGTTCGTCGAGGGCGCCTTCAAGCAACTCTTCGACGGGCCCAGCAGCGTCAACCCCGAAGGCCACCTCGTCGTGTTCAGCCTCCGGGACCTGCCCGACGAACTGAAGGCCATCGGGACGCTGCTGACCTTGGACGCGGTGTGGCGGCGGGTGTCCAACCCGGCCATCCGCCGCCCGCGCCTGGTCGTGGTGGACGAGGCGTGGCTGCTGATGAAGGACAAGGCAGGCGCGGAGTTCCTGTTCCGCATGGCCAAGGCGTCCCGCAAACACTGGGCCGGGGTGACCGTGGCCACCCAGGACACCGCCGATGTCCTCGGCAGCGACTTGGGCAAGGCAGTCGTGGCGAACGCCGCGACCCAGATCCTGCTGCGCCAAGCCTCGCAGGCCATCGACGAAATCACCCGCGTCTTCGACCTGTCCGCAGGCGAGCGGGCGTTCCTGCTCTCCGCCGACCGGGGACAGGGACTGTTGTCGGCGGGAACGCAGCGGGTGGCGTTTCAGAGCATCGCCTCACCGACCGAGCACCACCTGGTCACCAGCGACCCGGCCGAACTCGCCACCTACACCGACACCGCCGAAACAGGCGATGACGCCGCGTTCGTCGACCTGGGCTTCGACGGCGACGACCTCACCGGAGGCGTCGACGGTGATGAGTTCGACTCCGACGACCAGATCCACCTCGAGGCCGCCTGACCCATCGCGTCGCGCGCCCGTGCGTCATCCGAAGGAACTGCCATGCTGCCCCGAACACGTGCCTGGGTACCGGCTGCCCTCGACCAGCCGCCGGAATCGCTCCCGCCCACCGATGCGTCCTTTCCCCACTCCGCTGCCCCGGCCGCCGGATGGGTGCAGGACTACCTGCGCGACCCCGGCGGCGCCCTGCTGGGCCTGCTGGCCCGACTGCGCGACCTCGCGGTGCACTGGGGCCCGATCGCGGCCCCGGCCCTCGCCGTTCTCGTCGCCGGGGTCTTGGCCGGTCGGCGGTGGTGGGTGCGGCGTTGCCACGAGGTGTTGCTCGCCGACGCTCGCCAGGTCACCGTGCTCGCCCCGCCGCAGGTCGACCCGGCGGGCGGGGCCGCGTTGTGGTCCAACCTCGTGGGCCTGTTGCGACCCGGGTGGCGGCGGGCGTTCACCGGCCAACCGCACGTGGTGTGCGAGTACGTGTTCTCCGAGGCCGGGGTCGCCATCCGGTGGTGGGTGCCCGGCGTCATCCCACCCGGCCTCATCGAACGAGCGGTCGAGGCCGCGTGGCCCGGCGCGCACACCCGCGTCGGTCCGGCCACCCCGCCCCTGCCCACGCCGAGGGAGGGACAACGGCGGCTCGTGGTCGGCGGGGAGCTGCGGCTGGCCCGCCCCGAGGCGCTGCCCATCCGGTCGGTGTTCGACGCCGACCCGATCCGGGCATTGCTCGGCGCCCCGGTCGGACTCGGACGTGAGGAACACGCGTGCGTGCAGGTGCTGGCCCGCCCGGTCACCGGCCGCCGCGTCCAACGCGCTCGCCGCGCCGCCCGCCACATGTACACCGACGGTTCACCCCACCTGGTCGGGCGCCTGCTGGACATGATCACCCCCGGTTCGTCACGGTCACGGCGCTCAGCCATGGCGCGGACGGCGACGGGGGCGTTGCACAGCGACCCACGGACCTCCCTGGAGTTCTCGGCGCAGAACCGGGCCATCGTCGGCAAGCAACGGGGCAGCCAGTTCGAGACCATCGTCCGCTACGCCGTGGCGACCCTGCTGCCCGCCGATACTGGGGAAGGCGAAGTCCGCCAAGCCCGCGATGTCGCCCGCGGCCGGGCCCACGCCTTGGCCGCCAGCTTCGCCTCCTACACCGAGCACAACCACTACACCCGCCACCGCCTGCGCCACCCCGGCGCCGTGCTCGACTCCCGCCGCTTCGCAGGTGGGGACCTGCTGTCGGTGCCGGAGCTGGCGGCGATCGCGCACTTGCCCACCGACGAGGCCATCCCTGGCATCCAACGCGCCGGTGCCCGCGCCATCGCACCCCCACCCGGCATCGCCACCCCCGGCCCCGAGGCCAAACCGCTCGGGCTCACCGACACCGGCCACCAGCGCCCCGTTGCCCTGCGCGTCCCCGACGCCCGGCACCACCTGCACGTCATCGGCGCGACCGGCTCCGGCAAGTCCACCCTGCTGGGCAACATGATCCTCGCCGACGCCGAAGCCGGGCGCGGGATCGTGCTCATCGACCCCAAGGGCGACCTCGTCACCGACGTCCTGTCCCGGCTTCCCCGCAGCGCGGCGGACAGGGTGGTCATCTTCGACGCTGACAGCAAAGCCCGCCCACCCTGCCTCAACCCCCTCGACGGCGGAGAAACCGACCTGACCGTGGACAACCTCGTCAGCGTGTTCCGCCGGGTCTACTCCGCGTTCTGGGGACCACGCACCGACGACGTCATGCGCGCCGCCTGCCTCACGTTGCGCACCCAGGAAGGCGTCGCCACCCTCGCCGACCTGCCCAAGCTGCTGGCCGACGGGGCGTTCCGCGACCGGGTCACCGCCGGGGTCACCGACCCGGTCCTGCGCGGGTTCTGGTCCTGGTACGACGAACTCACCGACTCCGCCCGCTCCCAGGTCATCAGCCCGCTGATGAACAAACTCCGCGCGTTCCTGCTGCGCCCGTTCGTCCGCGACGCCATCGCCGCCGGGCACTCCACCGTCGACATGGCCCAGATCCTCGACGGCGGGATCTGCCTGGTCCGCATCCCCAAGGGCTCACTCGGGGAGGAAACCACCCGGCTGGTCGGGTCGCTGGTGGTCGCCCGCACCTGGCAGGCCACCACCGCCCGCGCCCGCACCCCACAACGCCAACGCCGCGACGCCTCCATGGTGATCGACGAGTGCCACAACTTCCTCAACCTCCCCTACCCCATCGAGGACATGCTCGCCGAAGCCCGAGGGTTCCGCGTCGCCATGACCCTGGCGCATCAACACCTCGGCCAACTCCCACGTGAACTACGCGAGGGCATGTCCACCAACGCCCGCTCCAAGATCTTCTTCAACGCCAGCCCCGAAGACGCCCGCGAGCTGTCGCGGCATACCGCGCCCAGGTTGTCCGAGCACGACCTCGCCCACCTCGGCGTCTACCACACCGCGGTCCGCCTCGTCCTCAATGGAGAAGAAGCTCAACCGTTCACCATGCTCACCCAACCCCTCCCACCCGCCACCCCGGGACGGGCCCGAGAAATTCGTCGTATCGCCCGCCGCGACGCGCAAACTCGCGCCGCCGGGGCGGTTACCGGTGCCGGCGCCCAGCAGCCCGGTGTACGGCCATCCCGTACCCCGTCAACTCCATCGCGACCGGCGAACCGGAGCGGACGCGACGCACATCCGCACAATCCGGACCCACGTCGACGGTGACCCCGAGGGCAGCACAAGCCATTCCGCCCACTGACATTCGGAGGTTCCGGCATGATCACCGACCCCACCCGGCAGCGTGCCCTGCGCGGCCACAAGCCCACCCGCCCGAATCCGCGTGTCGCGAACACCGCCGAGCACCAGGCCGTGCTGGCGTGGCGGCTGACCGCACGGGACAAGTGGATCGCCCGGATGCTCTGGGAGCACCGGGTGCTCACCGCCCACCAGCTCACCGCGCTGGCGTTTCCGTCCTTCCGGTCCGGGCGGATGCGGCTGCGTGAGCTCTACACCTGGGGTGTGCTCGATCGGTTCCAGCCGTTCGTCACCATCGGCACCGCCCCCATGCACTACGTCCTCGCCCCCGCCGGGGCCGCCGTGCTCGCCGCCGAGGACGGTGTGGACGTCAAGGACATGGGCTACCGGCACGACCGGGTCTTCGGTGTCGCCCACAGCCTGCGCCTGGCCCACACCGTCGGGGTCAACGAGTGGTTCACCGCCCTGGTCGACCGCGCCCGCCACCCCCGCCCCGGTGAACAGGCGACGCTGGTGGCGTGGTGGTCGGAGACCCGCTGCGCCCGGCACTTCGGCGACCTGGTCAAACCCGACGGCTACGGCCGCTGGCAGCACCGCGACCGGCACGGGGATCGGCAGGTCGAGTGGTTCCTGGAGTACGACTTCGGCACCGAGGTCCTGGGCAAGCTCGCCGGGAAACTCACCGGCTACGCCGCCTTGGCCCAGGCCACCGGCATTACCACCCCGCTGCTGGTGTGGTTGCCGACCGCGCGGCGCGAGGCCACCGCGCGGCGGCTGCTGGCGCGGGCCTGGCGCGAGCTGGAGGACCCTCGCGCAGTTCCGGTCGCCACCGCTGCGGCCGACCTGCTCAACCCCGACGCCACCCACCCCAGCCCCGCCGACGAGGTCTGGCTGCCCCTCAACACTCCCGCGGGCGGGGGGCGGCAAACGCTGACCGGGCTACTCGACGCCTGGCCGCACCTCCCACCACCGGTCACCACCACCGACCCGACCGCGCTCGGCGTCGAAGCCCACCCGGTCTCGCCCCCACCCCCGCCGATGCCGCCCGCCGTCCCACCGCGCACGCCCGATCGACCAGGGCGGAGGTGACCCGGTGCTCGCCAAAGTCGGCATCGGCGCCGCCGCACTGCTGCTGCTCATCCCCGTCCTGTTCGGCAACGGGGTGGCGGCCGTGGTGGACTCGGTGCTCGGCGGGTCGCCGGGCACTGTCGACTGCACTACCCCCATCGCCGACATCCCACCCGAGTATTGCCTTCTCTACCGCACCGCCGCCCCGGGCTGCCCCGGCCTGGACTGGACCGTGCTCGCCGCCATCGGCAAGATCGAAACCGACCACGGGCGACTCCAGGCCCCTGGTGTCACCGAGGGGGAGAACTTCGCCGGGGCCGCCGGGCCGATGCAGTTCCTCGCCCCCACCTTTAACAGCGTCACCGCCGCCCACCGGCTGCCACCCGGCGGGGCGTCACCGCCCTCGCGGTACAACCCGCACGACGCCATCCACGCCGCGGCCCACTACCTGTGCGACAGCGGAGCCCGCGACGGGGGCCTGCGGGCGGCGATCTTCGCCTACAACCACGCCGACTGGTACGTCGACGCCGTCCTCGACCACGCCGCCCGCTACGCCCACGCCGCCGCCGCCAGCGTGGGCACCGGGGACTGCAACGCCATCCAGGCGCCCAACCCCGCCGCGTTCGCCGCGATCAACTACGCCTGCGGACAACGAGGACTGCCCTACGTCTGGGGTGGCAACGGCCCCGACAATGGGCACACCGGCTTCGACTGCTCCGGACTGACCACAGCCGCCTACGCCGCTGCCGGGATCACCCTGCCCCGCACCGCGCAAACCCAGTTCAACGCGGGCCCTCGTGTCCCGGCCGGGCAGCCGTTGCTGCCCGGCGACCTGGTCTTCTACGGCACGCCCAACCACATCCACCACGTCGGCCTCTACCTCGGCAGCGGACTCATGATCAACGCTCCAACGTTCGGGCAACCGGTACAGGTCGGCACCTACCGGTACTCCGGCGACGACTACGCCGGAGCGACCCGCCCGACCGCCGCCACCACGGTCGCGGCCTCCGCACCGACCTGAGCACTTCCGGGACAGTGGTTCGGCTGGGTCGTGGGGTGCGCCGCAGAATCACGGTCAGCCCGTGGGGTGAGAGCGGACAGCGGTCCGACCTCACCCCACGGGCATCATGCGTTGATCATGTGGCAGAAGCTCCGCGACCATGCGCGACGTCAGCGATGACGATCCGCCACGGTTGGTCAGGGTGTGAGTCGTTCGGGTTCGCCCATGCCCGCGCCGACCTTCGCAGCGAACGGAGCCCCGTGCGGGTCGACGAGCACGATGTGTTGGGTGAACAGCGGCGGCGAGGTGGGGTCGAGGGCGATGATGTTGTGATCGCTGGCCAGCTCGAACAGCGTGTTCATGACGTCGCGGATGGTGGTGCGGTCCGGGTCGGTCTCGACCGAGAGGCCCTCGACCTGGATGTGCAGGACGCGGTGGTGGGGCAGGACGGTGATGAGGGTGCGGACATGGTCGGGGAGGCCGCCGTCCTCGCGCAGTTCGGCGATGTCGGCGCACAGGTGCACGGCGATGGCCTCCAGTCGGTGACCGCGCTCGATGTCGACCCGGGCACCCCACATGACCCGCAGGTTCGCTGGAACGTCGGGTTCAGCCATGGCGGATCTCCCTGGGGCGTGCCTTCAGGTTGAGAGGGCGGTGCGAACGAACACCGGTGGGGTCACCGGTCCCGGTGTGTGCGCAGGTCGGCGCGCAGGTCGTGCAGGGTGCGGCCGTCGGCGGTGCGGCGCCACGCGGTCCAGCCGTGGTGGTGGATGCCGCTCAGCGCGGTCGCGGCGGCTGCGGGGGTGGCGTACACGCTTTCCCCGTCGGCGAGCAGAAGGGTGCCGTCGATGCGCAGGCGCGCGGTGTGGCGAACCGCGCCCGCGCGACGCTCCCACACCAACTCCTCCCCGTACTCGACCAGGCTGGCGGCGAGCAGATCGCTCAGGACGGTGCCCTGCCATCGCAGCGGTGAGGAACCGGGCGTTCGGAGGCCAGGACCACGGTGCGGCTGAGGGTCTCGGCGGCGTCGACGTAGAGGCTCATCGCGGTGGCGGCGGTGGGGGCGAGGGTCCACGGCCAGCGTTCGTCGAGCCCGCGCCAGCGGCCCAGAGGCATCCACCGACCCCGGTGGGCCAGCAGCATCTCCACATCGGCGACGTGGTCGTCGACGGGCACCCCGGGCTCCTGGGCGGGTGGGAGCGGTCGGATGACGAGGTCGCCGTCGTGCAGGTCGGCGGGCTGCTGATCACCCAGCCATGTCCCGGCGAACAAGGCCACCTTCCCGGTGGTGTCGGGGTCGACGTCGCCGTGGATGTCCACGGCGAGCACGAGCATCGCCCAAGCGCCGTCCGGGACGCGCATCGGTGTCGGCCCCAGCGACGGCACGAGGACCACCGCGTCGGCGGGCAGCCCTTCCTGACGCAGCAACGATGTCTCGTCGTCGGGTGGTGGCGGCGCGGTATGCGCACCGGGCATCGGCGCGGCAGCGGTCGACCGGGGGACGCAACGGCGTCGGCATGGGTATTCATGGTGGTGTCCTTGATGATCGAGGTGCCGTGGTGGTCGTCGATCGACGCGGGCGCGCGAAGCACGGTCGAGCATCGCGGGCTTGCGGCGACCGTGGTGGTGCGAGCCCGTTCAAGGTGAGGCTTGCCAGCGGGCAGGCACCCGTAGCACCCGCACACCCAGGGTGTGGGTGGTACTGCGTCGGACCGGAGTTACTTTTTCCTGCTGACATCGCTCGGGAGGCTGAGTCGTGTTCGGAGCGTGGCGCGCAGATCGCCCAGGCTGACTCCGTCGGATGTCCTTTTCCAGGTGACCCACCCGTTCTGGTGGTTGCCGCCGAGGGCGGTGGTGGCTCCGGAGGGGTTGCGGTAGCTTTGCCCGTCCGCCAGTCGCAGCCTGCCGTCGGGGTTGATGCGGGCGGTGTGGCAGACGCCCAGGGCGGGGCGGTCCCAGCAGAACTCGTCACCGGGGCGGACCAGACCGGCGGCGAGCAGGTCGACGATGCCGCCATTGCCCGCGTAGCCACGCAAACCCGTCGGTGACGGTGATGCCGTCACCGACGGGGACGTGTCGACCTCGGACGCGTCGGTGTGCAGCTCGATGATCGCCGCGACGGTCGGCGCTGTGGTCCACGGCCAATGGGCATCCAGCAATGCCCAGAACCCGACGCGTCGCCAGCGTTGCTCGTGGGCCAGCAACAGCTCCACGTTGACCACGTCACTGTCGGACGATTCATCCTCGGGCGCGGTCAGGACGACGACCAGGTCACCGTCGCAGAATTCGGCGGATGGCTGCTCAGCAACCCAGACCCCGGCGAACAGGACGATGTCGTCTTCCCGGTCCGGGTCGGTGTGGCTGACAACGTCCACCGCCACAACGAGCATCGCCCACCTGTCCTCGGGCATCCGCATCGGCGTGGTCGTCGAGGACGGGGCGAGGATCACGGTATCCACGGGAAGCCCTTGGCGGTGAAGCAATCGGCTCTCGTCGTTGTCCCGTGTGGTGTCGGCAGCCGTGGGGGCCGGATCGGGTGGGGAGTCGTTTCCGGGTACGTCAGGGCTGGGGTCCGGTGATGCCGTCGGGATGATGTTCGTGGTCATGGTTGCTGTGTCCCTTCGGTTTTGGCGGTCGGGGACGAACGCCTGACATGTATGGACGCTTCGTGACGGGGCATTGTCAACCCCCCGTGCGAACAAGCCGATGAGAACAACCCCTGTGGTGTAATGATTTCTGTTTTTCGCAGGGGACCACAGAAGACACTCGTTCGTTTTCCGCTTTCCACTTGACTTCATGCGGCGAAGGAAGCGTCCATAGTCGTGTGACCCGACATCACCGGATACCCGGTGGAAGCCATTCCCGCTTCGGCCGGGCCGCAACCATCCATCCATACAGCACCCATGCGAGGTAATCATGTCTACCGTCGACACCCCCACCCTGCGCGCTGTCCCTGCCCCGATGACCGACCCGGTGACACCGCGCACGGACACCGAGGAGAAACTGTGGCAGGCGCTGCTGGACAACCCCGGCAGCCCGGCCGGTTTCTTGTCAACCGCCGCCGGGATCGGCAAATCGACCGCACCGAAGATCCTCAACCGCTGGGAGAAGGACGGCCTCGTCTCTCGCATCGCCGGAACCGCCGACGGGGGTTCGCGCCCTGCCGACCGCTGGTCCATCACCGCCGATGACGAGTCCGGCGGTGTCGAGTCGGATGGTGAGCAGTCGGCCGCAGTCGAGCCCACCGGTGTCGAGTCCGGTGGAGTGGAGAACGGTGACGATGAGCCGGACGGCAAGCAGCCCATCAACGTGGAAACAGCGGTTTCGGAGGGGCGGCGGACTACGGAGGAACGGTTGGCGCCAGGGGCGTTGCGGGGAATGGTCGAGGATCACCTACGCGAGCACCCCGGCGAGGAATTCAGCCCGAGTGCGATCGGCAAGGCATTGAACCGGTCCTCCGGTGCGGTGCACAACGCGCTGGAGAAGTTGGTCGACAACGGCTGTGCCATGCGCACCAGCGACAAGCCGAAGAGGTACTCCCTTGCCGCCGCCGAGCGGGAGGATGCCACGGTGAAGTAGTCATACCCGCACACAGGCGGTCGCGCGGCTGTGCCCCCACGGGTTCACCTCACCCTGGGGGCACAGCCGCATTCGGTGGTCTGCACGTGGAACGGGAGACCAAGCCCTGCGCGTTCGAGGGCGAGTCGGCGGCATTGCGGTGGGCGGCGAACCGCGCGGGCGGCGGCGGCCGCTGCGTTGGGGATCTCGTGGTGGTCGCTGTTCGGCTACGCCCCGTGGTTCGGCATCCCGGCCCAGCTGGCGGCGGTGGTGCCGCTGGTGTTCATCGCGTCCGCGTTGATCGTGGCGTGCCTCGTGGGGTGTTGTCTGTGTAGCGGAGTGGATCGCTGTCCGTGGTTCCTCCTTGGTGGCGTTGTCATCGACGTTGCTTTCGGGCATCGAACAGGGCGTCGTCGAGCATTCCGCGTTCCAAGGTGGGGTCGATCTCCCCGAGTGGATAGCAGCGTCCGCGGCGGACGGTGTCTTTGCCATCGGCGTTGGCTTGTCGGGTGTGGTAGACGATGACGGCGTGGGTGAGGATGCGCCCTGCGGGGAGTATCCCTTCCGTGGTCAGGAACATCTCCAAGGCAAATTCGAGCATGGCCCTGTCGCTCATTGCGGTCTCCTGTTCTGGGGGTTCAGCGCAGGTCGGCGGTGAGGTCGGCGAGGTGGTGGTGGGTGTCGCGGGGGGACAGGGCGGTGGTGTCGAGGGTGTTGGTCAGGGTGAGGTAGGGGGTGGTGGTGTCGGGGTGTTCGAGCAGCAGGGTGGTGCTGTCGTGGTCGAGGAACACGACGGGGTGGGCACCGGGGATCGTGAGCAGTCGGAACGGGTGCGCGGTTGGTGTCGGGGTGGTGTGGGGCAGCAGGCGGATGGTGGTGTCGGTGGTGTCGCGCAGGCAGGTGAGTTGTTCGTGCAGGACCTCGCGGGGCAGTGTGGGATGGGTGAGGGTGTTGGCGTGGAGGTAGTGGGTGGTGACGGCCCGGGTGTTCCGGTGGTGGGGCAGGTCGGTGATCAGGTGGGGGTGCCGGATGGTGGGGATGGCGGGCAGGGTGTGCAGTAGTGCCCGGTGGTAGCGGTCGGTGCGCAGGGCGTGGGGGATGTGGGTGGTGTCGTAGGTGGTGATGGCAGCGGTGTGCGGTTCGAGGGCACGGAGCGGAGTCCACCGGTCGGGGTTCCAGGGGGCGTGGTGGGTCAGCCAGTCGGTGTGGTGCGCGTCGGCGGCCCGTGCACGCAAATCGATGCGCTGCTGGTCGGGGGCTGACAGAGCTGTGCAGAGCAGGTCGAGTTCTTCTGGTGAGGGAATTCGTCTGCCGTGCAGGATTTGTCCGCACCGGTACCTGGTGATGCCCAGGTGCTCGGCCAGGGCGCGGATGGTGATCCCGGTGTCGCGGCGTCGGGTGTTGAGGTCGTGGCCGAGCAGCAGTGCCCGCAGCGTGGTGGCTTGCCTGGTGCGGGGTTGTGGGGTGGCCGGGGCGCGACGTCGGCGCGGTGCGGGGCGTGGTCGGGGGCGGCTGCGTTCGGCGAGGGCGTCGGTGTGGGCCTGCTCGAGGATCTCGATTCGGGTCGCCTGGTCCAGGTGGTGAGGGAGGGTGGCGTGGCCGCGGTGGACCATGGTCGGCAGAGGCCCGCTGGCGGAGCGCATGCTGGTGACGACCCTGTCGAACATGCCGCAGTCGCTGTCGTCGGGGTGGTTGTCGCAGAAGGGGACGACGCGTTTGTCGAGGTAGGGGTGACTGGCCGGGTGGATGCTGATCGTTCTGAACAGCACGACGGCGTCATCGAGTACCCGTCCACCGCCCAGGTGGCCTTCGTCCTTGAGGTACTCGGTCAACGTGGTGGTCAGGAAGTTTCGGATGAAGTCGTTCATCGGTGCCTACCGGATGAGGCGAGGTTGGCGAGGGCGCGCTGGGTGTGTTCGGAGGTGAGCGCGGCAGCCTGGGCGTCGTGCAGCACTGTGGCGTGGGGGGATGTGGAGGTGGGGTGTTCCAGGAGGATGTGGGTGCCGTGGTGGTCGATGTGGACCACGGGTGGGAAGTGGTTGATCTTCAGGAGCTGGAACCCGGGGTGTGGTGGGAATGCGGTGGGCAGCAGGCGGATGCTGTTCGGGGTGGTGTCGCGCAGGTGTCGGATCTGCTCGGCCATCACCTCCTTGGGCACCGGGGCGTTGGTCAGAGATCGGGGGTGCAGGAGGAATCGGCTGATCCGCGGGGACTCTGGGCCGGGGGTGTCGTCGGGGTGTTCGTCGGTCGAGCTGTCGAGGGCGCGGTGGTAGGCGGTGGTTCGTAGTGGGTGGGGGATGAGCAGGGGGTCGTAGTAGGTGATGGTGTCCGCGATCTCCTCGATTGCGCCGAGCGGGCTCATGTCGCTGCCTGGATGGATGATCCAGTCGGTGAGATCGGCGTCGGCGGTCAATTGGTAGAGGCGGTGGCGACGGGCGGGGTGGATGTCGAGCAGGCTGCACAGGCCACCGATCTCCAGGGCGGTGGGGACCCGGCGGCCGGTCATGATCCGGTTGAGCATCGCCGGGCTCAGCGACATCGCCGAGGCCAAGGCACGGGTGGTGAATCCGTGGGCCACGCGTGCGGCGTCCAAGGCTCGGGCCAGCAGAAGACCGCGCAAGGTCTTCGCTCGAACACCGTCGTCGTGTGCGGTGCGGGGTGTGGTGATCGGTACGGACATGAGTGCGGTTCCTCGGCGTTCGTTCATCGGTCGGGGTTGCGGCGAATCACTCCGGGGCATGAGGTGATTCCGCCGCGGTCGAGCCGGTGGGCTGCCCAGTCACCTGAGCGCCGCACCAAACCTGTTCTCACGCATGGTGTGGTCGCGTCGCGGGAGTTTCCGGGACAAGTTCGATCCCCTGGCAGGCTACGTGGCTGAGCCTTGGTGAATCCGGGGGCAATCGAACCCAGGCCGGTATCGTCAGCCCTGCAAGGTGTGTAGGTGGTCAGGGTCTCCAACGGTCGCGGCTGGTGCTGAACAGCACCAGCCCGGTGTAGAGCAGGACAACCGGGAGCACCAGGAACAAGATCACTTCCAGTGTGGGGTTCATGGCGCAGCCTGAGGTTCATCAGACCGTGGAGCCACCGAGGGCGGACAAACCGCCTCAACTGCGGTCCTGGCCGCGCATTCGGCCTGTCGCTGTTCCAACGCGGCCAGTAGGTCGGTGACGTCCGCTGGTACCCAGGGGTCTGCCGGGTGGTCAGGGAAGTCCTCCAGCAGGTTCACCGCTTCCTGCCACCCGTCGGCTTGGCGAATCCAGGTGAGGTTGGATGCGGCGAACCAGCGGCCAAGGAAGACGTAACCGGTGCCGGTCGCGTCCATCACCGCGAAGTCACGGTAACCATCCCCGTCGTGGTGGGCGGCTAGGGGGCCGGAGTCATCAGCGTGGTTGCCCTGTAGTTCCCACCCGCTTGCCACCAGTTCAGCGCGCAGCGCTCCCGGAGATGACATCGAAGGCCTCACCTTCGACTCGGTCTGGTGAACTTCGGTCAGGGTGGCGTGCAGGTCGAGGTCGTCGCGCAGCCTCCGGGCCTGCTGCGGGCTCAGCAACGCCACCTCACCCGGCGGCACACGCAACACAATCGTGCCCGCGACCGGGTCCGCCCAGGTCTGTGCCTGGCGTTCGCGGTCGCAAGCGTCCCTGCATTCCACTGTGCGTGGACGTGACAAGTCGTTGTCCACCATGACAAGAACCCCTTCCGAAGAGGTATCGCTCGGGCCCGGTGTTGCCCCTTCAGGGACGGCGATGGTGTATCGCGGAGTCGGGCGCCTGCTTCCGACGCCAGTGACGTGTTCCGGTTGACGTGTCACGGGTACAGGCCCGCCGTGCGTTCGTGATCGGCGGCGAACCTGGCCACCAGGTCGACGCTTTCGTTCGGGGAAGCAGCGATGGAGAGCAGATCGGCGAGCATCTCCTCAACGGCCTGGGTGTCGCAGGGGGCGTCGAGCAGTCCGGAGGCGGCCTCGGACCACAGGTGCACGACGGTCGGCCTGTCGGTGATCCGATACACCGCACAGCTACCGGGGCTGCGGTACCCGCCTTCCTTGAACGGGATCACCCGCACCGTGACCGGTCTGCCCCGCGCCAAGGCCGCCAAGTGCCGCAACTGCAGCGCCATCGCCATCGGACCACCGACAGGGCGACGCAACACCGCTTCGTCCAGGATGATCGTGCGGTCTGGTTGCGTGATACGCAGCAGAACTCTCTGCCTGCGGGCGGCCCGAGTGAGTGCCGCTTCCACTTCGCCTTGACGGTTCCATCGCAACGCCCGGGTGTACTGGGGGATCTGAGCGACCAAAGGGATTCCAATGGCAGAAAACTCCAATGCCGACCGGGCCGCGCTATCGACCGCCAGAACAGCGCCATCATGGGCTTCGACGGTGCCCGGGACCTCCCACCAGCCGCCCTCGCGCGGTCCCTGCGCAAGAGCCACTATCCGGGCACGCTCCGTCCGCGTCGGCTGATAGACCGCCAATGCGGCTCCCACCTCAGCCGGTTCGAACCGGCGTGCGGCGTTCTCCGAACGGTTCAACGTCGCAGGCGACATCCCCAACCGGGGTGCAGCCTGCCGAGTCGTGAGCCCGCAATCGCGACGACACTGGGCCAAAGCCATCCCCAGTACCCGATGCCAGATGCGAAGGTCCGTAGCCATCCTGTCCTGTTTCACTTTCACGCCGCCGGATTCGTTCCACGGGCGTTCTGCACCTGAGGTCGTGATGACGACTTCATCCACGATTGGGCAATCAAAGTCAGTCCTTGTTGATCGGCCCACTGCAAAGTCAAAGGCTTCGGGATCGTGGCCACCATCGGCTGCGGTCCCTCGATCACCGGGCCGGGAAATCGCGCCTCTGAGATGATGAAACAACGCCGCTCCTCAATGCAGACCCCCCGGAACACCGCGATCGCATCGTCGCCCGAAGCCAATCGGAACGTGTAGCCACCCACGAAGACCCTTGAGCACGCCACTCGCCCGACCCGCGCAGACGGCGTCACCTGACGCGTCATCACCGTTCACCACCAGGCCAAGCTGGGCCAACCGGGAACAGTCCCTTGACCAATGCGCAGGCGCACCACGAACACAGGAACAGGCCTGCAGGACGACGAACTCCCACCGTGTCAAGAGGAATCTGACACGTGCTCCACACCCAGTTGTCCACATTGGCTGGAGGCGGACGCAGCACCACGTGCACCTCATCCGGAAAATATGAGTTCGACCCCCACCACACCACCGGCCGCCCGACCTGAGTATCGCAGCCCCTGTTGGACAATGTCGGTACCTTCGACCTATTGCTCACCACATCACCTCCACGATGGACAGATGGGCCCGCAACGCCGCCTCGACAAGACCGGGGCGCAAGCGGTCGAGGGCGCGGGTGCTGCGTGTATCGCCACGTGGCACTGCCATCTCGGCTCCTGAAACTTATGACTAGGGCATGGATTGCTGCTTCGACTGCGAATCGAAAACCACCTCTGAGACACGTTGGAGCGGGTGTCCCACTGGCAACCATGGGTCATGTGGAGCGATCACGGAACGACCTGTTGGTGCACTTATGGCGCACTTGCGGCGCACCTGTTGTCTTACCATCAGGCGCGTCAGAATCGTAAGGCAGGAGTTGAACGCTTACGCTGGCCCGAAAGGGTCGCTATCTATGGGTGCTGATTTACGTCCGATCGGGATTCATGTTGTGACACTGTTCAGCGTGTAAAGTTTTGGTACAGTCATATTGATTTCATCGTATGAAACACTTACGCTGATCGGGTGAATGATCTGGGTGGGTATCATTGCTTGAGGCTCGCCTCTAAGCTGGGTGTTTCAGAAAAAGGAGGCGACTGACCGTGGTGGTGCGGAGTTGGACCGGTAGCGAGGCGGCGGCGCTCCGCGCCGCTCTGCGGATGAGTGTCCGGGGGTTCGCCGACCATCTAGGGGTCGCCCCCCGGACAGTGAACAAGTGGGAATCGTTGGGGTTCGACACGACACCGCGGCCGGACATGCAGGCAGCTCTGGACACGACCCTGCGGAGGGCGAATGCGGAGGAAAATCAGCGTTTCGAGTTGCTGACAAGTCCGAAAGACCTTGCGGAGGAGGAAGTGGGGCATTCCTCCGTCTTGCCTTCAACGCCGGCGTCGGTTGTCATAGCTGAACCGAAAGATTCGGCCCAACTCGGTGCTGATCTGGCTTTGCTCAGGTCCTCGCTTGACAGGTTGGACGATCGACTTCGTCGTTCGATTCAGATCGTCCCACAAGCTCCACTGTCCGTGACGCCTGCGTCCATGACGGTCCTGCCGGTTTTGGGTGGATACCCTGACGGTGGCGAAGCAATTTCGGAGTCGGATTTGGTCCACGCCGCCATTCCCCGTCTTCGGCGATCGCTTGACAGTATGGACTTCCCTGATGACGGGCCTGTCAGGCCCACGGCCGGTTTGTGTTCAGAGGTTATTGACTGTGTCAACGACCGAGTTCAATCCCGGTATGTAAATTTGGCTCGAAAGTTGCCAGATCTGATAACTGAATTGGCTCGTGCTGTTCACATGGCTGGGCCTGGGTGTGAACCGCAAGCCGCATCACTTCTGACATTGGCCCTGCGAGCTGCGGATGGTGTTGCCTTTAAGTTCGGGTATCTCGATCTTTCGGCGCGCATCATCGACCTGATGAGGATTAACGCCGTCGCCTCAGAGGATCCCGTCCTGCAAGCAGCGGTGGCGTATGTCCGGACAGAGACGTTCTTCGCGACAGATGATCTGGACACCGCAACCCGTGTTCTGGTCTCTGCGGCCGACCAGCTCGGTATGACAGGCATGTCGTCGGCATCCCAGATCGCCGGTTTCGGGGCATTGCACATGCGGGCAGCGGTGGTTGCCGCGAGGGCTGGGAAATCGGATCGGGCTGCTGAACATTTGCGAGAGGCTCGTTGGGCGGCTGACGCCGTTCCTGAAGGTATATATTCGGGAACGGCTTTCGGGTTGTCCTCCCTTCGTATCCATGAGCTTGCTGTGGCGGTCGAATTGGGAGACTCATCCGGGATAGAAGCTGCAGGCCGTTGGGACCCGCCTGATCACCTCCCCGCCGAACGCCGTTCGCACTACTACATTGATCTCGCTCGTGCTCGGCTCAGCATCGGGCAGCAGGAGAGTGCTTACCTGAGCCTCCTGTCGGCCCGACGGGCCGCCCCGGAACACACCAGGACTCATCCACAGGTGCGGCAGTCGTTGTCCATGCTCTTGCGAGTGCATCGTGCTCCTGACCCCGGGCTGCTTGACCTCGCAGCTTGGGCGCGAGCTCGCTGACCGGCCGCTGGTCTGCAGCACCTACACCAGGTCGACCAGTTCGTCCAGCGAGTCGATGACCCAGTCGGCGTTGGCGCGCACCTGATCGTCTTCGGCTCCCAGGTATCCCCATGGTCCTCGACGGATGAGCGCGGTTCGCAGGCCTGCGGCAGTGGCGGCGAGGATGTCGTTGTCGCGGTGATCGCCGACGTAGAGGGTCTGTTCGGCGGTCCCGGGGACCATGTCGAGGACGCGATCGAAGAACTCGGGTGCGGGTTTGGCGACACCCCACTCGCCGGAGGTGGCGATGGCGTCGACCGGGAGGTCGAGTTCGCGGAGCAAGGCGGCGACGCGAGCTGTCTGGTTGCCCGCGACGCCGACCCAGATGCTCCTGTCGCGGAGTCGAGCCAGGCCGGACCGCACGTCCGGGTAGAGGTCGGCCTCCTCGATCCGTTCGCCGAGGCCCGCGTTTTCGCGCAACTGCCGTTCGTGGTGGAGGTCGAAGCCGGGACGGATGTACTCGAACACCGCCGCGTTGTCGCGGCCCATGGCGGTGACGGCGCCGACCAGTGCTGAGATGGTGTGTGCGGGGACACCGACCCAGTCGGCCCACGCCCTCCACTCACGGGAGTCGTCGATCAGAGTCTCGCCGATGTCGAACACGACCGCTGTCAGCATGCGAGTACTTCTATCGCGGAAGGGTTGTCTCGCGCGAACTGCCACTCGGCGTACCCGACGGGGCGGAGCCCGCAGCGACCCGTCTCAGCCGCGAGAGCCCGGTGGGTTCCATAACGAGCGCTCCAGCACCAGTGTTCCCTGCTGACCGAACAAATCGCTTTGGCCGTTCATGGACCTTTCGTGACCCTACTGTCACGAAAAGGTTCAGGGACGCGGTGCGGAGCCTGTTCAAGCCGCGAGGCCGACGCGATCGGCGAACTCTCGCAACCCGGGTAGCCCGGTGGAGCCAGGGTGCCTGAGCAGGGTGTGGGTGATGTGCTGGATGTGGCTGCGGTGGCGCACTTCGTCGGGGGTCGCGCGTTCGGCGGCGAGCAATGCCCGGTAGCAGTGTTCGGGTTTGCCCCATTGGTGGTAGGCGCGGGCGACGTCGGTCCAGTACTGGCCGCGCCGTTCCGTGGTGGGGATTGCGGCAGGGTTGATCCGGGTGGCGATGTTGATCGCGGCTCCGGGGTCGCCCAGGGCGCGGGCGATGCTCACCCGGTAGAGGCCGACGCCGGTGGGGCCGAACGTGATGCCCCGGTGGTTGGTGTCACCGACCTGGCGGGCGGCATCTGCGGCTTCGCCGATGAGGGTGTGCGCGGTGTCGCGGTCGCCGCTGACGGCAGCGGTGTAGGCGGCGGTGGACAACAGCGACCCGTACACCGCCAGGTGCTCGGGGGCGTGTCCGGCGTGGTGTTGGAGCTCGGCGGCGGTGTCGAGGACGAGGCGGTTCGCGACCTGGGCGCGGCCAGCGCGCCGCAGCACCATGCCCCACGCGCGGCGGGCGGTCGCGGCGGTGAGGATGTCACCGCTGTCGTAGGCGGCCTGCAGGGCGCGGTCGGCCGTGGTCCAGGCCAGGTGGTCGTGGCCGACCTTGACCAGCAGTTCGGTGCTCAGCGTGTACAGCTCCGCCACATCCGCAGCGTGCCGGGAGGTCGGTGCGTGAACGCGGGCGCCCGTCGCGGCGGACAGCAGCCGTGGCAGGGCGGCGGTGACCTCGGCGTAGCGGCCGTGCTGGAACAGCGCCCGCACCCTGGCGACCTCGCCGGTGAACTCCGCTGCCGGGACGGCCGCGTCAGGCGGGCTGAGCAGGACTTTTTCCAGCGCGACCAGCGGGTCGGCGGTGGCTTGGGCGCCGAGGAACGCCGTCCCGGCGAGACCGCCGAGTCCAGCCAGCAGTGTGCGTCGACGCATCGGGTCGGTCTCCTCGTCCGGCCTCAGGATGGCCTTGACCCTAGCGGTGGGTGACGGGATCGGCACGGTCCTCGCCCCCGTGTCGACCAGTCCGAGCAGTCGCGCGGGGATGTCGAGCGCGTCGGCGAGGCTGCGCAGCACCTTCACGTCACGCAGCGGCTGTCGTCCGGTTTCCAGCCGCGACACGGTGGAGGACGAGTAGCCGCACCGTTCACCCAACTCGGCGAGGGTCATGTGGTGTGCTTCGCGCACCGCGCGCACGACCGCGCCCAGGTCGCCGGAGGCGAGCGCGGCGCGCACCGGGCCGCTGCGCCAGATCGGGTCTGTGACGTCGTCCATCACCGTGTCCCTTGCTCAACGCGTGGTTTGCAAGCGTAACCGAGCGGACACGCTGTGTGCGAGCTGGTTTGCGTCGTCCGCAACCTGCTCCCGGAGGACGCAACCCTCCTGGTCGTAGGCCGGTCACGGCTACGACCGTGGACGCGAAGGCGGCGACACCGACCCGGCTGGCCGCCATCCAGGGAGGCGACGATGGTCAAGGAATTCACCGCGGCGGAGCTGACGGCGACCGGTCTGCTGCACACCGGACAGGGGGCGCGGATCAGCCCGCGCGCGGTGTTCTTGCCCGCCGATGAGGAAGGTGTGCAACGTCCGGTTGTCGTCGGGACGGGAGCGGTGATCGAGGCGTTCGCGGTGATCCACGGTGGCGCCACGATCGGCGAGGGTGCGCGGATCGAGGCGCACGTCACGGTGGGGTGCCCGGAGCTGGGCTACGCCGTCGGCCGGACCCATCCGGGTGCTGGTGCGGCCACGATCGTCGGCGACCAGGTGGTCCTGCGCTCGGGTGCGGTCGTCTACGCCGGGGTCGAGCTGGGCGCGGGGGTGCTGGTCGGGCACCACACGCTGCTGCGCAGCGCGGTCACCGTCGGCGCGGGCAGTCTCCTCGGGCACCACCTCACCGTGGAACGCAACACCCGGATCGGGCGCGGGGTGCGCTGCTCGCCCGGCTCGCACATCACCAGCTCCACTCGAGTCGGTGACCACGTGTTCCTCGGCGCCGGGGTGCGCACCATCAACGACAAGACCCTCACCTGGCGTGACCCGGACCGCGAGCCGGTACTGGTGGCGCCCCGGTTCGAGCCCGGAGCCAAGATCGGAACGGGCTGCATCGTGCTCGGCGGCATCACCGTCGGCGCACAGGCGCTGGTCGGCGCCGGTTCACTGATCACCCGCGACGTCCCGGCCGCAACCATCGCCTACGGCCACCCGGCCCGCGTCCACGGCCAGGTGACCCGGTGAGCGGCGAGGCGATCGACCTCTGGCTGCACCCGCTGCGCCACTTCCTCGACCCCGCCGGAACGGCCGACTGGCCACGGCTGGTCGAGCTGGCCACGGCGCTCGACGAGGCCCTGGTCAACCACCCGCTCGGCCCTGCCCTGCTCCCCGGCCAGCAGCGCAGCCAACGGCTGCTGGGAGTGCGGCGTGCGCTGGTCGCCGACCGCGGATTCGGTGAGCAGCCGCCGCTGTGGCAGCTACTGGCCCAGTTCGTGTGCGGCTACCGAGACCTGGACCTGCGCGACGCCACCGGCTTGGGCCACGGCAGGCTCATCGCCCGCCACGGCACCGACCGGACCCGTACCCGGTGGCTGCCGCGGTTGACCGCCGGTGAGCTGGCCGGTGTCGCGATCACCGAACCGCACGGCGGCACCCGCGTCGGGCAGACCCGCGCCCACGCCATCATCTCCACGAACGGGACGTTGCTGCTCAGCGGCCGCAAGTGCTGGATCAGCCGCCTGAGCGAAGCCGCGGTGTTCGTGGTGTTCTTCCGCGACCCACACGGGCGCCTCGCCGCGGCTGCCGTCGACGCCGCCGACCCCGGCCTGCGTCGCACCCTGGTCCCGCCCTCGGGACTGGCCGGGTGGAGCTGGGGGGTGCTCGACCTTCACCAGGTGCGCGTGCACCCCGACGACGTTCTGCGGGGAGACGGGATGACGCTGCTGCGCGAGCACTTCGCCACCTACCGGCCGTGGGTGACCGCCACCGCCCTGGGCGGGGCAGCCGCGGTGTTCGACTCCGTCACCACCGCACTGGCAGGCAGGGACATCGACCGGATCTGGGACAACGCGCTGATCACCATCGGTCGCACCCACGTCCAACTCACCACCGCCCTACTGGGCTGCGCGGTGGCCGCGCACCTGGCTGAACAAGGCCACGCCCATGCCGAAGCCTGGGGTGCGGCCACCAAGGCACACGGTGTCGACACCGCCCACACCACGACCGCCGAACTCGCGCTGCTCCTCGGCGCAGCAGGGTTCCGACACGACACACCGATCGCGAAAACCCGCCGCGACCTGGCCGGGCTGCTCTTCGCCGACGGCATCCACGACAGCCTCTACCGCAGCGCGGGCCGCACCCACACCACCACGCCGATCACCATGCCCGTGCAGCGCGAGAACAACCCCGCGACCCCGGCCACGCCCATCAAGGCCGTCGGGTAGGTCAGGCGACGCGCACGCCGTGCTCGCACAGGGCGGTGACGCCCTGGCGGACCGCGTCCACCGCCACCGCGAGCCGGTCGGCCAGCAGCGGTTTGACCTTCTCCCGCGCCTGCTCGATCGTGTGGAACCCGGCGGAGAGGACCTCCCCGTCAGCGAAGGTCAACCCGGTCAGGTCGGCCTCATCCAGGACACCACCGTCGAAGACGAACACCACCCCCTCGGGCCTGCTGTCCTGCGGTCGCACGTAGTCGACCACCAACAGCGCACCCAAAGACCGGCGCAGCCCCAACTCCTCGATCAACTCCCGCGACGCCGTCGCCCACGGCGACTCATCCGCCTCCACCGCACCACCGGGAATCTCCCAGTTCGGTTTGTACGACGGCTCGACCAGCAACACCCGGTCGTCCCGGTCACGCACCAGCACGCCGGCGGCCATCCGCTTGCGGGCCAGCCCGGCAACGTAATCCTGAACCGACAGAACTCCGGCAGGTCGCGGCGACACATCCATCCGCAGCACCCTAACCACCCGTCCCCACCCCGACTCATCGGGTGCGACCATGTCGGACCGGTGGGGCCCACACCTAACCGCCTGATCCGAGCACCGCGATCAGCGTCCCGCCCAGAAGGCTCGGTCCGGCTGGTACTTCTTCTCCGCGTTCCACTGCTCCCAGCCGGAACACCGACAACAGCATCACCCATCCGAGGATGGTGCTCGCCACCAGCACTGGCCAGCCCACCCACGCCGAGGTCATCCCGAGCAACCCGCCGAGCCTGACGTCCCCGCTTCCGAGTCCGCCGGTGCACAACGCCAAACCGAGATACACCGCGATCATCACCGCGCACCCGACGGCAGCCCGTCCCAGCCAGGTGTATTCGCCATGTGCCGCTGCGGCGGTGACGGCGCAGGTTCCCACGCCCAGGTAACCGGCAGCCAGAAGGGGGTTCGGGAGTCTCATCTCGACCATGTCGATGACGGCCAGCGGGGTTGCGACCACCACCAAGCAGCTCACGAGGACGAGGTTCTCGGTCGACGACGTCTGCCAGCCGAGCGCGCCGAAGAGGATTGCGGTCATCAGCGCGCCGGTCCCCGCCGAGTACAGCCCGGTGTCGTCGCTGCTCGTCGCCAGCATGCGGGTGCTGCGGTTGCCGATGGCCCCGGCCATGGCGCCCAGCAGGCCCCAGGTCAGTGGGTGAGTCCAGTGGTCCATGCTTTTGCCACTAACGCGGACGCAGCCGACCGGTCGTGTCCGGGAAGTTGTGCATGGCTCGGTGGTGGCGGGAACCGCTCCTTGTCTCGACCACCTCGCCGGGTGCGGCGCGGTGGTCAGGGGCGGGGGAGTGGGCCGAGGTAGATCGTGCCGTCGTTGTCGGTGACGAGTCGGTCCAGGGCGTGGTTGATCTCGATCATGTCGGTTCCGGACACGGGTGCGGTGGGCACGGCGGTGCGCAGCAGGGCGAAGAGGTGGAAGACGGTGCCCGTCGGCAGGTGCATCGCGGGGGTGCGCATGCGGTTTCGTGTGAAGGGGTAGGTGAGGACGGTGCCGCGTTCGCCGATCTGGTCGAGGGTGGTGGTGTCGAGAATCCGGTGGATCGCGGTGTCCGCTGTGGACTCGGGGAGGAAGTAGTTCACCCAGGGGTGTGGGCACAGCCAGTCCCCGATTTCGCGCATCCGCCGCTCGCCGTCGCGCAGCCGGATGGCGAAGGCGTGGTAGTCGAGCTCCTCGTACTCCTGGTCGTCGAAGCTCAGCGAGGTCAGATCCGCCGGGGCATCGGCTGCCTTCCTGGGGTACTGCACGAACTCCAGTTCGTAGCGCCAACCATTGCCGGTCCACTTCGCCTGGCCTTCGAGGTAGTCGGCGTCCGGGAGGGACATCGCGCGGCGCTGGTCGGACAGGAACACCGTCAGCGACGTGTAGCGCAGGACGTGCCGCCGGACGGTGTCCGGGGCGGGGGTGAGGGGCAGTACGGCGGTGGTGATCACGCCGTGGCGGCCACGGCCCGCGCGGATCGCGTCGAAGACCTCACTGTTCCGGTGAGGTGAACACCCCACCAGGCCGACGTCCGGCGTGACGGCGTCGAGCGCGGTCACGTTGTCGGTTTGGGCACCGTACTTGTGGCTTGCGCCGCCGATGCCGCCGACGGAGAGGGTGCCGCCCACCGACAGGCCGAGGTAGTCGGTCAGGACGGGTGGTGTCATGCCGACGCTGAGCGCGGTGTCGAGCACGGTGTACCAGGTCGCACCGGCCTCGACGACCATGCTGGTGCCGTCGACGTCGCGTACCTGCGCCATCTTTTCCATGTCGAGGATGAAACCGCCTTCGACCTGTGCCTGCCCTGCGGTCGAGTGCCCCTGCCCCCGTGCCAGCAGAGGCAACCCGCGCCGGTGTGCCTCGCGCACCGCTTCGGCCACCTCGTGCTCATCGGTCGGGGTGAACACCGCCTCGGGGGCATCGTGGACCCGGTGCCCGAAGTCGTCTGCCGCCCGTGTGAACACCGGGCCGTCGGTGATCGGGTCCAGCGCCATTCAGCCACCCCCTGTGATCGACACCTGCTCCTCCCGTAGCCGTTCCAGCTTGCCACGGACAGTGCTCGCGCGGGGGTCCTGCAACTCCTCGAAAGCGTTTGCCGCGTCCTGCCACGCCGCACTTGCCAGGTCCGGGCTTCCCTTGCGCTGTTGGAGGTCACCCAGCGTGGTCATCGTTTGGGCGTAGCCCCAGCGGTCGCCTATCTCGCCGAGGATGGTTCCCGCGTGGTGCAAGGATTCGATGGCGCTGGGCCAGTCCTCCAGGTCGGAGTACACCGCGCCCAACTTCTCCAGTGAGCACCCCTCGGCCTGTCGATCCCCGAGTTCGCGGAGCACCTCGACGGCTCGGTGGTGGTAGTCGATCGCCGTGTGGTGCTGCCCGAGGAGACGACAGGTGTCGCCGAGGTAGGACAGGGCGATGGCCCACCCCCACCGGTCGCCGAGTTCGGCGAACCCGCTCATGGCGTGGGCGAAGTGGTGGGCCGCGTGCCGGGGTTCGGCCACGGCGGCGTAGCACCGGCCCAGCCCCACCCTGCTCCACGCCTGCCCGCTCCGGTCGTCGATGGAGCGGCGAACCCGCAGCGCCTCGTCGTAGAACCCGATGGCGGTGCGGGGTTGCCCGAGGTCGATGTGGGCGTTGCCCAGGTTGTTGAGGAGCCACCCCTGCCTGGCCGCGTGGCCGCGGCGGCGGGCGACATCAAGGCTCAGCACGTGGGCCCGGGTCCACAGCGACCAGGGCTTGCGTCGGTAGAAGTAGTCGCACAGCACCACGGGCATCGCCGTCGCGACCTGGACGAAACCCTGCTCGGCGGCGACCCGGGTGACCACGGCCAGGTTCTTGAGTTCGTCCTCGCACCACGTCGACGCGGCGTCGATGTCGTCGAAGGTGATCGGCGTGACCCCGGTGACCGGGTCGTCGAGGACGATCGGCTCACGCTGGGGGGACAGGCTGTGCGCGGCGGCTGCTGCCGTGTGCAGGTACCAGTCGAGGACGCGACCGAGCGCGCCGCGCCGATCGTCCTCGGATTCCTCGACCTCGGCCCGTTCACTCGCGTAGAGGCGGATGAGGTCGTGGAAGCTGTACCGGCCGAGGTCGGGTTGCTCCAGCAGGTGGGCGTCGACAAGGCGGTCGAGCCACCGCTGGGTTTGCTGTGTTGTCGCCCCCGCGAGCGCCGCCGCGGCGTCGAGGCCGAAGGTCGGGCCCGGGTGCAGGCTGAGCATGCGGAACAGGCATGCCGCCTCGGCGGGCTGGGCCACGTAGGACCAGGAGAAGACGGCACGGATGGTCGTGCTTTCGTCCCCACCGGCGGACAGCGCGTCGAGGCGCCGGGAGCGCGAGGACATGATGCCGGTCAGGCGCGGTAGGGCGAGGTGCTCGTGGCTGGTCACCCGCTCGGCGGCGATCCGCAACGCCAGCGGCAGACCGCCGCACTGCCTGGCCAACTCGTGGGCCGCCTCCTGGTCCTCGGTCACCCGGCGCCCCACCACCAGGGTCAGGAGCGCCACACCCTCGACGTCGGAAAGGGGATCCAGGGTCAGCCTGACCGCGCCGTCCCGAGCGCAGAGCCCGCCGAGCCTTGTCCGGCTCGTCACCACCACCAGGCACCCGGACGACGACGGAAGGAGGGGGCGGACCTGGTCGGAATTCACTGCGTTGTCCAGCACGAGCAGCACCCGCTGGTTGCGCAGCATGGTCCGCAGGCTCGCCGCCCTCGCTTCCAGGTGCCCGGGGACTGCTTCGGGCGGCATCCCCAGGCCGACGAGGAAGTCCTGCAGCACGTCTGCGGGGTCTGCGGGCTTGTTCGACGGGTCGTGACCGCGCAGGTTCGCGAACAGGGTGCCGTCCGGGTAGCGATCCGCGATGTCGTGCGCCCAAGCGACCGCGAGGGCTGTCTTGCCGATACCCGCTGGACCGTCGATGCCGATCAGCGGCATCCACTTCCCGACCGTGGCTCTGCCCACCTCGTCGGTCATCTGCCGCATGCTGGTGTCCCGGCCCACGAGGAATCGGCTCCGCACCGGCAGTTGGGCCGGCCTGAGCCGGCTTCGGCGATCCCGCTTCCGTGCCGTCGACAGCATGCGGGTGAACAGCCCATCGGTTTGCAGCGCGTCGTCGCACGCCACCGCGAGAGCCTCGTTCGGCTGGCGGACACCGTTCTCGACGTTGCCGAGATGGCTCCGGCTGAAGTTCGTCAGCCTCTGCAGGTCTGTCAACGACAGACCCTGCTCGGTCCGCACACGGCGGAGTGTCGAGCTGAATGACTCGCCCACTTCAACCCCCGATCGTCTTCTGCTGTCTTCCATTCACGTGAAGACAGCAGACCTCTTCTGCTTCACCGCTCGGCCGTCGAAACTCAGAGATGTGAAACGACGTTGCTGCGCTCCGCCCCAGGTCAGAGTAGGTCGGCCAGCTGGCTTGAGGCCGGGATCAGGTCGCATCCCAAAACACTTCACCCGTTCGGGTGACGGGGTGATCGGAGACGATCAGCGGCATTCACAACGAGTTACAAGCGCCTTGATCGAATTTCGTCCAACTTTCAAAAAGTCCGCCATGGCGCGATGCATCGAAATTGAGGCAAATCGGGCAATCGGCTGGACTCGCCTGCCGTTGCCCTTCGTGAGCCCACGGCCGCTGCCGCGCTGACCGACACCACCACATCGCGCCATCCATTCCCCTCCGCTCATGTTCCTCACCAGGGACAGGCGGCTACCAGCCATGTCGGAAAACGGGCCTACGCAGCCATCCGCGAGGACCTCACATCCCGAGGTCCGCTCAGCAGAGGAAACGACCATGACACTCTCCGTCCACGACGTCACCGTCGAGTGCGAACGCCACCAGCGCCTCGACCGCGCCGCGCTCACCGCCTTGGCGCCTACCGCCGCCGATGGGCACCGCGCCCACCTGGCATTGCACCTGAACCCGGAGGACGGAACGCCGGTGTTGCGGGCTCGACGGTGGGCGGGCCAGATCGCCACCGCGCGCTTGGTGGTCTTGGCCGAGCCGCTGACCCGGGCCACGGTTGCTGCGCTGCGCGCCTCCTGGTGGTCCCGAACCGCGGTGGCGGGGGCCGAAGACGTGGTCGCGGTCGCCCGTGCCGCGGTGGTCCAGGGAGTGTGGATGTACGACCCTGGCCGCAGTTCGGGGCCGGATTACCTGCGGACGTGGATTGTCGAGCACGTCAAACGGCACCTCGCCACGGTGGCGTACGCGGTCACCGTGCCCGCGCGGGTACACCGCCGGTTCTTGCGGATCGCAGCGATCCGCGCCCGCTTGGCGGTCGAGTTGGGGCGCCCGCCCGAGGACGTCGAGATCCTCCAGTGTGCGGGGGAAGCGGTGACTCAAGCTGATCTCGATGACGAACGCCGTACTCGCGCGGTTCGCGCACGGGTGGTGACCGCCGAGCCCGAGGCTGCGGACCCCCGTGCTGTCGCTGCGCTGGAGGTCGCTGAGAACGCCGCGGGGGAGGCGGGATGGGTGATGGCGGTGCGGTCGTTGGGCCTGACGGCTTCCGAGATTGAGATCATCGCCCGCCACGTCGGCCTGCCTCCGTACCAGGATCTCGACGACCGTGACCGGTCTGAACGGGCGGTGGCCGCCCACACCGGCGTGACGCGTTCCGCGGTACGCCGCGTGCTGGCCTCGATGCGCGCGGACCTGGGGACGCCGGGCGGCCCGTTCCACCACCTGATCAGCCGGATGCCTCCTGGTGATCAGGAAGGGCTCGGGCTGACCCGGTTTCTCCACCTCCTCGATACCGCCCCGCACGAACCGCCCCGTACGAACCGGCCCGTTCGTGATGGAGGCCGGGAGGCGTGCTGATTTTGGTCGCGTTGTTCTCGGTCAAGGGCTCGCCCGGAGTGAGCACCCTGGCCCTCGGCTTGGCGGTCGGCTGGCCCGCGACGCAGCGGGTGCTGCTGGTCGAGGCCCGACTGCCGGTGTCGCGCCCACTGGTACTGCCGGTCGGTGACGGGCACTCCGCCGAGCGGATCGCCCGGGAGATGGACATCCATCCGCTGGGGCGCGTTCCTGATGATTCGCGAGATGCGGCTGTGCTGGGCGGGCGCCATGCACCGTTCGATCGGCGTTTCGGGGGAACCGCCGCCACCGCGCTGGGGCGGGCCGCGCACGGGATCGCCACCGTGCTGGCTGCACACCCGTGGCCGCCGACCTCGGCCACCACACCGGCACCCGCGGGCTGTGCCGAAGCCGACCTCGAGCCGCGGTCGATCCGCGCTTGCTGACCTCGCTCGATTTCGTTAGTGCTGTGAAAGGGGAGTTTCGTGCCGGAATTCTGGATTGTCATGTGGTGGCGTCTGCTCGCGTTCGTCGCCGCGGTGGTGCTCAGCCTGTCCGGGTGCACTGCCACCGTCGTGGGCACGCCTGTCGCGCAGGGCGAAGCGAACGGCGAAGCCGAGGTCGTCGCCTCGACGGAGGACCTCTCCGCCGAGGCGACGACCGCAGCGGGCAAGGCGGGCGCGTCGGTGCCGCCACGGGAGGGCACCGAGCAGGTCGCCGCGTTGTTCTCGGTGATCCGCCAGGTCGACGTGTGCGCGCTGCACGACCCCGCCGCGGCAGCGACGGTCGTCGGGATGCAGCCGGATGACCTCATGCCCGGCGACAGCCTCAGCGGTTGCGTGCTCCAGATGGTCCCGGGCCCTCGGGATTTGCCCGCGTGGCGGCTGCGGGTGACCGCCGGGGTGGAACTGTCGGACAAGACCCGCCGCGAGTCCACACCGGAAACCCTCGACGGGGTGGACTTCCTGCACCTGCTCGACCTGGGTGGTGACGGCAAAGCCTGTGTCTATGACCGACCGATGGGGGAGCGGGCGGCGTTGCAGCTCATCGTGCGCCAGGAGGGCACCGAGGCCCAACCCAAGACCGCCTGCCAGGTCGCCGTGGAATACCTGACCGCGGTCGCGAAGTACTGGCGTGAACCGGCGACGTGGGCCGACGCGGTGAGCACCCCCGCACTGCCGGTGGCGACCATCGACCCCTGTGCCGGACTCGACGCCGCCACCGCCGTGTACGGCAAACCGGTGCGCTCCCGCATGGAAGACCCCCACCGCTGCACGATCTACCCGCAGACCGCCGCCCACGGTGACCCGCTCGGCGGGGTGGTGTCGGTGACGGTCGGCGTCGACACCGACCCGCGCGCCACCCTCACCGGCACCGCCGCGGCCAACTACACCGCGGTGACCATCGCCGGACTCCCCGGCGTGTCCAACATCCTCAACCCCGGCGGCGGACCGAGCGCCTCGGGCACCTGCTACGTCACCGTCATCGCCGACGACAAGATCGAGATCCGCCAGGACATCACCAACCCCGACCGGCCGACCTCGTACCCGGTGATCGAGGCCCGCTCAGCCGACTGTCAGATCGCCACCAAGGCCATCGAGGGCCTGCTCTCCCAACTTCACTGAACCACCCCGAGGAGACCACAATGGACATCCGCATGTTCGTCGGTGCCGCCACAGCCGTGCTGATCGTCGGCGCCGTGGTGGCCTGCACCAGTGACCCGGGCACCGATGCGGCCGGGCGTGCCGGATCCGGCATCACCGGGGCGCCGAGCGCCACGGCTGAGACCGGCGGCGACGACGCCGTGCGCAGGCGCGCTGGCCGCGCCGAAGGGTCGATCGTCTACGGCGACCTCAACGGTCCCAAGAAGGCCAGTGAGGTCGGCGCCCCGTTCGACCCGTGCACCACACCCACCTGGGCGGACCTGCCCGCCGTGGTGCGGCCCACCGACGGCAAACCACACTCCCCGACCATGCAGACACCCGGGGACAAGGACCTGTTCGCGGTCGGTTGCCAATTCGACAACAGCGGCAAAATCATCATCTCCGCGGGAGACACCCCCACCCGCCAAGACGGCGGCAGGTTCCAGGTCCAGGTCGTCTGGGGCACCGAACTCGACGCCGACCCAGCCCACCACCAAGGCTCCACCGGCACATCGTGGAACGGCAAACCGGGCCTCATCGAAGCCCTGCCCGAAGATCCCACGTTCGGCAAGCAGTGCATCGGCCTGGTGGCTCTGAGCACCGGTGTCGCCGGGGCACTGGTCAGCAACAGCCAGTTCCCCGCCGTGGACCCCTGCACGGTCATCAACGCCGCCCTCACCGCCATCACCGCGAAGACACCCCGATGACCACGACTTGCCCACAAGAGGCCGCCGTGGTGATGTCGGTGAAAAAGTTGCTGGGGCAGGCCGAACCCCGGTCGATGGGCTCGGTGATGTGGCCATGACCGGTAGCACGGCAGGCGAGACGATCACTACGGAAATCGGGGGTTCGCACATGACGACGGGAAATCTTCACTCGTGGGGCGGTCGCGCATTCATCGGCGCGATGAGCATCGCGGTTCTCACCGCGTGCAGCTCGGGCAACCCGCCCAGCCCGGCCTCCGAGACGCCGAGCCCGACGCCGCCGATCTCGTCCTCGTCGACCCCGAGCACCTCGCTGTCCCCGGACGAGCAGGCCAGGCAGAACGCCCTGATGACCTATCGAGGCATGTGGGACGATTTCGCGGAGGCGGGCACGACCTCGGATTGGCAGTCGCCCAAGCTCGGGCAGCATGCCACCGGTCTCGCGTTGACGAACCTGTCCCGCGGCCTGTACGCCGACTACTACAACGGCCTGGTCACCAAGGGCCGCCCGGTCCTCAACCCGGCCGTGTCGTCGGTCGAACCCGCCGACGACCCGAAGAAGATCGTTGTTTCCGACTGCGGCGATTCGACGAACTGGTTGAAGTACCGCGCCGACAACGGGCAACTCTCCGACAACGAACCCGGAGGCCGCCAGGCGATCAATGCCATCGTCGAAAAGCAGTCCGACGGTTCGTGGAAGGTCTCGGACTTCGGAGTGCACGACGTGGGGACGTGTTGACCATGCGACGCTTCGCAACCACCACCGGCGTCATCGCCGCGAGCCTGCTCGGCCTCGCCACTCCCGCCATCGCAGACGGCGGTTGGGGAAACACCACGTGCAGCCAGATTCCCACCCCCTCATGTGAACTGGGAGTCGGCGACAACGGCAACAACGGGCGGCCTAGCGGCCCCCCGGGGCAGGGCGACAACACTCCGCACCGACCCGACTCCGACAACAACCCCGGCACCGACGCGCCCGACAAGCCCGGCGACTCCGTTGTCGGTGGTGACTCGACCCTGGCGAGTTGCTCGTACGTGAAGAGCGACTACCAGCCACCTGCCGGTGGCTTGGTGACCGCCGCGCACAGACCACTGGCGAGCAGCGGCGGGGTCGTCCACGCCGCGGTGTCCCGGCCGGTGCTGGTCCGGGCGCAGGCGGCGCAGCCTGGTCAAGGCCCGGGTGCGTGGTATGTGTGGAAGTGCACCACCGAAGGCGTCACCGACGGGCTCTACCGGCCGCCGGTGTGGATCGCCGACGGTCAGCAGCCGGGTCCGGCTTTGTTGCCCTCGCCCGCGGAGTTGGCGCAGGTGGCGCGCAAGCAGCTCCGATTTCCCTCGCCGAGGATCGCGGCGAACCCGGTGGGGGAGCAGTTGGTGAACCTGCCGACCTGGATGTGGCTCGCTGGTGGTTGGGGTCCGGTTTCGGCCACCGCCGCGGTGCCCGGGGTGTCGGTGACCGCGGTCGCGACGCCGACCTCGGTGACCTGGTCGATGGGTGATGGTTTCACCGTCACCTGCACCGGCGCCGGAACACCCTACGTGGCCGGTGTGGACCCTAAGGCGCCCTCGCCGGATTGTGGGCACGTCTATCGCCGCTCCTCGGCGAGTAGGCCGGGGCAGGCGTATCCGGTCACCGCGACCGTGCACTGGACGGTGACTTGGTCCGGCGCGGGTCAGGGCGGAACGTTCCCGGACATGACCACCACCGGTGAGACGACCTTCCGCGTGGCGGAGTCGCAGGCGCTGAACAACGGCGGCTGAGCACCACCCCTGCCTCTTCGTGAGGCCCATTCCCCACCCACTCGGCGATGACCACCTGTTCCGCGCGCTGATCGGCATCCGGCGACGCGGCGCACTACCCCCATGCCTGTTGGAGGTACCGCGTGAGCACCAACACCACCATCCGACCCGGCACCGACCGGCCCGCGAGCATGGCGGCGGGCCCCTGGGTCGGCGACAACAAGAAGACACCTTTCCCGCGGTTGCGCGCCCCGGGCCGCCGCCGCAGCGTGCCGTACCTGCTGCTCGGCGTGCTGCTCGTGCTGGCCTGTGTGGGCGGGTTCGTGCTGATCTTGCTGCACTCCGGCGACCGGGAGCCCGTGCTCGCCCTGGCCCGCGGTGTGCCCGTGGGGCACGTGCTGAGCACACAGGATCTGCGGCAGGTCACCGTCGCGGTCGATCCCGGTGTCGCGGTCGTCGGTGCCGACCAGGCGGGAACTCTGATCGGCCGGCCGATGGCCACCAGCTTGTCGGAAGGGGCGCTGCTCACCCCCGACGCCGTCGGTGCCGCCGTTGTCCCGGCCGGCGGGCAGGCCATCGCCGCCCTCGCCCTCAAGCCCGGCCAAGTCCCGACGGAAGTCGGACCGGGGGCACGGGTGTCGGTGGTGTTCGTCTCCGGCCAAACCGCAACCGCGAGCAGCCCACCCGACGAGGACGGCACGGTGTGGCCCGCGGTGGTGACCAGCGTGACCGGCTCACCCAGTGAGCAGACCACGGTGGTGTCGGTGCAGCTCACCGAGGCCGCCGCCCGCCAGGTCGCCGCGGTTCCGGCCGGGCAGGTGTCGATCGTGATGCTCTCCGCCGGGGGTGGTCGCTGATGTTGGTCTCGGTCTTGTCGTTGAAAGGTTCGCCGGGTGCGACGACGTTCGCGGTGGCGTTGGCCGCCCGATGGCCCGCCCCGGGAAGGACCCTGGTGGTCGAGGCCGACCCGTCCGGTGGTGACCTGGCCTTGCGGTTCTCCTTGTCCTCGACACCCGGTCTGGGGAGCCTGGCCGCTGCCGCGCGGCGCGGCGGTGAGGCCGACCTGCTGTGGCAGCACGCCCAACAGCTTCCCGGCGGCCTGCCTGTCATCGCCGCCCCACCTGACGCCGAGCAAGCCCGCGCGGCGCTGACGGCTTGGACACCGGACCTCAGTGGCCTGCGCACGGCGGCTGATCAACCGAACACGGTGGTCATCGCCGACTGCGGGCGGGTGGACCCCGGTTCCCCGGCGCTGCCGATCGTGCGCTGCTCCGACGTGGTGGTGCTGTTGTCGCGGGCCCACGCCGATGACCTCGCACACTTGCCGCGCCGGCTGCCCGCGGTCGGCCGGTGGAGTCCGAACCCTGTGCTGTTGCTGGTCGGGGAGGGCTACAACAGCGCCGAGGTCGCTCGGGAACTGGGTGTGTGCCCGCTGGGGCGGGTTCCCGAGGACCCGGGCGGCGCGGCCGTGCTGTGTGGACGGCCGAACAGGCTGCGGTGGGAGCGCAGCGGGCCCGCGCGCTCGGCGCTGGGGAAGTTCGCCCACAAGGTCGCGACCGAACTCGCCACCGAACTCGTCACCCGCGAACAGTCCCACACCGACGTGCCCTGGCAGGGCGAACCGGCGTCGCCGACATCGACACCGCCCGCGGCTCCCCGACCGGACGCGGTGTCTTTCACCGGTGTTCACCTCGTCCAGGGCCTTGGCGCCGGTCATCTCGATGCGCACGGAGGACAGGCGTCATGACCCATTCGACCGACCAGTCCCCGACGCCACGGCACTTCGACCGGCAGCCGCACGTCCCAGCCATCCCTGACCTCGACGTGGGTGTGCCACCGCTGGGCGGGGGCCTCGATGTGGCGGTGGATCTTTCCGCCGCCACGACCCGCCTGCGCCGGCACCTGCGGGAACGGCTGACCGCCGAACTCCCGGCGCGGGTGGCTGATCAGCAGGACCGCACCGGCACCACCTCCACCCGTGAGACCCGCCGCGAGCTGGCCCGGGGCCTTCTCGATGAGGCGCTGCGCGAGCACACCGAGAACGAACTGGCCGCGGGCAGGCACCTGCTGGCCCGCGAGGTCGAGCAGCGGGTCGTGGGTGAGGTCGTCAACGAGTTGTTCGGCATGGCCGGGTTGCAGCCGCTGCTGGACGACCCGACCGTGGAAACGATCAACGCCAACCGCCACGACAGGGTGTTCGTCCAGTACATCGACGGCCGCCGCGCCCAGGTCGGCCCGATCGCGGGGTCGAACGAGGAGCTGACCGACCTGGTCCGGCTCCTCGCAGCCAGGGCCAGCAGTCAGGAGCGCCGGTTCGATCACGGTTCCCCGGCGGTCAACCTCCAACTCCCCGGTGGTGAGCGCCTGTTCGCCGTCATGGGGTTGACCGCCGACGGTGTGACCGCGTTGTCGATTCGCCGCCATGGCTACCTCACCGTCACCCTCCCGGAACTGCGTCGCCGCGGCACCCTCGACCTCGGCTTGGAGGCGTTCCTGCAAGCTTTGGTCAGGGCCCGCAAGAACGTGCTGATCACCGGTGGCACCGGGGCGGGCAAGACCACCCTGCTGCGGGCGTTGGCCTCGGAGATGGATCCGCTGGAGCGGATTGTGACCATCGAGGACGCCTTCGAACTCGGCTTGGACCACGACCCGGACGTCCACGCCGACGTGACCGCTTTCCAGGCCCGCGAACCCAACGTCGAAGGGGAGGGTGCGGTCAGCCAAGCCGACCTCGTGCGGTGGGGGCTGCGCATGTCGCCGGACCGGGTGATCGTCGGGGAGATCCGCGGGCCCGAGGTCATCCCGATGTGCAACGCCATGTCGCAGGGCAACGACGGGTCGATGGCCACCCTGCACGCCAGCAGCTCACGGGTTGCGTTCACCCGGCTGGTCTCCTACGCCGCCCAAGGCGTCGAACGCCTCCCGCTGGAGGCCACCAACCTGCTCGTCGCCTCGGCGGTGCACTTCGTGGTGCACCTGGCCCGCGCCGTCGACCGCCGCACCCGGGTGGTGTCCTCGATCCGCGAGGTCGTCGGCGCCGACGGCCCGCAGGTGATCTCCAACGAGGTCCACCGCCCCGGCCCCGACCGCCGCGCCCGCCCCGTGGCCGGGGCGTTGCGCACCGACACCCTCGACGACCTGGTCGACGTCGGCTTCGACCCCGGTGTGCTGGAGAACCCCGAGGGCTGGTGGACACCGTGACCACCACGCTGACCCCCGCCACCGCCATGGCCGCGGTGCTCGGTGTCGGCACCGGCCTGGGCTTGTTGCTGGTGGTCCTCGGCTGGCGCGGGACCGTCCCCCGCCGTCCCCGCCGCACCCGGACCGCCACCCCCGGTCCACACGACCGCCACCGTGTTCTGCGCATCGTCCTGGCCGTGGCCGTCGGGGTGGGAGCCGGTGTGCTCACGGGGTGGGTCGTCGGTGCCGTCCTGGCGGGGTGTGCGGTGTGGGCGTTGCCGCGGGTGCTCGGCCGCGACCCCGAACACACCCGCCGGGTGGCGCGGATCGAGGCCGTCGCCACCTGGACGGAAATGCTCAGGGACACCCTCTCGGCCGCCGCCGGGCTGGAGCAGGCCATCCTCGCCACCGCCCCGCTCGCGCCACCGGCGATCCGCGGCGAGGTCGCCGAACTCGCCGCGGGGATCAGCAACGGGGACCGCCTGGCCCCGGCGCTGCGCCGCCTCGGCGAGCGCCTGGACGACCCGGTCGGCGACCTGGTCATCGCCGCCCTGGTGCTGGCCGCCGAGCAGCAGACCCGCCGCTTGGCCGAGTTGCTCGGGTCGCTGGCCGACGCCGCCCGCGGGCAAGCCTCGATGCGGATGCGCGTGGAAGCCGGACGTGCCCGCACCCGCACCTCGGTGCGCGTCATCGTCGGCACCACCGTGGTGTTCGCCGTCGCCGTGGTCGTGCTCAACGGCGACTACATGGGCGCCTACGACGACGCGGGTGGCCAAGTCGTGTTGCTGGGCATTGGGGCGTTGTTCGCCGCCGGGTTCGCCTGGCTGGGCCGCATCGCCCGCGTCGCCCAGCCCGACCGGTTCCTCGCCACCGCCGACCTCGACCCGACAACCGGCCCGCCGTGGACGGTCCTCCCCACGGGAAGGCAGCAATGACCACCCTGATCACTGCCATCGTCCTGGGAACCGGCTCCGGGATCGGCCTGTGGGCCCTGGCCGTGTATTTGTTCCCACCGCGCCCGGCCCTCGGCGCGGTCCTCACCCGCGCCACCGCCCCGCCGGCGGCGGCACCGATCCTGGCCACCGACGACACCGGCTGGGCCACCCGGCTCGGCCGACCCGCCGTCACCCCGTTGCGCGCGCTCGGGCTCCCCGGCCCGCGCCTGGCCCGAAACCTCGCAGTCCTCGGCCGGTCGACCTCCACCCACCTGGCGGAGAAGGCCGTCCTCACCGTCGCCGGACTGTTGTTGCCCGCCCTGTTGAGCGTGGTCCTCACCGTGGCCGGACTCAGCCCCGGGTTCGAGTTCCCGGTCATCGCCGGGCTCGCCCTGGGTGCGGTCGGGTTCCTTGTGCCGGACCTGCGTGTCCGCTCCGAGGCCGCGACGCTGCGCACCGGGTTCCGCCATGCCCTCTCGGCCTACCTGGACCTGGTGTGGATCACCCTGGCCGGGGGAGCCGGAGTCGACAGCGCCTTGGGTGACTCGGTCACCGTCGGCCGCGGGTGGGCGTTCGCCCAGCTCCGCCGCGCCCTCGACACCGCGCGGCTGACCCGCACCACCCCTTGGGCCACCCTGCGTCAACTCGGGGAAGAACTCGAGGTCAGCGAGCTGGCCGAACTCGCCGCATCGGTCAGCCTGGCGGGCACCGAGGGCGCCAAGGTCCGCGCTTCCCTGGCCGCCAAAGCCCAAGCGTTGCGCATTCATCAGATCACCGAAGCCGAAGGCGACGCCCAGGCCGCCACCGAACGCATGAGCCTGCCGGTGATGGCCCTGTTCTTGGGGTTCCTGGCCTTCATCGCCTACCCCGCCCTCACCCAGGTCCTCACCGGACTCTGACCCCCGCGGAAACGGCGGAACACGAACGACAAGAAGGGAAGAACACAATGGGAACACAAGTGAAAGCGCTGTGGGTGGTGTTGCAGGCACGGTGGGAGGAGTTGCGCCGCAGGCCGGAGGCCGGGTACTCCACCGAGACCGTCCTGGTGACCGCGCTGCTGGTGGTCGCCGCGCTGGCGGTGATCGCGATCGTCATCGCCAAGGTCACCGACAAAGCCAACGGCATCACCCTGTGAACGCGGTGAACCCCGCCAAGCGCGAGGCGAGCAGCGGTGCGAGACGGTGTCGCACCGGGTGGTCGGGGCGGTTGCGGCAGGCGGTGTGCGGTGATCTCGGTTCGGTCAGCGCGGAACTGGTCCTCGCGACCCCGCTGCTGTTGCTGATGCTGCTGGCGATCGTGCAGTTCGCGCTGTGGTCGCACGCCACCCACATCGCCCAAGCCGCCGCCGCGCAGGGCCTCGCCGCCGCACGGGTCCAGAACGGGACCGCCGCGGCAGGCACGGCCGGCGCGCGGAGTCTGCTCGAGCAACTCGCCGGTGGTCCGCTCACCGGTTCCGCCGTCACCGCCGACCGGGCAGTGGCCTCGGCGTCGGTGCGGATCACCGGTACGGCCACCTCGGTGGTGCCGTTCCTGGCCCTGCCCGTGCACGCCGAAGCCGTCGGGCCCGTCGAGCGCTACGTCCCGGACCTGGCAGGTGGGTGATGACGATGACGACGCCTCGAACACCCGGTGCACGCCTGCGGCGACGCCACGACCGTCCACGCTCCGGCCGGCGGGGCTGGGCGGGGTGGTGGGCCGCTGACGACGGCTCCGTGGCGGCCGAGATCACCATCGCCGCCCCGTTCCTGATCATGCTGCTGGTGTTCGTCGGTGTGGTCGTCCACCGGGGCGTCGACGCCCGCATCCGTATCGACGACGCCGCCCACCAGGCCGCCCGCGCCGCGAGCCTCGAACGCACCCCGACCGCCGCCGCCACCGCGGCCTCCACCACGGCGGCGAGTGCACTGTCCTCGGCGGGAGTGGCGTGCGCGTCGTTGTCGGTGAGCGCTTCGACCGGAGGCCTGCGCCCCGGTGGCACGGTCAGTGTCACCGTGGCGTGCGAGGTGGACTTCGGCGACGCGCTCATCCTCGGCGTGCCCGGCGGCAAGACGCTGTCGGCCACCTCGGTCGAACCCGTCGACCTCTGGCGCTCGACGGCGAACACCGGGAGCCGGACATGACCCGGGGACCTCACGCCCGACGCGGCCGGTGGGGCAGATGGTGGCGCGCTCGCCTGCGGTGGTGGCGCGCCGACGAAGGGCGGGTGACCGCGTTCGTCGTCGTGCTCACCACCGGCATCCTCGCCTTGGCCGGGCTCACCCTCGACGGCGGCCTGGCGCTGGCCGCCAAGGTGCGTGCCAGCGGGCAAGCCGAAGCCGCCGCCCGCGCCGGAGCCCAGGCCATCGACCTGGCCGCATACCGGGCCAGCGGGACCGTGCGGTTGATGCCCGCCCAAGCGGTCGCGGGCGCCCAGGCGCACCTGGCCGCGGAGGGCGCGACCGGCACGGTGACCGTCTCCGGCGACACCGTCACCGTCACCGTGACCGCCTCGCAACCCACCCAGTTGCTCGGGCTGGTGGGCATCGGCGCGCTGCGGGTGCACGGCCGCGGCAGCGCGCACCCGCAGCACGGGGTGACCTCGATCAATCCATGACCACACCGTCGTGACCACACCGCCGTGAAGGCGGCACATCGAAGAAAGGGGAACCAGCATGGCAACGCCCGAGGAGATCCAGCGGCGCGTCGAGAACACCGACACCCCCCGCAGCGCCCGCAGGGCCGCCGCCGCGCAGCAGGTCGGCGACCTCGCCGCGCGCCGAACCGTCATCGTCGAACAACTCCGAGACGTCGAGCGCGAACTCGGCGACGTGCTCGCCGAGGCCCAAGACGTCATCGGAGTCGAGGAGTTGGCCGAGTTCACCGACCTCAACGTCGAGGACCTCACCGGATGGCTCGCCGCCCGCAAGTCCGTCCGCGGCAAGCGCGGGAAGGCCACCCGCGCCTCCGGCGGGCGAGTCGGCGCGCGCCGCCCTGCCGAACCGGGGACACCGGCGGCCGAGAACACCGGCGACCCGAGTGGGCAGGCGCCTGTCACCGCGGTGCAGGAGGGCCCCGAACGGTTCGTCGCGCGGGTGAGCTGACCTCGCCGGTCTCGCGTGCCGGGCCCGCGGCGACCGCGGCCCCAGGCGGCGAGCATCACGTCCTGTTCCGCTGAGGAAACGAGCACGCCATGACCACAGCAGCGCGTACCGCCCGTCGGCGGACACGCCGGTCGAGCGGCGTGGCAGGTCGGGTCCGGTCCGGCGCCGGGCACCTGTGCGGATTCCTCGCCAGGGTGGTGCGCGGCGGACTCGCCGCCGTGGTCCTGCTCGCCCTGCTGGTGGGGATGCCGTGGGCGCTGACGCGATTCGTCGGCTGGCCCCTGCCCGATCACCTGCCGTCGTGGGCGCAGGTGCAGAGTGTGCTGCTCGGCCCGATGACAACCACGTTCCTGCTCGACATCCTGGCCTGCCTGTGCTGGATCACCTGGGCGGCGTTCACCCTCGACCTCGCGCGCTGCGCGGCGGACCTGGCCCGCGGCGGCTTCGACACCGCCCGACTGCCCGAACTCACCGCCACCACCCCCGTGCGCGCGCTGACGGGCGTGCTGCTGGCAACTGTGCTGCTGGCGGTGTCGGGCAACCGAGCCGCACCGGCGGCCTCCTCGTCCGCCCCGCTCGGCACCGGAGCGCAGATCGTGGCGGGCGCCGCGGCCCGGCAGCATCCACCCGCCGCCGAGGTGGTGGTCCACGAAGCCCGTACCGCCGCCCGTGCCGGCACCGTCGGCACGCCCGTACGTCCGGAGTCGGTGCTCGTGCTGGCACCGCGGAACGGAATCCACGACTCGTTGTGGCGCATCGCGGCGCGCACCCTCGGCGACGGGGCGCGCTGGCCGGACATCTTCGAACTCAACAAGGGAAAACCCCAACCGAACGGGCGAACCCTCACCACGCCCAGCCTGATCTTCCCCGGCGAGGAACTGGCACTGCCACGCGAAGCACATGCACCGGTGGTGCCGCCGCAGCAGGCGCCCAACCCGGGCCGGTCGTCTCCGGCACCACCAGCCACCTCCGCGCCACCAGTGGGCATCCACCCGTCCACACCGGTGATCCCGGCGCCACCCACCCGGCAGACACCACCGGCGACAACCAGGACGAACACCACTCCGGCACCGGCAGGGGACGTGGGGTTTCGGTGGGGGGCGGAGTTGTACGTCGGCTTCGGGCTGATAGCCGCGATCAGCGCGGCACTGCTCACCGTCCGCCGCCGCCACCGCGCCCGGTACCGGCCCGGCAGCGGCGATCGCGACGACCTGCCCGTGGCCCCGGTCGTCTACCGGCTGCGCCTGGCCCACCTGCGCACCGACCAGGACACCACCGGCCTCGACCTCACCGCCCCCGACGTGGACGCCGCGGACCACGGGAGCCACCCGAGCGGTGAGGGCCGCGGGCGGGCGCGGCGCGTCCCACCGCCACCGTTGGTGGTGGGCGAACCCCACACCGGTGCTGGACGTGACGGTGTCCTGACCGCGGGGCTGGGTGTGCGCGACGGGCGTGAGATCGCGTTGGACCTCGCCACCGCCCGCGGCCTCGGGCTGCTGGGCCCGGGGGCGGTCGCCGCGGCCCGCGCGCTGCTGCTCACCGCCCTCACCACCGCCCCCGACCACCGCACGCCCCCAACGGGTCAGGTCGTCGTCGCGGCCGACGACCTGGCCGCGGTACTCGGACGTGAAATAGCCCGCGGGCGCCTGCCCTCGGCGGTGCGGGTGACCGCCGACCTGGACGCCGCCCTCGACGCGGTGGAAGCCGAAACCCTGGTGCGCGCCTCAACCGACCACGACCGCAGTACCGGATCGGGGGAGTGGCCACCGCTGCTGCTGGTGGCCCGGCCACCGGCACACCCGCGCCGGTTGCAAGCGGTCCTGGACAACGGGGCACCGTTCGCCATCACCGGCCTGCTGCTGGGCCAGTGGCAACCCGGGGTGAGCGCCTACGTCCGTGAGAACGGCACGATCTCAACCACCAGCCCCGGTATCGGTGAGGGCCTGCGCGGCACCCGGATGTTCCACCTCAGCGGCGGCGACACCACCGACCTGCTGGACCTGCTGCGCCATGCCGAACCCGACCCACCGGCCGCCCACGACCGCAGTGCCGTGCCACCGGCACCGCGTCCCCGACGCGGGGCGGCACATCCTGCCGGCAAGACCCACCGGGCACCGCAACCGGGGAACGAGGCCCTGTCCACCACACCCCCGGACACCGCCCTGGAAATCACCAGCCCCCCTCACCATCCGCCACCCGGGCCTGGCCCCCGGCGAACCGCCGCGCGTGAAATCCCCGACCACAAGCCCGCGCACCAGCACTGCAACCAAGTCGACGACGAACCCACGCCGACCGCCAAGCCCGTCCCACCCGCGCCCGCCACACCCGCGCCCGCGGCACCGCCGACCCTCACCGTCACCGGCGAGGAAGACGCGAACCCGACGGTGACGATCACCGTGCTCGGCGGTCTGCGCGTGCACTGGCATCGACACCCCGACACCGACGACACCCCGCGGGAAATCACCGAGGCGTTGCAGCCCAGAACCCAGGAGCTGCTGGTGCTGCTGAGCCTGCACCCCGACGGGGTGACCCGCGACCGACTCGTCTCAGCGCTGTGGAGCGAGGAACCCCCGGCCCGCCCGACCAACGCCCTGCACACCGCGCTGTCGCGGATGCGCCACGCGCTGGCCACCGCCACCGACGCCGCGGTGACCGACATCGTCTCGGTCGGCAACGGCCGCTACCGGCTCGACCCGGCGACCGTGCGCGTGGACTACCACCGCTTCGCCCGCGCCGTCGCCGCCCGCCGCGCCGCGAGCACCGACGCCGCCCGCATCACCGCCTACCGGGAGGTGATCGACAGCTACGGCGGCCCACTGGCCGAGGGCATGGAACACGAGTGGATCGAACCCGCCCGCGAGGCCATCCGCCGTGACGCCATCGACGCCGTCGCCGCACTCGCCCGCGCCCTGATCGACTCCGATCCACACCAGACACTGGACCTGCTGGAGATCGCCCGGTCGTTCGACCCGCACAACGAACTGCTCTACCGCGACATCATGCGCCTGCAGCAACGACTCGGACAGCTCGACGCCATCCCCCGAACACTGACCCTGCTGACCACCAGGCTCGCCGAAATCGACACCGCACCCACCCCCCAAGCCCACGACCTCGCCACCCGCCTGGCCCACCGCCACAACGACAACCCCACTACCGCCACAACGACCACCCCGAACAACCATGGCCACAGCGCGGCCGGTTGAAGCGATGACCCCACCCCCGTTCCGGCCCGGCAACCCCGGCCCGGACCGGGGCCGCACACCGCCTTCACGCGGCACCGGGTCAATCGACGGCACCGCCCGCACGGCGCCCCGCGGGAAAGACCGCATCAGGGCTCGCGGGAACGTCGAGCTCCTTCACACCGTGCTTGTCCACACCGTCGACAACGGCCGTGTCCGCACCATGGCGGCGGCTGTGCGCCTGAGCCTGCGCGAGCAGTCCCGGATGCGCACGAGTCCACTCGATCAAAGGCTCCGCCAGCGCCAACGCCTCCACGACCGCCGGGGCCAACGAGTACACGACTTCCGGCGGAAAAGACTTCCCACGACTCTCCCGGAAGATGAGCCCTTGTTCCCGCATCTTTTTCAATGTCCGCGCCAGAATGCTATCGTGCAGGACAGCGTGTTTGTCCGTCCAATTCTCGTCGATGGAAAACGAGTTGACCGTGGAAAGAATCTCCACCCGACGCAGCGGACCATCCCGGAGCGCCACCAGGATGGCGGGAACCCACTTGTCCCCGAAGAGGTTCTTCACGTCATACAGCCCCCGAAGGACCCTGTCGTCCCGCTCCGTCACCACGCCTCCTCATGTGCACTGATCGGACCCCCGAAACGCGCCCGCCCGTCAACCACCACAGCAGCGGCCCTCCTGCCGCCGCCCCAGGCCGAACACGTCTGTTCCTCACAACCGCCCCGACACCTCCTCCTTCCGGCACGAGGTGTCGAGCCTTCCAGACTACGCCGAGCGGCCGAGGGCGCCCACCGTGTTCTCACCCATTCGGGACTCGACGGGGCGTCACACCGAGTGATCACATCAAAGATCGACTGCGCGTACGGTCACTTCCGTTGGGGGTTCACATGGGGGATCA
The DNA here is from genome assembly GCF_003182415.1 of Actinokineospora spheciospongiae. NCBI lineage: Bacteria > Bacillati > Actinomycetota > Actinomycetes > Pseudonocardiales > Pseudonocardiaceae > Actinokineospora > Actinokineospora spheciospongiae. The sequence goes on along the minus strand of NZ_QHCP01000016.1, from coordinate 95,544 downwards.
TCTTGGGGTTCATCTGGGGGATCCTGTTAGAACGCCACCCCCGTCGGGCGGCGACGACGCAGGTCAGGGTGCCCGCAGGGGGATCCGCTGGTATCCCAGACTCGCTTGCCCACAAGCCGGTGAACACATCGGGGCGGGCTCATGGTCGACGCCGAAAGCCTCCTGTCACCCCTTTCCTTCCTCTGCCCTCTTTGTTTCTTATCTCGCCTTTTGTTCGCCGATCTCATTCGACATCATTTATTTTCATTCTTTGTCGCTTGTTGATTGCCCGTGTTCGCGCATTCTTTGTCCCCCTGACCTGTGGCAATGCCATCGCGTGCCATTCGGAATGCGTTCACGCGTCGCCCATTTCATGGAAACGGCGACCGGATGATCGCCCGAAAAGAGTCTTGAAAATGAGCTGCCAACCTATTGCATGACGCGCGACGGCGAGCAATAATTGAACTACCACCGGGGGAACCGGAAACCAAATCGAATACCACATCCGGCGCGAGCCATGTCATCCGAGAGGTCGACAATGTCCATTCCTGACAATTCCCGAAAAACGCGTCTCGGTGCGTTGTCCGCCGCCTTGGTCGCTGCGGGACCGGTGCCGCCCCCGGAAGTCCTCGACCGGGCGATCACCCCCGACGACGTGCGGGCGTTTCCCGCCCACTTCATCACCGGTCCCGGCAGGGAACGCGCGTCCGCCACCCTGTGTGATCACCGCTACACGTTGGTCGACAGTTGCCCCGGATGCGACGCGGCGGCGGACCGATGACCCCGCCCGCCCCGGCACCCATGACCGTGGACGAGGTCTTGGTCTACCTCGGCGGGTGCGGTTTCGCGGCTACGCCGAGCCGGCGTGTGCACCAGCACCACGCCTCGGGTGCCCGTGTCGTGATCACCGACGCCCGCGCTGGGGACATCACCATCCACGCCTACGGCGGGGCATGGAAGGCGCGGCTCACCCGTGCGCCGGTCGCTGTGGTCACCGCCACCATCACCGCCGCACTCGCCGAACGCCCGACCCGCTGACCTGACCCCCTGAACGGAGGACCCACGATGAGCACCCCGGACGCCGCGACGTTGGCCGCACGCATCGACGAAGCCGCCGAGATCGGTGCCTTCGTCGGGTGGAACGACGCCGAGTTGATGACGCGATACGGCGCAGCGTTCCCGGTGCCGACCGACCCGCCGACCGTGCCGCTGCGCTACCACGCGCACCCCGACGTCGCCGCCGCGTACAGCGGCGCCTACCGCGAACAGTTCGCCGAGTTCCTCGACGACCGCGCCAAGTACTAGCAACCACCCACCCCGCCCCGGCGCACGCCGACCCACGCCCGAACGCAACGAGAGGACACCGTCATGACCACGCCCGCCGCCACGCCCACCCCGGCGTCCGCCACCATCCCCGCCGCCCCGGCGCCCGTCGTCACGCCCGCCCCGGCGGGTGGGTCGGTGGCGCGGTTGCGCAGTGGTGAACTGCGCGCGATGGTCGCCAAAGTCCTCGCCGACGCCGGTGCCGACCTGACCCCGCGCACCATCGCGCACACCCTGAACCGGTCTTCGGGGGCGGTGGGCAACGCGTGCAAGGTGTTGACCGACCGGGGCGAGGCGGAGGTCGCCTCGGTCGCGCCGTTGGCCTATCGGGCGACCGCGACCACGGCGGCGGTCGCCGCGTCCACGATCACCCCCGCCCCACCGCGCACCCCACGCCCGAAGACACCGAAACCGACCACCAGCGCACCGATCGCCGCGCCCACGGCCACCCCCGCCCGGTCCGGGGTGGGTGGGTCCGCCACCGGGGCGGCGGTCGTGGTGACGGGTCCGGTGAAACGCCCGAACGGGATGGACTACCACCCCCGGTTGCTCTCGGGGATGCCGGACGTGACCGCGTTGCGGCGGTTGCGTGACGCGGGGGTCGCCGCCCTGTTGTACGGGCCTCCAGGGACGGGGAAGACGTCGGTGGTGGAGGCGGCCTTTCCGGATTGCATCACTGTGCAGGGTGATGGGGACACCGTGGTCGCCGACTTCGTGGGCGACTACACCAAGACCCCGGACGGGGAGTTCGTGTTCGTGCACGGTCCGCTGATCCGCGCCATGCGTGAGGGGGTGGCGTTGTTCATCGACGACGCGACCCTGATCCCGCCGACCGTGCTCGCCGTGGTCTACCCGGCGATGGACGGACGCCGCCAGATCGTGATCAAGGCCGCCGGGGGTGAGGTCGTCGACGCCGCCCCGGGGTTCTACGTGATCGCCGGGCACAACCCCGGCGTGCACGGGGCGGTGCTCACCGACGCCCTGTCGTCCCGGTTTTCCGTGCAGGTCGCGGTGTCCAGCGACTATGACCTCGCCGACCAGTTGGGGGTGGACCGCAAGGCGGTGCGCGTGGCACGCAACCTCGCCACCCGGCAGGACAAGGGCGAGATCGGGTGGGCACCGCAACTGCGCGAGTTGTTGGCGTTCAAGAAGATCGCCGCCGTGTTGGGCATCGACGCCGCTGTGGGGAATCTGGTGGGCATCGCCCCGGAAGAGGACCGTGACACCGTCGCCGCCGTGGTGCGCGACGCGTTCGGGCGCACCGTCGCCCCGCTGGCCCTCGGTGCCCGCATCACCGCCAAACCCTGACCACCCAACCACCCGACCACGAACCGCGACCGTTGCGAAAGGACCGAAACCGTGAGCACCCACTTCACCGCCGACCCGTCCGCCACCGGTGCCGCCGTGTTCCCCGCCCGCCCGGAATGGTTGACCCTGTCCGCCGCCTTCGCCGAGGAGGTCCCGGTCATCGCCGACCGCGACGACCTGTTGGTCAGCGTCGCCCCCGGCGCGGGCGGGGGTGCCCCGGCGTGTTTCTACCCCGCCCGCGCGCTGATCGAGGTCGACGGGAACCACCTCGGGGTGGACCCCGCCACCGTGGACCCGGCGAACCTGTCCGACCGCCCCCGCTACGCCCCGGCGTGGGGTGCCCTGACCCACGAGTGCGGACACGCCAAACACACCGCCTGGGAACCCCCACCCGACGCCCCGCCCGGTGTGGTCGCCGCCGCCATGCTGTTGGAAGAGCCGCGCATGGAAGCCGCGCAAGTCCGCCGCCGCCCGGATGACCGGCACTGGTTGCGGGCGTGCGTGAAGGGCATCGTCGCCGCCGACCTGCACCTGTTCGCCGACCCCGCCACCGCCCCGCAGATGACCCCCGCGCACGCCGCGCACACCGCCGCCCTGTTGTTGGGCCGCGCGGACGGCGGGGTACTCACCCACACCGAGGTCGCCCCCCTCGCCCGTGTCATCGACGGCGTCCTCGGAGCCGAGATGTTGGGCACGTTGCGGGCGGTGTGGCGCACGGCGTTGCGCACCGCCGACGACGACGGCGACACCATGCTCGACCTCGGACGGCAGTGGTGCGACATCCTCGGCACCGACCCGGACACCCCCACCGGTCCTGACGCGGCACCCGACCCGTCCGGCGCTCCCGACCCGTCGCCGTTGGCGGACGCGATCGCCGCCGTGCTCAACGGGGTGGCGGCGGCGGTGGCGAAGGAGAAGGCACCCGAGGACCCCGCCGCCGTCGCCGCCGCCGACAAGGCGGACGCCGACGCCGCCGACAAGGAGGCACGGACGGCGGCACGTGACGTGTTCGCCGCCGGTGGTCCCCGGACCGGTCTCACCCGCACGGCGGACACCCGCCCACCCACACCGCAGGAGCGCACCGCCGCGCGGGTGTTGGCGCGGGCGTTGGACACCGCCGGGGTCCGGGAACGGGTCGCGGTGCGCTCCGCCTCGCAGGTCCCGCCGGGGCGGTTGCGGATGCGCGGGGTGCGTGCCGCCGAAGCCCAACGTGCCGCCGGGGCGGTGGTGACCGCGCAACCGTTCACCCGCACCACCCGCACCCCCGTCACCGCCCCGCCGTTGCGGGTCGGGGTGGCGTGCGACGTGTCCGGATCGATGCGGTGGGCGTGCGAGCACGTGGCCTCGGCAGCGTGGATCCTGGCCGACGCCGCCCGCCACACCAGGGTGCCCGCGCAGACCGCGAGCGTGATCTTCGGGCACCACGTGCGCCCACTGACCCACCCCGGCAAGCCACCCGCCGAGGTCACCGAGTTCGACTCCAACGACAACTACGAGGACATCCCCACCGCCCTCGACGCCCTCGACGGCGCCCTCGGACTGTCCCGCCCCGGCGCGGCACGGCTGCTGGTCATCGTGTCCGACGGCGGCTACCGCCACCAGCCCCACCTCGACGGGCAGCGCAAACTCGACCGGTTGCGCGCCTGCGGGTGCGCGGTGCTGTGGCTGACCACCAGCGCGTACGACACCCCGCTCACCGGAGCGACCGTGCACATGTTGGCCGACCCCACCACCACCGCCCGCGCCATCGGGCACGCCGCCACCGCAGCCCTGCGCGCCACCCGCTGACCCACCCGGTCCGGGGGCGGACCCACCACCGCCCCCGGACCCCGACCACTCGGCAACCACCACCCCCACCGCACGCACCGACCCACCGCACAACCCCGAGGAGACCACGATGCCCGACACCACCGTCACGACCGTGGGCGACCTCATCGCCGCCCTGAGCGCCCACGACCCCGCCACCCCCGTCCGCTTCGCCACCCAACCCGGGCACCCGATGGAACACGCCCTCGACCGGGTCGTGTGCACCCCCGACGACGCCGAGAGCGACGGCACCGCACCCACCGACCCGCCCGTGGTGTGGATCGGGGTGGGCGAGCAGATCGGCTACTTGCCGGCCCCTGCCGCCGACGCCCTCCGGTGGTCGTGACACCCCACCCCGGCCTTCGCACCGGACTCGCCCTGCGGGCGGGGCCGTGCCGAGGGCCGCCCCGAAACCCCACCGCATCACCTCGTCGTCGACCCCTAGGGAGGACACCATGACCACCGACGCCCACGACACCACACCGACCGACCACCTCCGCCGAATCCTGCCGCCCGCAGCGGTGCTGCTCGCCCTGGTGCCGCCGCACACCGTGCCCCTGCGCGCACCCGCCGGGGCGTGGGGGCTGGTCGTGGTGGCGGTACGGATGACCCCCACCGCCGCAGCCCCGGTGCGTTTCGCCGGAGACGCCCCCACCCCCGACCCCGCCCACACCGACACCACCGACCTGATGGCCGGGGTGTGCATGTAGGCCATCGATGCTCACCCGGCGACGATCTGCCACGAGGGAAGATGCGCGGTCGGCGGTGAGTGAGCAGCGATCACGAGGTGTGTCAGGCTGGTCGTTGGCAGGATCGAGCCACCGCCATCGGCTTGGCACCTCGGGCTAGCGTTGCACAACGGGGCCGCTCAACTGCAAGCCGCGGCTGGCGTTCACTTACACGAGGCGGAGATGGCGATTCCCGTGATAACTTCTCGTGAGCGGTAGGTGACACACCGCGATTATGCCTGATGGGACGCAAGCAACACCCCGTGTTAGACCATGTCGGTCTGATACCCGCTCTCTAAGGCATACTCTGCCTTCGTGAGCTTGAACGAGCGCGAGACCCGGAAACATCTGATCGACCAGTTGCTCGCTCAAGCGGGCTGGATCGAGGAGCAGATAGAAGAGGAGTACGTCTACCGGCCAGGCAAGCTGCGCCTCCTTGGTGAGCAGACGGTGCGTGACGAGCGGCAGTATGTCGATTACCTGCTCCGTGCGGAGCCACGAGGCGTCATCCTCGCCGCTGTCGAGGCGAAGGATGAGTCACATGCGCCAGGTGCCGGGATTCAGCAGGCACTGGCGTACGCGGTCGACGTGTCAGCACCCTTCGCGTTCTCGACGAATGGTCACGAGATCGTTGAGCAGGATCTGCGCACTGGTGCGGTTCGGCGGCTCACTGTTTTTCCGACACCTGAGGAGCTTCTCAAGCGGTGGAAGTCCGACGTGTCCTGGCGGGGGCGGACTGTCCAGGGCCTACGAGGGCAGGAAGCGGCGAACCCAGTGCTACAGCCAGCGTTCAGCCTTCCGGGTGCCCCGTCGATGCGCTACTACCAGGAGCGTGCGGTGTCCGCGGCGATCGAGCAGATGCTTATGGGCCGGCACCGCGCGCTGCTGTCACTAGCAACTGGTACTGGGAAGACGTTCATCGCGTTCAACATCGCCTACAAGCTGCTCATGAGCGGCTACTTGAAGCGTGTGTTGTTCATCGCTGACCGGGTGAGCCTGCGAGACCAGGCCTACAACGAGTTCGGTGGGCTCGGCGACCGCCGGGGTGTCGTGACGAGCGGGCACGTGCCGCTGGAGCGTGAGATTCACTTCGCGATCTACCAGTCGCTCTACGCCCGAACGGCTGATGGGAACCGCGTCTTCGAGCAGTACCCGCGAGAGTACTTCGACCTCGTTGTCGTAGATGAGTGTCACCGCAGTGGTTACGGCGACTGGGGTGCCATCCTTGAGCATTTCAACAGTGCCTTTCATCTGGGCATGACAGCGACGCCGAAGCAGGACGACTCGATCGACACCTACGCCTTTTTTGCCTCGGAGAACGCTGATGAGAACGGCCAGCCGCGTCCAGTCTACGAATACTCGCTCGGACGAGGTATCGACGATGGCTTCTTGGCCACGTATAAGGTGCTTAGGGTCAGCACGAGCGTCGATGCAGGCATCGTCATCAATGATGAAGTTGAGCGAGGCGCTGAACTCCTCGTGCCTGAGGGGGCTACGCCTCGGGACGTCTATGCGATGCGTGAGTTCGAACGTGCGATCGTCGTACCGGACCGTACGCGTGTGCTTTGCGAGCACCTTGCCAGCGTACTGCGCACATACGGCGCGCTCGACAAGACCATGGTCTTCTGCGTAACAATGGAGCACGCCGAGCTTGTCCGCAGCGAGATGCAGCGGCTGCTCGGCTCCGAGACGGGAATGAACCTCTACGCAGCCCGTATCGTGAGCGAGGAGCGAGATGCGCAGGCGACCCTCGAGCAATTCCAACTGGCGTCCTCGAGTGAGCCCGTCGTAGTCACGACCGTCGACTTGCTTTCCACCGGCGTCAATGCGCCGTCGGTCCGAAATATTGTCTTTATGAAACCCATAGGCTCGGTGACGATCTTCAAGCAGATCATTGGCCGCGGAAGCCGCATCGACGCATTGACGGGTAAGACATTTTTCCGGGTCATCGACTATACTAACGCCACTCGCTTATTCGACGACTGGGATCTACCGACACAACCCGTAGTCGTTGGCCCGGCAACAGGAGTGCATGTTATCGCCGGGTACGTGCAGGACGAAGAGTCCGCGGAGCCGATAGACGGCGCATCGATCTCGGTGAGACTGCAGGGTCGACTGTTGGCCGAAGACCGCAGTGCGGAGAACGGGTACTTTGAGATCCCTGACCTCCCAGGCGTTGTGGTCGACGTTTTTGTTGCCTCCACCGGCTACACGCGGCGGCACTTGCGCGTTGATACGATCTCGGATGACGCCACCGATCTGGTCGTTGCGCTTCGGCGCCCATTGCAAGGTGAGCGGCGTGTGCGGATCTCTGGCCTCGAAGTGTCCATCACGGATGAGATTGAAGTCGACCTCGGCAATGGCTCTGTACTGCCGACTGCGGAATATCTGGCTCGCGCGAACGATGTAATCCGTGAGCAGGTGTCGTCGATAGATGAGCTTCGCGCAGCGTGGCGAGTTCGCGCCGATCGTGTGAGGTTGGAGGAGAACTTTGGCATGCGGCAGGTGACGCCCGAGTTGCTATCACTTGTACTCGGACGCACGGATATCGACGCGTTCGACCTGTTTGCTGCTGCAGCCTTCGATGCCCCGATGGTTAGCAGGGAAGCGCGAGCGACTGCAGCGCACGGTGAGCTAGACGCCGAGTATCCCGCGCTGTCAGAAGGGTTTATCGAGGCCGTCCTTGACAAATTCCGGATCGGTGGCGTTGCTGAGGTCTCCAGTAGTGAAATCTTTGGGCTTTCCCCATTTATTGGAACATGGGGCGGCGTCCTTGGGGTGACATCCCTGCTCGGTGGGCCGGAGAATGTTGCTTCGTTTCTCCAGAGTGTCCAAAATAATCTCTTCGACGCAGAAACTGACGAATGACACCCTCTAAGCTGAAGGCTATAATAAAATCCGCCTCGGACAAGATGCGGGCGGACGACAATACCAAGAACGCGCTTAAGTACCTTGAGCAGCTAACGTGGCTACTCTTCCTTAAAGTCTTTGATTCTATGGAAGAAACAAAGGAGATGGTCGCGCGGATTGATGGATCGTCGTACCGCCCTCTAATTGTCGAGCGGTTCCGCTGGAGGAGGTGGGCGCGAGATAAGGATCTGACAGGTGATGATCTCATCGACTTCGTCACTGACGGGCTATTGCCTTACCTGCGCGAACTGAAGGGAAGTGCTCGCGCGGAACGATTTGCCGCTGTCTTTGGTGAGATTCGAACCGTCATGAGGTCGGGTTACTCTCTCAAGGAAGTTGTCACAATCGTCGACTCGATCGACTTCCACGCCCTGGACAACCACCACTCGATGAGCGTCATATACGAGTCGCTCCTCGCGCAGACGGCCGACGCTGGCTGGTCAGGTGAGTTCTACACGCCACGGCCCGTCGTCGAGTCCATGGTGCGCATCGTCGATCCGAAGCTTGGTGAGCGCGTCTACGACCCGTGTTGCGGGTCGGGCGGCTTCTTGGTGGCATCCGCTGAACACATTGCGTCAAGTACGAATACGGTGGATGAGAAGGAGTGCTTCAACTCGTCGACCTTCTTCGGTCAGGAGTCGGGAGAGATTGCCGCGCTTGTCGGCACGATGAACCTAATCCTTCACGGGGTCGAAGACCCGCAGATCGTGCGGCGTAACACGCTCGAGCGAGACTCTCGGAACGTGAATCCGAGTGATCAGTTCAACGTCATCCTCACTAACCCGCCTTTTGGGGGCACTGAGAACCCGCAGGTTCAGCAGAACTTTCCCAGTAGGTCCGCCGCGACCGAACTGCTGTTCCTGCAGCACTGCATGGCGAAGCTTAGGGACGGTGGACGCGCAGCCATTGTCCTGCCTGACGGCGTCCTGTACCGGACAGAGACTGCGTTCTCGACGGTTCGACGGCGCCTGCTCAACGAGTTCAATGTGACTGCCATCGTCCGGCTGCCGACCGGCGTCTTTCCGACAGCTGCTGACACACGGACGAACGTGATCTTCTTCTCCAAGGGTGGACGCACCCAGATGATCCGCTACTACCAGGTGCCTAATCCGCCCGGGAAGCGGTCATACAGCAAGACCAATCCTCTCACTCGTGAGGTGCTCACTGGTGCCGAGCGATGGGTCGCCGAGGGTACCGCCGATGAGTACTCGTGGGAAGTCGACTACGACACCATCGTCGATAGCGGCTATGACCTCGACATTCCGTGGCCGAACGCAGCGTTGTCGGCAGACGGTGACTCTGCGGGACAGCGGATCGAAGAGATGCGCAACCGTCTCACGACCCTCACGGAGCTCACAGAGGCGCTTTCGCAAGCTCATGCGTCGCTCGACGCCTATCCACTCGGCGCGAGTATCCCGGTTGGAGAGTGGGCAGTCGAGGCCGGTGCGCGGGCGGGGAGCCGTGTACCGGATCGCTATGTCGGGGTCTCGAACGAGGGCGGGCTAGCACCGTTCAAGGGCAAGCCGGCGAAGGACACCAGTCGCTACCGTAAGCTGCGGCCGGGGGATTTCGTCTACAACCCGATGCGTGTCAACGTCGGCTCAATCGCACTCTGTCGCCGCGAGGAGGAGGCTGGCTGGGTTAGCCCCGACTATGTCGTCTTTCGGCTTGTTAAGGACGCACCGTTCGATGCGGAGTACCTGCTCATGTACCTGAAGAGTGAGCAGGGCAAGGCCGAGATTGTCCGTCAGAGCCGCGGAGCCGTGCGGCGGCGGCTGTATTTCGAGGGTGTCCGGAAGGTCAAGGTGCCTGTGCCGGGCGACCCTGAGTCCTGGTCGGCGCTTATCGCGTCGTTCGCGGCTGTGCGTCGCCACCTACGCGAGCTTCCCCAGACTGCTTTGGGCACGCTTGCCGCGTTCGAAGCCGCTGCGTTCAGCCCGCGCAAGTCAGGGAGGAGCAGCTCAGCCGCATAAAGGTGTAGTACTCGCAACTATTTTGCTGTATGGTGAAGTCAGAGCAACCTTTCCTGGAGGTTACATGCGGCTTGGTGGTTCGAGTGAGGTGGCCAAGGAGCTCGGTGTGTCGCTGTCGCGGGTGACGGTCCTGCGGCAGCGCCCCGAGTTCCCGGATCCCATCGGTGAAATCGCGCACGGACCGATCTGGGACCTCGACGTGGTGCGTGAGTGGAACCAGTCCGGGCTCCGACGTTCGGGTAGTGGACGTCCTTCTGCCGCCGAGGCGCGCCGTACGCTAGGTGGACGGTTCGTAATCGAGGACGAGACCATCGGACATGGCGGCTTTGCCGATGTCTACCGTGCTGTGGACAAGAAGAATGGCGCGATGGTCGCGATCAAGATCCTCCGCAACGTCGAAGGCGTCGAGCACGAGGCTATCAAGCGCTTCCAGCGAGAGTTGCGGATCATGGAGAGGCTCTCGCATGCCAACGTCGTGCGTGTCCTAGCGCAAGGCGAGACCAGTGACGGCAAAATCTGGTACGCCATGCCGCTCGCACAAGGTAGCCTGTCGGACTACGTTGCGCTCCTGAAAGGCAACCCAGCCCTGATCGTGGACATTATGCGCCAGGTCTGTACGGGGCTCGCCTACATCCATTCCGAGGGCATCTACCACCGCGACCTCAAGCCAGCGAACGTGTTGCGTCTCGGTACGAGTGATGATGAGGCGGATAGTTGGGCGGTCTCCGACTTCGGGCTTGCCGTCATGGTGGAGCGGGATACAGACCCCCTGACATCGACGTATCGGCAGGGCATGGGCTCCTGGATCTACACAGCTCCGGAGCAGTGGCGCAACGCCCGTAGCGCTAACGACCTATCCGACATCTACGGACTGGGGAAGATCCTCCAGGAACTAGTGACAGGTGAGTGGCCCGTCAACGCCGAGATCCCACCTGGCATCTTCCGGCCCGTGATCGAGAGGGCGATTTCGGATAGTCCTTCTTCCCGGTATCAATCCGTCGCGGAATTCATCGACGCACTCGACCGCGCGGTCGGTGCGCGCCAAGACCACGAGGCATGGGAGACGCGTGAAGAGCAGGCTGAGCGGCTCCGCGACCGGTTACTTGGACGGCCAAGCGCTGAGGACCTCGTAGAGGTGCTCGACTGGGCACAGTCCCTCAGCGAGCGAGAGAAGGACGACATGGCTGCGCTCGTACGCGTGCTTCCATGGATGAGCGTGTCCTCTATCAACTACCTTTGGGAACGTGACTCGCAAGCTCTCTTTCGGATTGTGGAGCGATTCTGCTCCTACGTCGCGACCGAAATTTTCTCGTTCGAATACTGCGACACACTTGCAAATTTCATGCAACGTATCGTATTGAAAACCGGTAGTCCAGCCGCCCTCGGTAAGGTTGTGGCAGCCCTTGCGCGGTTAGGCGCTCACCACGATCGCTGGCACGTGCGCGACATTCTAGTGGGGATTCTCCAGAAAGTGAGGACTCAGGACGAGGCAGTGGAGGTCGTCGAGGCGCTGCGTTCCATCCCGATCCTTGAGGCCCGCTGGTCGGTTACTGACTTCACACTACGCACGCTGCCCGTCAGCATTCGTGCAGGGCTAGGTGAGATTCTTGCTAAGGCCTCCTGACTTGTGATTGAGAGCAGACGGAAACGATCCGGAGCCTCGCATCAGTGTCGGAGCAGGTACGCGCCGTTGATGAGGAGGCAGGTTCAGGCGGTGGAAGCATCTGCTTGGAGGAGTTCGGTGAATACCTCGCTCGGTTTCTTCCAGTCATGGATCTTGCGGGGGCGGTCGTTGATCTCCGCGGCGATGGCTGCGAGGTAGGTGGGGTCGCTGGTGATCTCCACACCCTTGGGCAGGTACTCGCGCACGATGCGGTTGAGGTTTTCGTTGCTTCCGCGTTCCCAGGGTGAGTGCGGGTGGGCGAAGAACACCGGCAACCCGGTCGCCGTGACATCCTTGTGCAGAGCCATTTCCGACCCGCAGTCCCAGGTCAACGAGCGTGTGATCGAGGCGGGGAGGTCGCCGGCGGCGGCGATGATCGCCTGGGTCACCGTCAACGAGTCCCGCCCGGTCAACAGGACCAGGATCAGGAACCGACTGGTGCGTTCCACCAGGGCGCCACCGCGGACTTGCCGCCCTTCCCGATCACGAGATCCCCTTCCCAGTGACCGGGCACGGCACGGCCTCGCGCCTCGTCGGGGCGATCGTCGATGTACCGGGGCTCCCGGATCCGCGGTGCCGGGGCCGGACGTGGCCCTGTGCGTCGGGTGCGGCCGGTACGCAACGCGACCAACTCCCGGCGCAGCCTCGCGACCGGCTGGGCATAGACCCACTGGTGGATCGCCTCGTGACTCACCCGGCAAGGGTCCCCGGCCCGATACTGCCGTGCCAACCGGCCCGCGATCGACCTCGGTGACCAGCCCAGAAGCAACAACGACCACACCCGCGACGCGGTCCGCGCCGACCGCTCCACTGCCATCACCTTCGGCCGCGACCGCCCCACCGCCGCGGCATCGGCCGCCACCGCCCGATACCCGTCACGGCCACCATGACGACCCACCTCACGCGAGACGACCGACGGATCACGACCGATCCGCACCGCGATGTCCTTGAACTCCAGCGACTCCACCAGGCCCCGGGAGATCTCCTCCCGATCGGCCAACGTCAACATCTCCCGCACGACAGAGAATCCTTCCCCACCGAACACCAAGATCACATGCTACGACCGTCTGAACCTGCCCGTCGACATCGCCGAAGACCAGGGTGGATGCGGATGACCACGCAACCGGATGTGACCATCGACCTGCAGGTCGAGATCGATCACGGCCAGCTCTACATCTACTCCGTCGCCCCCTGGGCCAACGATCCCGACAACGATGCAGTGCTGCGCGCTCTCGATGACGCCCGCCGCTCGGGCCGGTGGGTCGGCCTGGCCGACGGACTGATCGACCTCGTGGTGCCCTTCGCCAAGAGCTTCGACGCGCCCCTGCGCATCGAGGTATGGCCGGTCGAACCCCCCGCCGACGACACTGCCTGGGCCACGTGGTGGACCTCGACTTCGATATCCACGAGGGCCGCCTGGTGTTCGAGCCCTCTGGCGGCTTCGCCCCATTCCGTGCGAGCATCCATTGCCTTCCGGCAGCTTCCGCGTCCGCCTGTCCGTCCGCGGTTACGCCGAAGCCTCTGGTGGCGCCGTCGGCATGGACCAGTACCGCATGGTCCTGTGGCCCCGCCACGACGACCGCCCGCCAATCTTGCGTCACGGCTGGCCAGGCTGGGATGAAGCCAAGTAGAACCAGTCGAGTTTCACATCGGCGCGGCTGCCGCCGGAGTGGGCACGTCCATCGGCCGCGTCATCAAGGGTGGGCTCCGCTCGTCGATGACGACACGATGAAACGCCGTGACGGACGATCGAACCGAGCAGTTCGTCAACGCCTCGGTCGGGGTCTACGCGGACTTTGAGCTGAGTCGATCAGGCTGCGTCGTTGAAAATCCTCCGCTGGACCTCAAGGTAGCGACGCAGATGTACGACGGGAGCGTCCGTCGAAGTCAGGGTCGACTCCAGCGACTCATTCAGATCGATCGAGTTCACCTTGGCCAGTTGCCGCGTGTAGTCGATGACCACCTGGATCAGGGTCTCGGACTGCTCCGTAGAAAAGTCGACCGTGATGTTGCCGTTCTCGGAGTACGCCTTAACCGCACCAAGATCGGCGATGAGGCGGTCGATGATCTCGGCATTGAGGCTCTGATTGCGGACAGCCTCAAGGTAGGCGCGGAGTGAGTCGTTGTAGTTCTTGACGCATTCCGGTAGCGCCCGCTTCCGCTTGCGGGCGATCGCGACGGTCGTAGCGGCCGTCCCGACGACAGCCAGTGTGGCGAGCCCCGCGATGACGACTGGCTTCTTGAGCATCCAGGCCGCCGTTTCAACGGCATCCTCGTTCGGCTTGGGAGCGGAGATCTCCTTGAGGTGGGTCACGAGGCGTCCAGCGGTGTCACGCACCACGCCGCCATAGCGGATCAGGTCACCGGTGAGTAGACCCGCCTCAATCTTTGGCGGAATGAAGAAGGTGGGCTGAACAATCACTCGTCGTCCTCGGCTGTGCTCGTGGTGGTGCTACCGAGCGAGATGCTAGTGCTGACCGCACACAGGCTCGAGCCTCTGACTGCTGCCGTACTGAAGTCTTCGCCAGCACGCACGGCGGGTCCGAGAGTGCCCGGATGGTTCCAGTGCCCAGGTCACGGGCCTCAGCTACTGAAATCCTCGGTGGCGCGCCCAGCAACGCTCGGGGGTTCAGGAGGTCGTGGACCGTCACGGTGGTGGTGGGGGCGGTGTGTCCCAGATGTGCACCCTGTCCGTCGTGACGAGGGGCTTGTCGGCAGGTCCTTTGATGTGGGCGGGCACGACTCGCTCCTCGTGTTCGCATCCGCCGTCGGCGTGGGCGCGGGGGTTGAGGCAGGTGTTGCGCCGGTAGGGGCGGACCGGCCAGCGGCGGGTCCATTGCGGTGCGCGGCGGCCGTGGGAGGCTGCCGTGTCCTCGGCGCTGGCCTGCGCAGAGGGCCGGTGGCGGGTGTGCACTCGAACCAGTTGCACGGTGCCGGGCCCGAGGATGTCGGCTCGCCTGTCGCGTTTGAGGCCCTGACGTGGACGGGGCACGGTTTCGGTTTCGGTGAGCTGGGCGTTGCCGGTTTGCCCCATCAGGTGCCAGGCGGTGTAGACCACGTGCGCCCACTGGCTTCCGGTCTCCGGATCGGGGCGGGGCAGTGGCTGGTCGAATCGCAGGACGAGTTCGTCGTAGGCCTGCAGCCGGGCGAACCCCGCGAGAGTTTCTCGTGCGACCAGGTCTACAGCGGTGAACGTCCTGCCGCTGTGATTGTCGATGGCCAGAGGCCGGTCCAAGGGAAGGCTGTCCCAGCCCTTGCTGCCCGTGGTCCAGAAGGTCAACCAGACTCCGTCGAACTCGGGCGTCAAGGGCGCTGTGGTGCAAACCGTGGAAGATGGGGCCGGATGTGACGGGTTGCAGGCGGGTGTGGAGTTGGTGAGGTGGAGGTTGCCGTCGGCGGCGGGACGGGTGGCGCGTCGGGCGTGGTTGCTGCGTCGGTGGAAGGTGTCGTTGGGTCTGAGGAAGACTTGGTCGTGGGGGTGGGAGTCGAGGTGGTGCGGGCCGGTGAGTTCGCCCCGGCGGGCGCCGGTCCATCCGGCGGTGACGAACAGGTGGGCGGCGAGGGGGTCGTGGATGAGGTTGATCTGGTCGGTGATGCGGAGGACTTCGGTGGGGTGGCCCAGATCCTTCCGGTGTGCGTCCGATGCGGCGTCGTCTGCCTCGTCGGTTGGGGACGGATGGGGTTGACGTCGAGCAGGTGGTTGTCGACGGCGTCGGAGGGCAGCGGGGACAGGAGTGTGACGATCCCGGTGGCGATGTTGGGGGACAGCCCGCCGGTGCGGCGGTCTTCCGCCCGGGCTCGGTCTTGCGCGCTGTCTTTGTCCGGCTGGTCATGTGACACGTCCGGCGATGTCGTTCGGCGCACTGGTGGCGCGTGATCCCGCGAATCCTGAAGATCATCCGGCGATCCGGCGGCGACGGGAACGGCTCACACACGGTTGACCCGTTTCCGAGAGCTCGAACGAACGGCCCTGACCTGGGACGACGACTATTCATGCAAGTTGGCGGGCTTGTCGTTCAACCTTGACACGGTAGGCGGCAACGGTTCGACCTCGTCACCTCTGGTGGCGCCACCCTGCGCAACAGGAATGCTGTACATGTCCCTGGCGGACACCAACCCGCACATCGACCGCAGATACGACGACGCGATCGTCACCCGTGGAGCGGCCGGCCCCACAGGGCCGGGCGTCATGGGCGTCCTGACCATGTCGAGCAACGCTGGCCCGCCAGACGCCGCCTTGAGCCGATGATGCGTGGTCAGGCTTCAACGAAGCTCAACCCACCGACAACGCCACCACCCCGACCCAACGGTGCCCAATCACGACCAACGGGCCCAAAGCGGGTTCGGCTATGCGTCTGACCTGGTCGGATGCGGCAGGTTCGGGAAGGTTGGCGAAAATCACCCGATCGGGAAGATCAATCCTGACCCCTCAACGAGATCAACAGCTGGCAGGAGGAGTTGATCTCCAATTTTTCTCCTTACCGGCGGGTAGAACGATCTTTCTCTCCACAAGGGACGATCAACACCGCGCGGTCCCGGAAAGATCAAAACGCCCGCCGACCTGGGATTTCTTCCAGAGTCGACGGGCGTCTGACGACCGTCGGGCTGACAGGATTCGAACCTGCGACCCCTTGACCCCCAGTCAAGTGCGCTACCAAACTGCGCCACAGCCCGGCCACAGTCGCTCTCGCGGCTGCCGGGTAAGAGTAGCGCACGCCTGTGTGGGGGTTTCGGCGGGGCTGGGTCACGGTGTTCGGGGTGCGACCAGGATGTTTGCGAACGCTTGACCTGGGGATTTGGGTGGCTGGCTTGCCGCTTGCCCTGATCGGGGAGTCGGTGGTGCGCTGCTGTGGTCGCGGCAGGTTCTGTCTGGGGGCGGGGGCTACAGGCGGCCGGTGGGGAGGTGGCCTGCGGTGAGGGCTTCGACCTGTTCGGGGGTGAACGGGGGGTTGAGCAGGATTTCGTGGGTGGCGTAGCAGCGGAACATGTCGGCTATGTAGTGCATTCGGTCTGGGAGGTCGGACCAGTCTTCGGCGGCGGTGTCCAGGGGGCTGTCGGGGGTTGGGTCGACCTGGTGGAGGAGGGCGATGAGGTCGGGGTTGGTGAGGTGGGTCAGGGGGCGGGGTAGGTGGCGGTGAGGTCGTCGCTGAGGTCCAGGTGGGTGTTGTTGGGGAGGGTGAGGGTGAGGAGGAGTTTGGTGATGGTTTTGCGGGTGAGGGTGCGGGCTGGTTCCAGGAGGGTTTCGACAGTGGCGCGGAGAAGGGTGATGAGGGGGAGGGCGATGTGGGGGAGGGGAGATGGGGTGCGGGGGCGGGGGGATGGGGTGTGAGGCAGGGGACTGGAGGTGTGGGGTGGGAGCTCGTGGGTCAAGAACTGGGGGGTTCGGATGGGGGTGGTCAGGGCGGCGGTGATCTCGGGTTGCAGGCGGGTTTGTTCGTGCAGGCCGACCTCGATGCTGGCCAGGAGCAGGAGTTCGGTTCGGGCCTTCGGGTCCTCGGTGAACCTGGCTCGGTAGTAGTGGGTGAACGCCTGCTGGAGGTAGTGCTGGCCGTTGGGGGGCGGGCCGGGGCGGAGGGTGGCGCAGAAGGCGGCGATTCGCTGGTCGTCGGGGGTTTGGGTGTGGGCGAACTCGGTCAGGAAGCGGGCGAACTCGTGGGCGATTTCGGCGAAGACCTTGAGGTTGCCTCGTGCTCCGGCCTCGCTGGCTGCTTCGAGGCGGGTGAGGGTGGCGATGGGGTGGTGGACCAGGCGTTCGGCGACTTGGTGGGGGAGTGCTCGGCGTAATGCTTCCGCGAGCAGGGCGGCTATGGCGGAGGACTGGGGGAGGCGGTGAGGAGTCTTTCGGCCAGGCGGCGGGGGTCTTCCTGGCGGATGGTTTGGCCGACCTGTTTTGAGGCCCACACCGCGAAGGTGCACCAGTTGGCCGAGCCGCCGGTGAAGTCGGTGAGGGCTCGGGACAGGGCGTGGTAGCAGTGGGTGATCATCAGGTTGCGGATGATCGGGTCGGGGTGGGCGGCGATGCGGGTGACGTCGGCGACCGTCGGGGTGGGGGGTTCCTGCACGTCCGCGCGGAGGGGGGTGGTCATCGAGGGGGCCTTCCTGTCCGGGGTCCGCAGGGCCATGACAGGTGTCGCGCGGGTGGGGGTTGGTGTTAGGGGTGATCTGTCGGTGTTTGCGCAGCGGGGGCGGGGGAGTTGGCTGGTGGGGGTGGTGGTTGAGGGGGAGTCGGCTGTCGGGCTTCGCTGGTGTGGTTGCTTGGGGCGGGGGTGGTCGGGTTGCGGGGTTTCGGTGGGGTGGGCATTCAGGAGTTGGCGACCGGGCTCCGCTGGGGTGCTCGGTGCCGGAGGGAGTTGGCTGCGGGGGATTGGTGGGGTGGTCACTTGGGGCAGGGGCAGTCCGGGGTGGAGCCGGTCAGTCGGGTGCAGAGCAGTACCGGGCCGGAGGATGAGCTGACCTGGAGCGTTCCGTCGGAGCGGGTGGTCAGGAGCACGGTCACCGCCTCGGCTCCCTGGTGGGGCTCGGTCGACTTGCCGTCCAGGTTGTGGTCGCGGGTGCGGTGGTTGAACGCGTACAGGCCCGCCGCGGCGGCCAGGGCCAGCCACAGGATGCCGAGCAGCAGGTAGCGGAGCGTCAGGTCCTCGGTGAACGCCGCGGCCACGGCGCTCTGCATGGCTCCGAACGTCGGGAGGAGGGTGACCCCGCCGCCCGCTGAGGACGGGGTGATGATCGGGTTCTGGACCATCACGTCGACCAGGCTGATCATGATGATCAGGAACATCCCGGCCAGTTCCGTGCGGAACACCATTGCCAGGACGATCCCGATGCCGCCGTAGGTCAGGCCGCTGACGGACAGGCTCACCAGCAGCAACACGAACTGCTCGGGGCGCCAGAACAGCAGTAGCAGCAGGGAGGCGTACAGGGCGACCACCCCGGCGGCGGCGAGCAGGGCGAGCAGCTTGGCCAGCAGCAGCGCCGAGCGGGGGAAGCCCGCCAGGACCAGGCGGCGGTCGAAGTCGGCTGAGCGGCGGACGGCGGTGAACATCATGAAGCCGACGATCAGGGTGACCGCGTTCATCGCCCCGGAGATCATGCCCAGCTCGTTGGCGTCCACCGCGATGGTCCGGCCCGCTGGGCGGGAGTGGAAGTCGACGGGTTCGCTGGGGATGATCACGTTCACCAGCAGCAGCCACACCGGGATGAACACCAGCACCAGGGCGAGGGCGACCCGGTTGCGGGAGTGCTGGGTGATCTCGTGCCTGGTGGCGTCGGACAGCGAGTCCGACCAGGTCGCCGTCATGCCCCGGTCACCTTCCGCGCCGTGGCGGCGGCTCGGCCGACGGTCTTGCGGACCGCGCCGACCGTTCGGGCCGCGGGGGGTTCAGGGCGCCGCGTGGCGCCCGTGGCCTTGGCGGTCGCGGTCCTGGTGCCCTTCTGCGTCGAAGGCTTGCCGACGGCGGGTTCCCCGTCCGCGGTGGCCTGCTCGATCGCGGTCCGCTCGAGTGCCGGCGCCCCGACCGCGGGCGGGTCGACGGCCTCCTCGGTGGTGAGGCGGCCCTCGCGGAGTTTGTGCAGGCGGTCGAAGCGGGCGGTGTCGTGGGCCAGGTGGGAGATGATCAGGACCGACCGGCCGCGGTCGCGCAGTTCCTCCGCGATGGACCAGAAGTTGAGGTAGTTGTCCCAGTCGAAGCCCTGGTAGGGCTCGTCCATCAGCACCACGTCGGGGTCGTGCATGAGGGCGATCGTCAGGTTGAGCTTCTGCCGCGTCCCGCCGGAGAGCAGGCCCGCCTTGACCGACCGGTGCCGCTCGTAGCCCAGCCGCTCCACCAGTTGGTTCGCGTGCTCCAGCGAGCGCAGGCCGTAGGCCCGCCGGAACAGGGCCAGGTGCTGGTCGGGGGTCAGCTCGTCGTTCAGCACGATCTTCTGCGGGCAGTAGCCGAGCCTGCCCGCGTAGAGCGCGTCGCCGCGGTCGGCGGGGAGTTCGCCCGCCAGGACCCGCAGCAGGGTCGACTTGCCCGCGCCGTTCTCGCCGATGATCCCGAACAGCTCGCCGGGGGCGAGGTCGAACTCGACGCCGCGCAGCACCTCGTGGCCCCGGAAGGACTTGTGCAGGTCGACCACCCGCAGTACGTTTCTGTGCTCCATTTCGGTCCTCTCAGGACATCGGGGTCAGGTCAGGGCGGTCGGGGCAGGGCGGTCAGGACAGGGCGAGGCAGCGCAGCCAACCCCGGTCGGCGCCCGCGGTGGTCAGCAGCGCGGCCAGCACCCCGGTGGCCCCGGACAGCAGGGTGGTGTCGGTGCCCGCGAGGCGCGCCACCCGGTCGAGCCGGTCGTGCAGGTGCCCGGTGAGCCAGTCGCGCAGCGCTGCGGCGGGTGCTGACCCGGTGTGGCGGGCGAAGGCGTCGGCCACGAGCAGCACCCCGGCCGCGCCGTGGCAGACCCCCAGCCGGTCGCTGTCGCGGTCGCCGTCGAGGTGCACGTCGGCGTCGTAGCCCCCGCACAGCGTCCCCACCGCCCGCACCGCGAGGTCGCACAGGTCCTCCCCACCGGGGGCGCCCGCGCGGACCAGTGCCCGCCCGGCCGCCCACAGCGCCCAGCTCACCCCGGGGTTGCCGTAGCACCAGCCCTGCCGGTGGGCGACGGCTTCCGGTTTCCCGCCCGCGGCGTACCGCCAGGACACGATCCCGGCGCCGTCGACGTAGAGCCCGGCGACCAGCCAGGTCGACAGGTGCGCCACGGCGCGGACCGCCTCCTCGGTGGGGTCCACCGCCGACAGCGCGGCCAGGACCCCGGCGGCGCCGTGCGCCAGGCCGGTGACGACGTCGCCCTGGGTCCAGCCGACCAGCGGGTGGTCGCGGTGGGCGCCGATCCGCAGGCCCGCCAGGTCGGGGTCGGCGGCGAGGGCGGCCAGGTGCGCGGCCGCGCCCCCCGGGGGTGTTCCGGCGGGCTGCGCCAGCAGCGTTCCGGCCGGGCCGCTGACCAGGTCGTAGTCGGTGAAGCCGACGGCCGAGGTGCGCCACGGCCTGCGGTCGGCCGCGGTGGCCAGTGACCGCGCGGCCCGCTGCGCCGCGGGGCCGACGTCGGGTCGGACCCCCGCGATCAGGCCCAGCCCGGCCACCAGACCGGACAGCCCGTCGTGCAGCCCGGTCCCCGCCCGGCCGCGCAGGCCGGTGCGCAGCCACAGGTCGGTGGCCTCGCCGCAGGTCCGGCGCTGCTCCCCGGTGGCGTCGGGGTGCGCGGCCACGAGGGTGGAAAGCACGGCCGGACCCAGGTCGGGTCCGGCCGTGCCCATCGGGTGACGAGCCGTCCAGGAGGTGAGCACGTGGTCCGCGACCAGCAGCAGGTCCCGCGTCGAGGCGTTGCGCGGGGTGGTCAACACGTCGGGAACCACCATCTCCCGCTCCTTTCCGGCTCAGCTCAGCAGTACCAGTGCCAGGACCAGCCGCCGCCGCAGCCGCCGCTGCACAGGAGCAGTGACACGGCCTCCCCGCGGTCCGCGGAGTCCAGTTCGGTGATCTGCGCGTCGAGTTGCTCGACAAGTTCGTCGAGGTCGGCGAGTTCCACTGTGGATTGCACGGTGTTCTCCTTCGCTTGACTGACTTCCCCACCGGTGGACCCGGTGGTGCTCGGGGGCGGGTCGGCGCTACACCGCCGTCACGAAGCGGTTCGCCGCCTCGGTGGGCGGGCTCAGGCCGCGCCACGCCCTGGCCGCCCGGTCGGCCACCCGGGCCAGCCCGGGGTCCGGTGGGAGGCGGATGACCAGTTGGGCGGCGAGGCCCTGGCCGAGTTCGTCGCGCACCGGCAGGTGCTCCGGGTCGGGCAGCATCTCCTCCAGCACGAGCGCGGGGACAGCGGGGTCGGCGAGCAGGCGGTCGAACACGCGCAGCGCGGTGACGCTGTCCAGGTCGACCGGTCGCGGTCGCCGCCCGCCCGCCGCCCGCACGAAGTTCCAGCGCGGGGCGCCGGTGGCCGCGCGCAGGTCCGCCAGCCTGCGCACCCGCTCGACCACCGGGTCGCCGGGGCTCGGCAGGGCCGCGCGTTCGACGCGGACGGTGGCCCCGGCGATCACCAGCCCGCCGTCGAGCACCAGTCGGGGGGTGCGGGCGCGGCCGGGGAAGGCGGCGGCGGGGTCGCCCAGGAGCAGCGGTGCGGCCAGGTGGCCGATGGGCGCGGCGGCGCTGAGCAGCGCCACCACGACGTCCCACGGTGCCATCGGGGTCCGGGTGGCGTGGCAGACCGGCCACAGCGGCTTGCCGTCGGCGTCCTCGGCGACGACCCGCCCGTCCCGCCTGCGCACCAGGACGCGGTCCAGCGGCAGGTAGCGCCCCGGTCCCGCCTGCCCGGCGAAGTAGGTCGACAGGTCGGCGTCACCGGTCCAGGTGCGGGTGTAGCGGGGTCTGCGGACCGCGTTGGCGCTGCGGTCGTCCTGCGGGGGCACCAAGACCTCGACGACCTCCGCCCCGCACCGGGTGGTGACCTCGGCCAGGAAGCCGCGGTAGTCCTCGACCTGCGGCACCCGGCCGTGCAACTGGTGCAGCGCGTCGGCGAATCGGGCGTCGAGCACCCCGGCGGGCAGCACGGCCTCCAGCACCGCCACCGGCCCGTCGCCGGGCAGCGGCCGCACCAGGCAGTCGACCGGCCACGGCGGCAGCGCCGCGGGTGGGGCGCCGACCCGGTCGAGCGCGGCGGCGTCGATGTCGACCTCGTCGGCGTCGGCGTGCCCGGCGAGCCAGTCGGCCAGCCGCCGGTAGGCGCTGCCCGGCCGCGGTTCGGGCCACTCGGTGGCGGGCGGGGTGGGCGGGCGGTGCTCCGCGCCGTCGAGGAATTCCGCGACGACCTCGGAGGCGGGCCGGGGTTCGGGGCCGACCAGGTCGAGCACCGGGTGGCCGCCACCGGTGCCCCCGGCGTCCTCGGCCAGGACCGCGCCGAGCCTGCCCGCCTGGGCGACGAGCCCGGCCAGCCGGGTCACCGCGGCGGCGGGGACGTGCCCCCGGCCGCGGCGGTAGACGTCGACGAAACCCCTGTCCGCCACCACCCCGCGCGGGTTGGGCGACCAGTCCCGCAGGTTCGACACCGGCTGGGCGGAGAGCTGGAGCACGCCCAGCCCGACCAGGTGGCGCAGGAACGCCCGCACCGTCGGGTGGTGCCGGTCCTCCGGGGCGAGCAGCCGGACCACGTCGGCGGTCCGCAGCGCCCCCGGGCCGAGCAGGTGCCGGACGGCGTCCACCGCCGGGGTGCGGCGGACGCGCACCAGCCGCAGGCCCTTGGTGCTGTCGTGGTCGGCCACCCAGCAGCACAGCCGGGCCCCCCGCACCCAGTGCAGGCCGGTGATGCTCAGCCAGGCGTCGGGCAGGTCGGCGGCCGTGGCCAGCACCCGGCGGTCGGCCTGGATGTTCGACAGCGAGTGCACGGCGTAGTCGGTCACCTCGAACCCGGGCAGCAGCCGGGTGTCGCGGTCCGGGGCCACGCCCACGAGCGCGACCTGCCCGAGCCAGCCGCGCGGGGTCGTCTTCAGCGCCGCCCGCGACAGCAGGCGCAGCAGGTAGTCCGCGCGCTGGCGCAGCCGCTTGTCGGTCCACCGCTCGCCCGCGGCCAGCCTGCCGCGGATCTCGTCGAGCACCTCGGGGGCGGTCTGGGAGACCACCCTGGCGGCGGTGGGGGAGTCGGTGACCAGTTCCCACGGCAGCGCGGCGAGCCTGCTCCGCTCGGCGAGCACCGCGTCCGCGCACTCCGCGCGGGCGGTGGTGAGCGCGGTCGACCAGGTCGCCGCCCGGACCAGGTCGTCGGTCAGCGCCTGCGGCACCCCGAGGGCGACGCCCACGACGGCCAGGCGCCTGCACTGCGGCCCGTCGACCGGTTCGCCGCGGGTGAGCTGCCTGCGCAGGGTGATCGCCGAGGTCCGCACCGGCGCGGACAGGTCGGGGTGCGGCACCAGTTCGGCGCTGACCCGCTCGGCAAGCCCGGCGGCGAACGACCGGTGGTCGGCCTCGTCGCGGCTCAGCCGCCGCAGGGCGTCGAACAGCCCGGGGTTGCCCGCTTCGGCGACCAGGGCGGCCGGGACACCGGAGACGCGCAGCAGCCCGGCGGGGCCCTCGGGGCGGAAGTCAGCGGACATGGCCGTCCGTCCCGGCGAGCGCGGTGGCGATCAGTGCCTGGGTGCCCGGGCTCAGCGCGGCGCGGTTCCAGTGGAAGATCGTGTAATAGCAGGCCGCTTCACGGGGGCCGATGACGGCGCGTTCGGTGCCGAAGTACTCCGCCCACCACCGCTCGCACAGCGGGCGCACCCGTTCGGCGTGCCGGTCGGCCAGCGCGCGGACGTCGGCGGGCAGCGCCGCGGCCAGTGCGTCGGGGTCGGCCCAGTGCCCGCGCAGCCGCGCGGTGACCGGGCCCTCGACCGGGGCCGACCCCGGGGGCGTGCGGCGGCCGGAGTCCGCCACCCGGCCCCAGACGTCGCGATCCTCCCAGCCGACGACCCGCAACCCGTCGAACACCGCGCGCAGCATCAGCAGCGACAGCGCCCAGGCGGGGGTCTCGCGCGCGGTGGCGTGGTGCTCCAGCCAGGTCAGCGAGTCCACTGTGAACAGGCGGTGCACGTGCGGCATGGACTCGTTCCCGCCGAACAGGTGCGCCTCCGGCTCGTAGACCGCCGAGCGCACGCCCCGGACCAGCCCGGCCGCCCGCCACCGCTCGGCGTGGCGCCGGACCTCGGCGCGGACGAACTGGCCGTGGCCGCGGGCCGGGGCGAAGCGGACCCGCAGCCCCGGCGGCTTGTGCATGAAGAAGAACTCCGCGGCCGCCCCGCCGTCGAGCAGTTCATGCGCGGTCGCGGCCAGTTCCGGGTACAGCGCGGACAACCCGCCGGGCGCCACCTCCAGGCCGAGCTGCACCCACTCGCCGCCGCGGGCCGCGCGCAGCGCCGCCGTGCCCGCGGCCAGGAACGTCCGCTGCGCGTCGGTCAGCTCGCCGCCCGCGACGTCGGAGAGCGCGCTCGCGCAGTCGGCGAGGAACGCCGCCATGGGGGCCACCCCCTCGGCCGGGGGCGCGGTGGTGGGCAAGGACATGTCGACTCCACTCGGGGTGCGGGAGGTGGTCGGGGGAGCGGTGGTGCGGAGTGGACCGGTGGGGCCGGGGTCACTGCCGCCGCGGTGGGCCTCAGGAGGCGTCGTCCGGCTCCACGTGGATCAGCAGCCAGCCGCCTTCGCACTTCCACGATTCCTCTTCCAGCGCCTCGGACTGCTGGGCCATCGTCCCCACCTGCGTGCAGAAGCCCTCGGTGCCGAAGAAGAACACCGGGAACCACATGCCCTCGGGCGTGGGCGCGGACGCCGCCGCGGGCGCGGGCGGGTTGCCCGCGGGGGCGGGCTGCGCGGTGGCCGAGCCCGCCGAGCCGACGGCGAACGCGGCCGTGAGCAGGGACGCGGCGAGGGCGGTGCGGATCATCTTTTTCCTCCTGTTGGGATTTCACGGCCCGCCTGCGGTGCGCAGGCGGTTGTCGGTGGTGTGCCGGTCAGCGGTCGCGGTGGACCACGGTGTCGGCGAGGTCGGCGAGCACCCCCCGGACGGGGTGGGGGATCGCGCTGTCGGCCAGCGCCGAGAGCGCCTGCTCGGTGCGGTCGGCGATCAACCGCTCGACCAGCGCCGCCGCGCCGGTGCCGTCGATCACCGCGCGCAGCGCCGCCGCCCCCGCCTCGTCGAGCAGCGGGTTGCCGTACAGCTCGCGCAGCACGGCCCGCTGCGCGGCGGTGGCGCGCTGCCCGGCCACCGCGACGAGCACGGTCGGCTTGCCCTCGCGCAGGTCGTCGAGCACCGGTTTCCCGGTGACCGCCGGGTCGCCGAACACGCCGAGCAGGTCATCGCGAAGCTGGAACGCCTCGCCCAGCGGGCGGCCGTACTCGGCGCACCGCCGCGCCAGATCGGCGTCACCACCGGCCGGGGCGACGCCGATCTGCAACGGGCGCTCGACGGTGTAGCGGGCGGTCTTGAGCCGGACGACCCGCCAGGCGTGGGCGAGGGCGTCGCCCGCGGGCCGGTGGTGCAGGTCCAGGTACTGCCCGGCCATGACCTCGGTGCGCATCGCGTCGAGGAACGGGCGCGCCGCGGCCACGCGGTCGGCGTCGAACCCGGTGCCGTGCAGCAGTTCGTCCGACCACACCAGGCACAGGTCGCCGAGCAGGATCGCCGCGTTCTCCCCGAAGCGGTCGGCCGCGACCGCGGCGGTGCCCCCGGCCCGGTCCGGGCAGCGGGCGGCCGGCTCGCGGTGCACGGTCGGGTTGCCCCGCCGCAGGTCGGAGCCGTCCATCAGGTCGTCGTGGATGAGGGCGAAGGAGTGGAACAGCTCCAGCGCCGCGCCCACCGCCGCCACCGCGCGCTCGTCGGGGTCCCCGCCCGCGGCGAGCCAGCCGCAGTGGCAGAAGACCGGCCGCAGGCGCTTGCCGCCCGCGACGAACCGGCGCACGGTGTCGACCACCGGCGGCAGGCACTCGTCCGCGGCGTTCGCCGCCTTGCCCGCCAGGAAACCGTCGAGCACGACGTCGACCTGGCGCCGGACGGCCGCGGCCAATGCCTTCCCGGAGACCGGTGAATGCGGTTCCATTTGCGTGGCGAGTGACATTTGCCCTCCCAGGCGTGCTTTCACGCCACGGTTGGAGAAAGGCGGCGGTTGGCGCTGTCGGCAATTGCTTCACGAACGTAACACTCGCCTGGGGCATCGTCAGTACGACTACCGGCCCTTTTGCCCTGCCAGCCGTTAGCGGGATGCCCTCCTACCGATCGGGGTGTATGACCGGTCGGAAGACACCGTCCGTGTCCAGGGCGTTCGCCTGATGGTGCCGCGATTTTTTCTGGTTCGGGATGTTTGAACGGACAAGTCAAGTCCCCGACCAGGAGACCACCTGTCGAGGCGAGGCGGAAACAGGCTTTCGAGTGAGAATCCCGAACCCGGCCGGATTTCCGGTTGAACGCGGCGCAGGCTGTCGTATGGTGGAGATCATTCCTGATCCCGGACTCCTCCTGGCGACCCGGGTGCCTGCCTCCTCTTTTACCCGGCTCGCCAGGATCATTCGACGACGCCCCAGGACGCGATCATGAGTGGACAGATCCTGACCGGCCCGGCACTCCCCCTCGGCCGGGGCGGGCCGGTCCCCGAGACCGCCGCCCCCGCCTTCCCGGACGCCCTGCTCGACCGCGTGCGCGGCCCGGCCGACCTGCGCGGGCTGACCGCGGCGGAGCTGCGCGGCCTCGCCGCGGAGATCCGGGAGCTGCTGGTCGAGGTGGTCACCCGGGTGGGTGGGCACCTCGGGCCCAACCTGGGCGTGGTGGAGCTGACGATCGCGCTGCACCGGGTCTTCGACTCCCCGCGCGACGCGATCGTGTTCGACGCCGGGCACCAGGGCTACGTGCACAAGCTCCTCACCGGCAGGCGCGCGGAGTTCGCGCTGCTGCGCCAGGCGGGCGGGCAGTCCGGCTACCCGAGCCGGGCCGAGTCGCCGCACGACCTGGTGGAGAACTCGCACGCCTCCACCGCCCTGTCCTACGCCGACGGCCTGACCCGCGCGTTCGCGGGCAAGCGCGGCAAGCGGCACGTGGTGGCCGTCGTCGGCGACGGTGCGCTGACCGGCGGCATGTGCTGGGAGGCGCTGAACAACATCGCGGTCAGCGGTCGCCCGGTGGTGGTGGTCCTCAACGACAACGGCCGCTCCTACGCCCCGACCGCGGGCGCCGTCGGCAGCCACCTCGCCCACCTGCGCGAGGACGCGGGCGGCTACCACCTGTCGGTGTTCGAGAGCCTGGGCATGTCCTACGTCGGTCCGGTCGACGGCCACGACGTCGGGGCGCTGGAGGCCGCGCTGGGGAAGGCGCGCGCCCTCGGCCGCCCGGTCGTGGTGCACTGCGTGACCACCAAGGGCAAGGGGCACCCCCCGGCCGAGCGGGACGAGGCGGACCGCCTGCACACGGTGCCCCCGGCGAACGCCGAGAGGCCCGCGGGCCCCACGTGGACGTCGGTGTTCGCCCGGGAGGTCGTGGAACTGGGCAGGCGGCGCCCGGACATCGCCTGCCTCAGCGCGGCGATGCTGCGGCCCACCGGGTTGCAGGCCTTCGCCGAGGAGTTCCCGGAGCGGACCCACGACGTGGGCGTAGCCGAGCAGCACGCGGTCACCAGCGCCGCCGGGCTGGCGATGGGCGGGCTGCACCCGGTGGTGGCGGTGTGCTCGACGTTCCTCACCCGGGCGCTGGACCAGGTGCTCATGGACGTGGCCCTGCACGCGCTGCCGGTCACCTTCGTGCTGGACCGGGCCGGGGTCACCGGCGACGACGGCCCCAGCCACCACGGCGTGTGGGACCTGTCGCTGTTGCAGGCGGTGCCCGGCCTGCGGATCGCGGCCCCCCGCGACGGCGAGCAACTGCGCGCGCTGCTGGGCGAGGCCGTGCGGGTCGACGGGCCCACCGCGCTGCGCTTCCCCCGCGGCGAGACCGGCCCCGCGGTGCCCCGGCTGCGCGCGGAGGGCGGGGTGGACGTGCTGTACGAGTCCGGCCGCCGCGACGTCGCGCTGGTGACGGTCGGCCCGATGGCGCTGCCGGGGGTGCGCGCCGCGCTCCGGCTCGGTGAGCGGGGCACCGGGGTCACCGTGTGCGACCCGCGCTGGGTGAGCCCACCGAGCCCGGCGCTGGTCGACCTCGTCGCCCGGCACCGGGTGGTCGTCTGCGTCGAGGACGGCGTCCGGGTCGGCGGGGTCGGCGCCCGCCTCGCCCAGGCGGTGCGCGACGCCGGGCACGACACCCCGGTGCACGCCCTCGGCCTGCCCGCCGAGTTCCTGCCGCAGGGCCCGCGCGCCGACATCCTGCGCCGCCACCGCCTCGACGCGGTGGGCCTGGCCAAGACCATCACCGCGCTGGTGGAAGGGGACCACTCCCGGGGTGCCGACCCTGCCGCCGAGGCGGAGGTGCCGCACCCGCGCGGTCGGGGCGGTGATGCCCGGCCCCGGTCCGGTCGGTGACCACCACGCCGACCGCCGACGCGGTCTCCGGGAACGGCGGCAGGTCCGCGCGGGTGTCGCTGGGCTGATCGGTGACCACGATGGGCACCTGCGACGGCACGCCGTCCGGGGTGTCCGCGGCGAGGCAGCGGGGCACGTTCGCCGCCCAGTCGATGTTGCCCCGGATCGCGTGCCCGAGGCAGTCGAGGTGGCGGGCCAGTTCGGCGCTCGCGCGAGCGCGGACCCGGTCGCGCAACCACGGGAACCGACCCATGATCCGGTCGCGCAGCGCCACCGCAGTGGAACGGCGGGGGGCGGAAGCCGACGCCCAGCGCGGTCACGGGCGGGCCTTCCCGGTCATCGATCCCATTGCTCTCTCCTGTCTGCTGTGGGCAGGCGGCGGGAGGAGTGCCGCCTGCCCACAGCAGGAGGAGTCCACTGCGGACTCGACCGGTGTTTTCCCTTTCGCCCGAAGGGGACCGGCGTTCCCGGTGGGGCCGCGCCCGTTCACCGGATCGACTGAGCCAGTGCGCGGAACCGGTCAGGCTCCGACGTAGTCCGCGAGGTGTTCGCCGGTCAGGGTGGAGCGGTCGGCGACGAGGTCGGCCGGGGTGCCCTCGAACACGACCCGGCCGCCGTCGTGGCCCGCGCCGGGACCGAGGTCGATGATCCAGTCGGCGTGCGCCATGACCGCCTGGTGGTGCTCGACGACGATCACCGACTTGCCGGAGTCGACCAGCCGGTCGAGCAGGCCGAGCAGTTGCTCCACGTCGGCCAGGTGCAGGCCCGCGGTCGGCTCGTCGAGCACGTACACCCCGCCCTTGTCGGACATGTGCGTGGCCAGCTTGAGCCGTTGCCGCTCGCCGCCGGACAGCGTGGTCAGCGGCTGGCCGAGGCTGAGGTAGCCCAGCCCGACGTCGGCGAGCCTGCCCAGGATGGCGTGCGCCGCCGGGATGCGCGCCTCGCCCGCGCCGAAGAACCCCTCCGCCTCGGTCACCGACATCGCCAGCACCTCGGCGATGTCGCGCCCGCCGAGCCGGTACTCCAGCACCGACGCCAGGAACCGCTTGCCCTCGCACTCCTCGCAGGGGCTGGCCACCCCCGCCATCATCGCCAGGTCGGTGTAGGTGACACCGGCGCCGTTGCAGGCGGGGCAGGCGCCCTCGGAGTTGGCGCTGAACAGGGCGGGCTTGACGCCGTTGGCCTTGGCGAACGCCTTGCGGATCGGTTCGAGCAGCCCGGTGTAGGTCGCCGGGTTGCTCCGCCGCGAGCCGCGGATCGCGGTCTGGTCCACCGACACCACGCCCGCCCCGGGCGGGATCGAACCGTGGACCAGTGAACTCTTGCCCGAACCCGCGACCCCGGTGACGACGCACAGCACCCCGAGCGGGATGTCCACGTCGACGTCGCGCAGGTTGTGCCTGGTGGCGCCGCGCACCTGGAGCGCGCCGGTGGGGGTGCGCACGGAGGACTTCAGCTTCGCCCGGTCGTCGAGGTGGCGGCCGGTGGTGGTGCCGCTGGCCCGCAGCCCGTCGAGGGGGCCCTCGTAGCAGACGGTGCCGCCCGCCGCCCCCGCGCCGGGACCGAGGTCGACGACGTGGTCGGCGATGGCGATCGCCTCCGGCTTGTGCTCCACCACGAGCACCGTGTTGCCCTTGTCCCGCAGTTGCAGCAGCAGGGTGTTCATCCGCTGGACGTCGTGCGGGTGCAGGCCGGTGGTCGGCTCGTCGAAGACGTAGGTGACGTCGGTGAGCGCCGACCCGAGGTGGCGGATCATCTTGACCCGCTGCGCCTCCCCGCCCGACAGCGTGCCCGAGGGCCGTTCCAGCGCCAGGTAGCCCAACCCGATCTCCACGAACGAGTCGAGGGTGTGCAGCAGCGCGGCGAGCAGCGGCGCGACCGACGGCTCGTCGAGGCCGCGCACCCACTCGGCCAGGTCGCTGATCTGCATCGAGCAGGCCTCGGCGATGTTGGTGCCGCCGATCCGGGAGGAGCGGGCCGCCTCGCTGAGCCGGGTGCCCGCGCACTCGGGGCAGGTGGTGAAGGTGACCGCCCGGTCCACGAACGCCCGGATGTGCGGTTGCAGCGCCTCGCGGTCCTTGGCCAGGAACGACTTCTGGATCTTCGGGATCAGCCCCTCGTAGGTGAGGTTGACGCCGTCGACCTTGACCTTGGTCGCCTCCTTGTACAGGAAGTCGTTCATCTCCTTCTTGGTGTACTTGCGGATCGGCTTGTCCGGGTCCACGAAACCCGACTCGGCGTAGACCCGCACCGTCCAGAAGCTGTCGGACTTCCAGCCGGGGATGGTGAACGCGCCCTCGGCGAGGGACTTGGAGTCGTCGTAGAGCTGGGTCAGGTCGATGTCGGAGACCGAGCCCCGCCCCTCGCAGCGCGGGCACATGCCCCCGGTGATGGCGAAGCTGCGCCGCTCCTTGACCGTCTTCCCGCCGCGCTCGATCGTGACCGCGCCCGCGCCGCTGATGGAGGCGACGTTGAAGGAGAACGCCTGCGGTGAACCGACGTGCGGCTGCCCGAGCCTGCTGAACAGGATGCGCAGCATCGCGTTGGCGTCGGTGGCGGTGCCCACGGTGGACCGGGGGTCGGCGCCCATCCGCTGCTGGTCGACGATGATCGCGGTCGTGAGCCCCTCGAGCACGTCCACGTCGGGCCGCGCCTGCGTCGGCATGAAGCCCTGCACGAACGCGCTGTAGGTCTCGTTGATCAGCCGCTGCGACTCCGCGGCGATCGTGCCGAACACCAGGGAGCTCTTGCCCGAACCGGAGACGCCGGTGAAGACCGTCAGCCTGCGCTTGGGGATCTCGATGCTGACGTCGTCGAGGTTGTTCGCCCGCGCGCCGTGCACGCGGATGAGGTCGTGGCTGTCCGCGCTGTGGACCGGTGGGCGCGGGTCCGTCCTCTTGGTCATGTCTTCGTCGTCTCCATCCGTGGGGCGGGGCTCAGCGCAGTTCCTGGATGCGGACCAGGTTGCCCGCGTCGTCGCGGACGGCGCAGTCGCGGACCCCGTAGGGCTGCTCGGTCGGCTCCTGGACGATCTCGACGTCGGTGGCCTGCAACCGGGCGAAGGTGCCGTCGAGGTCGGGGGTGGCCAGCAGGACCGCGGCGTAGCTGCCCTTGGCCATCATCTCGGTGATGGTGCGGCGCTCGTCCTCGGTGACACCGGGGTCGGCGGCGGGCGGGTGCAGCACGATCGAGGTCCCCGGCTGGCCGACCGGGCCGACGGTGATCCAGCGCATGCCGCCGTAGCCGACGTCGTTGCGGACCTCGAAGCCCAGGGTGTCGCGGTAGAAGGCCAGGGAGGCCTCCGGGTCGGTGTGCGGGAGGAAGCCGGCGTGGATGGTGATGTCCATGGCGCTCACGCTAGGTGCGGCTCGGGCACCCGCGCTTCTCGATTCCTGACCGGTCTGGTGACCTGCTTGGCCACGCACGAAGGCATCCCCGCCGTCGCCTGCGCCGCCTGCCGCCGGTAGGTGCTCGGCGGCACCCCGACCAGCTCGGTGAACCGGGTGCTGAACGTGCCCAGCGACGAGCACCCCACGGCGAAGCACACCTCGGTCACGCTGAGGTCGCCGCGGCGCAGCAGCGCCATCGCCCGCTCGATCCGCCGCGTCATCAGGTAGCCGTACGGCGACTCCCCGTAGGCGAGCCGGAACTGGCGGCTCAGGTGCCCGGCCGACATGTGCGCGCCCCTGGCCAGCGCCTCGACGTCCAGCGGCTGCGCGTACTCCCGGTCGATGCGGTCGCGGACGCGGCGCAGCCGCGCGAGGTCGCGCAGGTGCCGCGCTTCATCGGGTCTGCTGGTCACGGGCGAATCCTGCCACGCCGCGACCCGGGGGGTCACCGTCCACAGGAAACCGCCGCCGCGCGTCCCCGGCGTGGGCGTAGCGGCGGGCGAGGTGGGCGAAGGCGTCGCGCAGTTCGGGCGGGCCGACGACCTCGACGTCGGTGTCGAACCGGCCGAGCGCGGTGGCCAGACCGGTCCAGGACCACGAGCCCAGCAGGAGCCTGCACCGGTCCGGGCCCAGTTCCTCCACGACGCCGTCACCGATGTAGGCGGACACCACGGCGGCGGGCAGGTCGAGGATGACTTCGCCGCGGCAGGGCCAGCCGCCGGTGGGGTCGGAGCCGCGGAAGCGGTTGGCCACGAAGGCGGGCACGTCGCCGCCGGGCAGCTCGCGGGGGGTGAAGCGGGGGCCGGTGGGGGTGCGCGGGGTGATGCGGTCGGCGCGGAAGGTGCGCCAGTCGTCGCGGTCGAGGTCCCAGGCGAGCAGGTACCAGCGGCCCGCGCGGGTGACGAGGTGGTGCGGTTCGACCCGGCGCGGCGGGGGATCGGCCCGCTCCGGCGGGGTCGCGGGTGTGTAGTCGAAGCGCAGCACCTCGCGGGCGTGGACAGCGGCGCTCAGGGCGGTGAGCACGGCGCTGTCGACCCGGGCGTCGGACCGGTCGACGGCGGTGACCCGCAGGGTGTCGATCCGGTGGCGCAGCCGGGCGGGCATGACCTGCCGGACGGTGTTCAGCGCCCGCGCCGCGGCCTCCCCGATGTCCGCACCGGAGGCGGCGGCGAGCTGCAGGGCCACGGCGAGGGCGACGGCCTGGTCGTCGTCGAACAGCAGCGGCGGCAGCTCCGCGCCCGCGTCGAGCCGGTAGCCGCCGTCGGGGCCCTTGACGGCCGCGATGGGGTAGCCGAGTTCGCGCAGGCGGTCGACGTCGCGGCGCACGGTGCGCGCGCTGACGTCCAGCCGCTCGGCCAGCAGCGCCCCCGGCCAGTCCCGGCGCGCCTGCAACAGCGAGAGCAGTGCCAGCAGGCGGGTGGAGGTCTTCGGCATGTCCCCATCCTGCCCGCAGAAGCGGACACATCCTGTCCGCCACCCCTGCCACTGTTGCCCCATGCCGAACGACGCGAAGACGACCACCACCCTCGACGCCGAGCGGGCCGACCTGCTCGCTGCGCTCGCCAAGGCCCGCGCGGCCCTCATCGCCACGACGAGCGGCCTCGACGACGGGCAGGCGGCCGCGCGCCCGACCGTCAGCGAGCTGTGCCTGGGCGGGCTGGTCAAGCACGTCACCGCCGTGGAGGAGGGGTGGCTGGGCTTCGTGGTCGACGGCCCGGTGGGGATGTCCTACGACCTGCCCGACGGTGTCACCTGGGCCGACGTCATGGCCGGGACCGCTCGCGAGTACCCGGAGTGGATGATCGAGCACCGCGAGGGCTTCCGCATGCGGCCCGGCGAGACCCTGGCCGGGGTGGTCGAGCGCTACGAGCGGGTTGCCGCCCGCACCGCGGAGGTCGTCGCCGCCATCCCCGACCTGTCGGTGACCCACCCGCTGCCGGACGCGCCGTGGCACGAGCCCGCCGGGGGTGTGCTCAGCGCGCGCGGGGCGCTGCTGCACGTCCTCGCCGAGACCACCCAGCACGCCGGGCACGCCGACATCCTCCGCGAAACCCTCGACGCGCGGAAACCGCTGGGAGCATGACCCGATGACCGTGTTGGACACCCGGGCGCTCAACCGGGCCACGCTCGCCAGGCAACTGCTGCTCGACCGCGCCGACGTGCCCGTCCTCGACGCCGTCGCGCACCTCGGCGGGGTGCAGGCGCAGGAACCGCAGGAACCGTTCACCGGGCTGTGGTCCCGGCTGCGCGGGTTCGACCCGGCTGCGCTCTCGGACCTGCTGACCGGGCGGCAGGTGGTGCGCACCCACCTCATGCGCCGCACCGTCCACCTGGTGACCGCGGCGGACGCCCTGGCCTGGCGCACCCGCCACGACGCCATGCTGCTCCAACGGGTGCTCGGCGCCTACCGCCGCGAACTCGCCGGGGTCGACCTCGACGCGCTCGCGGCGGCGGGCCGCGCGGTCCTCGCCGACGGTGAACCCCGCTCGATGGGCGACCTCGCCAGGGCGGTGGTCGACCGCTGGCCCGCCGCGGGCCCCCGGCCGCTGGGGGAGGCGCTGGTCGCCGCCCTCATCCCGGTGGTGCAACTGCCGCCGCGCGGCCTGTGGCGGGTGCGGGCGGGCGCCCGGTACGCGCCGATGTCCACCTGGCTGGGGCGCGCGGTCGACCCGGCTGGGGATGGTCCTGACCTCGTCGGTCAAGCCCTGGTCCGGCGCTACCTGGCCGCTTTCGGGCCTGCTGCCACGGCCGACGTGCGGGCCTGGAGCGGTCTCGCGGGTCTTCCGGCCGCGGTGACGGCCCTTCGTGGGGAGCTGGTCACCTTTCGTGACGAGCGCGGCCGGGAACTGCTGGATCTCGCCGACGCCCCGCGCCCCGACCCGGACACCCCGGCCCCGGTGCGGTTCCTGCCCGCGTTCGACAACGCACTCCTCGGCTACGACGACCGCGGTCGCATCGTGGACACCGCTCACCGTGGTCTGTCGGTGGCGGGGGAGCGGGCGGTCCTGGTGGACGGGCGGGTCGCCGGGACCTGGACCGTGGAGGCGGGCACGGTGGTCGTCGCTCCGCTGCGCCGCTTCTCGCGGGCTGAACGGGACGCGGTCACCGAAGAGGGGCAGGAACTCGCGGTGTTCCTGTCCGACAAGGAGAGCGATCGCGTCCGGATCGCCGGTCCGGCCCGCTGAGCGCCACGAGCGGTGCACAGTGGACACCCGGTCCCCGGGGCGAGGCGGCACCCGATCTCCGGGTGCCGCCTCGGACCGGCTACAGCGCCTTCCAGTCCACCACGCCCTCGGCCAGGGCGGTGATGGTGGCCAGCAGGCCCAGCCGGGCGGCGCGGAGGCGTTCGTCCTCGGCCATCACCATGACCCCGTCGAAGAAGTCGTTGACCGGGGTGACCAGGGGGGCGGCCAGGGCGGTGAAGTCGGCCAGGTCGCGGGGGCGGCCCGCCAGGCGGGCGGCGACGGCGGCGACCACCTCGTGCAGGGCCAGTTCCGCCGG
The DNA here is from genome assembly GCF_003182415.1 of Actinokineospora spheciospongiae. Taxonomy (NCBI): domain Bacteria; kingdom Bacillati; phylum Actinomycetota; class Actinomycetes; order Pseudonocardiales; family Pseudonocardiaceae; genus Actinokineospora; species Actinokineospora spheciospongiae. The sequence goes on along the minus strand of NZ_QHCP01000016.1, from coordinate 59,973 downwards.
TTCGACCAGGTCGCCCGCGTCGTACTGCGCCGGGGTCCCGACGGGGACGATGCGGCGGGCGCGCTGGAGGACGGCGGTGAGGGCGGCGAAGTCCTCGTCGCCGACGCGCTTCTCCAGTTCCGCCAGGGTGGTGTCGGCGGTGGCAGGGGCGTCGGCGAGGGGGAGGACCGCCTGCACGAGGTTGTGCTCGTGGCCCGCGTCGAGGAGTTGCTGCTCGTAGCGGCGGATGGTGAACTCCCTGGCGTCGGCCAGGGCGTCCTCCTCCAGTTCCACGCCGTGGGCGGTGATGCGGGCGGCAGCGGCGGCCAAGCCCTCGGTGAGGGTGATGGCGGCGACGGCGGGGGTGGCGCGGAGGATGGTGACGACACCGCCCGCCGCGCGGCGCAGGCCGAACGGGTCGGAGCTGCCGGTGGGGGTGGCGCCGATGGCGAACAGGCCCGCGAGCAGGTCGAACCGGTCGGCCAGGGCCAGGACCGCGCCCGCCGTGCTCTCCGGGGGCGTGTCCGACGCGCTGCGCGGCTGCTCCATCTCCGCCAGGGCCTGGGCGACCTCGGGGGTCTCGCCCGCGCGGGCGGCGTACTCGCGGGCCATGGTGCCCGCCAGGCTGGACAGCTCGACGACCATGTGCGAGGCCAGGTCGAACTTGGTCAGGGCACCCGCCCGCCGCACCGTGGCCCGGTCCTCGGTGGACAGCCCGGCCAGCTCGGCCAGGGTGCCCGCCACGGCGGCGATGCGGTCGGCGCGGTCGGCCATCGAGCCGAGGCGCTCCTCGAAGGTCAGCTTGACCAGGCCCAGGCGGTGCTGCTCCGGGGCGATCTTGAGGTCGGCGCGCCAGAAGAAGGCCGCGTCCTCGTAGCGCGCCCGCAGCACCGCCTCGTTGCCCGCGCGGACCAGGTCGCGGTCGCAGTCGCCGTTGGCGACGGCCACGAAGTGCGGGAGCAGGCCGTTCGCGCCGCGCACCGGCAGGTAGCGCTGGTGCTTGCGCATGACCGTGGTGAGGATCTGCTCCGGCAGGTCCAGGTACCGCTCGTCGAAGGAGCCGAGGATGGTGTTGGGCTCCTCGACCAGGTTGGTGACCTCGTCGACCAGGGCGGCCTCGGCGGTGGTGTCGACCGTGCCGCCGACGGTGGCCGCCAGCTCGGCCGCGTCGGCGACGATGCGCTCCCGGCGCTGCCCGGCGTCGGCGACGATGCCGTGGCCCGCCAGGAACTCCAGGTAGCCCTCGGCCGAGGGGACGCGGACCTCCGGGTCGGCGGCGGTGCGGTGCACGCGGGTGGTGGTGCCGCTGCGCAGCGACGACACCGCCACCGGCAGCTCCGCCTCGCCCAGCATCGCCAGCAGGTACCGGACCGGGCGGCTGAACGACAGGCCCGGGTCGCGCCAGCGCATGTTCTTCTCCGCGCGCAGCTCGGTGACCACCTGGGCGAGCACGTCGCTGAGCACGGTCATCGCGCCCCGGCCCACGTCGGTGCGGACGACCGCGACGTGCTCCACGCCGTCGACGTCCACCCGCACCAGGTCGGCGGGGTCGACGCCCTGGCCGCGGGCGAAGCCCTGCGCGGCCTTGGTCGGGTTGCCGTCGGCGTCGTAGGCGGCGGTGACGCGCGGGCCGCGCACGGTGCGCTCGGCGTCCGGCTCGGCGGGCTGCACGTCCCGCACCAGGGCGATGATGCGGCGCGGGGTGGCGTACCCGCTGATCTCACCGTGGCCGAGCCGGGTGGCGGCCAGCTTGCCCGCCAGCACCTCGCGCACCCAGGTCGCGGTGGCGGTCACGTCCGAGTGCGGCATCTCCTCGACGCCGATCTCGAACAGCAGGGTGGCGGGCGCGTCGACCTCCGGCAGCGGCGCGGGCACCGAGGCGGGCGCCAGTGGCGCGACCACACCCAGCGGGTGCTCCAGCTCCTGCCTGCGCTCGGCCCAGAGCTGGGCGGCGCGGCGGGTCAGGGTGCGCATCTGCCCGAACGCCTTGGCCCGCTCGGTGGTGCTGATCGCCCCGCGCGCGTCGAGCACGTTGAACGCGTGGCTGCACTTGAGGACCTGCACGTACGCGGGCACCGGCAGGCGCGCGTCGAGCAGCCTGCCCGCCTCGGCGGCGTACTCGTCGAACATCCGCTTGGTGGCCTCGACGTCGGCGTCGTCGAGGTAGTAGCGGCTCATCTCGTACTCGGCCTGGCCGAAGATCTCCCCGTAGGAGATGCCGTCGGCGTAGGCGATGTCCTTGAAGTGGGCCACGCCCTGCAACGCCATCAGGATGCGCTCGAGCCCGTAGGTGATCTCCACCGACACCGGGTCCAGCACCAGGCCGCCCGCCTGCTGGAAGTAGGTGAACTGGGTGATCTCCAACCCGTCGAGCCACACCTCCCAGCCCAGGCCCCAGGAGCCGAGCGCGGGGGAGGCCCAGTTGTCCTCGACGAAGCGGATGTCGTGGGCGCGGATGTCGACGCCGAGCGCCTCCAGGCTGCCCAGGTACAGCTCCTGCGGGTTGCCCGGGTCGGGCTTGAGGATCACCTGGAACTGGGTGTGGGTCTGCAACCGGTTGGGGTTCTCGCCGTAGCGGGAGTCGTCGGGGCGGACGCTGGGCTCGACGTAGCCGACCCGCCACGGCTCGGGGCCGAGCACCCGCAGCATGGTGGCCGGGTTCGCGGTCCCGGCACCGACCTCGGTGTTGAACGGCTGGGTCACCAGGCAACCTCGCTCGGTCCAGTAGCGCTGCAGTGCCAGCAGCGCGTCCTGCATCGTCGGCGCGCTGTTGGTGCTGTCCACCCGGACGTCGTGCTCGCTGCTGTCGGTCACCGGTTCCGAACCCCTCGTACGACCTGGTCGGTTGAACCTCTCGGTTCATTCAGGAACGGCATTCTGCCACGTGGCGGATCGCCTCCCGGCGCCCGCCGCTGCCGCGCCCGAGCCGGTCGCCACCGCCCCGACCGGGGACAACCGGCGTCACCGCATCGGCGGACCCGGTTCCCGCGGGCATCACCGCGCGCAACGCCACGACCCGGCGGACCTCCCCCCATCCGGGCACCGCCACCGGTCCTCGCCCGGCCGGGCGAATCGACCTGGCCGGGTGCGGAGATCCTGTGCCACGCTGGGTGGTGCGGGGCTCCCCGTCCGGCCCGGCGAACCGGCCACCCCGAGCGCCCGGCCGATCGAGCCCTCCGGCCGCAATCAGCGGGCAACCCGCCCACCGACCTCACGCACCCCGGGGACCACATTGACCACCCGCACCGACAGCCCGTCCGCCCTCAGCGTCCTGGTCGGCTACGCCCGCCCCCACCGCGCGGTCCTGCTCGGCAGCCTGCTCCTGGTCCTCGTCGCGGGTGCCGCGGGCCTGGTCCAACCCCTCGTCGCCCAGCACGTGCTGGAGTCCCTCGGCACCGAGGGGGCCGTGCTGCCGTGGGTGCTGTTCCTGGCGGCGCTGGTGGTGGCGGGGGCGGTGCTGACCGGCGTGCAGTCCTGGTGGCAGCAGCGGACCGCCGAGCGGGTGGTCCGCCACGTGCGGCAGGACCTGGTGTTCCGCCTGATCCGGCTGCGGGTTCCCGAACTCGACCGCCGTCCGCCCGGTGACCTCACCGCCCGCATCACCTCCGACAGCACCCTCGTGCAGAACGCCGCCACCGAGGGGCTGGTGCAGGTGGCCAACGGCATCCTGATGACGCTCGGGGCCGTCGTGCTGATGGGCGTGGTCAACATCGTGCTGCTGGGGGTCACCGCGTCGGTGATCCTGGTCGTGGCAGTCCTGCTCGGGTTGGTCCTGCCGCGCATCCGGGCCGCGGTGGCGCGCGCCCAGGAGTCCGTGGGCGCGATCGGCGCGGCACTGGACCGGACGCTGGGCGCGTCCAGGACCGTCAAGGCCAACGGGGCCGAGGCCAGGGAGACCGAGACCGCCAACGCCGCGGTGGAGCAGGCCTACCGGGCTGGTCTGGTCGGTGCCCGGTACGTCGCCGTGGTGAAGGTGCTGTCCGGGGTGGCCATCCAGGCGGCGTTCCTCGCGGTGCTGGGGGTCGGCGGCGCCCTGGTGGCCTCCGGGGACATGTCGGCCCCGGCGCTGATCGCCTTCCTGCTCTACGTCTTCTACCTCACCGGTCCGCTGGCGTCCCTGGCCGGTGGCCTGGGCACCCTGCAACAGGGGCTCGGTGCCGTCACCCGGATCGACGAGGTGGCCAGGATGCCCATCGAGACCGACGTGGACGTCGAGGTCGAGGCGGTGGCCGGGGCCGCGCCGCTGGTCGAGTTCGACCGGGTGGAGTTCGCCTACCCCGGTCGCGGGCCTGCGCTGCGCGGCGTGTCCTACACCGTGCCGCCGGGGACCAAGACGGCGCTGGTCGGGCTGTCCGGGGCGGGCAAGACCACCATGTTCGCCCTGTTGCAGCGGTTCTACGAGCCCACGGCGGGTGCGATCCGCATCGACGGCGTGGACATCGCCACCCTGCCGCGCGCCGAGGTGCGCAGGCGCATCGCCTACGTCGAGCAGGACGCGCCGGTGATGGCGGGGACCATCCGGGCCAACCTGCTCTACGCGGCCCCGGACGCCTCCGCCGCCGAGATCACCGAGGTGCTGCGGGTGACCCGGCTCGACACGTTCGTCGACCGGCTGGAGCACGGCCTCGACACCGAGGTCGGTGCCCGCGGCGTCACCCTCTCCGGCGGTGAGCGGCAGCGGTTGGCCATCGCCCGCGCGCTGCTGCGCAAGCCGGGGGTGCTGCTGCTCGACGAGGCCACCGCGCAGCTCGACGCGCGCAACGAGCACGCCCTCGGCGAGGTCGTCGACCAGGCGGCCCGCCGGTGCACGGTGCTGCTGATCGCCCACCGGCTGTCCACGGTCACCGGCGCCGACCAGATCATCGTCCTGGAGCACGGCCAGATCCGGGCCCAGGGCACCCACGGGGAACTGGTGCGCACCGACCCGCTCTACCGCGAGCTGGCGGCGACCCAGATGCTCGTCCCCGCCGATCCCGAGCCCACGGGCCTGGCGGGTGTGGGCTGACCCCCGGAGCGGTGGGTGTGCTGTCCGACGTGACGCGAGAACCTGAATTCCGGTGGAGTCGGGCCGCGGTCTGTGGTGTGGTCAGTGGCGAGGACTTTCCGTGGGTGGACGGGCGCGGTCCGCAGGGGTGTCTGCCCGAGGGGGGTACGGGCAGGCACCCCCGCGGACATCCCCGCCGCGCGGGTGCTCGCTAACCTGGGGTGCGCTCGGCACACCACGGGAGGCGGCGGCGTTGGTTGAACGCGTCTGGCTCGACGTCCCCTTCCGCGACAAGGACGAGGCGAAGTCCGAGGGCGCGCGGTGGGACCCGGCGGCCAAGCGGTGGTACGCCCCCCGCGCGGGGGTGCCGGGCCTGAGCCGCTGGGAGGCGCTGCCCGACGTCCCCGACCTGCTGCCCGGCGAGGACCGGGGGTTCGGCGCGGGCCTGTTCGTCGACCTGGTGCCGAGTTCGTGCTGGTTCACCAACGTCCGCTCCTGCGTCGACCCCCGCGACTGGGAGCGGCTGCGCCGGATGGTCACCCGCCGCGCCGGGCAGCGCTGCGAGGTCTGCGCCCGCCCGGAGGCCAGGGCGGAACAGCGCTGGCTGGAGGTCCACGAACGCTGGTCCTACGACCCCGACCGGCGGGTGCAGTCCCTGCGCCGCCTGATCTGCCTGTGCACCGACTGCCACCGCACCACCCACTTCGGGCTGGCCCAGGTCAGGGGAACCGACGGCGTGGCGCTCGCGCACCTCATGTCGGTCACCGGCTTCTCCCGGCCGCGGGCCGAACAGCACGTGCGCGAGGCGTTCGCCACCTGGGACCAGCGGTCCCGCACCCACTGGTCGCTGGACCTGGACATCCTGACCGGTGCGGGAGTCACCGTCGTACCCCCGCCGGACCCGGCGGCCCGCTCCCGCGCGGCGGGTGACGCGCTCGGGCGGGGCTGAGCGCTCACCCGGTCGCGGCGCGGTGGACGATGCGGGCGACCAGGCCCGGGTTCCACTGGACGTACTCCACCACCACGCCGTCGGGGTGGCGCAGGTGGTACCCGAAGCCGGTCGCCGACTCGAAGCGGCTCACGGTGGTGGCGCCGAGGTCGAGCAGGACCCGCCGGGCGGTCTCGACGTCCTCGACGACGAGCGGCCCGTGGCTCTCGCGGTAGCGGGGCAGGTCGGCGGCGGGCGCGGCGATCAGCAGGACGTCGCCCACCGCGGCGAGTTCGGCGTCCTCGAAGGGGAAGCGCAGGTCAGCGGGGCGCCCGACGACGTGCTCGAACACCGGAAGGGAGGTGTCGAGGTCGTCGACGAACACGCGGGCGTAGGTCTTGAGGACGGTGATCTTCTGCGGTGCGTCGGTCATGGTCACACCCGATCGCGAACCACCCACGCGCGTCCGCCCCGATACCGGAGCGGCTACTGCTCCGATACCTCCCGGGTATGGGGGCGGCCGAGGCGTTCGAGGTGCCTGCCGGTGTCGGGGCAGTGCACGGCGACCGTGGCCAGGAACGCGTCGAGGACGGGGGAGCGGTCGTCGGCCCGGAAGCTGAGCACCAGGTCGGGCAGGGGCAGCGCCGGTTCGACCTCCAGGACCCAGGTGTCCGCGCGGGCCGCCGCGCGAGCGCGCGAGCGCACGAGGGCAGCAGCCCGATGCCGACCCCGCAGGCGGCCAGGCCGACGGTGGTGTGCACGTCACGGGCCCGGGTGACGGTGGCCGGGGCGCGGCGCGCGTCGTCGAGCAGGGAGCGGATCGCGTGCGCGGTGGCGGGTTCCTCGGCGTCCGGCGCGGCGATCAGCGGTTGGGCGCGGAGCTGGTCGAGGTCCACCCGGCGCTGCCCGCTGAAGGGGTGGGCCAGGCCGCACACCGCGATCAGGTGGTCGTGCGCCACCGGGATCGCCGAAAGCCCCTCCGCCCCCTTGTCGCGCGGCGCCCCCCGGGTGATGGCGATGTCGGCCTCCCCACCGAGCAGCGCCGCACCCCCGCGCCGCGTCGACGCCTCCTCCAACTCCAGGGTGACCGCCGGGTGCCCGCCGCGGAACCGGGCGAGCAGGGACGGCAGCAGCTCCAGCAGCGCCGAGCCGATGAACACCACCCGCAGGTGCCCCACCTCCCCCCGGGCGGCCCGCCGCGCCTCGGCGGCCCCGGCGTCGACCTCCCCGAGCACCCGCCGCGCCCGCCCGACGAACACCGCCCCCGCCGCAGTGGTCCTCGCCCCGCGCGCCACCCGCTCGAACAGCACCACCCCCAACTCCCGCTCCAACGCGGCGATCTGCCGCGACAGCGGGGGCTGGGCGATCCCGAGCGCCTCGGCCGCCCGCCCGAAGTGCCCGTGCTCGGCGACCGCCACGGCGTAGCGGAGGTGGCGCAACTCCATCAGCCCACCCTAGGCCGTGCCCTGTCCAGGGCCGGGGGTTCGGTGGGTGTTCCGACGGCACAGCCGGGCAGGCGGCAACCAGCCGCCAAGAACCCCACCGGCGCAGCCGCCGACCGCCAGTCCGGCTACGGGTCCACCCACCCGGGCACACCCCGAAGATCCCGGGTTCTTGGAACACGGCCACGGTCAACCAGGTTTGACGAGGCGGGCCGTCGGGCGGAGGTCGAATCCCGAGTGGACAGCGCAACGGCCGGTCGAGCGGAGTGCCTGCGGCTCCGCCCGACCGGCCGTTGTGGGCCGGAAGCGTCTCGGTCTCCCCGAGCGGTGTCCGGGGCGCCTGCCGGTGCTCACCCGGCACGGTCCTCCGTGCTGGTGGGCCTGGTGGTGGAGGACGGGCACTGCGTCGCCGAGGAGGACGAGGTCTCGCTCGGTTCCTCGGTGGGTTCCACCCGCTCGACCTCAGCGGCTCGCGGGCGCTCGGTGAGCCGGACCGGGGCGGCCTCTTCCACCGCCGCCGCCGCGCCCATCCGGTTCTCCTCGTCCTCCTCGTCGTCGTCATCGGACGGTTGGGTGGAGGTGGTGCAGCTCGGCGGGAACGACGACGGCGGGGTGGAACTGGACGTCGGCGCGGCGCGGTCGGATGCCGTGGGGATCGGGTCCTCGGGCGCTGCCGTGGCGAGCGCGACGGAGACACCGGCCAGGGACACGACGGTCGCTGCGGCGAGAGCGGCGGCGAGCCGGGTGGCCTTACGACTCATGTGGCGGGCCTTTCTCGGTGGTCGGGATCGCTGTTCAAGACCTACCAAGAAGCACGCCCGCCGACGAGTGGATCATCCGGCCGGGCTGCGCTGAGCGTGTGGGTTTCAAACGGGATTTTCCGGGTCCCCGTCTCGGAAGGATGAGGTACAAGGTCCCATTTCGCGGTGCGTGACGGCCGACCCGCGAAGGGGTGCGCATTCGGGGAATCGTCACCCGGATGGTTCGGGTTGGTCGAATTCCTTCGAATCGGGCATCCCGCTTCCGGTGGACGCTGACTCGGGTAGGCGCCACCCGGGTCGGCGGGCGGTGGTGGGCAAGCGGGTACGCCGCCTGCCACGCGGCGTGGGAAAGGGCTGGGCGGCGAACAGGCACGCCCCGGCCGCCGACGCCGCGACCACCCCCCGCAGACACGGGTGGGGTCAGCCGACGGGGACCTGGGTGTGGCGGCGGGTGAGGGTGAAGACCTGGTCGCGGAGGTCGGAGTCCTTCGCGGTGACCATGAAGTGGCCGCCGGGGAGGAAGCTGAGGCCGAACTCGGCGGTGGTGTGGTCGCTCCAGGCGGCCAGTTTCTCCATCGTCACCAGGGGGTCCTGGGTGGCGCCGAAGGCGTGCAGGGGGATCGGGAGGGGGGTGGCGGCGGTGGCCGGGTGGCTGGCGCAGACGCGGAGGTCGTCCTTGACCACGGCCAGGAGGGGGCCGAGCCACTCGGGGCGGCGGAGGAATTCCGGGTGCATGCCGTCGATGTCGCAGAGGGTCCTGGCCAAGTCCAGGTCCGGTAGCTGCTCCAGGGCGAGGCGGATGGGTTCGGTGTGCGGGGCGACGTAGGCGGCGACGATGAGGGCGGCGGGGTCGCGCAGGCCCAGTTCGAGGCGGCGCTGGGCGAGGCGGTAGGCGATGAGGGCGCCCATGCTGTGCCCGAAGAGGACGTGCGGTCCGGCGAGGACCGGTTCCAGCTCCGGTAACAGGGACTCCACCAGCGCTTCGAGGTCGGTGTGGCGGGGTTCGGCGATGCGGCTCTCCCGGCCCGGCAACTGCACCGGGTGGATGTCGAAGTCGTCGGGGGCGTTCTTGCGCCAGTCGCGGAACGTGGACGCCGTGCCGCCCGCGTGGTGGAAGCAGACCAGGGTGGGGCGCTGGCTCATCGGGCTCTCCTCAGGGTGGTGCGCAGGCGCAGCGCGGCGCCCAGGGCGGCGGTGGCCGGGCCGGTGCCCCGGCTCCACGCGATCAGCGACCGGACGATCCACAGCTTGGTGTCGGTGAGGTGCGCGGGGGAACCGTGCACGTCGTCGAAGCGCAGCCGGTCGAGGTTCGGCAGGGTGGCGGCGAGCAGGGTGCTGTCGGCGGCGGGGACGATCTCGTCGCGGGCGCTGACCACGTAGCCCACGGGGATGCGGACGTTCGCCAGTTCCTCACGGGTGAGCGCGTACGCGGGCAGTTCCGCCGCCAGGTCCTGCTGCGGCAGGCCGGTGACGTGGGCCAAGGTGCGCTTGGTCGTCTCCGGGACCCGCTGCCACCACTGCGCGTCGGTGAAGAACGAGCGCACGGGGGCGCCCACGGTCAGGATGCCGCGCACCCTCGGGTCGCGGGCCGCCCAGCCCAGGGCCATGGTGCCGCCGAAGCTCATGGCCACCGCGTAGACGTCCCGGTACGGCGTCAGCTCGGCCACCGCGTCGGCCAGGGCCGAGAGCATCCGGTGCGAGTCCGGGCGGTAGCGCAGCGGGTTCTCACCCACACCGGGCATCTCGGTGACGACCACGGCCATGCCGAGCCTGCCCGCCGCCGTGAGGAACTGGCCCCACTGCTCCTTGATGGAGACGATGCCGCCCATGATGACCAGCAGCGGTTTGCGCGCGGTGGTGTCCAGGCCGCTGGTCCACACCGGCAGCTTGGCGCCGAGGACGTCCAGCTCGCGCCGCTGGATGCCGCCCACCCCGGTGCGCCACTCGTCGAACGCCGCCACGCAGGCCGCGCCCGCCGCGCGCTGGCCGTCGGTGTCCGGGTAGGGGAAGCGGGCCAGGTTGTAGCGGCGGCAGGCGTTGAGCGGATCACCTGCGGCCAGGGCCGCGTCGCCCGCCGTGGTCCAGGCGTGCGACCAGGAGCCGGGGGCGTCGTCGCCGAGGCGGCGGGCGTCGGCGAGGATCGCGCGGGCCTGGGCGGGGGTCATGCCCTGCGCCCGGGCGTGCAGCAGGACGAGGTCGGCCACCTCGTCCACATAGGACAATATTGACGTCACGCTGTTTCCTTCTCCCAGGGTCCCAGGGCCGTCGTGAGCCGGTAGCGGTCCGCGACGACCTCCGTGTGCACCCGCCAGCCCGGCGGCGGGCGGTCCGCGCGCACGGTGCGGAAGTCGAGCAGCAGGCCCTCGCCGCGCGCCTTGGCGATGGCCTCCTTCACCGTCCACAGCCGCACCGGGTCGTCGGTGGGCTCGGCCGGGTGGCAGGCGCGGGCGCGGAACGCGGGGGAGTCGACCGGCCGGTCGCGCACCTCCACATCCACCCCGACCCGGCCCGCCTGCGACACCGCGACCGCCAGCACGTCGCCGGTGTGCGCCAGGCTGAAGTCGATCCCGGGCACCGGCTGCCCGTCCTGGTCGGCCAGGCCCGGTTTGCCGCGTGCGTCCTTCACCAACCGCACCGGGTGCCCCAGCACCCGGAACGCGAACCACTTGGCGAAGGCGCGCGAGGCGACCAGCCGGTCCCGGAACGCGCCGTCGCGCGCCCGCTGGTGGCGGTCGAACTCCCCGTCCAGCAGGTTCGCCAGCTCAGGCCGGTTGCGGTTCGCGGTCTGCCACGTGCTCGACAGCGCCCACGCCGTCCACGTGCCCGGCAGGGGTGGCGGCTCCGGTGACATCGCAGTCCTCCAGCGCGGTCTTGAGCGCGGCGAGCAGGTCGGCGGCCATCGCCCCGTCGATCACCCGGTGGTCGAAGGTCAGGCTCAGCGGCAGCAGCGGCCGGACGACCACCTCGCCGTCGCGGACCACGGGCGTGGGCGTGATCCGCCCCAGCCCGATGGTCACCGTGGTGCCGCCGTGGGAGAAGAACCGGTGGACGGGGGCGTGGCCGAGGGAGGTCAGCGCCACCGTGCCCATCCGCTTGTGCCGCCCGGACAGGCCGTTGGCCAGCCGGAACGCCAACCGGCCCAGGGGGATCGGCAGCTTCTGGAGCTTGCGCACGCCGTCCAGTTCGCGGATGTCCGCGACCGGGGTGTCGCGCAGCCGCTCCACGGCGTTCTGTAGGTGGTCGAGGGTGCAGCCGTCGACGTCGGGCAGCACGACCGACAGGACCGAGCGCACCCCGTCGACCCGCTTGTCCAGGGTCAGCTTGACGTCCACCGCGGTGTGCCGGGCCGTGCGCGGGCGCAGCGACCCGGCGAAGGCCGCGTTGGCCTCCGGGAACCCCGGCAGCACCCGGCCCAGGACGAACATGGCGTAGCTGACCACCGAGTACCTGCGCCCCAGCTCCCGGTGCGCGAGGAGGGCGGTGGCGTCGACCTCGGTGTCCAGGTAGACCGGGGCCGCCGCCCCGGCGAACCGCAGGAAGTGCAACGTCTGCCTGCGGGCCGCCGGGACGGGCACGATCTCCGGGGTGCTCACGCCGCGACCGCGGCGCTCGCCGCCGCGTGCAGGTCGCCGAGCGACTTCGCGTCCAGCAACTGGGCGATCCGCAGGGTGATGCCGTGCTCGGCCTCCAGCGCCGAGAGCACCTTGAGCAGGTGCACCGAGTCCCACCCGGGCAGGTCGTCGAACCCGGTGGCCAGGTCGGCGGTGTCCAGCGGCAGGCCGGTCTCGGCCTCGACCAGCTCGACGAAGTCGGTCTCGGTCATCGCGCAGCTCCTCAGACGGTCGTGAGTGTCTTCAGCTCGACGTGCTGCACCGGGGGCGGCAGCTCCGTCAGGTCGTGGGTGAACTCCCGCGAACCGCCACCAGGCTCCCCGACCGCGCTAAAGCCGCTCTTGGCGTAGAAGTCGGCCACCGCACCGTTCTTGGCGGTCGGCCGGTAGGCGGCGTGCAGCGCTGGTGCGCCTGCCGCCTTGGCCTGGGCCAGGAGGGTGCGCAGGACCGCGTCCTCGACGCCGCGGGCGAGCACCCGGCAGGACAGCAGGAAGTTGTCCACCCGCCGCGCGCCGTCGGCCTCGGTGCTGGTGAACACCGCGCCGACGATGCCGTGGTCGCCGAACTTGTCCGCGCAGCGCACCCCGTACACCGCGCGGTCCGGGTCGGACAGCGCGGCGGTGACCGCCGCCACGTCCAACCTGGTGGTGGTGAGGTTGAACTGGTTGGTGCGCTGGGTGATCTGCGCGATCCGCCCCACCTCGGCCTCACCGGGCACGAACAGCTCCACCGTGGTGCCGAGCTGGGCGAGGTAGTCGCCGAGGGAGTCGGCGCGCTCGCGGAACTCCATCCGCTTGCGCTCGGTGCGGTAGCGCTCGCCGCGCACCCGGTCCTCGTCGGTGACCCGCTGGGTGGTGAACCAGCCGTCGGCGAGCAGCCGGTGCAGGTGCAGGGCGGGCTCGTCGGCGTCCACGGCGATCACCGGGACCTGCGGCAGGTTCGCCGCGACCAGGCCGCGCTCGCTGGGGGAGTCGTCGATGAAGACCAGGCTGTCGATGCCCAGGTTGAGCTGTTCGGCGATCTGGCGCAGGTTGTCCGGCTTGGCGCCCCAGTTGGCGACGAGCGCCACCAGGTCGTCCTCGCGCAGGGTCAGGTCCGGGTTGTCGCGGAGGGCGATCCGGACCTTGTCCTCGTCGTTCTTGCTGCACACGGCCAGCAGCGGACCCTGGGAGGCGAGCTGCTTGGCGGCCTTCTGCACGGCGGTGAACGCCTCGCCCACCGGGCCCTCACCGGTGGTGATGCCCAGCGGGCCCTCCTCGACCAGGACGCCACCCCAGGTGGTGTTGTCCAGGTCGAGGACGAGCACCTTGCTGGTCTTGCCGCGCAGCGCCCTGGCGATGTGGCCGACCTCCCGGGCCAGCGCGGCCAGCACGCCGTCGGCGAACTGGACGCCGGTGTAGGCGGCCAGCCGGGGGTCGAGCAGCGGACCGGCGACGCCGACCAGCGGTTCCATGTCCACCACGAACACCCCGGTGTGCTCCACGGCCAGCCGCAGCAGCCGCGCCTCGAACTCGCGCCAGGCGATGCCCAGTTCGGCGCGCGAGCGCAGGTCGACGAGCTGCGCGGCCCAGTGCCGGGGCAGCGGCAGCGTGGTAAGCACCAGCGCGCCCGCGTGGTCGGCCCGGTGGGCGGTGACCAGGGCCTCGATGTGCTCGGCGTGCTCGGTGAGGGCGTCGCGCACGTCGGCGGCGGTCCACGGGGTGTCGAGGTGCTTGAAGACCTCGTCCGCGTCCAGCACGCACACGGTCAGGTCCGGCTCGACGTCGAACAGCGGCGATGCCGGGTCGCGCAGCTCCATGCCGTACTGCTTGTACCCGCCCAGCCGCACGTCCGGGACGAACCCGTGCCGGGCGAGCTGCGCGGTCAGCGGCGCTTCCAGCGGCTGCAAAGCCGAGGACCCGGCGACCGCCACGGTGAACCGGGTGCCGTCGACGTCAGCGGCGTCCACACGCGACAACAGCATCCCCGCCCGCCGCAGACCGGTCTCGTCGAGCCCGGCCAACAGCGACGGGACCTCGCCGTAGTTCTCCGCGAGCTTCCCGGCCCGGGACAGTTCCTTCACTCGGTCGACACTCACAACCCCTCCAGGGTGAAACCGCCCTTGAGCCACTTGCTGGACTCGATCGCCACAGCCGCCGCCCGCTGGCCCGCGCGGATCTGCGGGGCCAGCGCGTCCAGTTGCAGGAACGGCAGCGCGTTGCCGTTGTTGCCGGTGTCGGCGACCACGCTGACCTCGGTGGCGCTGTCGACCGCGAGGTCCTTGACAATGCGCTGGGTCATCCGCCCCGACAGCTGCGGCGGCAGCAGGAACGACAGTTCGCCCTTGTCCCACCCGCACCGGTCGAGCAGCTCGTACAGGACCTCCACGGCCATGCCCGGGACCCGCTCCTCGATCGCCTTGTAGTCCTCGGTGACCGCCTGCACGCCCGGGGTCGGGCCGGTCTCGCCCCACCAGTGGATGACCTGCGCCGGGTCGCGGCCCAGGCCGGTGAACCGGTTGAGCACGGTGTCCAGGCGCATGGTGGCGCCCTCGGCGTCGGCGGAGAGCACGACCGCGCCCGCGCCGTCGCCGAAGAGCACGTAGTTGATCAGCTCCGAGGGCGGTTGGCCGGTGGTGTCGCGGTCGAGCACCAGGTGCTTGGCGCACACGTCGCCGCCGATGACCAGGCCGGTGCGGTGCTCGTCGTCGAGCAGCTTGCGGCCGATGTCGAGCGCCTGGATGGCCCCCGCGCAGCCGGACTGGAGCTGGTAGGTGGCCACCTGGTCCACCCCGAGCCGGTCGGCGACGACGTTGACCGTGGCGGGCATCAGCGTGTCCGGGGTGGCGGTGGCCAGCACGACGAAGTCCAGGTCGGTCGGCTCCAGACCGGCCCGGCTCATCGCCTGCGCGCCCGCCGCCGCGGCCAGGTCGGCCAGGGTGTGGGTCTGCTCGGCGGTGCCCAGGTCGACGGCGAAGTGCCGGGTCCGGGTGCCCACGAACAGCTCCACCCACTGCGCGTTCACGCCGAACCGCTCGGCCAGGGCGGTGTTGTCGATCGGGTCGCCGGGCAGCGCCGACCCGGTCGACAGCACGAAGGTCTCGTCGGTGCTCATCGGTTCCTCTCCTGTTCGCCCAGTACCTCGCCCGCGAACGCCAGCAGGTCGCCGACGGTGGTCACGCGGGGGAGCAGTTCGGTCACCGGGATGGGTTCGGGCAGCCGCAGGACCTCGGTCAGCCGGTCGCTCAACTGCATCACCATGATCGAGTCGAAGCCCAGGTCCTCGTGCAGCTTCGCCTCCGGCGCCAGGTCGGCCGGGTCGTAGTCGCCGATCTCGGCCACCACCGCCAGCACGGCGCGGACCTCCGGCCGCACGTCGCCCGACAGCGCGGGAGCCTGCGCCGCGGGCTGCGATTGTCCGACCTCGGGCATCCCCGGCTGCTCCTTGGTGACGACCGAGGCGACGGTGCCGCGCACGGTGGCCGCGCTGGCCCAGAACCGCTCGGCGTCGGCGAAGACGTAGCCGGGCAGCCTGCGCGGGGTGCGCTGGCCCTCGGTGTAGAGCGCGGCCCAGCTCGGGTTCAGGCCGTCGGTGTAGAGGGCGGCCAGGGTCGCGGCGAACTCGGCGCCGGTGGCGGTGTCGCCGGGGACCGGGACCAACCGCTTGGCGCCGCCGGTCAGGCCCGCCCGCGCGGCCATGCCGACGAGCACCCCGCGCGGGCCGATCTCCACCAGGTGCGTCGGCGCGCGGTCGAGCAGCGCGGCCATCGCGGCGGTGAACCGGACCGGGGCGGTGACCTGCGCCGACCAGTACGCCGCGTCCAGCTCGGTGCCCTCGACGAACCGGCCGTGCACGGTGGAGGCGAACGCCACCGCCGACGCGCGCACCGGCAGCGGACCCGCCGCCTCGGCGAACCCGGTGGCGGCCGGGGCCATCAGCGGCGAGTGGAAGGCGTGCGAGACCACCAATTCGGTCGTCTTTACCCCTTCGGCGGCCAGCGCGGCGGCCACCCGGCGGGCGGGTTCGGCCGCCCCGGAGACCACGGTGCTGTCCGGGCCGTTGACCGCCGCGATCGACACCAGCGGCTCGTCGGCGAGCAGCGCGGACACCCGCCCCTCGCCCGCCTGCACCGCGATCATCGCGCCGTCGCGGGGCAGCGCCTGCATCAGCGCGCCCCGGGCCGCCACCAGCGCGGCGGCCTCGTCGAGGGTCAGCACCCCGGCCGCGCAGGCCGCAGCGAACTCGCCGACGCTGTGCCCCAGCACGGCGTCCGGGCGCAGGCCCAGGTCGCCGAGCGCGGTGGCCAACGCGTACTGGAGGGCGAACAGGGCGGGCTGGGTCAGCGCCGTCTCGCCCACGTCGAGCCCGTCGTGCCCGGCGCCGTGCAGGGCCACCTCGGTGATCGAGCAGCCCAGGTGCGGGCGCAGCGCCGCGTCCGCCTCGGCCAGCCGGGCGCGGAACGGCGGGCAGTGCTCGTGCAGAGCCCGGCCCATGCCCGCGTACTGCGAGCCCTGGCCGGTGAACAGGAACGCCACCCTGGGCTTGCCGGTGGGCCGCTTGCTGCGCTCGGCCACCGCGTCCGCGTCGCGCAGCAGCCTGCGCAGCTCCCCGCGCACCTGCTCGGGGGAAGTCACCGCGACGGCGATGCGCTGCCGCAGCGAGGACTTCACCAGGTTCGAGGTGTGGCAGAGCTGCCCCAACCGATCCGCGGGCGCACTGTCCACGGTCTCGGCGACGGCGGCGATGTTGCGCTGCAACCCGGCCACGGTGTTGGCCGACACGGTCAGCACCCCGACCCCGCCGGACTCCACCGGGCGGCGGACCGCTGGCGCGCTGGCCAGCACGACGTGGGCGTTGGTGCCGCCCAGGCCGAAGCTGGACACCGCGCCGCGCACGGTGCCGCGCGGCAGCCGGACCGGTCCGCGGGCCAGCCGGATGCCGTTCTCCGCCAGCTTGAGCTGCGGGCTCTCGCTGTCGGCGTGCAGCGTCGGCGGCAGGACCCGCTTGTCCAGCGCCAGGCACGCCTTGATCAGCCCGGCGATGCCCGCGGCGCCCTCGGCGTGACCGATGTTGCCCTTGACCGAGCCCAGCAGCAGCGGTTGCTTGCGCTCAGCCCCCGCGTGCACGGCGCCGAGCGCCTTGATCTCGATCATGTCGCCGAGGGTGGTGCCGGTGCCGTGGCCCTCGACGAAGGTCAGGTCCCCCGGGGTGATCCCGGCCTTGGCGTAGGCGGCGGTCAGCACGTGCTCCTGCGACCACCGGCTGGGCGCGGTGATGCCGTTGCTGCGCCCGTCCTGGTTGACCGCGCTGCCCTCGATCACCGCATAGATCGGCTGCTTGTCGGCGAGCGCGTCCGACAGCCGCCGCAGCACCACCACACCGACGCCCTCGCCGCGGCCGATGCCCACCGCGTCACCGCTGTAGGGCTTGCAGCGGCCGTCCGGGGCGGACAGCCCGGCCTGGGTGTAGAAGATCGACAGCGCCGGGGTGAGCAGCAGGTTCACCCCGGCGACGATCGCCGAGTCGCAGTCGCCCGCCCGGATCGCGGTGCACGCCAGGTGGGTGGCGACCAGCGAGGACGAACAGGCGGTGTCCACCGCCGTGCTCGGCCCCCGCAGGTCCAGGTGGTAGGAGATGCGGTTGGCCGCCATGCAGTAGCCGTTGCCGGAGCCGCGGTGCGCGGTCAGCCCGGCGTAGTCGGACATGTGCAGGGTGGCCCACTCGCTGGACATCATGCCCACGAACACCCCGGTGCTGCTCCCGGCCAGGGCGGTCGGGTCCGTCCCCGAGTCCTCGATCGCCCGCCACGACGCCTGCAACAGCATCCGCTGCTGCGGGTCCATCGCGGCGGCCTCGCGCGGGGAGATGCCGAAGAACTCGAAGTCGAAGGTGTCCGGGTCGGACATGAACCCGGCGAACCGGGTGTTCACCCGGCCCGCGCCGCCGCCCTCGTCGTGGAAGTCCGCGCTGTCCCACCGCTGCGCGGGCACCTCGGAGATTCCGTGCTCACCGCGGACCAGCACGTCCCAGAACGCGTCCTTGTCACCGGCGCCCGGGAAGCGGCAATCGATGCCGACCACGGCGATCGGGTCGGCGAGTGCATCGCCGACCGTGGCCGCCGCCGTCCGGGGAGCCTGCTGTCCGCCCGCCATCAGGCGATCTCGGTCCGGAGGAACTCGGCCATGGCGTTGACCGTCGGGTAGTCCCAGGCCAGCGTCGGCTCGACGACCAGGCCCAGGGTGTCCTCGATGTCGCCGCACAGGCTCAGCGCGTAGACCGAGTCCAGGCCGTACTCGGCCAGCGGCAGGTCCAGGTCGATGGTCGCGGCGTCGGTGTCGAGGTAGGACGCCACCCGGCCCGCGAGCCACTGCGCGATGTCGGCCGGGACGGTGGTGCTGGTGCTCGTGGTGGTGTCGGTGCTGGTCATGTCCGGGGTGTCCTTACTGGGCGAGCATGCGGTGGACGGGGTCTCGGTCGAGGCAGAAGCCGGAACCGGTGGTGGCGCGGTCGAGGAGGTCGGCGAACAGCGCCCCCTCGGCGGCCGGGTGGGTGGCGGGCAGCGCGGCGGACGGGGTCAGCCGCTCGGCGAGCCTGCTGAGCGCCAGTTCCGCCCAGCCGTCCGGCACCGCGTTGTGCCGGGCGTAACCGGTGACCGACGCGGCGGCGAGCAGGGCCGCGTACCGGTCGGTCAGATCCAGGGCCGCCGGGCTCGCCGCGACACCGGTGTCGCGGGCGGGCAGCGCGGCCACGTCGGCGGTGAGCTTCGCCAGCGCGGCGGCGATCCCGGGGTGGGTGCCGTGCGCGGCCAGCTCCGCCAGCAGCGAGTCGCCGGAGGGGGCGAACAGCCGCAGCCTGGTCAGGTCCAGCTCGGGCAGCGCCGCCCCGGCGGTGAACACGGCCGCCGGGGCCGGGTCACCCAGGGCGCGCAGCAGCCGGGAGAGCTGCGGCAGCAGGATGAGCTGGCAGGAGATCCCGCCCGCGTGCCCGATGCCCAGCGGCGGCAGGTCGCGCATGTGCTTGCCGAACCCGGCGTAGTCGCCCTCGCGCAGGTAGAACCGGGCGCCGAGGACGACCGACAGCGCGTTCATCGCCTCTTCGAGCAGGGTCGGGACCAGCAGCTTCGTCGCCGCCGCGTAGGCGCTCGCGGTGGCGGGCAGCACGTGCAGCGCCCGGGTCGCGGTGGTCACCAGCGCGTCGGCGGTCAGCAGGTCGGCGTAGGCACCGGCCAGGGTGGCGCGGGCGTGCGGCAGCTCGGCCACGGTCTGCCCGTAGAGCCTGCGCTCCAGGGCGAAGCGCAGCACGCCGAACAACCCGGCGTCGAGGATGCCCAGGCCCGTGCCCGCCATGACGCACCGGCTCACCTGGAACGAGCGCAGCGCGATGTCGCCGCCCTGGCCCAGGTCGCCGACCAGCGCGCTGTCGGGCACCGCGCAGCCGGTGAACTCGAACCCGGACAGCCCGACCCCGCGCAGGCCCAGCGTGCGGTAGCGGGGGAGGCGGCGGAAGGTCTCGCCGTCGAGCTGGCGCAGGTCGACCAGGAGCAGCGAGTGGTCCCGGCCGCCGCCCTTGCCGCCGGTCCTGGCGAACAGCACGGCCGCGTCGGCGCGGGCGGCGTTGTTGATGACCTCCTTGCGCCCGTCGAGGACCAGGCCGTCCTCGGTGCGGGTCGCGGCGAACTCGTTGTTCGTCAGGTCGTTGCCGCGGTCCAGCTCGTGGTAGCCCACGGACGCCTTCCCGCCGCCGAGCAGCAGGTCGGCCAGCCACTTGCGCTGCACGTCCGAACCGCCGAGCCACACGTTGAGCCCGGCCATGAGCGAGGTCACGCCGTAGCCCAGGCCCAGGCTCGCGTCCCGGCGGAACACCGGGCGCAGCCTGCGGACCAGCTCGTCCACCTCGACCAGCCGACCGCCCAGGGCCTCCGGCACGAACTCGGCGTTGAGCCCGAACTCGTCCAGCACCGCCTCCGCGCCCTCGGCGACCGCCGACCGCTCGTCGGCGTCCAGGATCGCCCGGTGGCCGAAGGGGTTGTCCGCGTCGTAGGGGTCGCCGAAGCGCTCTTCGAGCCGGGTCATCGGGTCGCCTCCGCCAGTCGGTGGTCGAACAGGGACGTCAGCCGACCGGACCCGACCTGAGCGGTGAGCACGTCGTAGGCGGTGTCGTAGTGCGCCTGCGGGGCGGGGGTGGGCGTGCCGACCGAGGCCAACAACCGGTCGAGGGCCAGGGTCGGCCACACGCCGTCGCGCCACAGCGGGGTGCTCGGGCCGGTCTCGGCCAGCGCGTCGACCCGGGTGCGCAGCCAGAGCTGGAGCAGCGCCGCCCCGCCCAGGCACGCGGCGAGCCGCTGCGCGACCACGAACGACGTCGTCGGCACGTTCACCGGCACGGCGGGCAGCTCGCGCATCGCCGCGTACACGCCGTCCAACGCGGTCCGGAGCGCGCGGGCGGCGGTGGTCAGCGGGGCCAGCGCGTTGTCGTCGGCGGCCAGTGCCTCGACCTCGGCGACAGCGGCGGGCAGGGCCAGCAGGAAGCTGGAACCCTTGCGCGGAAGCAGGGACAGCCTCTTGTGCTGCATGGGCGCCAGCGGCTCGCCCACCGTCGCGGCGGCGCGGATGCCGTCGGTGTCCGGCGCGGTGGCGTTGTCGGCGGTGCGCAGCAGGATCGGGAACAGGTTCACCAGGCCGTTGAGGTTGACCAGGGTGTTGCCGTCGAACAGCGACACGATCCGGTGGTCGCGCTCGACCTTGCCGAACGCCCCGTCCTCCAGCACGTCGCGCAGCAGCGACCGGGCGCCCACCAGCTTGCGCAGGGAGGCGATCATGCCCTCGGTGCGGGTCGGCACCAGGTACTTGACCACCGCCGCGACCACCGACATCTCGCCGGTCAGCGCCTGGATCGAGCGCGACCCGACCACCGACACCGCCTCGGCCAGCAGGTGGTCGGCGAACGCGGTCGCCAGCCGGTGCCGGGCGGCGGGCAGCTCGGACAGGCCGCGGCCGTAGAGCCTGCGCCCGGCGGCGAACCGGGTCGCGATGCCCAGGGCGTGGTCACCCGCGCCCAGCGACAGCGCGCAGCACAGCGTCCTGGTCAGTTGAAGTCCTTTAAGGACACTTTCCAGGCCGATGCCCTCCCGGCCGATCAGGTCGTCGGCGCCGATGGTGGCCCCGGAGAAGGAGATGCCGCTGATGTCCGCACCGCGGATGCCGTGCGTGCGCTGCTTGGGCACCGGGGAGTGCGAGGCCGGGTCCAGCTTCGCCTTCTCCACCATGAACACGCTGAACCCGCGCGGGCCGCCCGCTTCGTCGGTGCGGGCCAGCACGCAGACCGCCCCGCCCCGGGTGGCGTTGTTGATCAGCCACTTCTCCCCGTCGAGCCGGTAGCCGGACCCGGTGCGGGTGGCGGTGACCCCGCCCGCGAGCAGGTCGCTGCCGTGCGCCTGCTCGGTCAACGCCCAGCTTATCGGCAGACCGGAGCGCACCAGCGCGCCCACCTTCTCCGCCTGCTCCCGGCTCGCCCCCACCCACGCGCTGACCGCGCCCAGGTAGGTCTTGCCGTGCGCCACGGCCACGGTCACGTCGCGCCGGGAGACCATCCGCATGGTCTGCACGGCGTCCTGGTAGTCGACCAGGCCGCCGCCGAACTCCGCCGGCACGTACAGCCGGGCCAGGTCGAACCCGTCGAGCACCGCGCAGACGTCGGTCGGGAACCCGTCGGCGTCGTCGAGGTCGGCGCAGGCGGCGGTGGAGAACACCGACGCCGGGTCGCCGGGGTCGCCAAGCACCCCCTCCAGGCGCTCGGCCTCGGCGAACGCGCCGTACCTCATCGCCCCGCCCCGGTCAGCAGCGACTCCAGCGACCCGGCCAGGTACTTCTCCCGCATCGAGCCGCGACGGACCTTGCCGCTGGTGGTGCGGGCCACGCCGCCGCGGGGGAGCAGGACCAGCTCGTGCAGGTGCACGTCGTACTCGGCGCGCAGCTCCGCGCGGATCGCCTTCTCCAGGTCGGCCAGCTCGGTGTCGCCCAGCGCGGAGGTCTTGATCTCGTGCACCAAGACCAGCTTCTCCGGCTTGCCGTCGACGACGAACGACGCGCCGACACCGGTCTGGAGCGCGGCGTGCACTTGGCGGGCGGTGTGCTCCAGGTCGTGCGGGTAGAGGTTGCGGCCGTTGACGATCAGCATGTCCTTGAGCCGACCGGTGACGTACAGCTCGCCGTCGAGCAGCGCGCCGATGTCGCCGGTGCGCAGATAGCCCGCGGTGGCGCCGTCGGCGGTGATCGCGGCGGCGTTGAAGGTCTCCTCGGTCTTCTCCGGCTGCTTCCAGTAGCCCGCCGCGATGCTGCCGCCGCGCACCCAGATCTCCCCGGTGCGGCCGTCGGCGAGGACCTGGTGGGTCTCCGGGTCGACGATCCGGACCTCCAGGGTGCCCGCGGAACCGCTGCTGACCAGGGTGCGCGCGTCGGTGGCGGTGGAGGCGACGATGCCGCCCTGTTCCAGCGCCTTCGGGTCGGCGTCGGTGTAGACCCGGCCGTCGCGGCTGCCGGTGACGAACAGCGTGGTCTCGGCCAAGCCGTAGCAGGGGAACACCGCCCCGTCGCGCAGCCCGGCGGCGGCGAACTTCTCGGTGAACGCGTCCAGGGTGTGCGCCTGGATCGGCTCGGAACCGTTGAGGATCGACTCCACGCAGGACAGGTCCAGGGTGGCCAACTGCTCGTCGGTGACCCGGCGCACGGCCAGTTCGAAGGCGAAGTTCGGCGCCACGCTGATCGGCGCGCGGTACTCGCTCAGCGCCCACAGCCACAGGTACGGGCGCTTGAGGAAGGTCAGCGGCGACATGAAGATCGACGTCGAACCCATGTACAGCGGGTGCAGGAGCTGCCCGATCAGGCCCATGTCGTGGAACTGCGGCAGCCAACTGCACACCGGGGTCTCCGACGTGCTGCGCACCGCCTGGTGGATCTCCTCCTCGTTGTGCAGGAGGTTCGCGTGGGTGACCATGACGCCCTTGGGGTCACTGGTCGAACCCGAGGTGTACTGCAGGAACGCCACCGAGTCGCCGGTGAGCGGCACCGGGCGCCAGTCGTCCTCCAGGCCCTCGGGCAGCGCGTCGACGGCGGTGTGCACGACCTGCTCGGCCAGCCCGGAGTGCTGCACCCAGGCGTCGATCGCCTCGGCGACGGCCTGCTCGCTGAGCACCGCGCGCACGTCAGCGTCGCGGGCGATGCCCGCCAGCCGGGCCACGCCGCGGCCGTTGCTGTCGGGCATCGGCGCGGGGACGGCGACCACACCCGCGTACAGGCAGCCCAGGAACCCGACCATGAACTCACGACCGGGCAGGAACAGCAGCATCGCCCGGTCGCCCGGCTCGGTGCGCTCGGCCAGCCAGGCGGCCACCCGGCGGGCCCGGCGGTCGAGTTCGGGGTAGTCGAAGGAGCGCTCGGTGACGCCGGAACCGGAGTCCGCGAGAAAGATCAGCGCCTGCTTTTCGCCTTGTTCGGAAACCCGGTCACGAAAATGGCCGACAAAATCGCTACGGTTGCTCACGATAGCCCTCTCACGCCGTGTGGCTCGGTGTTGGCACCACTGTCCACGGCCGCCCTAAAGATCACGCTTGGCCAGTCCTTAAGTGGGGCTATCACCCCGCCTTGGCCCCGCTGAACAGCTCTTTTGCCGAAGCCGGCTGAGGTCTAGCGTTCCTCGGCGACAGGCCGGGCAGCGAGGGCGGACCGGCGGGACGACGCGGGGCGGGAGCAGCCGACGTGATCGACGACATATTCGTCATTGATGCCACGGTCCATCCGTACAACCTTTCCGACGCGAACCTGATGCGCGGTGAGGACGGGCAGCCGACGATTCCGGCGTACTTCCTCCGGGAAATGCTGTGGGCGCTGCACTGGCGCTGGGCCGAGCCCGCGGCGAAGCTGCCGCGCGAGGTGTTCGTGACCGACTGGCAGGCCGAGACGCTGGCCTGGACCATGTTCGGCGAGTCGCACACCGACCTGGCGGTCAACCACCGGCTGCGCATCGACTCGGTCTTCAACGACGGCCTGTGCTCGCACGAGAAGAACCTGGAGCTGGCCCAGCGCTGGCCGCAGCGGTTCATCAACTACGCCGGGGTCAACCCGACCGTGCCGGTGGCCGAGGCCATCGCCGACCTGCGCAGGCAGGTCGAGGAGATCCCCGGCACGATCGGCGTGAAGGTCTACCCGAACGCCGGGTCGCCGGACAACACCTGGCAGATGGACTCCCCAGAGTGGGAGCCGTTCTTCGCGCTGCTGCCGGAGCTGGGCATCAAGGTCGTCGCCCTGCACAAGGTCGTCGCCAACGGGATGGTGCCGCTCAAGCCGTTCGGCATCGACGACCTGGAGGTCGTCGCGGTCCGCCACCCGGAGCTGATGTTCGAGATCGTGCACGCGGGCTTGCCGCCGTTCGTCGAGGAGGTCTCGATGGCGCTGATGCGGCTGCCGAACGTCTTCGCCAACCTGGAGATCACCTCCGCGCTGTTGCAGTCCGGCATGGGCTACATCGAGGACGCGGTGGCGCAGTTCATCGCGCTGGGCAGCCCGTGGAAGGTCATCTACTCCACCGGCGCCATGCACTTCCACCCGGAGCCGATCGTGCGGGCGTTCGCGAACCTGACGTTCTCCGACCGGGTGCTGGAGCGCTACGGCATCGAGCAGATCACCAAGGCGGACAAGAAGCTCATCATGGGCGAGAACTACGCCCGCATGATCGGCCTGGACATCGAGAAGGCCAAGGCCGCGATCGCGGGCGACGAGTTCGCCACCGCCGTCGAGGACAACGGCGTCGGCGAGCCCTGGTCGTTCTGGCGCAAGAACGACCCGGTGTGGGACGGGGTGCAGGGATGACCGCCCAACTCAGCGGCACCGGGCTGGAGAACACCGCCCTCGCCGACACGCCGAAGGAAGCCGCCGTCCGCCGCGCGCTCCTCGACGTCTACGACCCGTGCAGCAACTCCTGGGCGCGGCCCATGTCCGTGGTGGACCTCGGCCTGGTCCGCTCGGTCGCGGTCGACCGCACCGGGCACGCCGCCATCGTCATCGCCCCCACCACGCTGCTGTGCATGGCCATCTCGGTGATCATCCAGGCCATCCAGCTCAAGGTCGCCGACGTCCCCGGCATCACCAAGGTGGACGTGTCGGTGGACGTGACCGCCGACTGGTCCGAGGACCTGATGACCGAGAAGGGCCGCCGCATCCTCGGCGAGCACCGCTCCGCCGACCGCACCCGTCCGCCGGTGGTGCTCATGCCCGGGTTCGGCGCCCCCCAGGGCGGTGCGTCGTGATCCCCACCGCGACCGCCGTGCCCGCCGCCGTGGTCGACCTGCTGGTGGCCGTGCGCCCGTCGCTGGCCGGGGTCGCGCTGACCGGTGCCGAGTCGCTGACCGGGGACCTCGGGTTCGACTCGCTGGACCTGGTGTCGCTGGCCAACGAGGTGCGCGCGCGGAACCCCCGGGTCGACCTGCGGGCCTGGATCGCCGACACCATGGAATCCGAAGTGGACAGCGTGGCGAGCCTGGCCGCCGCCCTGTCCGCCGCTGAGGAGAACGACAATGGCTGACAAGACACCCCCGGGCAAGGACTACGTCGCGCTGGCCCGCGACCTGGCGCCCGGGTTCGCCGCCCGCGCCGCCGCGCACGACGAGCACGGCAGCTTCCCGCACGAGAACCTGGCCGACCTGGTGCGCACCGGCTACACCGCGATGACCGTGCCCACCGCGTTCGGTGGCGGCGGCGCGTCGCTGTGGGAGCTGGTGCAGGCGCAGTCGACCCTGGCCGAGGCGTGCGCCTCCACCGCGTTCGCGGTCAACATGCACGTCCACGGCCTGGCGATGATCGCCAACCTGGAGGGCGAGACCGCCGAGCGCGCCTGCCGCGCGGTCGCCACCGAAGGTGCTGTGATCGCGGGCGGGTTCTCCGAGCCCGGGGTCGGCGGCAACTGGTGGCACCCGACCACCGAGGCCAGGCCGGTCGAGGGCGGGTACGTCCTCAACGGGCACAAGGGCTTCTTCACCGGCTTCCCCGGCGCCACGCACCTGTTCCTCTCCGCCGCCGTCACCGACGACCGCGGCCTGCCGCAGCCGGTGGCGTTCCTGGTGCCCAAGCCCGACCGGGGCGTGCGGGTCACCTCCGAGTGGAACGCCGCCGGGATGCGCGCCACCGGCAGCCACTCGCTGGCACTGGAGGAGCTGTTCGTCGCCGAGGAGCACCTGATCGGCGCCACCGGCGCGCTGCCGCTGCTGTTCATGACCGGGGTCCACTGGGCCTGGTGCAGCTTCGCGTCGGTGTTCGTCGGCATCGCCCGCGGCGCGCTCAAGCACGTCGTCGACACCCAGCGCAAGCGCACGCTGAAGGTGATCGGCAAGCCCAACGCGCACCTGCCGGGCATCCAGTTCCGGGTCGCGGAGATGAAGACCAGGCTGGAGGCCGCGGAGGCGCACCTGTGGGCCGCGGTGCACGCCGACCACGACTCGCCCGCCACCCAGGCCGACCCGCTCGACCACTACATCGAGATGTCCCTGGCCAAGATGAGCATCACCCGGCTCTGCCAGGAGGTCGTCACGATCGCCATGCAGACCCAGGGCGGTTCCGCCCTGCTGACCAACGACCCCCTGCAACGCGCCTACCGCGACGTGGTCACCGGGCTGCTGGTGCCCCCGGTCGCCGACGTCACCCTGGAGTGGGCAGGCAAGCAAGCGTTGGGTGTCCCCGTGTTCGCCGAGCCCAGGTGGGGTGGCTGAGATGACCGCGACGATGGAACGGCCGGAGCAGGCGGAAGCCACTCCCGAGCCGATGACCGCTGAGGCGCGCGCGGCGCACTGGGCGAAGCTGACCGCCTCGGCGGTGGAGCTGGCCGCGGTGTTCGAGCAGCGCAGCCTGGAGGACTACGACAAGGGAACGTTCGTCCAGCGCAACATCGACGACCTGGTGGCCGCGGGCATCACCGCGGTCAACGTGCCCGCCGACCTGGGCGGTTTCGACGCCACGCTGGCCGAGAACGTCGAGCTGCTGCGCCTGATCGCCAAGGGCTGCGGGTCGACCGCGTTCACCTTCGCCATCCACACCATCATCACCGGCTCGCTGCGCGGCGAGACCAGCCCCGAGGTCAAGGCGCGGGTGTTCGACGCGGTCAAGACCGGCGCCTTCGTCATCGGCCCGTTCACCGACGAGTCCTCCGGGTCCAACTGGACCGTCCCGTCCACGGTGGCCAAGCGGGTCGACGACGGGTTCGTGCTCCAGGGCGTCAAGCACTTCGCCACCGGCTACCCGGGTGCCACGCACCTGCTCATCACCGCCGGGCTCACCGACGAGCACCTGCGACCGCCGTTCAACCTGGCCGCGTTCCTGGTCGAGGCGGGCGCCCCCGGCCTGGGCGTGCACCGCGAGTGGGACGGCATGGCCATGCCGATGACCGGTTCGCACTCGCTGGCCATCGACTCCCTGCACGTCGACGGCGACGACATGCTCTTCCCCGAGGGCCTGACACCGCTGTTCGTCATGTCCCGGCAGCAGTGGGGCCACTACTGCTTCGCCGCGGTCTTCCTCGGCCTGGCCGAGCGCGCCTACGAGATCGCCATCGAGCGCACCAAGGGGCGGTCGAACACCGCCGTTTCGTCGCTGGCGACGCTGCCCGGCATCCAGTTCAACATCGGCCGGATGCGCGCCTCGATCGCCACCATGAAGGCGCTGCTCACCCGCCACGCCACCGAGCACGTCGAACCGGGCGAGGACCTGATCGCCTTCGTCGCCGAGACCTGCGTGCCGAAGTACTTCGTCGTCAACGAGGCCGAGCACGTGGTCGCCACCGCGTTCGAGGTCGTCGGCGGCTCCGGCATCTCCGGCGGCACCCGGATCGGGCAGATCTGGCGCGACGTCAAGGCCGGTCCGCTGGTGCCGTTCACCAACGACGTGGCCCGCGAGTTCATCGGCAAGCACGAACTCGGCCTCAACCCCATCGAGACCCCGAGGTGGCTGTGATGGTCCGGCGCGACCAGGTGGCGATCGACCCGGACAGCGCTCCGATCGCCACCGAGTACTACTCCGAGATCGGGCAGGGCTGGTGGGACCCCAAGGGCCCGCTGCGCGCCCTGCACGACATGAACCCCACCCGGGTCGCCTACTTCGACAGCGCGATCCGCTCCCGGTTCGCCGACCAGCCGCCCGCGGCCACGAAGGTCCTCGACATCGGCTGCGGCGGCGGGATCGTCAGCGAGGCCATGGCCGCGCTCGGCTACGACGTCACCGGGCTCGACATGTCCGAGGGGGCGATCGAGGCGGCCAGGGCGCACGCGGCGGCGGGCGGGATCGCGGTCGACTACCGGGTCGGCTCGGCCTACCGGCTGCCCATGGCCGACGGCGTGGTGGACGTGGTGGTCATCTCCGACGTGCTGGAGCACCTGCACGACCTGCCCACCGCCGTCGCCGAGATCAGCCGGGTGCTGCGCCCGGGCGGGTTGATGCTGTTCGACACCATCAACCGCACCCTCGGCAGCTACCTCACCGCGATCCTCATGGCCGAGCGCGTCCTGCGCATCGTCCACCCGGGCACGCACGACTGGAGGATGTTCATCCGCCCCGGCGAGCTGCGCGCCGCCCTGGCCGAGCGCGACATCACCCTGGCCGAGATCAAGGGCATGGCCCCGGCCCGCCCGCCGCACCGGCTGATCGCCTCGATCCTGCGCGGTCGCGGCCTCGGCGAGTACGAGCTGAACAACTCCGTGCGCGTCAGCTACATCGGGCACGCCGTCAAGCAGCCCGCGCGCCCCAGCGCGGTCCGATAGGAGAACGACATGGTCTGGATTCGTTCGGGCACCACCAAGAGCGTCCGCGTCCGCGCGGGGCTCGCCGAGGTGCGGCAACTGCTGCTCGACGTGGAGCGGGCGGGCCTGCTCATGCCCGGCGTCAACTCGCTGACCCACGTCTCCGGCGCGGTGTACCACTACGCGCTGGACCCGATCACCAACGGCGCCGTGCACCTGGTGCCCGACTACGAGGCCACCTTCGACACCACCGACCCCGGGCACATCACCTGGGAGCCGCACGGCGAGCACAACTTCCGCTCCTGGGGCGCCTTCACCACCCGGGAATCCGGTGTGGACGGTGAGGTGATCCTGGAGATCAGCACCCGTTCCGAGGCGTCGGTGCAGGTCGCGCCGGTCATGGTGACGCTCATCGAGCCGTTCGCGCAGTTGCAGACCGACGAGATCACCACCGGGTTCCTCGACCGGCTGCGCGGCGAGCTGGAACCGGCGGCGGTGTCGCCGTGAGGCCCGCGAAGATCCTCGCGCTCGAACCCGTCACCGTCGGCACGGTCGTCCCGCAGGCCGACGTGTTCGACGCCTTCTACGCCGACCTCTACGCCGAGGTGCCCACCGCGCGGGAGCTGTTCCTCAACACCCAGGTCAAGACCCGGCACATGGCCTGGGACCCGCGTGAGGTGTACGCGAACGGGTTCCCCGGCATGGCCGAGCGGATGGCGGTGTGGGAGCGCAACGTCCTGGACCTGGGCAGGCGCTCGGCGGGCAAGGTCCTCGCCGGGGTGGACCGGGACCGGGTCGGCAGCTACACGATGGCCAGTTGCACCGGGTACGCCGGTCCGACCCCGGAGATGCTGCTGGCCAAGGAACTGGGCCTGCGCGACGACCTGCGCCGCACCTTCGTCGGGCACATGGGCTGCTACGCGGCGTTCAACACCCTCAAGGTCGCGCTCGACTCGCTGGCCGCCCGGCCGGACGACTTGGCGCTGCTGACCTGCGCGGAGATCTGCTCGGTGCACCTGCGACCGGAGGTCACCCGCGAGCAGGTCGTGGTGAGCGGGCTGTTCGGCGACGCTGGGGCGAGCATGGTGCTGGCCGCCGCCGAGCCGGACGAGGACGGCCCGGTCGTCCTGGCCACGCACACCGAGACGCACTACGAGACCTCGCACGCGATGACCTGGACGGTGCGGGACGACGCGTTCCGGATGACGCTGTCGCCGTACGTGCCGCTGTTCCTGTCCGAGGCGGTGCGGCCGTTCACCGAGCGGCTGCTGGCCAAGGCCGGGCTCACCCCGGACGAGGTCGAGCACTGGGCGGTGCACCCCGGCGGCCCGAAGATCATCGACTTCGTCGGCGAACGCCTTTCCCTGACGCCGGAACAGCTCCAGCCGTCACTGGACGTGCTGGCCGACTACGGCAACTGCTCGTCGCCCACGGTTCTGCTGATCCTGCACCGGATTCTGACCGAGTCGCGCCCCGCCCCGGGCTCGTACGCGGTCCTGATGGCCTTCGGACCCGGCCTGACGATGGAGTCGGCGCTCGTCCGCTTCTGATTTCCCGCAACGGACTCCCTGGAACAAAAAGGACAATACCATGACCAGTGCGCTGGTGCCCCGGTGGAGCGACCCGGAATTGCGGTCGGCCATCGAGAACCACTACGACGGCCTCGTCGACCTCTACGAGAAGGTCTGGGGCGAGCACATCCACCACGGCTACTGGGCCGAGGACTCGCCCGCCGACCGGCACGCCGCCCAGGTCCGGCTGATCGAGAAGCTGATCGAGTTCGGCGAGGTCCCCACCGGGGCCCGCATCCTGGACGCGGGCTGCGGCGTCGGCGCGTCCTCGGTGTACCTCGCGGCCAACCACGGCGCCACGGTCGAGGGCATCACCCTGGCCGCCGAGCAGGTGCGCCGCGGCGGGGAGAAGAA
Organism: Actinokineospora spheciospongiae; assembly: GCF_003182415.1. Lineage (NCBI taxonomy): Bacteria > Bacillati > Actinomycetota > Actinomycetes > Pseudonocardiales > Pseudonocardiaceae > Actinokineospora > Actinokineospora spheciospongiae. Next base: position 29,590 of record NZ_QHCP01000016.1, on the reverse strand, counting down.
GACCGAGGCCGGGGTCGCCGACCGGGTCAACTTCCAGATCATGGACGCGCTGCGCACCGACTTCCCGGACGACTCCTTCGACGTCGTGTGGGCGCTGGAGAGCTGCGAGCTGATGCCGGACAAGGAGAGGTTCCTGTCCGAGTGCCACCGCGTGCTCAAGCCCGGCGGCACGCTCGTCGTGGCCACCTGGTGCGCCCGCGACAACGACCTCGACGACTCCGAGCACCGCCTGCTCGGCCGCATCTACCGCGACTTCGTCATCTCGCACGTGCTGCCGCTGCCGGACTACCACGCCATGGCCGAGCGGCTGGGCTTCGAGGACGTGCGCAGCGACGACTGGTCCGAGCGCGTCACCGACACCTGGAAGATGTCCTCGGACCTGGTCAAGCCGGTCATCAAGGACCCAACCGTCGTCTGGAAGCTGGTGCGCGCCAAGGGCGTGGACATCTTCCGCTTCCTCAACTCCGTGCCCCTCATGCGCCAGGCCTACGACCGCGGCGTCATGCACTACGGGGTGTTCACCGGGACCAAGGCCGGAGGCCACCAGTGACCGCGACCCTCGACGCCGACGCCACGCAGCGCCTCGTCTCCGACCTGCTCACCCAGCCGTGGGTGATCGACCTGTTCACCGACGTGGCCACCAGGCAGGCCGGGTCGATGGCCCAGGTGGAGAAGCTGCGCCCGCTCGGCGCCACCAACCACGCCTTCTGGCCCTTCCACGCCCCGCAGTTCCCGCTGTCCATCGCGCGGGCCAAGGGCAGCCGGATCACCGACGTCGACGGCAACACCTACCTCGACTGCCACCTGGGCTTCGGCGCGCAGGCCCTGCACGGGCACAACCCGGAGCCGGTCGTGGCCGCCGTGCGCGACCTGCTGGGCACCTCCACCGGCAACGGCTACCTGCACCCGGTCGAGTCCGAGCTGATCGGCGTCCTGCAGGGGTTCCTGCCGCACTGCGAGAAGTTCGCCTTCCTCAACTCCGGCACCGACGCCACCGCCGCCGCGATCCGGCTGGCCCGCGCGCACACCGGCAAGCGGATGGTCGCCAAGTTCGAGGGCTCGCTGCACGGCGTGCACGACCTGGCCGCGCACAACACCGCGTTCTGGTACCACGGGCACCCGGTGCAGCCGTTCCCCGAGGTCGGCCCGAACGGCGTCACCCCGACGCCCGCGCTCAAGGGCGTCCCGGTCGCCGACAACGGCGAACTGCTGGTGCTGCCCAACGACGCCAAGCAGGCGATCGAGCTGATCGAGCGCCACCGCGACCAGTTGGCCTGCGTGCTCGGCGAGGCCGTGTCCTCCTCGTTCCCGTTCCCCGAGCACACCGTGCCGATCATCAAGGCCACCGCGGCGGCCTCCCGCGACCTGGGCATCCCGTTCATCCTCGACGAGGTCCTGACCGGGTTCCGCTACGGCCCCGGCGGCGCGGCGGCGCACTTCGACATCCCGGCCGACCTGCACACCTACGGCAAGGTCGTCAGCGCCCTGGGCATCCCGCTGTCGGTCGTGGCGGGCAAGGCGGCGCTGATCGAGCACACCCAGACCAGTGGGATGCCGCTGACCGACCTGGGCCGCAAGACCTCCGTGCAGACCACGCACGCGGGCAACCACCTCGCCCTCGCCGCCTCGCTGGCCACCCTCACCCTGCTCAGGGACCAGGGGGACGCGTACTACACCCGCACCCGCGCCAAGGTCGACAGGCTGCGCTCCGGGCTGGCCGCCTTCCGCGCCGAGACCGGCATCCCGCTGCGGCTGCTGGGCTTCGGCGACTTCATCGGCTCCTTCGGCTTCACCGCAGAGGAGTCCTACGCCGACTACCGCGACTTCGCCTCGGCCATCAACCCGATCGCGCTGTTCCTGATGACGCTGCTGCTGCGCCGCCGCGGCGTGTACGCGCTGAGCCTGCCGATGCTGTTCACCGGCGACGCGCACAGCGAAGCCGACCTCGACGAACTGTTCGCCGCGGTCACCGACTCCGCCCGCGAGATGGCCGCGAACGACTTCCCCTTCATCCTCGGCTGAGTTGTCTTCCTCCCGCCACCCGCCCCCTCGTCCCCGCCCGGCACCGTCCCCGACCTGGCACCCGGGCAGCCGGACCGGCGTTGAGCACGTTTTCTGAACCCCGCCACCCCTGGGAGTCCGCCTTGACCTCCACCCTGATCCCCCCGCCCGCGCTCGACCGCCCGGTGCTCACCGCCCCCGAGGTGCACCCGGACCGGATCGGCCTGCCCGTGGCCGGTGCCGCCCCGGCCGAGCCCGTCCCGGCGGACTCCCTGGGGGCCGCGCTCGCCTGGCGGGCCAAGTGGCGCCCGCTGTCGGTGGCCCACCACGTCGTCGACGGCAGGCAGGGCGAGACCCGGCTCACCTCCCGCGACCTGTACCGGCTCGCCGGTGCCGCCGCGGTGCGGCTGCGCCGGGCCGGGGTGGGCACCGGCGACGCCGTCGCGCTGTGCCTGGACACCTCGGTCGACCTGCTCGCCGCCCTGTACGGGGCGAGCCTGGTCGGCGCGGTGCCGTTCCTGGTGGAGCCCCCGCTCACCCGGGCCCGGCACGAGGGCTGGCTGAGCCGGACCGCCGCGATGGTCGCCGCCGCCACCCCCGCGGCGGTCGTCTGCGGGCCCGCCCTGGCCGCAACCGCGGCCCGGCTCGGCCCGCCGGTCCTGGTGGCGCCGTTCGGCACCGCCGACATCCCGGCCCCCACCCCGGTCCGCCCGGAGGCGCCCGCGCTGATCCAGTTCAGCTCGGGCACCACCGGCACCCCCAAGGCCGTGGTCCTGTCGCACCGGTCGGTGCTGGAGGCGTCCCGGGCCATCGCCCTGGCCGCGCCGTTCCTGGCCGGGGACATGCTCGGCGGCTGGCTGCCGCTGCACCACGACATGGGCCTGATCGGCACCGTCGTGTCCCCGTTCCTGCACAACCTGGCCAGCGCGATCATGCCGCCGCTGTCGTTCGTGATGCGCCCGGAGCGGTGGCTGACCCTGCTGCACCGGTTCCGCGTCACCATCTCACCCGCCCCGAACTTCGCCTACCGGCTCGCCGCCGAGGCCGTCGCGGGCCTGACCGCGGTCGGCCTGGACCTGAGCGCCTGGCGGGTCGCGTTCAACGGCGCCGAACTGGTCGACCACGCCACGCTGCGGCAGTGGCAGGCCGCGCTCGGCCCGCACGGCTTCGCCGCCACCTCGATGCGCCCCTGCTACGGCATGGCCGAACTGGGCCTGGCCGCCACGTTCGCCCCGGCGGGCACGCTGCCCAGGGTCCGCACGGTGAGCCGGTCCGCGCTCACCACCGAGGGCGCCCTGCTGCCGCCGCTGACCCCGGGGGACGCGCACGACCTGGTGTCCTGCGGGGTCGAGGTGCCCGGCCTGGCGGTCCGGGTGGTCGACGCCGACGGCCGCGAGGTCGGCGACTCGGTGATCGGCCGCGTCGAGGTCCGCGGCACCGCCATGATGACCGGCTACCTGGGGGAGCCGCCGCTGGCCCCCGGTTCCTGGCTCGACACCGGCGACCTGGGCTTCCGCGACTCGGGGGAGCTGGTGTTGACCGGCCGGGCCAAGGACCTGGTGATCGTCGCCGGGCGCAACCACCACCCGTACCCGATCGAGCAGGCCGCCTGCGAGCCGCCGCGCGTGCGACCCGGCGCCGCCGCCGCGGTCGGCGTGCCGGACCCGGTGCTGGGCACCGAGCGGCTGGTCGTGGTGGTCGAGTCGGTGGCCTTCCGCGAACCGGCCGAGACCGCCGCCCTGGCCTTCGAGGTGGAGCGGGTGGTGTCCGAGCGCACCGCCCTGCGCCCCGACCGGGTCCTGGTGGTCCGCCCGGGGACGCTGCCGCGCACCTCCAGCGGCAAGATGCGCCGCGGGCTGGTCGCGTCGATGGTGGCCTCCGGTGAGCTGGCGTGAGCACCACCGATGTGGTCGTGGTCGGCGGGGGACTGGCCGGGCTGACGGCCGCGGCCGTGCTCAGCCGCCGCGGCCACCGGGTCGTGCTGGTGGAGGCCGGTGGGGAACTGGGCGGTCGCGCCCGGACGACCTCGGTGGCGGGCTTCTCGCTGAACCTCGGGCCACGGGCGCTCTACAAGGGATACACGTACCGGATGCTGCGCTCACTCGGCATCCGGCTGCGCGCGGGAACCCCGGCGGTGGGGGACGGGCGCGCGCTGCGCGCCGGGGAGCTGACCCCGGGGTACGCAAGCGCTTTCGGCCTGCTGCGCAGCCCCCTGTTCTCGCTGCGGGAACGGGCCGCGCTCGGTGCCTTCCTCGGTCTCACCCGCACCGCCCCCGCCGGGCTGACCGCCGAGGAGTGGCTGGCCGACGCGCTGCCCACCGAGCGCACCCGTGAGGCGGCGTTCGGGCTGCTGCGGGTGAGCTGCTACACCGGCTCCCCGGCGATGATCGACGCCCGCTCGGTCGCCGCGCAGCTCGCCCTGGTCCGCAAGGGGGTGCTGTACGTCGACGGCGGCTGGTCGTCCATCGTGGACGCCCTGCGCCGGGCGGCGCCCACCGCGACCCTGCGCACCGGCACCGCCGCCCGCGAGGTCGAACCCGGCCGCGTCACCCTCGCCGACGGCACCACCCTCGACGCCCCCGCCGTGCTGCTGGCGGGCCTGCCGCCCGCCAAGGCCGCGTCGCTGCTCGACGTCGAGTTGACCACCGCGCCGGTCCGCACCGCCTGCCTCGACGTCGCCCTGTCCCACCTGCCCTCGGCCACCCCGGGTTTCGTCTACGGCCTCGACGAACCCCTCTACTACGCCGTCCACTCCCACGCCGCCCGCCTCGGCCCCGGCGCCGTCGTGCACCTGGCCCGCTTCGACGACGGGACAGCGCCGAAGGACACCCGTGCCCGCCTGGAATCCCTTTTGGAGCAGTGCCAGCCGGGCTGGCGCGACCACGTCGTGCACCAGCGGTTCCTCCCCGCCATCACCACCACCCACGGCCCCGGCGCCGCCGACACCCTCGCCGCCGCCCTGGCCGACCGCCCCGGCGTCCACGCCTCCGGCGACTGGACCGGCTCGACGGCCCTGCTCGCCGACGGCGCCGTCGAGTCCACCCTGCGCGCCTGCGACCGGATCTCCGCCCGGCTCGCCCACCCCCGCCCCGTCCCAGTCCCCGGAGGTTCGCGGTGACCACCCCCACGATCGCCCTCGTCGGCGGTTCCACCCGCCCGGAATCGGTCAGCGAGCGCGCCCTGCACGTCGTCGCCGGCCAACTCGCGGCCCGGGGCTGCGCGGTGGAGCTGCTGACCGCCCGCGACCTGCTCCTGCCGCTGTACGACCCGGTGTCGCTGCACCGCACCCCCCAGGCCCGGAACCTGGTCTCCGCCCTGGCCTCCTGCGACGGCCTGGTCCTGTCCACCCCCACCTACCACGGCGGCATGTCCGGGTTGATGAAGAACGCCCTGGACTACGCCGAGGACCTCGCCTCCGCCACACCGTCCTACCTCGATGGTCGGGCGGTCGGCTGCATCGCCACCGGCTGGAGCGACCACGGCGCCGCCACGGCGGTGGCCGACCTGCGCAACAGCGCCCAGTCGCTGCGCGCCTGGACCACCCCGATGGGCGTTCCGATCAACGCCCTGTCCCGCCCGGACGTGTTCACCGACCCGAGGCTGCTGCGCCGCCTGGACATCCTCACCGACCAGGTCGTGACGATGGCCCGCGCCCGCCTCGCCACCGCCCTGCCCGCCTGAGACCGAGAAGGCCCGACCGGTGCTCCGGTCGGGCCTTCCCGTACAGCGCCGTTCCAACGCAGAGGGCCCGCTCCCGGGGGAGCGGGCCCTCTCGTCGTCGGTGCCTACGCCGCCTTCTCGCGCTTCTGGAGGCGGAAGTACGCGTCGGCCAGCACGCGCTGCTTGAGGAACGCGCTGCGGTTCATCGCCCGGTACAGCGAGCTGCGCAGGAACACGCCCGCCCTGCTGCCGAAGGTGAACATGCGCTCCTGGCGCAGTTGCAACCCGCGCGACCGCTTGACCTCCGGCTCGCGGATGCGCTGGAACTCCACCGCGGCGGCGGCCAGCGCGGTGCGGTGGTCGGCCTCCTTCAGCGCGGCGGTGAGCATGGGGGCCAGGGTCACCGCGTCGATCAGGGCGTGGTTGACGCCCTGGCCGAGGACGGGGGACAGGGTGTGCGCGGCGTCGCCGATGACCAGCAGGCCGTCGCGGGACCAGCGGGGGACCACGGACGTGAAGATGTCGAGCATGGAGGTGTCGGAGTAGCCGGTCACCTTCTCCCGCACCAGGGTCGACAGCTCGGGGGCCAGCTCGTCGATCTTCTCGTGCAGGGCGCCGATGCCCTGCTTGCGCAGCTCCCTGAGGCCGCCCTTGGGGATGTTGAAGCCGACCCGGACCATGTCGGGGTAGGTGGGGATGAACAGGCCGTGCCGGTCGCCCTTGATCCGCACCCGGTAGGTCTCGGTGTCCCACTCCGGCGGCAGCGGCAGCTTGAGCCACACCACGTCGCGGTCGAGCGGGACGCGCTCGTGGGCCAGGCCGGACATCTCCAGGACCTTGGAGTAGCGGCCGTCGGCGCCGATGACGATCTTCGCGGCCAGCTCGCGCTCCCCGCCGGGGTCCTTGATCCGCACCCCGGTCACCGCGCCGTCGGCCTCCAGCAGGCCCACGACGGTGGACTTGCGCAGCATGGAGAAGTTGTCGAAACCGCTGGCGACGTTGTCCATCACCCCGAGCAGGGTCGGCTGCGGCAGCTCCAGCGGGAAGCGGTGCTCGTACTCGAAGTCGGCGAAGGCGGTGTCCAGCACCGTCCGGCCGTCCTCGGTGATCTCCATCCGGGTGGTGGTCAGCGCGCCCTCGGCCTTGATCTTGTCCAGCACCCCGAGCCGGTCGAGGACCAGCACCGCGTCCGGCGAGACCGACTCGCCGCGGAAGGAGCGGTTGAAGTGCCCGCTCTGCTCCACCACGGCGACCTCGACCCCCTGCCGCGCGAGTTCGAGCCCGAGGGCCAGGCCCGCTGGCCCGCCCCCGACGACGCAGACATCGACTGCCGTTGGACTCATGGGTTCCGTCTCCTCGCTCGCGTGATCTCCTGCGCCCAGGGTCGACGGACCTGCTACGCCCCCCGTGGGAGCGGCGCTGAAGCGGTTCTTAAGCCCCGGTCGCGGGAGCTGAGGATTCACTGAGACCGGCGAAGTTGGGTCTAGCGGCCATAGCCGAACGGCTATTAGCCTTAGCCCATTGGATCGGGGGCCTAGCCAGGTTCCGCGCACCGGTCCGAGTCAACCAACCGAGGGGACCCCATGCTGACCGCACTGACAGCGCTGCTGCAGCGGCACAAGCGCCTCGTCCTGCTGGCGGCGACCGCGGTGCTCGTGGTCGCCGGGCTGCTGACCGCCGACCTGTCCTCCAGGCTCACCAACGGCCTGGAGGACTACGACGACCCCAGCGGCGGCAACGTCGCCGCCCGCGAGGTCATCCGCGACGTCACCGGCATCGACCCGCAGCAGGGCTACATGCTGCTCGTGCACGCCGACACCGCCCTCGCCCCGGACGCCGCGCCGCCCGCGGCCGTCACCGAGGCCATCGCCCTGCTCAGGGGCCGCGGCGAGGTGCGCAACGTCATCGACTACGCCTCCACCGGCAACGCGGGCCTGATCGCCGAGGACGGCACGTCGACGGTCATCGTCGGCGAGGTCGGGCCCATGTCGGACCAGGCGGCGATCGACGCCGAGAAGCAGATGCAGGAGGCCATCGAAGCCAACCCGGCACTGAAGGGCCGCACCGAACTCGGCGGCGCCACTCCCGCCCACACCCAGCTCGCCAACGTCACCAACGAAGACCTCGGCATCTCCGAGACCATCGCGACGCCGATCCTGCTCATCCTGCTGTTCCTGGTCTTCCGCGGCCTCACCGCGGCGCTGCTGCCGATGCTCGGCGGCGCGTTCGCGATCATGCTGACCCTGCTGGGGATGCGCGGCCTCACCGAGCTGATGAACGTCTCCTCCGGCGGCCTGAACCTGGCCTTCGCGCTGGGCCTGGGCCTGTCCATCGACTTCAGCCTGCTCATCGTCTCCCGCTTCCGCGAGGAACTGGCCCAGGGCCGCTCGACCACCGATGCCCTGCGCCGCACCGTGAACACCGCGGGCCGCACCGTCGCGTTCAGCTCCCTGACCGTCGCGGCGGCCCTGGCCACCCTGGCGATCTTCCCCCAGTCCTACCTGCGCTCCATGGGCCTCGCGGGCGTCATGACCGTGGTGTCGGCGGCGGTGTTCGCGCTGCTGGTGCTGCCCGCCCTGCTCGCCGCCCTGGGTCACCGCGTCAACTCCCTGGCGCCGAAGTCCTGGCAGCGCCGCGCTGAGCGCCCGGCCGAGCAGGGCCGCTGGTACCGCGTCGCCACCACCGTCATGCGCCGCGGCGGCCTGTTCACCGCCCTGTCGGTGCTGATCCTGCTCGTCCTCGCCTCCCCGCTGCTGGGCGTCAAGTTCGCGGGCGTCGACCCCAGCGACATGCCCGGCGACGTGTCCTCGGGCAAGGTCGCCCACGCCCTGGAAGCCGACTTCGCCAACTCACCCACCGGCCCCCTCCAGATCGTCGTCGAGGCCCCCGCCGACGCCGCACCGTCCCTGGCCGCCTACAGCGCCGAGGTCGCCAAGGTGCCCGGCATCCAGGGCGTCAGCACCCCCCGCCCGCTGGGCCCCGACCACTGGCAGATCGACGCCGCCGTCAACAACCCCGAGGGCGACGCGGGCGAAACCACCGTCCGCGCGGTCCAAGCCCTCCCCACCCCCCACCCGACCCAGTACACCGGCCAGACGGCAGACCTGCTGGCCCAGCGCGACGCCATCTCCGACACCCTGCCAACCGCCGCCATCACCCTGGTCGCCCTGACCCTGCTATTGCTGTTCGTCTTCACCGGCTCGGTCATCGTCCCGCTCATGGCCCTCCTGCTCAACGCCCTGAGCGTCGGCGCCGCGTTCGGCATCCTCGTCTGGGCCTTCCAGGACGGCAACCTCGCGGGCTTCCTCCACTTCACCGACGTCCGCGCCCTGGAGCAGACCTCCCCGATCCTCCTGTTCGCCCTGGCGTTCGGCCTCTCCACCGACTACAACCTGTTCCTCCTGGGCCGGGTCAAGGAAGCCCGCGACAACGGCGTCGGTGACCGCGAGGCGGTGGCCCTGGGCATCGAGCGCACCGGCCGCATGGTCACCTCGGCGGCGGTCCTGTTCTGCATCGCCGTGGGCGCGCTCATGTTCTCCCGCATCACCCTGATCGCGGAACTGGGCTTCGGCACGACCCTGGCGGTCCTGATCGACGCCACCATTGTCCGGGCGATGCTGGTCCCGTCGCTGATGGGCCTGCTGGGCAAGTTCGCCTGGTGGTCCCCGAAGCCGCTGCGCGCCCTGCACAGCAAGCTGGGCTTCGACAAGCTGGAAAAGCACGACGAACCCGCTGTGGTCCCCGACTCCGACGTCAAGCCGGAAGCGGAAGCCGACAAGAAGCTCGCGGGCGTGTAACCCCCACCGCACAACGAGGAGCCCGCCCGGCGATCACGCCGGGCGGGCTCCTTGGTCCTCGTCCTCCGCGATGAGTTCCCTGATCCCCTTCGCGTACTTCCTGAGGTCCCGGGCGGCGCCGTCGTTGTCGTAGCCCCCTTGCTCCACGACGTGCACGATGGCATCGAGCAGTGCTGCGGCGGTGGCACCCCGGGTGAGGCCGCCGCGGAACTGGTCGGACAGCGACTGGTGCGCGTGCGTGAGGAAGAGGAAGTCCTCCCCTCCGCCCTCGCCCGGGCGCCCGGGGGCGAGGCGATCGGCGTACCGGATGATGAGCCGGGCGACCGCCGCTTCCTGGACGACACGGTCGGCGACCGCACCCGGCTGCGCGCGCGTGACCTCGCGGATGACGGGGTGCAGGACGACGCTCGGGGGGAACTGTTCGTCGGAGAATCCCCCGACCAGGCCGGTCCCCAGCAGGTGCGCCAGCGTGGATGCCAACGCCGTCGCGGTCAGGCCGTCGAAGATCGGCTCCGCGGCGAGGACCCCGGCGTCCAGCACGCCATGGGGGATCGGGGCCCAGGAGAAGGCGGCCAGCAGGCGCAGAACGGGCCGGGCGAAGTGGTGACCCTGGTCGGTGAGCAGGTCCAGGGTCATCTCCCACGCCGTGCCCAGGCCCTCCTGCCGGTCCCGCGACTCCGCCAGGTCGGCCACGTGCTCGCGCCACCGCGCCTCGTACTCGGCGAACGTGCGGGGGAGGTCCAGGCCGGGCAGGAGCGGGGTGTCCGCGGCGGCGCGGAGGTATTTCCCCGCCAATCGCAGCGCCAGCGGCAGGTTCCCCAGGCAGTGCGAAAGCCGCTCCGCAGCCTCCGCGTCGCCTGCCGCTGGGCAGAGGTCCAGCAGCACGGCGGCGCCGTCGGATCGCGACAGTGCGTCCACCCGGTGACGAATCGCGGTCTCGGGCCAGGGGACGGGCCTGCCGTCGCGGGTCGTGATGAGCAGGGTGCAGCCCGGGGGCGGGGTGCGCAGCCAGCCCCGTCCGTCGATGAGGCCGTCGGGGCCCGCGAGCACCGACAGGTCGTCGGCGTTGTCGATGACGAGCAGCCACGGGCGACCCGGAGCGCCCAAGGCGTTCCAGAGCACCGACGAGGCCGAGCCGTCCCCGTTCCAGGCTTCCCTCACCCGCTGCGGATCGGCGCCCGCCTCGAAGGCCACCTCGCGCAACCCTTCGGACAATCCCGTCGCGGTCGACGCGTCGACCCACCAGACGGTCAGCGCGTCGCGCAGCTCGCGGCACAGCGCGAGGGCGATCGTGGTCTTGCCGAAGCCGCCGCCCGCGTGCAGGACGACCACGGACGGCTCCGCGCCCCGGGCCTGGGCCACCAGAGACGCCACGACCTCGTCGCGGCCGTGCACGGTGCCGGTCAGCCGGGACCAGGGGACCGCCGCCGACCCCGATCCCGGAGCCCGGCCGATCCCGCCCAGCGCGATGGTCCCCGCGTGCACGGTGTGCGCTTGGAACACCGCACCGTCGACGTCGCCGGTGACCGCCTGGTGCGCGACTTCGTTCTCCTCCACCGGTCCAGTGTCCACGACTTCCCCCGCACACGAAAAGGACCGCCGAAGCCCCGGGCTCGGCGGTCCTGTTCGTCGTGCGGCCTACCAGGTGACGGGCAGCGACTCCAGCCCGTGCACCATCATCCCGCTCTTCATCCGCAGCGCGTCCAGCTCCGTGTCCAGCCGCAGCGTCGGGAAGCGCTCGAACACCGACCTGATGGCGATCTCCAGTTCCAGCCGGGCCAGGTTGGCGCCCAGGCAGAAGTGCACCCCGTGGCCGAAGGCCAGGTGCTGGGAGTTCTCCCGGTCGACGTCGACCTCGGTGGGGTTGAGGTAGCGGCGGTCGTCGCGGTTGCCGGAGGCGACGGCGGCCATGACGGCGCTGCCCTTGGGGATCACCGTGCCCGCGACCTCCACGTCCTCCAGGGTGATGCGGATGGGGCCGCCGTCGCCGATGGGGTTGACGCGGAGGAGTTCCTCGACCAGGGCGCCGATCTTCTCCGGGTGGTTGTCGACGACGTCGCGCAGGTGCGGTTGGCGCAGGATGGTGAGCACGCAGGCGCCGATCATGCTGACCGTGGTCTCGTGCCCGGCCACCAGCAGCGTCATCGCCATGATGACCAGTTCGCCCTCGTCGAGGGAGTTGTCGTCGTCGTGGGCGGTGATCAGCGCCGAGAGGAGGTCCGAGCCGGGTTCGGTGCGCTTCTTCTGCACCAGTTCCCAGATGTAGCCCGCCATGGCGAGCCGTTCGGCCATCATCTGCTCCTCGGTCATCGTGGTGAGGGCCACGATGGCGTTGGACCAGTTGCGGAACTTCTCCCGGTCCTCGAAGGGGACGCCGAGCAGTTCGCAGATCACCGCGACCGGCATCGGGAACGCCAGCGCCACGTTGAGGTCGGCGTGGCCGTCACCCTTGGCCATCTCATCCAGCAGGTCGTCGGTGAGCTGCTGGATGCGCGGGCGCATCTCGCGGACGCGGCGGTTGGTGAACTCCGCCGCGACCAGCTTGCGCAGCCGGGTGTGCTCCGGCGGGTCCAGGGTGAACAGGCTGTTCGGCGGGGGCGTGACGTGGGTCAGCTTGGGCGCGCCCGGCTCGACCGTGGCCGCCCGGCTGAACCGCAGGTCCGAGAGCACCAGCTTGGCGTCCTCGTAGCGGCTGACGACGTAGCCCTCGTCCCCGCTGGGCAGCGACACCTTCGCCACCGGGTCCTCTTCGCGCAGCTTCTCGTACAGCGGCGGGACCTCGATGGCCGACGGCCGGTGGAACGGGTAGGCGTACGGGCACTTCGTGGCGGCGGGTGGGATCTCTGATGCGGTGTCCACATCGGCTCCGATCGGGTTTCGCTCTCCGGGGCTTCGCCTCCAGTGTCGAAGACCCCGCTACGCGAACCCTTAAGCGGCGCTACGCCGGATCACCCTGCCAGCGCTGGAAACCCGCCCGGTTGCGCGGTCCGTAGCCGAACGCCCGGTCGACCATGATGTGCGCCAACCACATCACGCCCAGGGTGAAGCCGGGGGCGGCCTCGTCGTTGGTCCCGGTCATCAGGCTGAACCAGGCGATGACCAGGACCGGCGGCAGCCAGTGGTGCGTGGCGTTGTAGAACGGCACGACCTTCGGCGAGAGCTGGCTCTTGGCCAAGCCCTTGCCCCAGAACCCGAACAGCAGCGGGATGTCCGGGGCGAGGGCGCCGATGAGGCCGGTGGCCCAGGTGGTGCCGCCGTGCTCGACCATCTCGAAGACGCCGAACGCCAGGAAGAACGCGCCGCCGAGGCCCCAGCCGGTGCGGCTCGCGGCGGTGGGCGGGGAGGTGGGCTTGGTGGGGACGAGCAGGTTCATCACGGGTCCTCGCGGAGACGTGCGGGTGCGCACCGCGGGTGACGGCGGTGTCGGTCGCGGTGCGCGCCCGCGGGGTCGGTCGGGGGAGATCGGTCAGGTGGTCGGTGTGCTGCCCTGGGCCGCCATGGCCCGCAGGCCCGCGTCGAGCAGGTCGATCAGCCGCTCGAAGCTGGCCTCGATCTCGGTCGGCAGGCCGAAGCCGCCGAGCTGTTCGAGGCTGACGAAGCCGTGCATCGCGCTGCGCAGGATGCGGGCGGCGTGGATGGAGTCCTCGCCGACGAGGTCGTAGCTGCGCAGCACGTTCAGGGCCAGCGAGGTGAGTTCCCCGCTGAGCTTGTGGAGGGCCGCCTGGTCCGGGTCGTTCGGGTCGGGGGCGCGCTGGGCGGCGGCGTAGCGGCCCGGGTACCTGCCCGCGAACTCGCGGTAGCTGCGGCAGCAGGCGCGCAGCGCGTCGGTGCCCGCCCGGCCCACGGTGGCGCCGCGGATGGCCTCGGCCATGCTCTCGTTGGCGATCGCGGCCAGCCGCCGGTGCAGGTCGGCGAGGCCGTTGATGTGCTTGTACAGCGAGGGCACCCGGATGCCCAGCTCGCTCGCCAGCCGGGCCAGGGTCAGCGACTCCAGCCCCTCGCTGTCGGCGATCGCGGCCGCCTCCTGCACGACCTTGGCCGTGTTGAGCCCTACTCGCGGCACGACGACCGGTCCAGGCTGCCGCGCAGGCCCGCCACCGCCGCGGCGACGGTGTCCGGGCGCTCGGCGTGCGGGTAGTGCCCGGCCCCGGCCACCATGACCACGGTGCCGCCGAGCGCGTCGGCGGCGAAGCGGGCCTCGGCGGCGGGGTCGGGGAAGTCGGGGTCCCGCTCGCCCATGACGACCACGGCCGGGCAGCGCACCGCGGTCAGCGCGGCCTCGGCGACCGCGTGGTCGCCGCGCAGCATGTCGAGCACCGCGGCGAACCGGCCGGGTTCGGCCAGGTTGGCCGCCAGCGCGCGCTTGCGCTCGGCGAGGTCGGCGGGCTTGTCACCGAACAGGTTGGGCCAGTAGGCGCACCACAGCGCCCGCCCCAGCCACGGCACCGCGAACAGGGCGTTCGCCAGCCGGTCGAGGGCGGTGACGGGCTGGTCGCGGACGAACGGGCCGGTCAGCACCAGGCCCGAGACCGCCTCCGGCGCGCGGGCGGCGGCGATGACCGCGGCCCCGGCGCTGTAGCTGTTGCCCACCAGCACGGCGGGGCCGCCGAGGTGGGCGACGAGGGCCAGCAGGTCCTCGGCGACGTCGGTCTCGTGGTGGCTGTCCCAGCCGGTGCTGGACTCCCCGTGCCCGCGCAGGTCGAGCCAGGCGACCCGGTGGCCGCGGGCGACGAGCCGGTCGACGAGGTCGGTGAAGGTGCCGCGCAGGTCGCCCAGGCCCGGTGCGCACACCACGAGCGGCCCGTCGCCGCGCACCTCGTGGGCCAGGCGCCCGCCGGGTCGGTCGAGGTACCGCACGCCCATTGCGCTGCCATCCTTCCGACCGGTCCCGTCGCGAGCGCTAGCCTTGAGGCTAACGCCAGTAGCCAGCACGGCCAATGCTGCCGGGTGTCCGGCCCGATGTCAAACCCCTCCACCCACCCGGTGCCGCGAGCAACCGGCCGATTAGCCCCGCTTAAGCGGACCCGGCTGACATGGGGCGGACTTCCCTGCCCGCACCAGCGAGGAGCCGCCGTGGACAGCGAACCGCACCCGCGCCGCCAGTGGACACTCTCGGTCATGTCGCTGTCGCTGCTGGCGATCGTGCTGAACAACAGCGTCCTCAACGTCGCCATCCCGCAGCTCATCGAGGAACTCGACGCGAGCACCACCGAGGTCCAGTGGATCGTCGACGTGTACTCGCTGGTCTTCGCGGGCCTGCTGCTCGCGGCGGGCGCGGTGGCCGACCGGTTCGGGCGCAAGCGCTTCACCCTCGGCGGGCTGGTGCTCTTCGGCCTCGGGTCGCTGCTCGCGGCGGCCTCCGACGACGTCGGCCAACTGCTGGCCGCCCGCGCGGTGATGGGCCTGGGCGCGGCGTTCGTCATGCCGGGCACCCTGTCGATCATCGTGCAGGTGTTCGCCCCAGGCCCGGAGCGGCAGCGGGCGATCGCGGTGTGGGGCGGGGTGTCCGCGCTCGGCGTGGCCATCGGGCCGGTGGTCGGCGGGGTGCTGGTGACCCACTTCGGCTGGGCGTCGGTGTTCGTCCTCAACGTGCCGCTGGTGCTGGTCACCGCGGGGATCGGGCTGGTGGTGGTGCCCGAGTGGCGCGACCCGGCCGCGGCCCCGGTCGACCTGCCCGGTGCCGCGCTGGGCGCCGCGGCCACGGTGGCGCTGGTCTACGCGATCATCGAGGCCCCGGTGCACGGCTGGGTGTCCCCGCCGGTCCTCGGCGCGCTGGCCGCCGCCGTCGCCGCCGGGTTCGGCTTCACCGCCCGGATGCGCCGCGCCGAGCACCCGCTGGTGGACCTGGCGGTGTTGCGCAGCCGCACCTTCCTCGGCGCCAGCGTCGGGAACCTGCTGCTGGTGTTCGGGCTCGCCGCCACCCTGTTCGTGCTCACCCAGCGGTTGCAGATCGCGTTCGGCTTCAGCCCGTTGCAGGCGGGGCTGGCCATCGCGCCGGTCGCGGTGGCGGTCGGGGTGTCCTCCGGGTTCGCCGCCGCGCTCACCACCCGCCTGGGCACCCGGGGCGCGGTCGGCCTCGGGCTCGCGGTGGCCGCGGCGGGCATCCTCACCATCGCCTGGGCGGGCGGGTACTGGCAGGTCCTCGCCGGCCTGCTCGCCGTCGGTGTCGGGTTCGGCCTCTCCATGTCCCCGGCCACCGAGGCGATGCTCAGCACCGTCCCGGACGAGCGCAGCGGCATGGGCTCGGCGATGAACGACACCATGCAGGAACTCGGCTTCGCCCTCGGCGTCGCCGTCGTCGGCACCGTGTCGCAGCGGCTCTACGCCGACGCGCTGGCCGACCTGCCCGCCGCGGCGCGCTCGTCGCTCGGCGGCGCGCTGCGGCTGTCGCGGGAGGAGGGGCGGGGCGGGGTGGCCGACCGGGCGCTCGACGCCTTCACCACCGCCGCGGGCGTCGGCATGACCGTGGCCGCCGCGGTCGTCCTCGCGGGCGCGGTCTTCGCCGCGGCGACCCTGCCCGCCCGGGTGCGGCCCGGCGCGGCGGTCGGTCCGGAACGCGTCGGCGCCTCGTCCCCACCGGGTGCCGCGGGATCATGAGGTCCGGGCGAGCGCGGAACCGCCGGACCCGGCCGCAGCCCACTCAGCGCGCGCTGGGGCGGCTCACAACCCGTCCAAAGGAACGCTCCCTAGCGTCACCGGTGTGAACGAGACCAGCGCGACCACCGACCCGACCACCGCACCGCCTCCCCGGCGCCGCAAGGCGCTGTGGGTCGCCTCGGCGCTGCTCGCCGCGGGGCTCTCCCTCGCCGGGTGCGCGGGCACCGGTACGGCCACCTCGACCAGCCCGACCACCTCGGGCGACACCGCCATCTCGACCCTCGTCGATTCCGCGAGCGCGTCGTCGAGCACCACCGCCGAGACCATCTCGAACACCGCGGCCGCCGCGCAGGCGTTCCTCGCGACTCTGTCCGACGAGCAGCGCGAAGCCGTGCTGTACGCCTACGACGACGAGACCAAGACGACCTCGTGGTCGAACTTCCCCGTCACCTTCGTCGAACGCGCCGGCCTCGACCTCACCGACCTCACCGGGGAGCAGCGGGCCGCCGCGATGGCCGTCCTCGAAGCCCTCCTGGACGACGAGGGCTACGAAACCGTCACCGGCATCATCGGCGGCGACGAGTACCTGGCGGAGAACAGCTCCAGCACCGAGGAGTCGCTGGGCCAGTACTACATCGCCTTCTTCGGCGACCCGTCCGCGACGAGCGCCTTCGAATTGCAGTTCGGCGGCCACCACCTCGGCATCAACGCCACCCTCGACGGCGCGACCGACGCCATCACCTTCGCCCCGACCCACCTGGGCGTGCAGCCCGCCGTCTACACCAACGCCGACGGCGAGCAGGTGCAGCCCTTCGCGGACATCCACACCACAGCGTTCGCCTTCTACAACAGCCTCACGGACGAGCAGAAAACCACCCTCTACCAGGGCGAGGACGTCGCGAACATGGTGTGCGCACCCGGAAGCACCTGCGACTACCCCACCGGAACCGGGCTCTCCGGCGCGGATCTCACCGACGAGCAGAGGCAACTCCTCCTCGACGTCATCGCCAACTGGGTCGGCCTCGCCGACGAGGAGACCACCGCCGATGCCCTGGCCAAGATCGAGGCCACCCTGGACACCACCTACGTCAACTGGTCGGGTGCCACCACCTACGACACGACCCAGGGCAACGGCATCCACTTCCAGATCTCCGGACCGAACGCGTACATCGAGTTCGCGGCCCAGCAGGGCTCGGCGGGTGCCGACGTCGACGGTGTCGTCACCTCCGGCTGGGGACACGTCCACACCATCTACCGCGACCCCACCAACGACTACGCGAACAGCGCGACGCAGCAGGAGGCCACCGGCGGCATGGGCGGCGGCGCGCCGGGGGGCGGCACCCCGCCCCCCGGCAACTGATGCGCTGATCGCTTAAGCACCCCGCAAGCGCCGGGGGAGACGATCGGCGTGGCCCCTCCGGCGTCCGCCGCGGGCCGAGACCCCCGCCGGGGAACAGCGGGCGGTCCGACCACTCCAGACGAAAGCGGGACTGGCATGCACTGGGAGAACACGTACGTCGCGGGTCTGGGGGTGGACCTCCCCGAGCCGCACAGCGCGGAGCAGGCCGTCCGCGACGGTCTCTACGACGCGGTGGAGTTCGAGGCCAACGGCATCCTGTCGGTCCTCGTCGGCGAGGACCCGGCGCCGGTGATGGCCGCCCGCGCGGGGACCGCCGCGCTGGCCGCCTCCGGCCGCTCGGCCGACGAGTGCGCCCTGGTGCTGCACGCCAGCCTGTGGTTCCAGGGCGTCGACATGTTCCCGGCCGCCTCCTACGTGGCCCGGTTCTCCGTCGGCGAGCGCGTCCCGGCCTACGAGGTCCTCCAGCAGTGCAACGGCGGCATGGCCGCGCTCGAACTGGCCGCCACCCAGCTCTCGGTGCGCGCCGAGCCGTCCACCGCGCTGATCACCACCGGCGACCGCTTCGCGCTGCCCGGCATCGACCGCTGGCGCAGCGAGGACGGCATCCTCTACGGCGACGGCGCCACCGCGCTGCTGCTGGCCAATGACCGCGGCTTCGCCCGCCTGCTGTCCACCGCCACCGTGTGCGACAACAGCCTGGAGCAGGTCGTCCGCGGCCCGGACTGGTACGACTCGCCCGGCTCGAAGCAGCTCGCCCTGGGGGAGCGCATCGCCGCCTTCCCCGGGGGCATGGGCGCGGTCCGCGAGGCCGCGGGCCGCCTGGGCGCGACCGTGCGCTCCTCGATCGACCAGGCGCTGGTAGACGCGAAGACGGACATGGCGGAGATCGCCCACGTGGTCATCCCGGCCAGCGGTCGGGCCAAGCTCCAGTGGCAGTTGCACCAGCTCATCGGCATCGACGAGGCCAAGACGAGCTGGGAGTTCGGCCGCCTCGCGGGCCACATCGGGGCGGGCGACCAGTTCGCGGGCCTGCACCACGCGGTGCGGACCGGGATCGTCGGCGTCGGCGACAAGGTGCTGCTCGTGGGCGGCGGCGCGGGCTTCACCTCCACCTGCGCGGTGGTGGAGGTCGAGTCCGCCCCCGCCGTCTGAGACCGCCCGGGGCCACCGGGAATCCCCGCCGGTGGCCCCGGGCTCCCACGACGGAGAAGGCCACCCGGGACCCGGGTGGCCTTCTCCGTCGTGGGCTCAGTCCCGGCGGGTGCTCAGCGAATTGTCGAGCATCGTGATCAGCTCCTCGAAGCTCAACTCCAGCGGCACGTCGAGCTGGAAGCCGGAATCGCGCTCCAGGCAGACGAACCCGTGCAGCACGCTGCGCACCATCCGCACCACCGGGATCTGGTCGTCGTCGTCGAGGTCGTAGCCGCGCAACGTCTCCGCGACCACCCGCAGCATCGTGGCCCTGGCGGCGCCGAGTTCGGCGGAGGAGTCCATCGGGTGCTGGATGGAGTCGTAGCGGCCGGGCCTGCTCAGCGCGAACTCGCGGTAGGCGTGGCAGGTGGCGGCCAGCGCGTCGGCGCCGGAGCGGCCCGCGGCCGCCGAGCGCAGCGCCTCGGCCAGTTCACCGGTCGCGCTGGCGGCCAGCCTGCGGAACAGGTCGCCGATGCCGTCGATGTGCTTGTACAGCGACGGGACCCGCACGCCGAGGTGGGCGCTGAGCTTGCCAAGGGTCAGCGCGCCCAGGCCGTCGGCGTCGGCGAGGTCGGCCGCGGCGGCGACCACCGACGTGGTCGTGAGGCCTCTTCTCGGCATCGGGCGTTCCCCCCAGGGCGGTTATCAGTCGTAGCTTCAAAGCTAAGTAGACTAGCCGAAGCTGAGGGTTGTCAAGCTTCCACCGACCGCGCCCCCCGGCCCGGAAGCCTTGCACGGCAATGGAGTCGACGGGCGGGTCCGACTAGGCGCCGCTTAAGGACCGGAGTAGCCGGGTGCCCGATGGTGGTGGCGGGAGCGGCCCGGCGGGCCGCCGCACCAGACCTGCGAGCCCCACGCCCCCGGAGATGACGGAGTGTGCAGATGACGAACGTGGTGCTGAGCGCGCCCGAGGCGGTCGAGTCCCCCGGGTCCGTCGCCGACCTGCTCACCGAGGCCGCCGCGGTCGCCGGCGGGCGCCCCGCGGTCTCCGACGGCGGCGGCACGCACACCTACGCCGAACTCGACGCGATCAGCCGCACCGCCGCGAACTGGCTGCGCCGCAACGGGATCACCCGCGGCGACCGCGTCCTGCTGCGGCTGGGCAACACCCGCGAGTTCGTCGCCCTGCTCTACGGCGCCTTCCGCGCGGGCGCCGTCGTCGTCCCGATCAACCCCACCATGCGGCAGTACCACCTGGCCCAGGTCGTGGCCGACGCCGAACCGGCCCTCGTCGTCGCCGCGGGCACCGACACCGCCGCCGCGGCCTCCACCCGCGGCACCGCCGCCACCCTGGTCCCCGCCGAGACCGTGCTCGCCGGGGCCGAGGGCGCCGACGAGCCGTTCGCCGAGGTCGGCCCGGACGACCTGGCGCTGCTGATCTACACCTCCGGCAGCACCTCCGCGCCCAAGGGCGTGGTGTGCCCGCACGGCCGGGTCCGCTTCGCCGCCGCCGCCATCGCCGCCCGGCTGGGCTACCGCGCCGACGACGTCGTGCTCACCGCCTCGCCGCTGTCCTTCGACTACGGCCTCTACCAGGTGTTCCTGTCCGCCCTCGCCCGCGCCGAGCTGCGGGTGGCCGACGCGGAGGACCCGGTGGCGCTGATGGCGACCCTGCGCGCCAGCCGCGCCACCGTCGTGCCCATCGTGCCGTCGCTGGCCGACATGCTCACCCGGCTCGCCCGCCGCGGCGCCCCGCCGGTCGACGTGCGGCTGTTCACCAACACCGGCGCCGCGCTCACCGCCCCCACCACCGCCGGTCTGCGCGCCACCTTCCCCAACGCGGGCGTGGTCCCGATGTACGGCATCACCGAGTGCAAGCGGGTCTGCATCCTCGACGCGGACGGCGACCTCGCCAAGCCCGGCTCGGTCGGCCCCGCCCTGCCCGGCACCCGCGTCCTCATCCTCGACTCCGACGGCGCCGAATTGCCGGTCGGTGAGGTCGGCGAGATCGTCGCCGAGGGCCCGCACGTGATGGCGGGCTACTGGCGCGCCCCGGAGCTGACCGCCCAGCGGTTCCGCACCGACCCCGACACCGGCGCGGCCCGGCTGTTCACCGGCGACTACGGCTGGCTCGACGCCGACGGGCACCTGTACTTCGCGGGCCGCCGCGACGACCAGTTCAAGCGGCACGGCACCCGGATGAGCGCCA
This sequence comes from Actinokineospora spheciospongiae, assembly GCF_003182415.1. NCBI lineage: Bacteria > Bacillati > Actinomycetota > Actinomycetes > Pseudonocardiales > Pseudonocardiaceae > Actinokineospora > Actinokineospora spheciospongiae. Next base: position 8,835 of record NZ_QHCP01000016.1, on the reverse strand, counting down.
TCGAGATCGAAGCCGCCGCCGTCGACGTGCCCGGGGTGGACGCCGCCGCGCTGCTGCCCCCCGACGGCACCCGCGACATGGTGCTGGTCGTCACCGGCGCGGTCGAGCCGGAGGCGGTGCTCTCGGGCCTCGCCGAGCGGCTGGAGCGGGCGAAGGTGCCCCCGGTGTGCGCGGTCCGCGACCGGCTGCCGCTGACCCCCAACGGCAAGACGGACAAGAAGGCGTTGCTCAGCGACTGGGAAGGTGCCGCGAATGGCGACTGACGGGGGCGGGCCTACCGCCGCGGAGCTGGTCGGGCGCTACGGCAGCCCGCTGTACGTGTACCGGGCCGAGAGGGTCGAGGCCGCCGCGGCCGACCTGCGCGCCGCGCTGCCCACCGGCGCGGTGGTCATGTACTCGCTCAAGGCCAACCCGCACCCGGAGCTGGTCCGGGTGCTGCGCGGCGCGGGCTGCCGCGTCGAGCTGACCTCCACCGGCGAGCTGGCGTCCGCCCTGGCCGCCGGGTTCGACGGCGCCGAGTGCCTCTACGGCGGGCCGGGCAAGACCGTCGAGGAGCTGACCGCCGCGTTCACCTCCGGCATCCGGCACTACTCGGTGGAGTCGCTGGCCGACCTGCGCCGGGTGGGTTCGGTCGCGCTCGCCCACGGCACCCGCGCCACCTGCCTGCTGCGGGTCAACCCGCCGTCGAACGCGGGCGGCGCCGGGCTGCGGATGACCGGCCAACCCTCCCAGTTCGGCCTGGACCTCGACGCCAACCCCGACGTCACCGGCGCCGACCTGGCCGTTCCCGGCGCCACCGTGCACGGCTTCCACTTCTACCCGCTGACCAACACCCCCGACGAGCGGACGCTGCGCGAGGAACTGCTCGGCAGCGTCCGGGTCGCGGCCGACCTGGCCGCCCGGTGGGGGATCGAGGTCACCCACCTCGACCTCGGCGGCGGCTTCTCCACCCCGTACGCGGGCGAGGGCGACCGCCCGGTCTACACCACCCTGCGCGAGCCGCTGGAGCGCGAGCTGGACGCGCGCTTCCCGGCCTGGCGCACCCCCGGGTTCGAGCTGGTCTTCGAGTCCGGCCGCTACCTCGTCGGCGACAGCGGCACCCTGGTGTGCACCGTCACCGACGTCAAGACCAGCGGACCGGGCACCTACACCGTCCTCGACACCGGCATCCACCACCTCGGCGGCCTCTCCGGCATCGGCAGGCTGCGCCCGATGACGGCCCGCCCCGCCACCCCCACCGACGCCGAGCGGGTGCCCACCTCGCTGGTCGGCCCGCTGTGCACCCCGGCCGACATCGTCAACCGCGCCGCCAGCCTGCCCGCGCCGCACCCGGGGCAGCTCCTGGAGATCCCCAACGTGGGCGCCTACGGGCTGACCGCCAGCCTGGTGGGCTTCCTGAGCAGGCCCGCGCCCACCGAGGTGCTGCTGCGCGGCGGCGCGGTGGTGCACGCCTCCCGGCTGCGGCTCGCCCGCGAGCCGGTCACCGAACTCCGCACCGGAGACGCCTACCAGGAGAAGGGACCCGACCACATGAGCGTGCAGTGGGACGCCGAGTTCGAGAAGCAGTTGCGCGAGGCGCTGCCCCGGCTGGGCGGGGACGGACCGGTCAGCCCGGAGGCCAGCCTGCGCGCCGCGGGCCTGGACTCACTGGCCACCGTGGAGCTGCTGGTCAAGCTGGAGGAGGCCTACGGGGTGCAGATCCCCGACGAGGTGCTGACCCCGGCCGCGTTCGCCAGTCCGGGCAGCCTGTGGGAGGCCGTGTCCGACCGCCTGCGCCCGACCGTCAGCCAGGGCTGACCCCACCCCCCACGCCGGAAGCCGCCGCCCCCACCCCGGGCGGCGGCTTCCGGCGTCTGCGGACACAATCCGAGTAGCGCCCTTATCTGAACTTGCGCATTCCACCACCCGCCGGTCCGGGTCCCGACATATGCCTAGGGGGGCACCCCCTTGCGCCTCCTGTGGTGCCGCTAGGGGTTTCGACCGCAATTCGGACCGAGTTATCGGCGTTCACTGTTAGGTGCGTGTTAATTGCGGCGCACGCGGCATTCGGTCCAGCCCAGGTTGCGCTCTTCGGTGGATTACGTCCGCTGGAACCTCGGTGCAGACTAGTGCCATTAGCCAAACCGCTAAGGGTCCGCAATCGGGGGATCGGACCCGGGAAAGTCGTCCAAGCGCGGTCACAAAGGGCCGGGGGCCGACGATCGCGGTTGATCCGGTGCAATTTTCGGCGCGAAATCGGGGTGCGGACAAATGGAATACCGAGTACTCGGACCGCTGCAGGTGGTCGGCGCGAACGGGGTGGGGACACCCAAGGCGGCCAAGGTCAAGATCCTGCTGGCCACGCTGCTGGTCCGGGCCAACGAGGTGGTCTCGCTCGACCAGTTGCTGGAATCGATGTGGGGTGGGCACGGGCCGCGCAGCGCCCGCACCGCGCTGCACGTCTACGTCTCCCAGTTGCGCAAGTTCCTCGGCGAACAGGGCGCCGAGGTCAGCCCGGTCAAGACCTGCGCGGGCGGGTACGTGCTGGAGGCCGACCCGAGCACCGTCGACGCCTTCCGGGTCGAGCGGCTCATCTGCGAGGGCCGCAGGCTGCTGGAGGCCGAGGACCACGTCGGCACCGCGGAGACGCTGTCCTCGGCGCTGGCGCACTGGCGCGGCTCCACCCTGCACGGCCTGCAGGACAGCCCGGTGCTGCGCAACGCCTCCATCCGGCTCGACGAGCTGCGCGTCTCCGCGGTGGAGATGCGCGTGGAGGCCGACCTGGCCCTGGGCCGCGACCGCCACCTCATCGGCGAACTGCTCAACATGGTCAGCGAGCACCCGTTCCGGGAGGCGTTCTACCGCCAGCTCATGATCGCGCTCTACCGCTCGGAACGGCAGTCGGAGGCGCTGCGGGTCTACTCGCAGCTACGCAGCACGCTCAACCACGAATTGGGTCTGGAACCGTGCCGGATGCTGCGCTCGTTGCAGCAGGCGATCCTGCGGGCCGACCAGACGCTCGACCCCCATTTCCTGCACCGCGCCGCCGTCTGACCGACGCGGCGCCGCCCGATCGGGACCTGTCCGATCAGGACGGTGACCGGGCGGTGAACACCGGGGAGCGCCGCGGTGACCTTCCTGGGAGTGGACGGGCGAAGTCGAGGACAGGAAGCAAGCTCGGTTCGCGTTCGTCCGGTCCAGGCGGGAAAACACGCTCACAGTGGCGCGTGTCACGTCCCAAATGGATTATTCCGCGAACCCCCTAGGAGATTTCTCCCCCTACCCGCCGGGGTGGGGTTCGGCGAGGACCCCTGCGGCGAAGGGGGTCCTCGGTCAGGATGGGTGCGCGGGCCGCGCACCGGGTGCGGCCCCCCGACCCACGGGAGTGCGCAGTGCGGCTCGACCTCAGCGGCAAGACGGCCCTGGTGACCGGCTCCACCCAGGGCATCGGCGAAGCCATCGCCGCGGGCCTGGCCGAGGCGGGCGCGACCGTCGCCGTCAACGGCCGCTCCGCGGCCAAGGTCCAGGCCACCATCGACCGCCTCGACGGCACCTTCCTCCCCGCCCCCGGCGACCTCACCACCGCCGAGGGCACAGCCGAGGTCGTCGACGCCCTCCCCGCGGTCGACATCCTGGTCAACAACCTCGGCATCTTCGGCGCCCAGGACCCCCTGTCCATCACCGACGACGACTGGCGCCGCTACTTCGAGGTCAACGTCCTCAGCGCCGTCCGCCTCACCCGCGCCTACCTCCCCGGCATGATCGCCGCGGGCTGGGGCCGCGTGCAGTACATCGCCAGCGACTCCGCCGTCGTCGTCCCCGCCGAGATGATCCACTACGGCATGAGCAAAACCGCCCTGCTCTCGGTCTCCCGAGGCTTCGCCAAAGCCACCAAGGCCACCGGCGTCACGGTCAACTCGGTCATCGCGGGCCCCACCCACACCGGCGGCGTCGAGGACTTCGTGTACAGCCTGGTCGACAAGGACCTCCCCTGGGAGGAGGCCCAGCGCGAGTTCATGCGCCTGCACCGCCCCCAGTCCCTCCTCGGCAGGCTCATCGAACCCGGGGAAATCGCCAACATGGTCGTCTACCTCGCCAGCCCCCAAGCCTCCGCCACCACCGGCGGCGCCCTCCGCGTCGACGGCGGCTACGTCGACTCCATCCTGCCCTGATCCAACGCTGACCGGTGACACCGCGAACGCCCCCGCCCCTCGCCCTGCGCGCCACCGCCCACGCCGCCGACGGGCCGACCAGACCGCCCTGCGCGCCTACGGCGCCAGGTAGTAGAAGCGGCGACACCCCAGCAACAACCCGTCGTCGGCGATCGTGAAGAAGTCCGCGAACTCCACGTCCGCACCGTCCGACGACGTGTGGTGCCCCACCACCGCGATGCAGTCCCCGTCGGCCACCACCTTGAACAACTCGTGCGACCCACCCGCCCGCACGCACACCGCCAACATCGCCAACACCTCCACCCGCCCCCGCGCGTCCGGGGCGTCGGGTCTGCGGAACTGCGCGTCCTCGTGCACCAGCGACGCGTAGGCGTCCAGGTCGCCCGCGTCCAGGTACAGGTACGCCAGGCGCACGTGGTCGACGGCGGCCGCAGTGGTCGCGGTGCTCGGGACGGTCCCCACCATCGGGCTCCCCCTCGGACTGGGCCCCGGTGCACACTCACCTCGGCCGCGTGGAGATCACTGTGCCGCCTCGGTTTAACCGCCCGCTATCCGCCCGCTATCCCCCCGTCGCCGAACCGATAGCCACCCTCCGTCATCGCGGTTTCCGGACACCTCGCGCTGCGTCGCCACCGCGCCGCCACTGCCTGCGAACGGCCCCCACCAGGACGCCGAACGGGCGAAACCCGTTGGCATCCGTCGTATATACAGCGCTGATTAACCGTGATTACAGTCAGCCCGTTGCTCGATGACCGGACTCGGCGGAGGTGCCCGATCGACACGGCGACGGGAACCGAACCGGCCACGGCGTTCCGCATCCTCGGCCCGGTGGAGGTGCACGGCCCCCGCGGCACCGTGCGCATCCCACCCGGCAGGCAGCAGGTCATCCTGGCCTCGCTGCTGGTGGAGGCCAACCAGGTCGTCAGCACCGAACACCTCGTCGACACCCTCTGGGACGACCAACCCCCGGACACCGCCCGCACCCAGGTGCAGATCTGCGTATCCCGCCTCCGCAAGAGCCTCACCGACGCCGGGGTCGACGTCCCCATCGAAACCCGCCCACCCGGCTACGCCCTGCGCGTCGACCCCGCCCGCCTCGACGTGCACTCCTTCACCCGCACCGTCGCCGAGGCCAGGGTCCTGGCCAAGGAGGGCCGCGCCGCCGAAGCCGCGGGCCTGCTCCGCGCCGCCGTCGCCCTCTGGCGCGGCCCCTGCCTCAGCGGCATCCCGCACCGCGCCCTGCGCACCCGCGCCCTGCGCCTCGACGAGGACCGCCTCGCCGCCACCGAGACCTACCTCGAACTCGAACTCGGCCTCGGCCGCCACCACCACCTCGTCGGCGAGATCGCCCGCCTGGTGCAGGAGAACCCGCTGCGCGAACGCCTCCGCGCCCAGCTCATGCTCGCCCTGCACCGCTCCGGCAGGCAGGCCGAAGCCCTCGACGTCTACCGCGCCGCCCGCGACCTGCTCATCGACGAACTCGGCCTCGAACCCGGCGAGGAACTGCGGCTCCTCGAAACCGCCATCCTCGCGGGCGACCCGACCCTGCACCAGCACGCCACCACCCCCGAACGCGACCCCGGCCCCACCGCCGCCCCCGCGGGCCAGCGCACCGAGGTCCCCCGCCAACTCCCCGCCGACACCGCCGACTTCCTCGGCGACGAAACCCTCATCGCCACCGCCGAAGCCGTCCTCACCGGCGAGGGCCGCGCCGTCGGCGTCGTCGTCATCGTCGGCCGCCCCGGCGTCGGCAAGTCCACCCTCGCCACCCACATCGGCCACCGCGTCGCCCAGGAACACTTCCCCGACGGCCAACTCCACTGCGACCTGCGCGGCACCCGCGACGACCCCAGCGCCGCCGCCGACATCCTCGGCCGCTTCCTCGTCGCCCTCGGCATCCCCGGCCCGATGATCCCGCAGGGCCTCGCCGAACGCCGCGAGGTCTACCGCACCCTCCTCGCGGGCAGGCGCGTCCTCGTCGTCCTCGACGACGCCGTCGCCGAGAGCCAGGTCATCCCCCTGCTGCCGGGCAGCTCCACCTGCGCGGTCCTGGTCACCACCCGCACCCGCCTCACCGGCGTCCCCGGCGCCCGCCAGATCGAACTGGACTCCCTCGACCCGGCCCGCTCCCTGGAACTGCTCAGCCGAGTCGTCGGCACCGACCGCGTCACCCGCGAACCCGAGGCCGCCGCCGCCCTCGTCCGCACCGTCGGCGGCCTCCCCCTGGCACTGCGCATCATCGCCGCCCGCCTCGCCGCCCGCCCCCACTGGTCCCTCGCGTCGATGGTCACCCGCCTCGCCAACGAACGCCACCGCCTCGACGAACTCGCCCACGGCGAGATGACCATCCGCGCCAGCCTCTCCCTCACCCACGACGGCCTCGACCCCGCCGCCCGCCGCCTCTTCGGCCTCCTCAGCGCCGTCGAGGGCCCCACCCTCCCCGGCTGGGTCGCTGGCGCCGTCCTCGACGACGACCGCCCCTTCCCCTCGGACCTCCTCGAACCCCTGGTCGACGTCCAGATGCTCGACGTCGCCTCGGTCGAGACCACCGGCGAGTTCCGCTACCGCTTCCAGGACATCGTCCGCCTCTTCGCCCGCGAACAGGTCACCACCCCGACCGCGGACGCGGTGGAACGGGTCATCGGCGGCTGGCTCGCCATCGCCGAACAGGCCCACCGCCGCATCTACGGCGGCGACTACACGGTCCTGCACGGCACCGCCCCCCGCTGGCACCCCCCGGAGGACTACGTCAGCGCCGTCCTCGCCGACCCGCTCGAGTGGATGGACGGCGAACAGGCCAACCTCCGCGCAGCCATCACCCAGGCCCGCACCGCGGGCCTGGACGAAGCCTGCTGGGACCTCGCCGTCACCGTCGCCACCCTCTTCGAAGCCCGCGGCTACCTCGACGACTGGGAGAACACCCACGAGGACGCCCTGGCCCTGTGCCGCCGCACCGGCAACACCCGCGGCACCGCGGCCCTGTTGAGCAGCCTCGGCACCCTGCACATCAACCGGGGCCAACCGGCCCAGGCCCGAACCGCCCTCACCGCCGCCCTGGACCTGTTCACCACCCTCGACGAGCCAGTCGGCCTCGGCCTCTGCCACCGAGACCTCGCCCTCCTCCACCGCCAAGCAGGCGACGACGACCAAGCCCTCACCCTCTACACCAAGGCCCTCCACGACTTCGACCGCGCGGGCGACGTCGTCGGCCGAGCCATCGTCCGCACCCAGAGCGCCCACATACTGACCAGGCGCGGCCACATGACCGAGGCCCACACCCACCTCGAAGAGGCCATGGCCATCTACCGCCAGGTCGGCTACACCAGCGGCATGGCCCACACCCTCCGCCGCCTGGGCCAGGTCCAATCCCAAGCGGGCGACCACACCAGCGCCACCGAAACCATGACCAGGGTCCTGGACATGGTCCGCTCCTCCCGAGACGTGATAGGCGAAGGCCACCTCCTCACCAACCTGGGCGAAGTCTGCGCCGCAGCAGGCGACATGACCCGCGCCCAGGCGTACTACGAAGAGGCCCTGCGAGTCCGAGACCAAATCCTCGACCACAGCGGCGCGGCCGTGATCCGCTTCGAACTCGCCCGCCTCCTCGCCCGCACGGGCGACCACACCCGAGCAGTCGACCTCCTGGACGCCGCCGCCGCCACCTTCGCAGAACGCGGCATGGTCCGCGACCGCGCGGCAGCGGAACGAGAGCTGGCACTGCTACGAGCATCGAACCCGGTCACGACGGTATGATGTGGAGCATCCGGCTGTTTGCCGTGCCAGGGCACCCTTGTTCGGGGCTGCCGACGGAGTTGTCCACAGGGGACGTCGACAGAGCCCTGGAATGTCGTACGTGTCTGCTAGCCTGAATTCGGAATGGCGCGCGAAGGCAGGTGGGCGGTCGCGGGTGTGGGTCGTGGAGATGTGGTGGGGGCGCAGGTGCACCGGAGAGCAGCGAGTGGACCAGAGCAGCGAGTGAGCCCGCCCCCGCTGTGACGCCTCGCCGCCCCACCACCTGACCCGACCGACACACCCGCACGGTTGCGACCCGCACACGGCCAAGGCCCCGCCCGTGGTGACCACCCACCGGGGCGCCGGACCCGTCCGGTGCCCCCGGCACTCTGGTGCTGCGGTGGCGCGGGGACGAATGCCGCGCGTGGTCATGGTGCGCCCAGCGAGCTCGGTGCATCGTGGGCACTGGTTCGGTTGGCGCTCCTGCCTGATGGGCACCGCGTGCCATGTGCACTGATCCAGTTGGCACTCCCGGCCTGCGGGCGCCGTGCGCCGTGCGCAGCGGCTCGGCTTCAGGTGGCCAGCGCTTGGCGCGGCCCGCACTGGGTGAGGTTCGGGTTGCCGGTACGGCGTTGGCACGAAGCCGCGCGGCGCCGAGAGGTGGCTGCCGGTTGGTGTTAGTTCGAGGTTGCGTGGGGGGACCCGGTGGTGTGCGGGGTGATGACGGCGTATCCGGTGGCGGTGGGTCCCGGCGCTGCGGGCTCGGGAGGCGCGCTTGTCACGGATATCGGCGTTTGTGCCGGTATGCCTGTGCATCGGAAGGGGAACTTGCGTTACGGCTGGGCATTCGTTCGCATCATCCGGTGCGGTGGTGCGGTGGTGCGGTGGTGCGGTGGTGCGGTGGTGCGGTGGGGCGGGCGGGCGGGGGTGGTGTGGAGCCGCGCTGCGGCGG